>NZ_BAABHG010000001.1:0-344201 GCF_039541975.1 Amycolatopsis samaneae
TGCTGCACCAGCGCCTGCCCGGTGGAGCCGAGCAGCATCCCGGTGAAGCCGCCACGCCCGTGGCTGCCGACCACCACCAGCCGGGCCCGCCCGGACAACTCCAGCAGCGCGTGCCGCGGCCGGTCGACCCGGAGGTCGCGGCGGATCTCGACGCCGGGGTACTTCTCCTGCCAGCCCGCAAGCCGCTCGGCCAGCAGCCGTTCCTCATCGTCCCGCAAGGATTCCCACTGCGGCAGCAGCCGGGCCGTGCCCCGCGTCGACTCGTAGACGACGTCACTCCATGCGTGCAACGCCACCAACGGCGCGCCCCGCAGCGACGCCTCCTCGAACGCCATCGCGACCGCCCGCTCACTCACCGGGCTGCCGTCGATCCCGACCACCACCGGTCCGTCCGAAGGCACCTCGCCGGTGCCGTCCCGGCCGCGGACCACCGCGACCGGGCAGGAGGCGTGTCCCACCAGCGCCGAGGTCGTCGACCCCAGCACCGTCGAGAGGAACTGACCGTATCCGGCACTCCCGACCACCAGCATCCGCGCGCCCCGGGACTGCTCGATCAGCAACGGCACCGGTGCCTCCGGCGAGGTACGCCCTTCGATCCGGAGCGAAGGGCTCACCGACCGCGCGATGACCTCCGCCTGCCGTACGAAGCCCTCGCTCGCGCGCCGCAGGTCGTTCAGCATGCTCTCGCCGAGCGGTGCGCCGCCGCCGTAGTACAACCCGGCGATGTTGACCGCGCTCACGATCCGCAGCACGTCACCCCGCGCCGCGGCCTCGCCCGCCGCCCACGCCACGGCCTGTTCCGCGCCGGGCGAACCATCGGTACCGACCAGGATGGTGTTGTTCATCGGGTACTCCCTCGTGTTCGGAAACGACCTCCGCGGCCACACCGGTTCCCTCCACCCTCGCCCGTGCCGGAGCGTCCGGGTCAGAGCCGAAGGTCCCGCCGGGTAACGCGAAGGTCATCGATGGCGTGCCCGGAACGAGAAAGCGGAACACGGGCAGGGCCACCGGCGTACCGAGGTCCCACGGATCGGGGACCAACGGCACCATTCCCGCCCGCCGCCCCGGTCCTAGCTTGGGCACATGGCCGACGCCGGGGCCGTCCGCTCCGGTGGCCGGCCGATCGGAGGAGATCATGCGCCAGACCGTTTCCGACGTCATGACGGCGAACCCGGTCACCGTGACACCACGGACGCCGTACAAGCACATCGCGCGGCTCCTCGCCGAGCGGAGGATCAGCGCGATCCCGGTCGTGGACGGCCACGGCCGCCCGGTCGGCGTCGTGTCCGAGGCCGACCTGATCGCCCGGCTCCGCACCGGCGAGGACACCCGACGCCCCGGGCCGATCGCGGGCGGACGCGCCCGGCGGGACTGGGACAGGGCACACGCGCTGTTCGCGAGGGACCTCATGACCAGGCCCGCGCGAACCGTCACGCCCGGCGAATCCGTCCACGCCACCGCGCTCCGCATGGCCCGCGCCGGGGTACGCAGGCTGTTCGTCGTCGACGAAGGGCGGCTCGTCGGCGTGGTGTCCCGGCGCGACCTGCTCGGCACGTTCTGCCGCCCGGACCGGGAGATCCACGCCGACATCGAACGCGACGTCCTCCAGCGCGCGCTCTGGATGGCACCGGGACAGGCCACCGTCACCGTCGAAGACGGTGTCGTGACCCTCGTCGGACGGCTCGACAGCCGCGGCGAGGCCGAGCGCGCGGGCCTGCTCTGCGCACGGGTGCCCGGCGTCCTCGGTGTCCGCAACCGGCTCGACTTCGTCTGGGACGACCGGGGCGGCACCCGGCTTCAATCGTCCACTGTAGACAGATGAGAAGGAGAAACCCATGTCCGTCAAGGGACACGACACGCACCTCGAGTCCGCGCGGGTCCCCGTCCAGCACGACGGCTCCGGTGCGCCCAACGGACTCCGCGCGCTGGCCGTACTGCGCGTCGCCACCGGCCTGCTGTTCCTGTGGGCCTTCCTCGACAAGACCTTCGGCTGGGGCTACGCCACCACCTCGGCGAACGCCTGGGTCGACGGCGGCTCCCCGACCAAGGGCTTCCTCGGCCACGTGAGCGTCGGCCCGCTCGCGGACACCCTGCGTTCGTGGGCCGGCGCCTGGTGGGCCGACTGGCTGTTCATGCTCGGCCTCGCCGCGATCGGCGTCGCCGTCACGCTCGGGATCGGGCTGCGGATCTCCGCCGCCACCGGCACGGTGCTGCTCCTGCTCATGTGGGTCGCGGAATGGCCACCGGCCCGCACCACCCTCGACGGCAGGCCGAGTATGTCGACCAACCCGGTCATCGACTACCACCTCGTCTACGCCCTCGTGCTGATCGCGCTCGCGCTGACACTGGCCGGGAACGTCTGGGGCCTGGGCAGGCGATGGGCCGAAATCCCCTTCGTACGGCGCAATCCCTGGCTTCGTTGAGCCACTCCGGAGCGTCGGTGGCACGGTCCGGAGACCGTGCCGCCGACGCCGTCACCCCGTTCCCGCGGCCGAAAGCACCCGTTCGGCGTCGCGGGCCAGTTCGAGGTCTTCCCGCGTCCGGACGATCAGCACGGCCACTCCCGCCCCGTCCGGGCTGACCACCCGGTCCCCCGCCCCGGCACAGCGAGCCGGATCGACCTCGACGCCGAGCGGCCCCGGTTTCCCGGCCAACGTGGCGACCAGGTCCGGCTGGTGCTCCGCGACACCCCCGGTGAACACGATCGCGTCCAGCTCCGGCAGGCTCATCGCCACCGCGCCGATCTCCCGCCGCAGCCGGTGCAGGTAGACCTCGAGCGCGAGTACCGCGTCCGGATCCCCCGCCGACGCGGCGGCCCGCACCTCCCGCAGATCCCCGCTGGTCCCGCTCATCCCGGCCAGCCCCGAGCGGCGATACAGCGCGTCGGCCAGCTCCGCGGGCGACATCGGCGCCGTCTCCAGGACGTGCAGGAGCAGACCCGGATCCACCGTGCCGGACCTGGTCGCCATCGCCGGACCCGCCAGCGGGGTGAACCCCATGCTCGTGTCCACGCTGCGGCCGCCGTCGATCGCGGTCACCGAAACCCCGGCCCCGAGATGGCAGCACAGCAGCCGCGCGGCATCCGGCCCGACGCCGAGCATCCCGGCGGCCCGGCGCGCGACGTACCGGCAGGACAGGCCGTGGAAGCCGTACCGGCGCAGGCGGCCCTGCCGGGTCCACTCCCGGGGCAACGGGTAGTGGGCGGCGGGCTCCGGCAGGTCGACGTGGAAGGACGTGTCGAAGCACGCGACCACCGGCGTCCCCGGGCGTTCCCGGAGTACGGCACGGGCCACCGCGATCGACTGCGGCTGGTGCAGCGGCGCGAGCGGGCCGAGCCGCCGCAAGGATTCGAGGAGTTCGTCGTCCAGGAGCGCGGGCCCGCGACGCGCACCGCCGTGCACGAATCGCACCGCGACCACGTCGGCGTCCGGCCAGCACCCCACCGCGTCGGCGACGATTCCGTCCACAGTGGACCCGGCCGTTTCCCAGGCGGCCCGGCCGACCGCCGCCCCGGCCGCGACCAGCGCCGCCTTCAAGCTCGACGAACCGGGGTTGAGGGTCAGTACCCGCATCGCGATCTCCCTGCTGCCCGGGTTTCGACGTGCTCGAGCAGTTGTTCGGTGCGGCGCACGGCGGCGGCGCGTTCACTCCCGTTGACGGCCAGTGCACGAACCACAGGATCGGCCGGGCCGCGGCGAGCGCGCAACTCGGCCAGCCGGTCGGCATAGGAGACCGGTTCGCCGTCCGGGCTGGTGGTCATGTCACAGAACCACAGCGCGTCACGCACCGCGCCGCGTTCGTCCGGGAACCGCGCGAGTTCGCCGGAAAGCCCAAGTAGATCCGCGACCGCCGCCGCACCGGTGTGGTGAGCCACCAGCGCACAAACACGATCCGGCACACCACTGGCACCAAGGAACCGCGCCCCGTCCACCGGATGAAACCCGGTGCGGACCAGAGCGGGGGCGTAGCCGATGTCGTGCAGCCACGCCGCGGCCACCAGCACCTCACGATCCGTTGACACGAAAAGGGTTCCGACCTCGCCCGCCCGCCGGGCGACGCCCTGGGTGTGGGCCCACCGGCGCGGCAGGTCGCCGGACAGCAGCCGATGCGCCACCACCCGCGCCCACTCCGGCATCGAGTAGGGCCGCGGCCCGTTCCCGGCGGCCGCCGGGCCCGACCGCCCGGCCGCGCCCGTGGTGAGGTCCAGGTGCGCGCGCACCGTCCGCTCGACCAGGATCGGCACGAACCTCCGGATCCGGGCGTGCGCGAACCGCGCTCGGGCGTACTCGACCATCCGGTGCACCAGCCCGGACGGCATCCGATCGTGCTCACGCGCCAGCCGCTGCTCCAGCTGCTGTATCCGCTCCTCGATCTGAGTGTCGTCCAGGTCGTCCACAGACGTGGGCCGCACGTCGCTCCCCTCCACCGTCGACTGATCGCTCACCCATCTCCGGTTACCCGTTCAGTGTCGAGACAGGCACACATGCCGGACAGGGCCGGAAGACCCCACCTCCCGTCGTGGTGCTTCCCCGCCCGGGAACCGCGCCGAGCCGGGCGCCCCGGCGTCTACACTCGCGGGGACCCCTACCCCGGAGTTCCGATGGGCACGACCGAACTCGCACGCAGCACCGTCGCGCACGGCGACGCGGTCCTGGCCGCGGCGCGCGACGCCGAGCAGGTGATCGAGGCGTGCACCGGGGCGCTGCGCCCGCACGAGCTGCGGCTGTCCAGGGGCGCCCGGCTGGCCGCGCGGCTCGCCCACGTCCCGGTCGGCGACCTGTCGGTCAACCGGCTCCGGTACGGCGCGAACGTCACGGTCTCCCCCGCGGTACCCGAGGAGGACAACTTCCTGCTGACCCTCCCGGTCGGCGGTGGGGCCGTCTACCGCTACGGCCGGACGGAGGTGCCGGTGTCCCCCGGGCACGGCGTCATCGTGGGGCCGTATCACGAGTTCGAGTTCGCCATCGACGCCGCGTTCGACCAGGTCGTCGTCCGGCTGGACCGGCGGCGGGTCGAATCGGTCGCCTCGGCGATGACCGGGACGGCCGGTCCCGTCCACTTCGAACTGGGTCTCGCCGACGCCGTCCGCGGGCTCGACGGGTTGCTGGAGTCGGTGGTGGACCTGGCCGGGCCGGGGCCGGTGTCCGCGCGGCCACGGCTGCTGTGGCAGCTCGAACAGGTGATCATCGAGTCGCTGCTGCTGTGCCAGCCGAGCAACCGCAGCGCGGCGCTGGGGCCGGAGCGGGAAAAGGCGCCGTCCGCGCGGGTCCGGCGGGCGATGGACCACATGCGGGACCGGCTCGCCGAGCCGATGAGCATCGCCGCCGTCGCGGCGGAGTGCGGTGTCGGCGTCCGGACCCTGCAGGAGTCCTTCCGGCGCGAGCTCGACACGTCACCCGCGCGGTGGCTCCGGGACCAGCGGCTGGAACGGGCCCACGCCCTGCTCCTCGGCGGCGGGGAGCACACCACCGTCACCGAGGTCGCCTACGCCTGCGGTTTCCTTCACCTCGGCGAATTCGGCGCCGCGTTCAAGGCACGCTACGGCGTCACGCCGTCGTCCCTGCTCACCCCGCGGCGCTGACCCGCCCGCGCGATTCCGACAACGGCGCCGCGCACATCCGATATCGCCGGGCCTTCCCGCGGACCGAAACTGACGGCCATCCGCCGGTTCGTACTCCGTGAAAGTAGGGAAGCCCCTGATGCGCACCAGTGCCGACTATCTGGCGAGCCTCGACGACGGCCGCACGGTCATCGTCGACGGCGAGCCCGTCGAGAACGTCGCCGCCCATCCGGCGTTCGCGCCGATCGCGACCACGATCGGCGAGCTGTTCGACATCGCCGCCGATCCGGCCTCGGACATGCTCCGCGCCGAACCCGGCGCCGACGCGGTGAACCGGCTGTTCACCACCCCGCGCAGCCGCGCGGACCTGACCGCGTTCCGCGAGGCGGCCACGACCTGGGCGCGGCACACGCACGGCTGGGTCGGCCGCAGTCCCGACCACGTCGGCGCGTTCTTCGCCGCGTTCGCCGCGCACCCCGAGGCCTTCGCGGGCGGCGAGCACGACTTCGCCGCGAACGTCGCCGCCTACCAGCGACGCATCGAGACCGAGGATCTCTACGTCTCCTACGCCATCATCCCGCCCCAGGTCTCCCGCGCCACCACCGCGCACGCGTGGGACGGCGAGCTGGTGCAGGTCGGTGTCGCCGAGGAACGCGCGGACGGGATCGTGGTGCGCGGCGCGCAGATGCTGGCCACCGGCGGCGCGGTCGCCGACGAGATCTTCGTGTCCTGCATCAAGCCGCTGGGCCCCGAGGACAGCGACTTCGCGCTCGGCTTCGCGGTCCCGGTCGCCGCGAAGGGACTCAAACTCTACTGCCGCCGCCCGTACGCGCCCGCCGCGACCAGCGCCTACGACTACCCGCTGACCACCCGCTTCGACGAGTCCGACGCGCTGCTGGTGTTCGACGACGTGTTCGTCCCGTGGGAGCGGGTGTTCGTCCACCGCGACGTCGCCGGGCTGCGCCGGCAGTTCTTCGACACCGGGGCGCACGTGCTGGGCAACTGGCAGGCACAGATCCGGTTCACCGTGAAGCTGCAGTTCCTCGCCGGGCTCGCCCGCAAGGTCGCCGCGGTCAACGGCGTGGACAAATTCCCCGGTGTGGTGGAGAAACTCGGCGAACTCGCCAGTCTCGCGTCACTCGTGGAGTCCGCGGTGCTGGCCGCCGAGTACACCGCCGTGCCCGACGAACAGGGCCTGTGGCGGCCCGGCGCCCGCGCGGTCTACGGCGCGATGGGACTGCAGGCCGAGCTCTACCCTCGGGTGCTGGCCATCCTGCGTGACCTCGTCGGCGGCGGCGTCCTGCAGGTGCCCTCCAGCGTGGCCGAGCTGACCAATCCGGCCACCCGGCCCGACATCGACCGGTACGTGCACAGCCCGAACGCGCCGGCCGGGGAACGGGTGAAGCTGTTCAAGCTCGCCTGGGACGCGGTCGGCAGCGAGTTCGCCGGGCGCCACCACCAGTACGAGTTGTTCTACGCGGGCGCGCCCTTCGTGGTGAAGGGATACGCCTTCCGCAACTACGGCTTCGACGAACCGCTCGCCGAAGTCGAGAAGTTCCTTGCCGGATACGACATCCCCGGAGTGGCCGACCGATGAGCAAGCCCGAACACGAGTTCTTCCCCGTCACCGGCGTCGCCTTCACCGTCTGTCCCGGCGACGACCCGAAGATCACCGAGCGGATCCTGGCCAGTGACCCGGAAACCGGGGTGGCGACCCGGATCCTGCGCTACGAGCCGGGCGCGGACTCCTCGCCGATGGGCGTGCAGGAGCACGACTTCTGGGAGGAGGTGTACATCCTGGAGGGGTCCTTCACCGACCTCACGCTCGGCGAAACGTTCAGCGCGGGCATGTACGCCTGCCGCCCGCCCGGCATGCCGCACGGTCCATGGCGCACCGACCAGGGCGTGGTCACCTTCGAGGTCCGCTACCCCGCCTGACGCCCGAACCCCCGGAGGACACCATGGTTTCCCCTTCCGCCGTTTCCGACGTCGGCCCGCCGGCCATGCGCCGCGCCATGGGCCGGTTCGCCACCGGCGTCGCGGTGGTGACCGCCACCGGCACCGACGGCACCCCGCACGGCATGACGGTCAACTCGCTGACCTCCGTGTCGCTGGACCCGCCGCTGCTGCTGGTGTGCCTGACCATCGGGGCGCGCAGCACCGACGCGGTCACCGGTACCGGACGGTTCGCGGTCAACATCCTTTCCGCCCGGCAGGAACACCTCGCGCTGCGGTTCGCGCGACGCGGCGAGGACCACTTCGCGGGCCTGCCCGTCACCACCGGGAGCCATGCGGTCCCGATCGTGCCGGACGCGCTGGCCCATCTGGACTGCGCGGTGGAGCGGCACTTCACCGCCGGGGACCACGTCGTGGTGTTCGGGCACGTGCGGCGGGTGTGCGAACGCGACGGCGAGCCGCTCGGCTTCTTCGGCGGGCGGTTCGGCGACCTCACCTGCCGAGGACACGAACCCGTGCACTGGTTCTGCTGAACGACGGGCCCGCACCGGAGGACACCGGTGCGGGCCCCCGGGGAGCGGCGCTCAGCGGCGGGTTTCGACTTTCAGCTCGCCGATGATCGCGGTACGCAGGTGGTCACCGGCGAGCAGGTCGTGCGGGTAGCCGAGGTCGATGGCGCTGGCCTCCTCGAGGCGGTCCAGCTGCTCGGCGGTGAACTCGACCTCCAGCGCGCCCAGATTCCCCACCAGCTGCTCCGGGGTGCGAGCGCCGATGACCGGTGCCGTCACGCCCGGGGTCCGCAGCGTCCAGGCCAGCGCGACCTGGGCGGGGGTGTGTCCCAGCTCCGCGGCGACCTCCCGTACGACGTCGGCGATGGCGAGGGTGCGTTCGGTGACCATGCCCAGGCCGGCGTTCCAGCTCTTGCGGCTGCTTTCCCCGGCGCCGGCGCTCGTCGCGGTCAGGTCGGCGCGGCTGTACTTGCCGGAAAGCACGCCGCCGCCCAGCGGGGAGAACGGGGTCACCCCCAGCCCCATCGCCCGCGCCATCGGGATCAGGTCACGTTCCCCGGCCCGGTTGATGAGGCTGTATTCGATCTGCAGCGCGACCAGCGGGGACCAGCCACGCAGATCGGCGATCGCCTGCATGCGCGAGACCTCCCAGGCGGGCGCGGTGGACATCGCCACGTACAGGACCTTGCCCTGGCGGACCAGATCGTCCAGGCCGCGCAGGATCTCCTCGACCGGTGTCGTGAAGTCCCACACGTGCAGGAAGAGCAGGTCGAGGTAGTCCGTGTCCAGCCGCCGCAGGCTGGTCTCCACCGACCCGAACAGGTTCTTGCGGTGCGCGCCCCCGGAGTTCGGGTCGCCGGGCCGGCGCAACGTCGTGTACTTCGTCGCCAGCACCAGGCTCTCGCGGCGATCGCGGGTGAATTCGCCCAGCATGCGCTCGGCGCTGCCGTTGGTGTAGGTGCTGGCGGTGTCGACGAAGTTGCCGCCGCGCTCGACGTAGCTGTCGAACAGCTTTCGGGCGTCGTCCTGCTCGGCGCCCCAGCCCCATTCGGTGCCGAAGGTCGCCGTCCCCAGTGCCAGCGGCGAGACCCGCAGCCCGGAGCGGCCCAGCAGCCGGTAGGTGTCGAGGGTGAGGGACATCGTGTTCTCCTGGTGCTCGTGATCCGTTGCCGGTCACCAGCCTGCGACCGCCGCGAGCCGGGGGTAAGGGAAGGAACTTCCTGGGAACACCGGTCCTACCCAGAATGTTGGACCTGTCATGACCACCGGCACCGTGGACACGACCCAGGAGCTGGCCGCGTTCCTGCGCAGCCGGCGCGAGCGTCTGGACCCCGGCGATTTCGGGCTGCTCTCGCACCGCCGGTCCCGGCGTACCCCCGGCCTGCGCCGCGAGGAGGTCGCCGAGCTGGCCGGGGTCAGCATCGACTACGTCGTGCGGCTGGAGCAGGCGCGCGGGCTGCGGCCCTCGGCGGAGGTGGTGGAGGCGCTGGCACGGGCGCTGCGGCTGGCCCCCGACGAACGCGCCTATCTCTTCGGCCTGGCCGGCCGGCGGCCAGGCGCCCCCGACAAGCCCGCCGACACCGCGGCGGAGCCGTTGGCCCGGCTGGTCGACGACCTGTCGCCACGGCCGGCCATGCTGCTGAACCACCGGTACGACATCCTGGCCTGGAACCCCGAAATGGCGAAGCTGCTGCTGGATTTCGGCACCCTGCCACCGGCACGGCGCAACGCGATGTGGCTGTGCCTGCTGCATCCGGAGATCCGCGAACGCTACGCCGACCGCGAACGCGTCCTGCGGGAGGGAGTCGCCCACCTGCGCGCCGCGTGGGCCGCGCATCCGGACGATCCGGCGCTGACCGAGCTCATCGCCGAGTTCGCCGCCGGGGACGAGGATTTCGCGCGGCTGTGGGCCGAGCGGGACGTCCAGGTGAACGGCCGAGGGCGCAAGGTGCTGCGGCATCCCGGCGTCGGCGTGCTCGCGGTGGAGTTCGAGGTGCTGGTGCCGCTTCAGGACGCGGACCAGCGGTTGCTGATCTACCGCGCCGCGGACGAGGAGAGCCAGTCCACTCTGGACAGACTGTTCGCGGGATGAGCCGAACCCCGTCGCTTTTCCCGCCGAGAGGGACTTCCTCGCGTCACGACCGGCGGGATTCGCCCGCTCGTGGCGCGGCGGGCCCGGCCGCGCCACGAGCGGGTCCCTACATCTTCGCCGCGCCCGCCTTGATCGCCTCGCGGATCCGCGAATAGGTCCCGCACCGGCAGACGTTGCGGATCTCGTCGAGGTCCGCGTCGGAGATCTCGCGTCCCTCGGCACGAACCTGCTTCACCTTGGCGACGGCCGCCATGATCTGGCCGGGCTGGCAGTAGCCGCACTGCGCCACGTCGTGCGTCAGCCACGCCTCCTGCATGGGGTGCAGGTCGGCGCCCACCGTGCCGGGAAGTCCCTCGATGGTGGTGATCTCGTCCCCGGCCTTGACGTCGGCGACCCGCACCGCGCACGGGTTGAACGCCTTGCCGTTGTAGTGCGAGGTGCAGGCCTTGCAGACGTTGATCCCGCAGCCGTATTTGGGCCCGCGCACGCCGAGGACGTCACGCAGGACCCACAGCAGGCGGACGTTGTCGTCGACGTCGACGGTGACCGGTTTCCCGTTGAGGACGAAGGTGTGCTTGCTCATCGGTGTGCTCCTCAGTAGGTCCGGTTCAGGCCGTCGGTCGGCGACGCGGGCACGGGCGGGACGAACGGCTTGACCTCGAAGCCGATCGGGTCGTCGTGGTTGATCGGGAACCGCTTCGGGACCTTCCCGGTGGCACGGGCGTACGCGCAGGCGACGGCCGCGACGGAGGGCGCGACCCCCGCCTCCCCGGCGCCACCCGGTTGCTCACCGGTCGAGGGCATCGCGATCGCGGTGAAGTCGGGCGGGATGTTCCACTGCCGGGTGTAGAAGTAGTTGTCCCAGCTGGCTTCGAGGAAGTGCCCGTCCTTGAGGTGCACGCTGCTGGTCAGCGCGAGCGCGAGGCCGTCGGCGAACCCGCCCATCAGCTGCGCCTCCAGACCGCGCGGGTTCAGCACCAGCCCGGCGTCGATGGCGATGACCGCCTTCGTCACCCGCGGCCCGGCCACCCCGTCGCGGATCTTCCGGTTCACCGTCTCCGGACGGCAGTCGATCTCGACGAGGCACGCGCTCGCGCCCTTGTACTCCTTGTGGATCGCGATGCCCTGCGCGGTGCCGGGGGCCATCTTCCGGCCCCAGCCGCCGACCTCGGCGACCTTGCGCAGCACCGCCTTCACCCGGTCGTTCTTCAGGAACTCCAGCCGGAACGCGAGCGGGTCCTTGCCGAGGGCCCCGGCCAGCATGTCCACCACGAGTTCGTTGGCGCAGGCCACGTCGGGCGAGTAGACGTTGCGCATCGAACCGGTGTTGAAGCGCTGGTCGGTCTCGGTGAGGGTCTGGGTGACGACGCCGAAGTCGTAGGGCAGTTCCTGACTCAGCGTGAACACGGTCTCGGCGACGCCGAGATTGCCCAGCCCGGTCGGCAGCTTGGTCGCGATCGAGGTGAACAGATCGCCGAGGCCGTGCCGGAACGAGGTCTCGACCGAGGTGTGCCGCTGTTCGAAGGTGAGCACGGTGCCGGCGAGGATGGTCGCGCGGATCCGCGACGTGGCCATCGGGTGCACCCTGCCCTGGCGCGGTTCGTCGGCCCGGTGCCACATCAGCCGGACCGGCTTGCCGAACGCCTTCGACGCCCGCGCGGCCTCGACGGCGTGGTCACCGAACAGTTTGTGCCCGAACGAACCGCCGCCGGTGACGACGTTGACCTTCACCTTGCCCACCGGCAGCCCGACCGCCGCGGCGACCTCGCCCTGGGCGACCACAGGCGACTTCAGCCCGGCCCAGATCTCCGCGCCGCCGGGACGGACGTCGGCCACCGCCGCGTAGGGTTCCAGCGCGGCGCTGGAGCGGAACATGAACTCGAAATCCGCGTCGACCTGCTTGGCCAGCAACGGCACGCGCGGCACGGCCAGCGGCAGTTCGGCCCGGCGCAGCCCGGCGAGGATCGACTCGTCGTCCTCGCCCTCGACGGTGCCTGGGTTCCAGTCGACCTCCAGGGCGCGCACCCCGTCGATGCACTGGCCGAAGGTCCGCGCGCGGACGGCGACGCCCGTCGGGATCATCGCGACGTCGGTGACGCCGGGCAGGGCCAGCACCGCCGCCCTGTTGCGGATCGCCTTCGGGGAGCCGTTCAGCGTCGGCGGACGGCAGATCATCGTGGGCAGCGCGCCGGGGACGTCGAGGTCCATGGCGAACTGTTTCCTGCCGGTGACGATGTCGTGCGCGTCCACCCGGTTCCGCGGTGTGCCGAGGACCCGGAACGCGCTGGCCGGCTTGAGCTGCTTCGGGTCCAGCGTGACCTGCTTGGTCTGGCTGCTCGCGGCCTTCGCGGCCAGCTCGCCGTAGGTCGCCGAGGCCCCGTTCGGCGCGGTGACGACGCCCGCCTTGGACTTCAGCAGGGTCACCGTCGAGCCGAGCAGGATCGCCGCCGCTTCGAGCAGCTGCTGCCGCGCGAGCGCCGCCGCCACCCGGATCGGCGTGAACGTCGAGACCGTGGTGTTGGACCCGCCGGTGAGCTGGTTGAACAGCAGCTCGGGCCGGGCCGGGGCCAGGGTGACCCGCACCTTCTCGACCGGCAGGTCCAGCTCCTCGGCGATGATCATCGCGGTGGAGGTGGTGATGCCCTGGCCGACCTCCATCCTCGGCAGCGCGAACGACGCCGTGCCGTCGGGGTTGACGGTGACGGTGATCAGCTGCGAGGTGGGCAGCGCCGCGTGGGTGAGCGCGTCGTTGAGGTCGTAGAGCTCGGACGGCTGGGGCGGGGACGGTACCGCGGCGGAGGCGGGAGTGCCGAGCCCCACGTCGGCGGCGACGACGAGGGTGCCCGCCGCGAGGACGTAACCGAAGAAACCGCGCCGGGAGACGCCCCTGCCCGCGGTGTCGGGGTCCGGGCCGCCGGACTCCGGGGCGGAGTGACTGAGGGTCACGCTGCTCCCCTTTCGAGATCGTGCCGCCGGTGGCGGGAAGCACACCTGCGCCGAATGTGCGAGACATCATGCACCCGGACGGCCGTATCCGCTGTTCAACTTCTGGACAGTGCCTCCCGGCGCCGCCAGGAACGATCAGGAATCGAGAAGCACCGGCGGCCGGGCCCGGCCTAGCGTTTCCGGCATGACCTCACTCGACACCATCACCCTCGAGGTGGCCGACCCCGCGGCCGCCGAACGCTTCTACACCACCGCCTTCGGGCTCGGCGCCCGGCTGCGGTTCCGGCCGTCTCCGGAACCGTCCACCGGCTTCCGCGGGTTCACGCTTTCGCTCGTCGTGCCCCGGCCCGCCGACGTCCACGCCCTGTTCGACGCCGCCGTCGAAGCCGGGGCCGAGGTGCTCAAGCCCGTCGCGAAGTCGATGTGGGGCCACGGCGGGGTCGTGCGGGCCCCGGACGGGACGATCTGGAAGATCGCGACCTCGGCGAAGAAGGACACCGGCCCCGCGACCCGCCGGATCGACGACGTCGTGCTGCTGCTCGGCGTCGCGGACGTGACCGCCAGCAAGAAGTTCTACCTCGACCGGGGCTTCGCCGTAGCGAAGAGCTTCGGCCGCATGTACGTCGAGTTCGAAGGCGGGGGCGGCTCGGTCAAACTGGCCCTGTACCGGCGCCGGGCGCTCGCCAAGGACGCCGGGGTCTCCCCCGAGGGCACCGGCTCGCACCGGATCGCGCTCGGCACCGCCGCCGGATCGTGCACCGACCCGGACGGGTTCGCCTGGGAAGCCATCCCGATGGCGGCGAGGTCCTGATGTGCCACCAGCATCTGCTGGCGGCCTGGGCCGGGGCGGCGGCGAGCGACCGGGACGCTCCGGCACCCGGCCACCGCCCCCGCTCGCCCGCCGGGCGGACCGGCGGTACCCGCGCGGTGGTTAAGGTGGCTCCTCGTGAAGACGGCCCTGACGAGCGCCTGTGCCCTGACCCTGCTGGTGCTGGGCTGGGGTGAAGCGGAGCACTGGCTGGCCTCGAAGCGCCGCCTCGGCACCGCTCCCCGCGACGGGCGGCGGGAAGCCGTCGTCGTGCTGGGGTATCGCAACCGGGGAAAGCGGATCAACGCGGTGAACCGGTGGCGGGTCCGCGCCGGAATACGCTCCCTCGGCGGCCCGGAGGCCGTTCTCGTCCTTTGTGGAGGGCAGGTGGGCGGCGCCCGGCCGGAAGCGGACCTGATGGCGGAGTACGCGCGTGTGCTCCACGGCTACCGCGGCCACCTGGCCGTCGAGACCGAGAGCCGGTCCACCTGGGAGAACGTCCGGAACGTCGTCCCGCTGATCGAGGACGCCGACCACATCAAGATCGTTTCGCATTCCCTGCACGCGGAGAAGGCGCGCGTGTACCTGTGGCGGCAGCGTCCCGACCTCGCGGCCCGGCTGGTCCGGGCCCGCGACTACCGCTTCGGGGAATGGCTGCCGGTCAAGCCCGCCCTCGCGGTGCTCGGCCGGTGGCGTCTCCGCCGGAGCACGGCGGGCTGATCGCGCGGAACCGCTTGCCGGACCGCCAAAAACGGGAACTCCGGAGCGGTCTGGACCACCTGTCCGCCCGAACGTCCGGCACACATCCGGGACGCTCCGGAAACAACACGAATAGATGGGACGAATTCCCCGAGACCAAGCGGAATTGCTCCGTTCGGCCGCAAGACCACGATCCCCGCACGGCCCGCCGCAAATAGCGCCCACCACTTTTCGCGGTCGCGTTACTCCGTTCAGTGGCCATGGAAATCCCCACGACCGCGCTACGATCGCTGGCGCGCGATAAGAGGATTATCCGCGGGAAGGAGTGTCATGCTCGGGATGCTGATCGCAGTCGGTCTGATCCTGTCCCCGCTCACCGCACCCGCCGTTTCCCCGGCGACACCGGTGCCGACCGAAAAGATCACCCTCGACATCAAGACGATCAATGGGTCCGGTTGTCCGGCCGGCACGGCCGACGCGAGCGCGGACGTCGCGTCCGACAACACGTCTTTCACCGTGCACTACAGAAACTTCAAGGCACGCGTCGGCGCCGACGCACCCGCCACGGACTTCCGGAAGAACTGCCAGATCAACGTGCTGGTCCACGTACCGCAGGGGTTCACCTACGCGGTCGCGAAGGTGGGCTATCGTGGCTTCGCACACCTGGAAAACGGTGCGAGCGCGCTGGAACAGGCGAACTACTACTTCAGCGGAACCTCGCCGACGGCACGGGTCGCCCACACCCTGACCGGTCCCTTCCACGGAACGTGGGAAATGACCGATTCGGCCGAAGCGCTCATCTACGCGCCCTGCGACGTGGAGCGCAACCTGAACATCAACGCCGAACTGCGCACGAACGCGGGCAGCTCGGCGCCGGAGGCGGGCAGCTTCATCGAAATGGACACCGAACACGCGAGTGTGGACACCATTTACCACTTCTCCTGGAAGAAGTGCTGAGTCACCGGATCGTTTTCCCACCCCGCAAGAATCACACCACGGAACAAGTGGAGAAACGACTCGTTCGTCGCTTTCGCCGCACCCGCGGTGAGACACCGGCGTGGTCCCGCTCCCCGGACCACGCCGGTGTCCCGTGTCATCCGGTGCCGGCTACTTCGGTGTGTAGCACTGGATCCCGGCACTCCAGTTCCCGTCGCGGGTGGGCCCGGCGCCGACGCCGGTGCACATGCGGTCGCCGGGTTCGATCGAAACCACCGCGGAGTTCATCGCCGAGTCCAGCGTACTGCCCGCACCCCGGTGGACCCACGGCATGTACCGGGAGCCGTCGATCTTGGCCACCCAACAGCTGACCACGATGCCGAACCCGGAGTCGACCGTGATCGAACCGGTGGAACTCGCACACATCGTGGCGCCAGGACCGGCGGACCGCCGGGCGATCTCGAGCGCCGCGGCCTGCGCCGAGTCCACCGAGCTGCCATAGGCTCCGGAGCTCCAGTAGAGCATGTTCGCGGAGCTGGACTTCGGGATCTGGCACTGCATCCCGGCGTCGAAGCCGAAGTACCGCACCGCGCTCGCGGCGACCCCGGTGCACCGGGTCCCGCCGTAGGTGTCCTTGAGCGCCTGCACGGCCGACACCGCCTTGTCCACCGTCGACCCGAAGGCCCGATATTCCCAGTTCATCGTGTCGTCCGCCGAGGCACCCGCCGCCCCGGTCAGCATCGTGGTCCCGGCCACGGCCGCCACCGCACACCATCGCGCAATCCGACGTCTCACAACCCATCCCTCCCTGTCCGGTCATCCGGTCACCGGAAGCGTCGCCGCCGCGCGCGGCACCCACCAGGGCAGAACTGCCCTGCCCGCCCGGAATCCCGGGCGGACGGACCCCGGCGAACCCCTGCCGGAACCGCTCTCACCCGGGCGGATCCGGAATTGTCGGTGCCTGCCGCTAGGTTCGCCTTCGTCCCCGCCAAGGAGGCGTGGCGACCACTCGCCGCAAGGAGATGACGCGTTGTCAGACTGGGAAGGATCGAGCATGGCCCGCGTGCTGCCACCCGCGCGCCCGCGCAAGCTCGCCAAGGTCCCGTTCGTGGAGCTGGCCGAAGGGCGGCTGCAGGGCGTGGTGTCCAGCGGGTCGGACATCGGGCGGGTGTACGTCTCGTCGGTCGCGGCAGGCACGTACGAATTCGCCTGCAGCACCAACAACAACCGCCCCTGCGGCGGCGCGCGGGGCGCGTTCTGCAACCACATCCTCGCCCTGCTCACCGAATCGGCGCTGCAGTACGGCGCCGAGCGCGTCGCGCGGTACCTGCGGGTGGAGCTCCCCGACGGCGAGCCGAGTGCCACCGCCATCGCCGCGGCGATGAGCGAAACCCGGCCCGCGCAAGGGGAAAGCGCTGCCGCCGCGTCGGTGTTCAGCCGGTTCCTTCGGCATCTGGCCTACCTGGAGCACGCGCCCTCCACCGCGCCGCTGCCGGAGATGCAGTGGTTCCCACCGGCCAGGGTGGCGGGCTGATGCGGGCCGATCTGCTCGCCGACCCCCTCGCCGGTGTCGGCGAGGCGCTCGCCGCGATCGACGCCGCCGACCGGGTGCTCACCGCCGGGTTCCTCCGGCCCCAGCCCGCCCAGGCACACGACCTGGCCGAGCTGGCGGGCGCGGTGGCGGGCTCGCCACTGGCCGGACGAGTCGCCGAGGCGGCAGGGAAGATCGCCGCCGGGGCAGGCGACGAGGAGCATTTCGTCGCCTTCGCCGCCGCCCGCACCGCGTTGTTCGGCTCGGTCCACGACGCGCTGACGGCCCGGATCGCGGAGGCGACCGGCCGGCCGCTCACCGGCGAGCCGGTCGTGACCGCGGGCGGGGACCCCGCGCCGAACCCGTCCGCCGCCGCCCGTTCCTGGCTGGCCGAACTCGCCCGCGCCGGCTGGCGGGGCATCGACCACGAGCTGGTTTCCGGTGCGGCGCCGGTGGTTTCCGCGCTGCTCGCGGACCCGTCCCAGCGGCGGCAGGCGACCCTGCTCGACGGGTTCGCCGCCGAGCTCGCGGCGTCCTGTCCCGGCGCGGCGCTCGACCGCGTCCCGGCCCGCCGCTGGGGTGACCTTTGGTCGCGGGCGCTCCTGCTGACCCTGCCCGGCACGGGCCCGGCCGGTGCGGCGGGTACGGCCACCGGCCGTCTGCTGCCCCTCGGTGTCGACCTGCACGAGCACTCGACCGCGGCACAGGTCCAGGTGCACGCGGTGTTCGAGCCCACGGACGGCGGCGCGCCCCGGCTGGTGCGGGCCGGCGCGTCCGCGCCGAAACCGGACACGATCACCGGGGCCGGTGTCTGGCAGCTGCTGCGCCCGCACCTGTCCCTGCTCGCCGCGCTCGGCGAGGGCCGCTCGATGGAGCTCGCCGCGATGCCCGTCACTGCCGAGGGCGACCTCCTGTGGCACGACGAGCACGCCCGCGCCGGTGCCCCGGCCGAGCCGTTCACCACCGCGCGGGTGGCCCTGCCCACCGCCGCCCTCGCGGCCACCGCGCCGCTGGACCGGCACCCGGCGCGGATCGCCGTTCCCGTCTTCCTGGAGGGTTACACCGTCGAGGGTGGTGAGGAGGCGCCGGTGTTCGTGCTCGCCGGGCACCGGCTCCCCGTGGACACCGGCCGCGTCCCCGCCGCGGGCCCGCTCACCCCGAAGGCGGTCGCGGGTTCCGGCGCGTGCCTCGGGCTGCTCCGCTGGGACGCGGGCGCCTTCCGCCTCCAGCCGATGGCCGTCGAGACCACCGTGCGCAAGAAAACCACCGCCGTGCACGCCGGGGCGTGGGCCGGGGGCACCACCGACAAGGCCGGGCTCAAGGCGGAGAAGGCCGCCAGCGACGCCGCGGCGGTGCTGCGCGAACGCGCCGGAAGGCTGTTGCGGAAATGACCGAATCCCAGGAGACCCGGCGTCAGGTCCTGTACTGGCGGCTGCTGGCCCGGCTGTTCGACCACGAGGAGCAGGCCGCGCTCGAATCGGCGAGCCTCGCCGTGGTCGAGGACATCGGGCTGCCGCCCGCGGTGCTGGATCCGGCGGTCGGCGTCGACTCGCTCGTGCAGCGTCATCCCGGGCTGGCCGCGGAGCTCGACGGCCTGATGGCGCCCGAGCCCGGCGACACCGGCACTCGGGACAGGGCCGCCGAGGTACGCCGCGCGGCGCTGGTGTCGAAGGTGCTGCTCAACGTCTTCGCCGCGGGTTCCGGCGCGGTCACCGCTACCCAGCTGGCCCGCTGGCAGGCCGACGCTGGCTGGCTGGAGCGCGCGCTCGGCTGCCGTCCGGGTGAACTGCGCGGCAGTGGTCCCGGGTCCGGCGCCGGCGCTTCCGGTGGCCGGGGCGTCAGCGCGACGGGCACGGGCGGTGGCCGGGCACCGGACCTCGGCACGCTGCTCCCGGCGATCGGGCCGGAGCTGGGCGCCATCGAGGCCGACCTCGTCCGCCGGATGCGGCTGCGCGAGGTGCTCGCCGATCCCGCGCTCGCCGCGCGGCTGAGCCCGAGCATGTCGCTCATCGAGCAGTTGCTGCGGGACAAGGACAATCTGTCCGGCGTGGCACTGGCCAACGCGAAATCCCTGATCCGCCGCTTCGTCGACGAGGTCGCCGAGGTGCTGCGCACGCAGGTGGAAAAGGCCACCGCGGGCGTGCTGGACCGGTCGGTCCCGCCGAAGCGGGTGTTCCGGAACCTCGACCTCGACCGCACCATCTGGAAGAACCTCGTCAACTGGAGCCCGGAGGAGGAACGGCTCTACGTCGACCGGCTCTACTACCGGCACACCGCGCGCAAGACCACGCCGCAACGGCTCATCGCGGTCGTCGACCAGTCCGGGTCCATGGTGGACTCGATGGTCAACTGCACCATCCTGGCCTCGATCTTCGCCGGACTGCCCAAAGTGGACGTTCACCTGATCGCCTACGACACCCAGGCGCTCGACCTCACGCCGTGGGTGCACGATCCGTTCGAAACGCTGCTGCGCACCAATCTCGGGGGCGGCACCGACGGTACCGCCGCGATGGCGCTGACCCAGCCGAAGATCGCCGAACCACGCGACACCGTGGTGGTGTGGATCTCCGACTTCTACGAAAGCCACGAGGAACAGCTGTTCGAAGCCATGAGCGCGATCCACCGGTCCGGGGCGAGATTCATCCCGGTCGGCTCGGTCACCAGCGCGGGCCGGGGCAGCGTCAACCCGTGGTTCCGGGAGCGCTTCAAGGATCTCGGCACCCCGGTGCTGTCCGGTCACATCACCAAGCTCGTCCACGAACTCAAGAGTTTCCTGACTTCCTGAAAGGCCAGACATGTCCGACCTGTTGCGCGCCCCCGCCGAGCTCAAGTACGCCGAAGAACTGGACTGGCTGGAGTCGGTGGACGACGGCCCGAAGCCGTTCGCCTGGCGCCTGTCCCCGAAGATGGTGCGCCGGTTCGTGCTCGGCACCGAGCGCGCCGACGGCCTCGACCGCGAGCTCGCGCAGAAGTGGTTCGGCGACCGGAGCATCGTCGAGCGGGCGATCGTCACGCTCGCCTCCGACCGCGGCCTGCTGCTGATCGGCGACCCCGGCACCGGCAAGAGCTGGCTGGCCGAACTGCTGGCCGCCGCGATCTCCCGTAACTCCACGCTGGTGGTGCAGGGCACGGCGGGCACCACCGAGGACCACATCAAGTACTCCTGGAACGTGTCCATGGTCATCGCCAAGGGTCAGTCCCGCGAGTCGATGATCCCGTCGCCGATCATGACCGCGATGGAGGCCGGCTCGATCGGCCGGTTCGAGGAGCTGACCCGGTCCACCAGCGACGTCCAGGACGCGCTGATCTCCATCCTGTCCGAGAAGTACATCTCGGTGCCCGAACTGGACAGCGACAACATCGTCTTCGCCAAGCCGGGATTCTCCGTGATCGCCACCGCCAACAGCCGCGACCGGGGCGTCAACGACCTGTCCTCCGCGCTCAAGCGCCGCTTCAACTTCGTCCGCATCCCGGTGGTGACGAACAAGAAGAGCGAGGCGGAGATCGTCCGCTTCCGCACCGAGGAACTGCTGCGGCGGCACCAGATCGAGCTGGACGTGCCGCCGACGCTGCTGGACGTGCTGCTGCGCAGCTTCGGCGACCTGCGCGCCGCGGCGGCCTCGGCGGGCAGCGACGACGAGAAGCTGGAGTCCGCGCTGTCCACCGCCGAACAGATCGGCGTGCTCGAAGACGCGGTGCTGCACAGCAACTTCTTCGGCGAGCGCGCGCTCACCGCCCGCACACTGGCCTCCTCGCTCGTCGGCTCGCTGGCGCGGCGCGAGCCGGAGGATCTGGCCATCCTCAACAAGTACCTGCACGGCGTGGTCGAGCCGCGCAGCAAGGACGAGGGCGGGGACTGGCCGGAGTTCCTCGACGGCGGCCGCGACGCGATCGCCACGCTTTCGTGAGCGGCGCCTTCGCGGCGTTGCGCGGCCAGCTCCGGGAGGCCGCGGCCGCTTTCGCCGACGGACCGGACGCGCTGGAGGGCATCCTGCTCGGCCTCGTCGACGACGTCGACCGCGCGGTGGCCGAACCACTGGAGATCTTCCCGGTCTGCCACCACTCCCCCGCCTCGGCGGTGGCGATGGCGCGGCGGTTGCGGGAGAAGCAGCCGAAGGTGGTCTACCTGGAGCTGTGCGAGGACATGGCCCCGCTGCTGACCGAGCTGCGGAACTGCCGCCTCCCGGTGGCGGTGCAGGCCTTCGCGACCGAGGTCGACGGTTTCCCGGCGGACTGGGCGCCGCTGTCGGTGGTCGCGCCGATCACCGAGGCCTCGGCGGAGTACCAGGCGATCGCCTACGCGCTCGACACCCCCGGGGTCGAACTGGTGCTCGTCGACCGCTCCGCCGACCACGTCTTCCAGTGGGACGAACGCACGGCGGCCGGTACTCCGGCGGACCGGGGAACGCCGCCCGCCGAGGAGGAGGCCGCGCTGCACGGCGACGCGGTCGGGGTGGAGATCGGCGGTCTGCGGCCGCGTTTCGCCGAACTCGAAGAACACCTGCTGCGCCACGGAAAGGTGCGGCACTGGTCGGAGTGGTGGCACCAGTACGTCGAACTGCCGCTCGGCGACAGCGACCACGACACCTACCGGCAGGTCATGCTGCTGATCGGCAGCCTGTTCCGGCGGCTCGCACCCGGTGACCCGCACCAGGTGCGGGTGGACGAGGACCGGGAGCGGTACATGTGGACGCGGATGCGCGAGCACCTCGCCGCGTCCGCCGCCGATCCGGCCGACTGCCTGTACGTCTGCGGCGCGTTCCACGCGGCCAGCCGGGTCGCGGAGTTCGGGGCGGGCGGCGCGGACGGTTTCGCGATCAGCCCGCGCAGCGCGAGCACCTGGCAGTACGGCCTGATCCCCTCCAGCCACGCGGCGATCGAGGCGCAGTTCGGCCTCGCCGCGGGGTCGGTGTCGATCGCCGCCACCGAATGGACGAAGAACCTCAAGCGCACCAAGGTGAAACCGTTCCGGCTGACCGGCCAGGCCGGCACGCCCGCGCGGAAGAAACCCGCGGCGCTGCCCGATCCCGTCCCGGACGTCGTGCCCTCGGATCACCTCTCGGGGTTCCTGCGGCGCCCGCCGGTGCTCGACCAGCTGGACGAGGACGAGCTGATGGGCTGGTCGGTGGAGATCGTGCGGGCCGCCCGCCGCAACGGGTACCTGGCCTCCACCGCCGACGCCATCGCCGTGTTCGAAACGTCGATCCTGCTGGCGGGCATGCGCGAACGCGCCAAGCCCACGCCGTACGACTTCCAGGACGCGGCGGTCACCTGCATCGAGAAGGACGTCGTGCCGGGCAGGCGGGACGTGCGCCGCCTCGTGGAGATCATGCTGGGCGGCGACCGGATCGGCCAGGTCGGCTACGACGCGCTGCCCCCGCTGGCGCGTGACGTGCACGACCGGCTCGCGCCGCTCGGTCTCAAGCTCCAGCAGCGGGGCGTGCGGCGGGCGCTGCTCGACGTCGCCGCCCGGCCGGAACTCGGGCCGTGCTCGGACGTGCTGTGGATGCTGCGGTACCTGATGCCGCCGGGGGCGGCACGGCCGATCATGGGCGAGCGGCGGCTCGGCGAGCGGCCGATCCAGGAGTCGTGGGACCTCGCGCTGGGCACCCACCAGCGGGCCCTGATCGAGCTGGGATACGAGGGCGTCAGCGTCGAACAGGTGCTGGAACAACGGCTCCGGCGCGCCGCGTACCACCCGAGGGCCACCGCCGCGACGGTGCTCGAGGCCGTCGAGGACGCGACACTGTACCTGGGCAGTGCCCGGCTGGCCGGCGAGCTGGGCGCCAGGGCGCTGGAGGTGCTGGCCACCGAACGCACCGTCGACGGCGCGCCGGAGGTGCTGAGCCGGGTACGCAGGCTGCTGGCGTTCTACCGGACCAGTGAACCGGCGCTCCCGCGCTGGATCGAGCGCTTCGTCAAGACCGGGTACGCGCATTACTGCACCCTGCTGCCGACGGCGTTCGCCGACGAGGAGGCGGGTGTCGGCCAGGTCGCCGCGATGCTGGGCTTCCTGTTCGGCATGGAGTCGCTGGCCCTGTCGCTGGGCTGTGACCGCGCGCAGCTGGAGCTCTCCGTCGCCGGATCGCACCCGGAGGAACCGTCGAAGGTGGCCCTGCTGTGGGCGGCGCGGGTGCAGCTCGGGCGGATGTCCCGCGCGCAGCTGCGGGCGCGCTGTGCCGAGCTGCTGTCCAGTCCTCTGGTCCTGCCCGCCTATCCGCGCTACCTCAGCGGGTTCGTGCACGCGCTCGTCCCGGCGCCCGGCCTGGCCGATTTCGTCGTCGAGGCGGTGTCCCACGCCTTCGCCGACCTCCCGGACACGGTGCTGCTGCCGTGGCTGCCCACGCTGATCACCACCCTGCGTGCCCAGGGAGCCGAGCTGGTGCCGCTGCTCGTCCGCGAGGCCGGGCGGCTCTTCCCCGGCCGCCTCGCCGCGCTCGACGAGTGGGTCCCGCCCTGGCGGGCCGGGGCGGAACCGTCGGCACCGCCCGAAATCACCCCCGCGACCGGAGCCGGCGCGGCGCTGCTGGCCGAACACCCGGCGACCTGCGAGGCCGTGGCGACCCTGCTGGGCTGGCCCGTCGACTGGGAGGAGGCCACGCCGGCGGGTGTGGCGCTGCTCGACCGGTATCCCGGCACCGCGACGGCGCTGGCGGAGGTGCTGGCGGGCACCTGACCACGAGCACGGGCCGGGGCGCGCTGGCCGGGGTCACTCCCCGGCCAGCGCCACCCAGTGCAGTTTCTCCTGCTCGCGGCGCGGCAGCCCGGCGACGACCAGGTCGTAGGAGTCCTCGACCATCTCCCGGACGAGACCGTCGGGCACCGAGCCGTCCAGCAGCACCGTGTTCCAGTGCCGTTTGTTCAGGTGGTACCCGGCGGTGACGGCCGGGTACTGGCCGCGCAGCTGCACGGCGACGTCCGGATCGCACTTCAGGCTGACCCGCAGGGGCCGCTGCCGTAACGGGCTCAGCGCGAACATCTTGCCCGCCACCTTGAAAACGCTGTTCTCCTCGCCGAAAGGGAACTCCTCGCGCGCACCGGTCAGTTCGAGACAGACCTTCTTCAGTTCAGCGGCCTTCATCGGCCCAGCCTACCCGGCGCGAGGGTCAGCACCACGGATACAGCTCGGGCCCCGGCAGCGCGGTGCCACCGTCACGGCGCCGCGCGTAGAACAGCAGTGTCCGCGCCTGTTCGCGGGTCACTTCGAGGCAGGCGCACAGCGCGCCCAGCGACGCGCCCCGCTCGGCCAGGGTCAGCCCTACGGACAGCACCACCACGGGCACCCCCGGCGACTCGGCGACCAGGTTCGCCGGGAGCGAGGCGAGCACGTCGCACTCGAACTCGCGACGCGCCTGCGCGAGGAGTTCCTCATACCCGGCTCCGCGACGGCGGTGCCGGAACCGGGTCAGCGCCGTCCACATCGGACGCCGCCCCACGGCAGGGGTGCGGATCATGGTGACCTCCGGGAAGGTGTGCGTTCACGGCCGGGATACGACTGTGCGACGGACTCACGTCCTCACCTCCTCCGGTGGCCCCTCGCCGCCCAGTCAACCCGCCTTCCCCGCAACAGTCAAACGATTGCGCAAGTGTTTTCGTGTTACTGATGCCCGTGGCTGGTCAGGCCGTGGGTGCGGTACCCCTGGTCAGCGCGCCGACGTCGAGGGTGTGACTGTCCGCGCCGGCATCGACCGGGCCGAGATCCCAGCCGAGGGTGACGTTCGGATCGATGTGGTCACCGTGCGGATTGGAGTCCGACGGGGCGGTGAACGTGAGACCGTTGGGGGTCTGCTGCTGGGCCTCGGCCTCGATGGCGGTCCAGTGCAGCGGGACATACGCCGAGGAGCCGTCGGCGAGCACGACGGCGGGCGCGTCGGCCGGGGCCTGGTTGTCGACCAGCACGTTGCGCGCGCCCACGAGATCGACGCCGAGCTTGCCCGGCAGGGAGCACCGCTCGCCCGGATTGGCGGTGAACTGGATGGCCGCGTTGCGGTTTCCCGCGCCGGCGCCGCCGTAGACCACCTTGCCGCTGAACTGGTTGGCGGTACAGGGGAACACGCTCGGGCCGTAGCCGCCCTCGGCGCTGGCGGTACCCGCGGCGAGCGCGGTCATCCCCGCGGTCGCGCCCGCGACAGCGAGAACGGCGACGGTGCGGCGAAGATGGGTGCGGACGGTCATGGTTGCCCCTTTCCGGTCGCGTCCGGGCGGGCTTTCCGCCCGGGGCGGACGATCGAAGAGGTGATTCATTGACTTCGATCGCCTTCATCCGGGAAGACGTCCACATCGCACACCGGGTTCGGCCCTGTGGGATTGCCCGCACCGGGGCAACCCGAAGCCGCCCCACACGTCGGTACCACTGACCGGCGTGCGAGGCGGTACGCGATTCCGCTTTCCCGGCAGGCGTTCCCCGGCGTCCACAGTGGATCGTCGAGATCACCTGACCACGGGGGCGAACCCGGCACGGAGGTCCGCGTCGGACGGGCTGACGTACTGCCGCGGGGGCGGGCCGCCGACGTGGTGGGGCACGGTGAAGTGCTGCGGGCAGCTCGCGCCGCCGATCTCCACCCTGGTGTCGGTCACGAGCTTCCCGGTCCGCAGCTCGTAGGCCCGCACCGGGATCGCGATCTTGTGGAAGGTCACGTTCCCGACGACACCGGGCGCGCTGGAGCTGGTGTACGGGCAGGTCTGGACGGGAGCCCCGTACCCCCGATCGCCGAGGCAGACCACCAGCACGGCGTCGGCGACGTCGCCCGCCCGCCACTCGGCGGGCAGCTTGGCCGGGTATTCGCCGTCGCCGTAGAACAACGCGCGGTTGGCCGCGCCCTTGGCGTAGGCGGGAGCACCGCCGTACTGGGCGGGCCGGTCACAGTAGACCGGTCGCCGGGCGGCGGAGCTGCCCAGCAGGCCGCGCACGTTCGCCAGTTCGAGGGCCAGGGTGCTCTTCTTGACCCCCTCCGCGGCACCGGCGGCGAGTTCGTGGCCGGGGTACCGGTCCAGGAGCTGCTGGTATCGCGTCCGCGCCTGTTCCCACTGTGCGGCACCCGCGAACTGGTCGCCACACCCGACGAGCGCCGGGGGCGCGGTCCTCGGCACGACCGAGGCCGCGCGGTCCAGC
This sequence comes from Amycolatopsis samaneae, assembly GCF_039541975.1. Classification (NCBI taxonomy): domain Bacteria; kingdom Bacillati; phylum Actinomycetota; class Actinomycetes; order Pseudonocardiales; family Pseudonocardiaceae; genus Amycolatopsis; species Amycolatopsis samaneae. Next base: position 26,150 of record NZ_BAABHG010000001.1, read on the forward strand.
ACCGTTCTGTCGTTGTGCCGTCCGGAAATCCAGTCCGTGATCACGGCGGTGTGGCACGGATCCTTGGCGGGCAGCCCGGCCAGGAACCCGTCGAGGGCCACGCCGACCATCTTCTCGTGGCCGGGCTGCCTCGCGAGAACCGTGCCGAGTTCGTCGAAACCCGTTTTCAGGGAATCGATGTCCCCGGTCAGCGCGGTGGCGAGCCGGGTCTTCGCGTCTCGTATCCGCGCGCACGCCCGCGTGGTCCCCTCGCCCCGTACGGTCATCGGGGCGTCGGCGACCCGGTGCCCGAACCACACCCGGCCCAGCGCGGCGTCCGCCCGCGCGCAGTCGCCGGTGGCGCGGGCCTCGGTGACCGTCCCCTCGATCCGGGCGGCGTCGAACCGCAGGAATCCCACCGCCAGCAGGACCGGGACGGTGACCGCGAGCGCGATCAGCCGCTGCTTCCGCCGCACGACGCGGTCGGCGCCCCGGCGCGCGAGGAACCAGCCGTGCGCGATGAGCGCGATCCACCAGAGCAGCACGACGAACTCGAACCACACCGTTCTGGCGACCGTGACGAGCAGGGTGACGAGCGCGATCGTGACCAGTCCGGTGAGGACGGCGAACCAGCGCCGCCGCAGCAGCAGATAGCCCACGCCCACCAGCGAAGCGTTGCCGAGCGCGACGGCCACCGGGTCGTGGGACCGGCGCGCCGGCGGCTCCTCCGGCGGGACGTACGGCGGGTGTTCCATCTCGCTCCCCCGAATCCTTCGACGAGTAGCGGTTGCCGCCGAGTGTGCGGCCCGTGCGCCGGGACCGGTCCCCGCGCACGGGGAGTGATCGTTGAGGCACGAACGAAAGCGCGGGCACCGATTCGCAGCGGATTCGCAGGGCTCTCCCAGAAAACGTGGAGATCACCGCCGCACCGTGGACGACATGAGATTCGACTTGCTGACAAGGAATTCGCCGCGTCTGTTCGCCGCGGTGGGCGGCTGGTATACGGTCGCGGAGGTCATCGCGTCCCGGGTCGTCTACCTGCTCGCGTACCTGGTGACCGGCCGCGTGGTCGTCTCCGCGCTGATCGCCGTCGGCGCGGTGCTGGTGTTCGCGGTCGTGCGGGTGCGCACCGACCGGAACTGGTGGCAGGCGGCGGGCGCGCTGCTGATGGTGGGCGTCTGCGCCACGCTCGCCGGCAGCAGCGGCCGAGGGGCGGACTTCTACCTGCCGAACGTGCTCTTCACGGCGGGGGGCGGGCTGGTCCTCCTGGTGTCGATGCTGGTCCGGTGGCCGGTGGCCGGGGTGCTGATCGGCCGGGGCGCGCGGGCGGGCTGGCGGCGGGATCCGGTGCGGCGGCGGCGTTATCAGCTGTGCACGGCGGTGTTCCTGGCCAAGGCCGCGCTCAGCCTGGCGATACTGGTGCCGTTGTACCTGGCCGGGTCCGTGGTCCCGCTCGGCATCATCTGCACACTCGGCGGCCTGCCCGCGCTGAGTGTGTGCGGCTATTTCTGCTGGCGGATCCTGCGGGACGAACGGGCCCTGACCGGGGCGGCACCCGGCGCCGTGCCGGAACCCGCCTGAGAAAACGGTTTCACCCGGTCAGCGGAAGTTCGACGTGGAGCCGGGTCCCGATCCCGCCGGGTCCGATGTGGACACTCGCGCCGCCGTGGTGCGCCGCGGCGATGGCGGCCACGAGGGCCAGGCCCAGACCGGTGCCGCCGCCGCGGGTGTGCGCGGCGCGGTGGAACCGGTCGAAGACGTGCGGGCGGTCCGCGGCGGGGATCCCCGGCCCGGCGTCGGCGACGTCGATCGTCGCGAAGCCCCCGTCGACGCCGACGGTGAGCGTCGCGGCGGTCCCGGGCGGGGTGTGCGCGCGGACGTTGGCGAGCAGGTTGTCGAGCAGCTGCCGGACGCGGATGGGGTCGCACCGCAGCACCACCGGCGCCCCGGCGGGCACCAGCCGCAGCGGGCGGGCGGGTTCGGTGGCGCGGGCGGCGGCGAAGGCGTCCGCGGCGAGCTCGTTGAGGTCGGTGTCCCGCAGGTCGAGCGGCCTGCCCTGGTCGAGCCGCGCCAGTACCAGCATTTCGTCGACGAGCACGCCCATGCGTTCGGCCTCGCTCTCGATCCGCGCGGTGACCCGCGCCAGGTCGGCGGGCCGGTCCGCGGCGCCGCGGCGGAACAGCTCGGCGTAGGCGCGAATCGTCGCCACCGGGGTGCGCAGCTCGTGCGAGGCGTCGGCGAGGAAGGTGCGGAGCTGTTGTTCGGAGGCGCGGCGTTTCTCGAAAGCGGTTTCCAGCTGGCCGAGCATGTCGTTCAGCGCGCGGCCCAGCCTGCCGACCTCGGTGCGCGGGTCGGCGGGCCCGACGCGCTGGGTGAGGTCGCCGCGGCCGATCGCCTGCGCGGTGCGGGCGATCCGGTCCAGCGGCCGCAGTTCCCGGCGGACCAGCCACACGGCGAGCACGAGCACCCCGGCCAGCGCGACCGCGCTCAGGACCAGCACCGGCCGCCGGATCCGGCCCAGCAGCTGCTCGGCGACCGCGGTGTGCGTGCCGACGACGAGTTCCGTGCCAGGGCCCACCGGTTCGACGTGCAGCAGCCAGCCCTCGGGCGCGGGCCGCCCCGGTGCCGTGGCGGGTGGGGCCGCGCCACTGGACATCGTCTGCACCACCGTCCCGTCGGTGCGGCGCAGCTGGAAGAACGACGGCACGTCACCGCGCTCGGCGAGCGCGGTCAGCAGCGGGGTCCGGACGAGCCTGCCGCCCTGCGCCAGGTCGGCGGCGACCGCGCGGGCGGCGGCGTTGAGCGTGTCGGTGTCGCGGCTGGTTCGCCATTCGGACAGGGTGCGGCTCGTCGCGATGCCGAGCGGGAGTATTCCGGCCAGCAGCAGCAGCGCGCCGACGGTGAGCACCAGCCGGGTGCGCAGCGACAGCGCCGGGAGCGCGCGCCTCACGGGGCGGATTCCGGCGGGCGCAGCACGTAGCCGACCCGCTGCACGGTGTGGATCAGCCGGGGCCTGCCGGTGTCCACCTTACGGCGCAGATAGCTGATGTAGGTCTGCACCGCCCCGTCGTTGCCGCCGAAGTCGTAGCGCCACACGTGATCCAGGATCTGGCCCTTGGTCAGTACCGTGCCCGCGTTGACCGCGAGGTAGCGCAGCAACCGGAACTCGGTCGGCGTCAGCTCCACCGGGCGGCCGCCGACCAGGACCCGGTGCCCGGCCTCGTCGATCTCCAGGTCCCCGACGACCAGCGGCGCCGGACCGCCCGCGACGCCGGACCGCCGCAGCACGGCGCGGATCCTGGCGATCAGCTCGCCGAGGCTGAACGGCTTGGTCAGGTAGTCGTCCCCGCCCGCGGTCAGCCCCGCGATGCGTTCCTCGGTCTCGTCCCGCGCGGTCAGGAACACCACCGGGACCGCGCACGCGGACCGGCGCAGCGCCCGGCAGAGATCGAGCCCCGACCCGTCCGGCAGCAGGATGTCCAGCACCACGAGATCGGGCCGGTAACGCGGCACGGCCTCGATGGCCGCCGCCCTGCTCCCGGCGATCGTGGTGCCGAACCCCTCGTACCGCAGGGCGGTCGACACCGCGTCCGCCAGGAAATCGTCGTCGTCGACGACCAGGATCCGTGTCTCCGGCATGGTTCCCAGTGCACCGAGGGCACGGGGCACGCCGCCACGTCGTACCGGACTTTCACAGAGAATTCCCAGAACCGGACGCCCGGCGCCGGGCTGGTCCCTTCGAACGAACGCGTTCTGGCCCTTCTGGGGAGGCCAGTCATCCCGGACGCTCAGCTGGTCCGACAGCGACGGTGTCAACGGATGGGAGCGGGAAATGCGGATCGGTGTTCCCCGGGAAGTGAAGGACAACGAGTTCCGGGTGGCCCTCACCCCGGCCGGCGTGCACGAGTTCGTCTCGGCCGGGCACGAGGTGTTCGTGGAACGGGGCGCGGGCGAAGGCTCGTCCATCGCCGACCAGGACTACGCGGCCGCCGGCGCGAAGGTGCTCGACGGCGCCGACGACGTCTGGGCCACCGGCGAACTCGTGCTCAAGGTCAAGGAGCCGGTCGAGCAGGAGTACGGCAGGCTGCGCGCGGGCCAGTTGCTGTTCACCTACCTGCACCTCGCCGCGAGCGAGCCGTGCACGCGGGCGCTGCTGGCGGCGGGCACGACGTCGGTGGCCTACGAGACGGTGCAGCTGCCGGACGGGTCGCTGCCCCTGCTGTTCCCGATGAGCGAGGTCGCCGGGCGGCTGGCGCCGCAGGTCGGCGCGCAGACGCTGATGCGGGCCAACGGCGGCCGTGGCGTGCTGATCGGCGGTGTGTCCGGGGTGGCCCCGGCCAGGGTGGTGGTGCTCGGCGCGGGCGTCGCCGGGATGAACGCGGTCGCCGGGGCGGCCGGGAGCTGGGCCGACGTGGTGCTGTTCGACAAGAACGTCGACAAGCTGCGCGCGGCGGACCGGATGTACCAGGGCCGGATCCGCACGGCGGCGGCGAACGCCTACTCGATCGAACAGGCCGTGCTGGAGGCCGATCTGGTGATCGGCGCGGTGCTGGTGCCCGGGGCGAAGGCACCCAGCCTGGTCTCCAACGACCTCGTCTCACGGATGAAGCCGGGCAGTGTGCTCGTCGACATCTCCGTCGACCAGGGCGGCTGTTTCGAGGACACCCGCCCGACCACGCACGCGGACCCGACGTTCCCGGTGCACCGCTCGGTGTTCTACTGCGTCGCGAACATGCCGGGCGCGGTCCCGCACACCTCGACGCACGCGCTGACGAACGTGACCCTGCCCTACGCGCTGGAGCTGGCGAACCACGGCCTGCGGCCGGCGATCGAGCGGCGCCCGGAGCTGCGCGGCGGTGTCAGCACCGTCGACGGCGTCCTGACCTCGGAGCCGGTGGCGGCCGCGCACGGGCTGACCGCGGTCGCGCCGGAGACCGCGCTGGGCTAGCCGGGCGGCACCCGTTCGGGTTAAGTTTCGGTCGCCCAGACCTCGGCGAGGAGCAACGGTGCCCCGTACGCTGATCGAGATCGACCGGTCGTCGCCGGAGCCGCTGTACCGGCAGGTACGGCGCGCCCTCGAGCACGGCATCGCGGTCGGCACGTTCGACCCGGGGCACCGCCTGCCCAGCTCCCGGGAGCTGTCGGTGCAGCTGGGCGTCTCCCGCAACACCATCAACCTCGCCTACCAGGAACTGGTGGCCGAGGGGTTCGTGGAGAGCAGGGAACGCAGCGGCCTGTTCGTCAACGCGGAGATGCGGCCGCACTGCGCGGTGCAGGAACACACGAAGAGGCCGCGGATCGACTGGCGGACCCGGGTCCGCCGGTATCCGGACGCCGACGTGCCGCACGTCGAAAAACGCGCCGACTGGCACGCCTATCCCTATCCGTTCGTGGCGGGCCAGATGGACGTCACCGCGTTCCCGGCCCGGTCGTGGGCCCGCTGCCTGCGCGACGCGCTGTACCGGCCGCACGTCTTCCCCGCGTTGCAGGACAGCGTCGGCTCGGACGACCCGATGCTGGTGGAGATGGTGTGCAAGCACCTGCTCACCGCCCGCGGGATCGAGGCCGACCCGGCCGAGGTGCTCATCACCGTCGGCTCGCAGCAGGGCCTCGACCTGCTCGGACGCGCGCTGCTCGGGCCGGAGCAGCGGGTCGGGATGGAGAACCCGGGCTATCTCGACGCGCGGCACATCTTCCTGCGCACCGGCGCCGCGGTGCGGGGGCTCGACGTCGACCAGAGCGGCCTGCGCCCACCGGCCGAGCTCACCGACGTCGACCTGTTGTACCTGACGCCCAGCCATCACCACCCGACGAACGTCACGCTGAGCATCGGCCGCCGCCGCAGGCTGGTCGAACTGGCCGCGGCGGCCGGCACGGTGCTCGTCGAGGACGACTACGACAGCGAGTTCCGCTACCACGGCAGCCCGACCCCCGCGCTCAAGGCGCTCGACGGCTCGGGCGACGTCGTGTATCTCGGCACGTTCTCGAAGTTCCTGTCCCCCGGCCTGCGGCTCGGCTACCTCGTCGCGCCGCGCGAGCTGGTCCGGGAACTGCGCGAGATCCGCCGCTACGTGCTGCGGCATCCGCCCGGTCACCTGCAGCGCGCGCTGGCCCTGCTCATCGACAGCGGGGAGTACCAGCGGTCGTTGCGCCGCTACCGCACGAAACTGATGCGCAAGTGGGAGGCGACGTGCGCGGCGGTCGAGGAGCACCTGCCGTGGCCGCAGGGACCGTACCCGCCGGGCGGGGTGAGCCTGTGGGTGTCCGGACCGTCCACACTGGACTGCCGGAAGCTGGTGGAGCGCGCCGAACGCGACGGTGTCCTCGTCGAGGGCGGCGACATCTTCTTCTTCGGCGACACCCCGCCCCGCAACCACTTCCGGGTCGGGTTCGCGGCCATCCCGCCCCGGGCGATCGAACCCGGGATCCGCCTGCTCGGCCGGGCCTGCCGCGAGCTGCTGGACGCCTGAGCGCGACCCCATCTGGACCCGTCGGAACGCACGTTTCTGGTGCTGGGCGCGGACCAGCCCGGTTGCGAGAGTCGGACCACACACTCGCGCCTTGAAGGAGGTCTCCGGTGGACGTCACCCAGCTGCGAGCGCAGGCTCGCCGCCATCTCGGCCCGCACTTCACCCGCAAGGACACCTGGGACAGCGACTTCCCGGTGTTCGTGCGCGGCGAGGGCTGCCACCTCGTCGACACCGAGGGCCGCCGCCACCTCGACGGCCTCGCCGGGCTGTTCTGCGTCAACATCGGGCACGGCCGGGCCGACGTCGCCAAGGCCGTCGCCGACCAGGTGGGCACCCTGGCCTACGCCAGCAACTGGGGCTCGGCGCACCACCCGGCCATCGCGGCGGCCTCGCTCATCGCCGAGCTGGCGCCCGGCGACCTGGGCACCACGTTCTTCGTCAACTCCGGCTCCGAGGCCGTCGAAACGGCGCTGAAGTTCGCGCGGCAGTACCACCGCAGCCAGGGGCGGCCCGAGCGGACGAAGATCATCGCCCGCGACATGGCCTACCACGGCACCACGCTGGGTGCCCTGTCGGTGACCGGCCTGCCGAAGATCAAGGACCCGTTCGGCCCGCTGCTGCCCGGCGTCCGGCACGTGCCGAACACCCTCGGCCTGCTCGGCGACTGCGGGCCCGCCGAAGAACTGGACTGTGTCAAGGCGATCGAGACGGTCATCCTCGAAGAGGGCCCGGAGACGATCGCGGCGCTGTTCGCCGAGCCGGTGCAGAACGGCCGGGGCGCGCTGGTACCGCCCGACGGCTACTGGCCCGCGCTGCGGGCGCTGTGCGACCGGTACAGCATCCTGCTGGTCTCCGACGAGGTGATCTGCTCGTTCGGCAGGCTCGGGCACTGGTTCGGCCACGGCCTGACCGGCGTCGTGCCGGACATGATCACCTTCGCCAAGGGCTCGACGTCCGGATACGCGCCGCTCGGCGGGCTGATCGTGCGCGAGCGGCTGGTCACCGAGCTCTACGACTCACCGAAGGGCGGCGTCTTCACCCACGGCGCCACCTGGGGCGGGCACCCGGTCGCGACCGCCGCGGCCGTGGCGAACCTGACCGCGATGCGCGAGGAAGGCGTGCTCGAGCACGTCCGCGCCGAGGCACCGCGGCTGTCCGCCGCGCTGCACGCGCTCAAGGACGCCCACCGCTGTGTCAAGGACGTCCGCGGGACCGGGTTCTTCTACGCGATCGAGCTGATGGCCGATCACCGGAGCGGCCGGGAGCTGACCGAGGCCGAGTCGCTCAAGGTCCTGCGCGAGGTGCTGCCCGAGGCGTTCCGCCGCACCGGCGTGATCCTGCGCGGCGACGACCGCGGCGCCACGATGCTGATGATCTCGCCGCCACTGGTGGCCGGCGAGGCCGAGCTCACCGAGCTGCTGCACGGCGTCGACGCCATGCTCACCGACGTCGAGAAGGCCGTCCAGCCCTGACCTCGTGTCGTACCCCGGGTGGGGCCGCCGATCCTCGGCGGCCCCACCCGTCTTTATACCGCCGGACCGCGCCCGCATCACGATTCGAGTACATTGTGGACGCTCACGGTGCGCTTTCCCCGTTGCCGGGGAAGCGAAACGGTCACCGTCCCGGTCCGCGAGATCACCCTTCGACACCTCCTCGCGACCGGTACAGTCGGTCGCCATCTGGACCCCTCGGGCACGGCGCAACTGGCTCTCGTACCGGGCCCAGGCAGTACCTACGGTGACGGGAACCACAAAGCAAGCTCCCAGCGGTTCCGCACCGTCGGTGCCGCGACTAGGAGGAGACGTGAGTTCGATGTCCGAACCCGCCCGGCCCAGCGGACTGAAACCGGGGCTCAAACAGCGGCACATGAACCTCATCGCCCTCGGCGGCGTCATCGGTGCCGGACTGTTCGTCGGCAGCGGCGTCGTGATCCAGTCGACCGGCCCCGCCGCGGTCATCTCGTTCCTGATCGCCGGGCTGATCACCGTGCTCATCATGCGGATGCTGGCCGAGATGACGGTGGCGAAGCCCGCGCTGGGCTCGTTCTACGTCTACGCGCGGGAGGCGATGGGCAACCGCGCCGGCTTCGCGGTGGGCTGGATGTACTGGTACTTCTTCGTCATCGTGGTGGCCGTCGAGGCCGTCGCGGGCGGGCGGATCCTGCAGCTGTGGCTGCCCGGGGTCCCGCTCTGGGTGCTCAGCCTCGGCCTGCTGGTCCTGCTGACCGGCACCAACATGGTTTCGGCGCGCTCCTACGGTGAATTCGAGTACTGGTTCTCCTCGATCAAGGTCGTCGCGATCATCGTGTTCCTCGTGCTCGGCGCGCTGTACCTGTTCGGGATCTGGCCGGGTTCGCACGGCGGTGTGTCGAATCTGGTGTCCCACGGCGGTTTCGCGCCGCTCGGTATCGGCGCCGTACTCGCCGCCGTGGTGCCGTGCATCGGGTTCTACACCGGGGCGGAGATCGTCACGATCGCCGCGGCCGAGTCCGCCGAGCCGAAGAAGGCCATCGCGAAAGCGATGCGGTCGATCATCTTCCGGGTCGTGCTGTTCTACGTCGGCTCGGTGTTCGTGGTCGTGGCGGTCAAGGCGTGGAACTCCCCGGAAACCGCGGTCAGCCCGTACGCGTCGGTGCTCGACGTGCTGGGCGTCCCGGCGGTCGCGACCATCATGAACGGCATCGTGCTCACCGCCGTGCTGTCCTGCCTGAACTCCGCGCTCTACACCTCGTCCCGGATGCTGTTCGCGCTGACGCACCACGGCGACGCGCCCCGCGCCTTCACCCGGCTGTCCCGCAGCGGTGTCCCCCGCCGCGCCATCCTCGCCGGGACGGTCGTCGGCTACGCCTCGGTCATCGCCGCCTACACCTCGCCGGACGTGATCTTCCAGTTCCTGGTGAACTCCTACGGCGCGGTCGCGTTGTTCGTCTACCTGGCGATCGCGCTGGCCCAGGTCACCCTGCGCCGCCGCCTGCAACGCGAGGACCCCGGCAAACTGGCGCTGAAGATGTGGCTGTTCCCCTGGCTGAGCTACGCGACGATCGCGTTGATGGTGCTGGTGATCGGCGCGATGGCGATGCTGCCGGACACCCGTTCGCAGTTCTGGCTCAGCGCGGTGACCCTGGTCCTGATCCTGGTGGGCTACGAGGTACGCCGCCGTCGCGGTGGTACTCCGCCCGCGGCCGAAGCGCCCCCGGTGGAGGAATCCCCGGCGACGCCGGACACTCCCCGCCCGAGCCTGCGGAACACGCCCGGCACCGATCTCGCCTGATCTCTCGCGCCCGGTCCGTGAATGCCACATTGAGGGATTCTGAGTCCCTCAATGTGGCATTCACGGACCACTCCGTATTTCGGCTTCGTTCAGGCGTTTCCCTGGCCGACGGCGGTCGCGGGCACCGCCGTGCGGACGTCGTCGGCGAACATGTCGCGTTCGCGGATGGCCAGCGTGCACACCACGCTGATCGCGGTGGTCACCGCGAGGTAGACGAGCACACCGTTGGTACCGGTGCGGCCCGCCAGATAGGCCAGGACCAGCGGGGTGAGCCCGGAGGCCACCACCCCGGAAAGCTGGTACACCACCGAAATCCCGGTGCAGCGGCGGGAAACCGGGAACAGTTCGGCGTAGAAGGCCGCCTGCGGCCCGTACATCAGCGGATAGCTGATGCCCAGCACGGCCACGAGCGACACGGTGATCAGGACCGTGTTGCCCGCGTGCAGCGCGGCCAGCGCGGGGATCGCCAGTACCAGGGTCGTCAGGGCGCCGACGGCGAAGGCCCGGCGGCGGCCGACGCGGTCGGACACCCGGCCGAAGACCGGGATGAACACCACCATCACGGCGGCGGCGATCATCACCGCCTGCAACAGTGGCTGCCGGTCCAGATGCAGGGTCCCGCTGCCGTAGGAGATCACGAACACGGCCCAGGCGTTGAAGGCCACGCCCTCGGTGAGCCTGCTGCCCATGCCGAGCAGCAGATGCCGCCGGGAAACCCGGTCCCGCACGAGTTCGAGCGCGGGCACGGTGGATTCGCCCTCCTGCTCGGCCATTTTCCGGAACGCGGGCGTCTCCACGATCTTGACCCGGATGAGGAGCCCGACGACCACGAGCACCGCCGAGAGCAGGAACCCGATGCGCCAGCCCCAGGAGAGGAACGCCGCCTCGGTGGTGAGGGCGTTGAGCGCGGCCAGCACACCGGTGCCGAGGGTGAGCCCGAGCGCGAGCCCGATCTGCGGGAAACTCCCGTAGAGGCCCCGTTTCCCGGCCGGCGCGTACTCGGTCGCCATGAGCACCGCGCCGCCCCACTCGCCGCCGACGGCGACGCCCTGCGCCAGCCGGAGCACGATGAGCAGGATCGGCGCGGCCGGGCCGATCATCGCGTAGTCGGGCAGCAGCCCGATGAGACAGGTCGCCACCCCCATGATGAGCATCGTCGCCACGAGGGTCTTCTTGCGGCCGACCCGATCGCCGAGGTGTCCGAAGAGGAATCCGCCGACGGGCCGGGCGAGGAAGCCCAGCGCGAAGGTCGCGAAGGAGAGGACAGTGGCGACGAGCGGGTCGTCGCCGGGAAAGTAGAGCTTGTTGAACACGATGCCCGCGGCCGTGCCGTAGAGGAAGAAGTCGTACCACTCGACGGTCGTGCCGAAGACGCTGGACGCCACGACGAGGCGGACGTCGGTACCGCTCCTGGATTCCTCGCCAGGCCCGGAAGGAGTTGTCTCCATTGATAACTCCATAACCCCGCTACAGGGAGCGGCGGAAGATGTCTTCGAGGGCTGTGCGGGTGACCGGGCGGGGCACGACGGCGAGCTGGCGGGTCTGCTTGAGCGTGCCGTCCACGAGCGTGGTGATGTCTTCTTCACCGTAGCCGAAGGCGTGCAGCCCCTTCGGCATCTCGATGTCGGCCATCAGCTCGCCGAGCACGTGCGGCAGGGCCTCCGCCCCGTCGGTCGCGGTGAACGTCTGCCCGCCCGAGAGCAGGTGGGCCGCGCGCAGATGGCGTTCGGGCGCGGCGGGGTAGGTCCAGCGGAACACCGCCGCCGCGGTGGCCGACACCGCCTGGCCGTGCGGCACCATCGGCATCTCGGGGTAGCCCTCGGCCCGGTAGTCCTTGACCGCGCCGGCGATCGGGTAGGCGTTGGCGTGCGGCAGGTGGGTACCCGCGTTGCCGAACCCGGTGCCCGCGTAGGTGGACGCCAGTGCCATCTGCGTCCGCGCGTGCAGATCGCGTCCATTGAGGACAGCGGTCCGCAAATGCTTGCCCACCAGGGAAAGCGCCATCTCGCACCAGACGTCGCTGATCGGGTTCGAGCCGCAGAAGGCGGGACGGCGCATCGGCTCCTCCGGCGCGGGTTTCGCGTCGAAGGCCACGCTGGTGTAGCTCTCCAGGGCGTGCGAAAGCACGTCCATCCCGCTGGCCGCGGTCACCTGCTGTGGCAGGCTCACCGTGGTCCGCGGGTCGACCACGGCCAGCGCCGGGCGCAGCGCCGGATGGCTCACCCCGGCCTTGAGGTGCAGGCCGAGCAGGTCGACGACGCAGATCGTGGTGGACTCCGAGCCGGTCCCGGCGGTGGTCGGCACGGCGATCAGCGGTTTGAGCGGCCGCCACGGCGCCTTGCCGGCGCCGATCGGCGGCGTGACGAAGTCCAGCAGTTCGCCGGGGTGCGTGGTGAGCAGGTTGACGGCCTTGGCGGTGTCGATCGCCGAACCGCCGCCGATGGCGACGAAGCAGTCCCAGTCCTGTTGCCGGGCGAAGGCCACGGCCTCCTCGATGCTCGCGTCGGTGGGCTCGACGCCGACACCGTCGAAGATCTCGCTCTTCACGCCCGCGGCGCGGACCGAGTCGAGCGCGCGGTCCGGGATCCCGGTCCGGCGGACCCCGGGATCAGTGAGGATCAGGCACGACTTCGCCTGCCGGGCCGCGACCTCGGCGCCGAGTTCGTCCAGGGCGCCCGCCCCGAATTTCAGCGGCGGTGCGGCCCAGGTGAACACACTCTCGTTGCGGTGCAGTTCGGGCACGGGTGACCACTCCTCACGTCGACATTGACAAAATGTGGAAGACATATCCACTATGTGGCGAGCACACCATAGCTCCGCGTCCAGTCGTTGTGAACCCCCGAGTTCCCTGGAGAAGCCCATGCCCTCACCCGCACTTTCGCGATCCGCACTGGTGGAAGCGCTGCGAGCCGCGGTGTCCTGCGAGGTGGCCGGCGACCCGGCGACGCTCGCGACGCACTCCACCGACGCGTCGAACTACCGGCACATCCCGCTGCTGGTGGTGCGTCCCCGCTCGGCCGAGGAGGTGGTGACCGTGCTGCGGGTCTGCGCCGCGCACGGCGCGCCGGTCCTGCCGCGCGGCGCCGCGACGAGCATCGGCGGCCAGGCCACCAACGAGGCGGTGATCCTCGACTTCACCCGGCACCTCGACCGCGTTCTGGAGATCGACGCCGGGGCGCGCACCGCCCGCGTCGAACCCGGTCTCGTCCTCGACCGGCTGCGCGAGCGGGCCGCCGGACACGGGCTGACCTTCGGGCCGGATCCCTCGACGCACAGCCGCTGCACCATCGGCGGCATGATCGGCAACAACGCCTGCGGCTCGCATTCGGTCGCGTGGGGCAAGACCGTGGACAACGTCCGGTCGCTGGAGATCGCGCTGCGCGACGGCACTCGGCTGGAGGTCGGCCGGACGTCGCCGGAGGAACTGGAATCCTTGTGCGGCCGGGAGGATTCGGTCGGGCGGCTCTACCGTTCGCTCCGCGCGGTGCGCGACGAGTACCTCTCCGACATCCGGCTCGGCTTCCCGAAGCTCCCGCGCCGCGTCTCCGGCTACAACCTCGAATACCTGTTGCCGGAGAACGGGTTCGACGTCGCCAAGGCACTCGTCGGCACCGAGGGAACCTGCGCGACGATCCTGAGCGCGACCGTCGACCTGGCGGAGGCGCCGGCGTCGCGGGCGCTCGTGGTGTTCGGGTTCGACAGCAGCGTCGAGGCCGCCGACGCCGTGCCCGCGCTGCTCGATCTGCCCGTGCTGACCATGGAAGGCATCGAAACCGGGCTCGTCCAGGCGCTCGACGCGCGGAAACCCGGCGACCGCAGCGAACTCCCGGCCGGGACGGCGTGGCTCTACCTCGAAACCGGCGGCGCGTCGGCGGCCGAGGCCCGGGAGAACGCCCGGCGGGTCGCCGAGCGCGCCGAACTGGTCGGCGCCAGCACGCTCGTGGTGGAAGACCCGGCGGCGCAACGGAAACTCTGGCGGATCCGCGAGGAGGGCGCGGGACTGGCCACCCGGCTGGCCGACGGTTCGGAGGCCTGGTCCGGCTGGGAGGACGCCGCGGTGCCCCCGGAAAACCTCGGGAAGTACCTGCGCGACTTCGAGCTGCTGATGGCAGAACACGGCCGCAAAGGGCTGGTGTACGGCCATTTCGGTGACGGCTGCCTGCACGTCCGCATCGACTTCCCGCTCGCCGCGCCCGAGGCGGCACCGGCCTATCGGGCGTTCCTCACCGACGCGGCCGACCTCGTCGTCAGGCACGGCGGCTCCCTGTCCGGTGAGCACGGCGACGGCCAGGCGCGCGCGGAGCTGCTGCCCCGGATGTTCCCGCCCCGGCTGATGGCCGCCTTCGCGGAGTTCAAGGCCGCCTTCGACCCGGCCAACGGGATGAACCCGGGCCGGGTCGTCGACCCCGCGCCACTGGACGCCGACCTGCGCACCGTCATCGCGCCGCCCGTCCTGCCGACGCGGGCACGGCTCGCCCTGCACGCGGACGGCGGTGACCTGGCGGCGGCGTCCCGCCGCTGTGTCGGCGTCGGCAAGTGTGTGTCCGCCTCGGGCGGGATGATGTGCCCGAGCTACCGGGCGACCGGCGAAGAAGAGCACTCCACCCGTGGCCGGGCCCGGCTGCTGTTCGAAATGCTCGCCGGGGACGTCATCACCGACGGCTGGCGGTCCGAAGAGGTCCGCCACGCGCTCGATCTCTGCCTGGGCTGCAAGGCCTGCAAGTCCGACTGCCCGGTGGGCGTCGACATGGCCTCCTACCGCTCGGAGTTCCTCAGCAGGCACTACGAACACCGCAAACGCCCGATGGCGCACTACACGATGGGCGCCCTGCCGCGCTGGCTGCGGCTGGGCGCACCGCTGGCGAAGATCGTCAACGCCGTGGCGGCGAGCCCGCTGCGGCACGCGCTCACCCGGCTCGGCGGGATCGCCGCCGAACGCGAGCTGCCCGCACTGGCCACGCCGACGTTCCGGAAGTGGTTCGCCCGCCGGGAAAATCCACAGTGGACGGCTGAACGGACACCCGTCGTGCTGTGGCCGGACACCTTCACCAACTTCTTCGACCCCGGGGTCGGCCGCGACGCGGTCGCCGTGCTGGAGGCCCTCGGCCACGAGGTGCACCTGCCCGCCCGCACCGTCTGCTGTGGACTGACCTGGCACAGCACCGGCCAGCTCGACACGGCCCGCCGCGTGCTGCGCCGTTCCCTCGACACCCTGGAGCCCTGGCTGGACCGCGGAGTGCCGGTGATCGGGCTCGAACCGAGCTGCACCGCACTGCTGCGCGAGGACGCCGCCGAACTGCTGCCCGGCGATCCCCGGGTGAAACTGCTCGGCAAGGCGGTCCGCACCTTCGCCGAGCACGTCGGCGAAGCCGAGCTACCGGAGATCAGGTCGGTCGAAAACCGGGTCCTCACCCAGGTGCACTGCCACCAGCACGCGGACCTCGGCTACGACGCCGACACCCGGCTGCTCGGCCGCGTCACCGGCGAAGCGCGCGTACTGCGTGAGGGCTGCTGCGGCCTGGCGGGCAACTTCGGGTTCGAGCGCGGGCACTACGACGTCTCGGTCCGGGTCGCCGAACACCAGCTGCTGCCCGCGTTGCGCGCGGCGGAACCCGGGACCGTCGTGCACGCGGACGGGTTCAGCTGCCGGACCCAGATCCGGCAGCTGTCCGGGCACGAACCCGCGCACCTCGCGTCGCTGACCGCGCGGGCGCTGGGCCTCAGCGCTGAATGAACCTGTCCGGCGGGAGGAACTGCGCGACCTCGCGCGCGGCGGCGACGGCCCGCGCGCCCAGTTCGGGGATGCGCTCGTCGGGCAGCCGCACCGTCGGTACCTGGATGACCACCGCCGCCCTGGCCAGCCCCTGTTCGTCCAGGACCGCGGCGCCCACGCAGCGCACCCCGGCGACGTTCTCCTCGTCGTCGATGCTGTAGCCGCGGTCACGGGTCTCGGTCAGCTCCAGCGCCAGTTCCTCGCGACGGGACAGCGTGTGCGTGGTCAGCGCGGGCAGCCGCTCGGGCAGGCTCGCCAGATAGGCCTCGACGTCGAGCGAATGCGCCAGCATCGCCTTGCCGGAAGCGGTGGTGTACAAGGGGAAACGAGCACCGGGGTGTTGTTCGAACCGCAACGGCAGGGTGGACTGCGCGCGCAGCAGCACCACCGACTCGCCGCCCTCGCGGACGGCGATGTTCACCGACTCCCCGGTGTCCGCGTTGACCTGCCGGATCACCGGCAACGCGCGTTCCAGCCCGTGCACCCGCTGCGCGGCCTGGCCGAGCAGGATCGCCCCGGCGCCGAGGTGGTAGCAGTCGGTGTGCGGGTTGTGCGCCACCAGGCCGTCGACGCTCAGCGCGCCGACGACGCGGTGCGTGGTGCCCGGGGTGAGGTCGAGCCTGCGGGCGATGGCGGACAGGGACAGCTCCCCGCCCTCCTCCATGAGCAGCCGCAGCACCCCGAGCGCGCGTCGGATCGCCTGGGTTCCGGCTGGTGGCTGGGCTCCTGAGTTGTTCACGGGCTTCCGTCGTCCTGGCGGTTCTCCTGACCGGGTCAGGCTAACGCAACCGCTCAGGAAACCGCGGTCACCACTCCGGAGACCACGACGAGCCCCGCGACGACGTACTTGAACGCCTTCCGGGGCACCCGCGAGGACACCGCGGTGCCGAACTGGTTGCCCACGATCGCCGCGACGAGCAGGACCGGGAGCACCGGCAGCAGCCCGTGACGCGGAATCCCGCCGGTGACGGCGAGCGCGGCGAGGGAGATCAGGTTCGTCGAGATGAAATAGCACGCCAGATTGGCGATGAACGCCCGCACCGGCAGGTTCGCCGTGCTCAGCAGCGCCGCGACCGGCGGGCCGTTCAGCGACACCGAGGTGGCGAGGTAACCGCTGGCCAGCCCGGTGGCCACATGTCCGGCGCGGCCGGGCCCCGCCCTCGTCTCGCCGGTGACGGGAACCAGCAGGAGCAGCCCGAGCAGCGCCACGACGACGCCCGCGAAGACCCGCAGGACATGGACGGGCACGGCGCCGACGGTCACCGCGCCCAGCACCGCGCCCGGGGCGCTGCCCGCGACGAGCAGCCCGATGCGTTTCGGCTCGATCGCCCGCCACGACCGGCACACGACCAGGATCCGGGACACCAGCGTCGCCGCGAGGTTGACCGTCACCACGAACGGGACGTCGTAGCCGAGCAGCAGCAGCGCGGGCGTGGACAGCAGCGACGTCGCGAATCCCGTCGCGCCCCCGATGAGCGAGGACGCCGTCACCGCCAGCCCGGCGAGCAGGAGGTCCATCTAGCCGCCGTCACCGCCCCTGCCGCGGGCCTGCACCGCGGTGAGCAGCGCCGTGGCCCGGATCTCGCCGGCGCCACAGCCGCGGGACAGGTCGTTGACCGGCGCGGCCAGCCCCTGCAGGATCGGCCCGAACGCCTGGGCGCGGCCGAGCCGCTCGGCGATCTTGTACCCGATGTTCCCGGCGTCGAGGTTCGGGAAGACCAGGACGTTCGCCCGGCCCGCGACCGCCGAGTCCGGCGCCTTGCGCAGCCCGACACTCGCCTCCACCGCGGTGTCGAACTGCATTTCGCCGTCCACCCGGAAGCCGGTGTCGCGCCGCCGCAGCAGTTCGGTGGCCCGGCGTACCCGCTCGACCCGTTCGTGGCTGGCGCTGCCGAGCGTGGAGAACGACAGCATCGCGATCACCGGCTCCTCCCCCGTCAGCGCTTCGTGGGTGCGGGCGGACGCTACCGCGATCTCGGCTAACTCCTCGGCGGTGGGATCGGGAACCACGGCGCAGTCGGCGAAGGTCAGGCACCGCCGGTCCGGCAGGGCGAGCAGGAAGCAGCTGCTCAGCGTCGTGGTGCCGGGGGTGAGCCCGGCGTAGCGCAGGCACGCCCGCAGCACGTCGGCGGTCGGCCGGTCCGCGCCCGCGACGCACGCCCCGAACGTCCCGGTCGTGACACCAGCGACCGCCACGGCGAGCGGATCGGCCAGCGCGGCCGGGATCCGGTCGGGCCTTTTCGCCAGCCGGGTGGTGATCAGCGCGTGGATCGCCGGATCCGCCACGAGCTCCGCGGCGTCCACAATGGACTCCCCGGGCAGCCGGACGCCCGCCTCCCGGCAGGCCCGGCGGATCGAGGCCGGATCGCCGACGAGCCGGGGCGCGACACCGTCTTCGTCGTACAGCAGCGCCGCCGCCCGGACGGCCCGCGGGTCGTCGCCGTCGGCCAGCGCGACCGTGGGCCGGTCACCGGCGAGCACCGCGCGCCACCGGTCGTGCAGCGGGAACGTCTCGGCTGGGGCGGGAAGAGCAGACACGGCACCGCTTTCGTGATCGGTGGTGAGGAACCGGGCCGGTCCGTGAATGCCACATTGAGGGACTCGGAGTCCCTCAATGTGGCATTCACGGGCGATCAGACGTAGTCGCGGTACTTGTCCAGCAGCCGCACGGGCTTGCGCAGCGCGTCGCGGCGGAACGGGTCGCCCAGCTCGCGCGAGCACATCACCTCGATGACCGTGGTGCGGCCCTCGTTCATCTGCGCGTCGACCGCCTTGCGCAGCGCGGGACCGACCTCGTCGAGCGAGTCGACCACGATGCCCTCGGCGCCCATCGCCTGCGCGATACCGGCGAAGCTCTCGCTCTCCAGCTCACCCGCGACGAACCGGCGGTTGTAGAAGTCGACCTGGTTCTTCTTCTCCGCGCCCCACTGCCGGTTGTGGAACACGACGGCGGTCACCGGGATGTCGTGGCGTACCGCGGTCATGATCTCGACCATGCTCATCCCCCACGCGCCGTCCCCGGCGTAGGCGATCGCGGGCCGGTCGGGGCACGCGGCCTTGGCGCCGATGATCGTCGGCAGCGCGTACCCGCAGTTGCCGAAGCTCATCGGGGCGAAGAAGCTGCGCGGCTCCTCGAACCGCAGGTAGCTGTGCGCGACCGAGTTGATGTTGCCGATGTCGGTCGAGACCATCACGCGCTCGGGCATGGCCTTTTCGAGCTCACGCAGCACCTGGCGGGGGTGCAGCCAGGTGTGCTCGTCCTGCTCCTGCTCGGCGATCATGTCGAGGCTGTACGGGTCGGTCTCGTGGATCCAGTCGCCGAGCTCCTGCTCCCACGCCTCCTTCTCCGCGCGGATCTCGTCGGCCCGCTGGCCGCGGGACGCGTCACACGCGAGCGTCCGCTTGCGCAGCCGTTCGGTGAGCGCGGTGGCGGCCTCCTTCGCGTCACCGCAGATGCCGACGTCGATCTTCTTGACCAGGCCCAGCATCTTGTTGTCGGCGTCGACCTGGATGATCTTCGCGTTCTTGGGCCAGTAGTCCATCCCGTGCTGCGGCAGCGTGCCGAACGGGCCGAGCCGGGTGCCGAGCGCGAGAACGACGTCCGCCTTGGAGATGAGCCGCATGGCGGCCTTCGAGCCCTGGTAACCGAGCGGGCCGCACCACTGCGGGTGACTCGCCGGGAACGAGTCGTTGTGCTGGTAGCTGTTCACCACCGGCGCGCCGAGCCGCTCGGCGAGCTCGCGGCACTCGTCGACACCGCCGGAGAACACGACGCCGCCGCCCGCGACGATCACCGGGAACTCCGCCGTGGCCAGCAGGTCGGCCGCCTCGTCGAGGCTGCGGGTGCCGCCGGGACCGCGGTCGAGCCGCGCGGGTACCGGGATCTCCGTCTCGATCTCGCCGTAGAAGTGGTCGCGCGGGATGTTGAGCTGCGTCGGCCCCATCTCCGACATCGCGCGGTCGAACGCCCGGCCGGTGAACTCCGCCATCCGGTTCGGGTTGTTCACGTGCGCCTGGTACTTCGTGAACTCCTGGAACATGGGCAGCTGGTTGGCCTCCTGGAAGCCACCGAGCCCGATCCCCATCGTCCCGGTCTCCGGCGTGATCATGACCACCGGGCTGTGCGCCCAGAACGCGGCGGCGATCGCGGTGACGCAGTTGCTGATGCCCGGGCCGTTCTGGCCGATCACCACGCCGTGGCGGCCGCTGGCGCGCGCGTAGCCGTCGGCCATGTGCGCCGCGCCCTGCTCGTGCACGACCGGGATCAGCTTGATGCCCGCCGGCGCGAAGATGTCCATCGCGTCCATGAAGGCGGACCCCATGATGCCGAAGATCTCGGTCACGCCGTTGGCCGCCAACGTCTCGACGAAGGCCTCCGAGGGGGTCATCTTCTGCGGCCCCGTTGCTCGCTCGCTCACTGCCTGCTCCCTGAACGTCGTCGTCGCAAAATCTGGAACGAAAGATTCCGAAAACTTGTACTTCGCCGGACTGTAGGCGCCACGCCCCAGCCAAGTCAACGGGTTGTCTTCAACTCCGAGACGAGGTGTACTGTTTTCCGAGACACCAGAGGGAGGCGGTGTGGAACTCATCCAGGAGCCGGACGGGCCGCTGTCCGGCGACACCCCGGCGCTGCGGCTGTTCGCGCTGCTCGAACTGATCGCAGCCAGTGACCACCAGGTCTCGCTGCCCGCGCTCGTGGCCGAGACCGGGCTGCCCAAACCGACGTTGCACCGCATGCTCCAGCAGCTCGAGTCCGCGGGCCTGCTGCTGCGCGAGGCCGACGGGCGCACTTACACCACCGGCGCGCGGCTGCACCGGCTCGCGGAGAACCTGCTGCTCAACGACTCCCGCAACGGCGGGCGGCACGTGATCCTCCAGCACCTGGTCGAGGAGCTCGGCGAAAGCTGCAACATCACCGCGCTGTCCCGCGGCGAGGTCGTCTACCTCGACCGTGTGGAGACCCCGGAGCCGCTGCGGTTCTACCTGCGCCCCGGTTCGCGGGTCCCCGTCCACTGTTCGGCGAGCGGCAAGCTGTTCCTCGCGCAGATGCCCGCGCCGCAGCGACGCAAGCTCATCGGGCACACCCCGCTCAAGCGCTACACCGCCAAGACGATCACCGAGCCCGACGCGCTGGAGGCCGAGCTCGACCGGATCCGCGCGCAGGGCTACGCCGTCGACGACGAGGAGTTCCTGCCCGGACTGGTCTGCGTCGCGGTGACCGTGCCGCGTGAGGACGGCGGGCAGCCGGTTCTCGGCGTCGCGGTCCAGGCGCCGGTCATGCGCCTGTCGCTCGACGACGTCACCACGACCCTGCCCGCGCTGCGCGCCGCCGCCGAGGCCATGGGGCGCCACGAGATCACCGCCACCACCGACGCCGCGTCGGGAGAGGAGCAGCCGTGACGACCAGGACGCCGGACACCACGGTGGACGCGCGGGAACTGTTCGGCCTCGACGTCGACCTCAAGGTCCCCGCGTTCGCCGAACCCGACGAGCACGTCCCCGCGCGCGACGACGCCTACCGCTTCGACCCCGAGGCGACCCTCGCGTTGCTGCTCGGCTTCGCGCACAACCGGCGGGTGCTGGTGCACGGCCGCCACGGTTCGGGCAAGTCCACGCACGTCGAGCAGATCGCCGCCCGGCTCAACTGGGGCTGCCTGCGCGTCAATCTCGACGGCCACGTCGGGCGGCTCGAACTCGTCGGCCGCGACACGGTGACCCTGCGGGAAGGCAAGCAGGTCACCGAATTCCGCGAGGGGATCCTGCCGTGGGCGGTCCGGCGCCCGGTCGCGCTGGTCCTGGACGAGTACGACGCCGGACGTCCCGACGTCATGTTCGTCATCCAGCGTCTGCTGGAGAAGGAGGGCCGGTTCACCCTCCTCGAACGCAACGAGGTCCTGCACGCCCACCCCGGTTTCCGGCTGTTCGCCACCGCCAACACCAGCGGTCTCGGCGACCACGACGGGCTCTACCACGGCGTGCAGCGGATCAACCACGCCCAGCTGGACCGCTGGAACGTCGTCGCCAAGCTCGACTACCTGCCTGCCGAGGCCGAAATCGACGTGGTCCTCGGCCAGGTCCCCTGGCTCGATCGCCGGACCGCCGAGGCCATGGTCGCGCTCGCCCGGCTCACCCGGCACGGCCACGAATCCGGTGACCTCGCCACGCTGATGTCCACCCGGACGGTGGTGACCTGGGCGGAGAACACCGGGTACCTCGGCGATCCCGCGCTCGCGCTGCGCGTCACGTTCACCAACAAGTGCGCGGAGTTCGAGCGGGAGGTCGTCGGCGAGTACTTCCAGCGGTGTTTCGACCGCGACCCGGAGCCGGGCACGCTCCGCGCGAGCGCCTGAGCGATGGCAGGCGACGCGCTCGCCGACCGCGCCGCCGCGCGGGCGGCCCACCGCCTCGACCTGGTGCGCGGCACCACGGTCCGGGCGATCGGGCGGGATCCCGAGGTCCGCTTCCGCGCCGGGGAACCGTACCGGGGCGGCACCCGGCTCACCATGCTGGCACCGCATCTGCGCACCGGCGCGGAGGAGGACCGGCACTGCCTGCGGGGCGCGGCCGACGCGCTCGCCCTGCGGCTGCGGTACACCGACCCCGCGCTGCACACCGGGCACCGGCCGGACGGCGACGTCGGCGGGCTGCTGTTCGACCAGCTCGAACAGTTCCGCGTCGAATCCCTTGTACCGCAAGGATTTCCCGGCGCCGCCGCGAACGTCCGGCACCGGGCGGAGCACTGGCTCGTCGCCGCCGACGCGGCCGGGCTGACCCAGACGAACTCGGGCCTGCTCCTGCACACCGTGGCCGTCATGGCGTGGTCGCGGTTCACCGGATTCCCGGTGCCCGCCCCGATCGAGGAGATCATCGAGCCGGTGCGGGCCGCGCTCGCTCCCCGGTTCGGCCCCCGGCTCGCCCGGTTGAGCGGGCTCCGTGGCGAACAGGCGCGCTTCGCGCCCGCGGCCGCCGAATTCGCCCTCGCCGTCGCGGATCTGCTGGGCTCCCCCAGCGGACGGGCCCGGCGCGCGGAGTCGGCGGGCCAGCGCGCGCTGGCCGATCTCCTGCGTGGCTCCGGCCCCGACGACGCCGGCGTCCCGGTCGCCGGGGATCCGCGCCATCGGTCCGAAGTGGACGATTACCGGATCTTCACCACCGACCACGACCGGGAGCGCGACGCGGTCCGCCTCGTCCGTCCCGCCCAGCGGAAGGAGTTCCGGCAGCGGCTCGACGATCTCGGCCGCCACGCCCGGCTGAACCGCGCCAAGCTGCTCCGCGACCTCGCCGCCGCGCTCGCGATCCCGGCGGCAGACGGCTGGGAGCACGGCCTCGAAGACGGTCATCTCGACGGCCGCCGCCTCGCCACTCTGGTCACCTCCCCCGGCGAGACCCGCGTCTTCCGCGCCGAGGCCACCACCAGGAAGGCCGACGTCTCGGTCACTTTCCTGCTCGACTGCTCGGGCTCGATGAAACAGCACGTCCCGCTGACCGGCGTCCTCGTCGACGCCCTGACCCGTGTGCTGGACGAACTCGGTGTCACCACGGAGGTTCTCGGTTTTTCCACGGACGGCTGGAACGGGGGCCGGGCGCGGCGCGACTGGGCGAGGGCGGGCCGCCCCGCCGGGCCCGGGCGGCTCAACGACCGCCTGCACCTCGTCTTCAAGGACGCGGACGACTCGTGGCGACGCGCCCGTCAGGGGCTCGCCTGTCTGTTCAAGGCGGACCTGTTCCGCGAGGGCATCGGGGGCGAGGCCGTGCGCTGGGCCGCCGGGCGCTCCCGCGCTCTCGGCGCCCGCCGCGGCCTGCTCGTGGTGTTCACCGACGGCAGTCCCGCCGACAGCGCCACCGCCGCCGCCAACCCCGACGGCTTCCTGGAAACCGATCTGCTCCGCGCCGTCCACGAGGCCGAGAGCGCCGGGACCGAGGTCCACGCCATGAGCCTCGGCGTCGACCTCGGCCACTTCTTCGGCCGCTCCCTGGTGTTGCCCGCTCAGGAACGGGCCGACCAGTCCATGGCCGACGAGATCGTGGCGGCCCTGCGCGTCCGGCGGTGAAACCGCCTGATCCGGACCTGGGTCAGCGACACCCTGGGCGCGTTCGACCTGATGGGCGGCACGGTGGAGAAGCGCACCGAGCGCATGATGTCACGGGGCATCACCAGGCCGGTCGCCACGGCACTGGCCGCGGCGCAGGGACCGGAAATGGGCCGGGCCATCCTCACCTACTACCGCTCCGCCGTTCAACCGGTCATGGCCGACCTGGGCAGGAACCTCCCCGCCGCGGCACGTCCCGGGCTCGCCGTCATCGCCGCCGAGGACCACATCGTCGGCTCGCAGGAGATGCGGCGCCGCAGCGCGGAACGGGCCGGAGCCGAGGTCGCGGTCCTCGACGGAGTGGGTCACTGGTGGATGGTGCAGAACCCGGCCCTCGGCGCCCGGGCCCTGACCGATTTCTGGGCCCGGCACTGAGTTCCCGGTCGTGACTGGTTATGACTGGTTATGGGAGCCAGTTCTGGACTCGCGGCGAGCGGCGGCCACACTCGACCGCGAGGAAACTCCGGGTGGGGCCACTTCTGGTTCCCAGTCGATCTTCCCAAGATCGGGAAGTGGTGTCGGCATACTGGCCAAAGTGCTCAGGCGCGTACAGATGAACGTGCTCAGTGGTGCGGCTGCTTCTGTGTGGCACTCGGCGCAGGGCACTGCAATCGGTGGTCCGTTGAGACGGCCCGTGAGTGCGTCGGGTCAGACTTCGAGTGCCCAGCGCACGTAGCGCATCCTCGGGGTGAAGCCTGCCTTCTCGAAGACTCCGGACGCCCCGGAGGGGCTCGCCGAGTCGACGCTCAGGCTGGCGCGGTCGTAGCCCTGGTCGGCGGCGGCCCGCAGTGCGTGCCCGATCAGGGCGCTGGCGACGCCCCGCCTCCGGTAGCCCGGGAGTGTTCCGATGAGCATGAAGTGCGCGTCACGGACCCCGGTGGCCGCGGTATCGGCCTCCCAGGACATGGTCACCAGCACGCCCACCGGCGCCCCGGTCGTTACCTGCCGGAGCAGGAAGCTGACCTCGGGCCGGAACGTCTGGTTGGTGATCTTGTTCTTCCACAGGTCCACGGGCATCGGCACCGCACCCCAGTGGTCGATGAAGGACTCGTTGCGGGTCAACCGGAATTCCTCATCGTTGCGCTCCGACCACGGCTCGATCCGCAGCCCGTCGGGGACCGCCACGGCGCCGAGCGCGTCGCCGAGCGGGCGCTCCATGCGCTGGAAGTAGCGAACCGGCGCGAACCCCTGGCAGCGGAGGAGTTCGGCCACACCGGCGATGTGCTCGCTCTTGTGGACGTCGACCACGAGCTTCCGTGTCGGGTGATGCAGCGCGTGCAGCACCTTCGCTGCCGCCACCCCGGCTTCCATGAGCGTGGTGCCGACACCCCGGCGGCGATAGTCCGGGTGGACCCCGCCGTCCAGAAAGACCCGATGGACCTCGTCCGCGGTCGGCTTGTAGCGGATCTTCATGTAGCCGACCATCACGCCGCCGTCGAAGATCGCGAGGCTCCCGCGCTCCAGATCCGCGTAAGGATCGATCAGCTCCTGGAGGGTATCTTCCGCGGTGTAGTTCTCACCGATCTCGTCCACCGTCTCGATGGCGTTGAGCAGGTCGGCCGACGCTTTGGCGTCCCCGTGGGTAAGCGGCCGCCACGTCAGAGATGTTTCCACCATGCCACGGACGGTAATCCCCGCATGTGCGGGCTGTCGCACTATTTCCCGGCCAGAGCCGTAGACCGCGCCGACCGCCGCGCGGAGCGATCAGCCACGGTCAGCCAGCGAGGTCGTCGGTTGAGGTCAAGCCAGACCAGGCCGACCACCAGCAGCGCACAGGCCAACTCACCCAACCGCAGACCCGCAAACCGCGAACCGAACTCGCCCAGCACTGAGCACGTTCGTCCGTACACGACCGAGCACTTTCGCCAGTACGCCGACAAGCGGGACCAGAACTCGCCCGAAAATGGAGCCGGAACCCGTTCTTGCAGCCATCGTGACGGTCTCCCGAGCAGGACAGCTCAGGTTCGGTGAATGGTATTGCGTCGAGGCGTACGGGCGGGGTCCATCCAGGTGGGTGGCAGGAACTCCGGTAGCCCGTCGTTTGCGATGCGGACTTCCCATTCGGATCGGTGGATTACCTTGTGGTGCACGGAACATACGAGCACAAGATTGTCCACTTTGGTCTCCCCGTGGTGTGCCCAATAGGTGATGTGGTGCGCGGTGCATTGGGACGCGGGGGCTTCACAGCCCGGGAACGCACATCCGCGGTCGCGGTGGATCAGGGCCCGGCGGATGGCGGGGGTGGCGAGTCGGTGGGCGCGGCCGACGTCGAGGGGTTCGCTGTGGGTACCCAGCACCATGGGGATGATCTTGGCGTCGCAGGCCAGCCGTCGGGCTTGGGCGGCGGTGATCTCGCCCGACGGGGCGAGGGTGGCCTGCCCGATCCCGGTGCGCAGTTCCTCCAGCCCGACGGTGACGACGATGTGGGTGGCTTCCCCGGCCTGAGTCGGCAACTCCGGAAGCTCGGCCCACATCCGCACCAGTTCGGAGAAGGCGTGCCCGCGTCGTTCCCAGGGGGAACGAGTGTCGCGGCCTTCTTCGGTGGCGGGCCGGGGCTTCGCTAACGGATTGAGCATTGCCTGGAGGCGTGCGGAGGTCTCGTCGTCGACGCGGGCCTTGATCTGGTGCCCGCCATCCCGATGCGAGGCGATCGAGAACTCGGGCCGGAACGGTTCCGGCTCCGGGTTCTTCGGCTCCGGCCCATCCGGGTCAAGCTGAGCCAGCAATCGCGCTCCGGCCTTGTCGATCTCCCGAGGCCCAGCCGCGCGGGCCAGTTCGGCGAGAATCTTCTCCGCCTCGCCCCGCTCACTCACCAGCAGCGTCTTCGGGAGTTTTCCAAGAACACTGAGGATTTTATCGATCTGCGCGGCACCGACCGCGCCGTCCGTGGCCGCGAGTGCCGTGGCAGGCGCGATCGGGGGTTGCTCACCGCTGGTCAGATCGCGGGTGCCGTTCAACGCCACCGCCCGTGCCACTCGCGCTTTCGCCTCGGAGAACGGAAGATGCAACGTCTCACACAACAACCGCGCCAGACTCCCATACCCCGTGACCTCCCGAACACCCCGTCGTTCCAGCTCGGCCAGGATTTCCCCTTGCCGCGCCGCCAAACGCCGCTGTGCTCGTTCGGTGCGGACGAGTTCGGACAGCAGACAGTCGGCATCCTCGCGCCACCACTCGGTGCGCGATGTCTGGGTGCCGCTGCCGGTACTCACATCATCGACATTACCGAGATAATCGAACGCACGTAGCTACACGATCAGGTGAAGTGGCCGATGAGTCGAGAGCGGATTCCTGGCAGACTGCGCCAATGCGCATCAAACACCAGGTCGTCACCTTCGACGCGGCCGAACTCGCCGCGGAGAGCCATTTCTGGGCAGGAGTGCTCGGCGGGGAGGTGGACGAGGACGAGGACTGGCACATGGTGCTGGTGGGCGGGGCACCGCGGATCGGCGTGCAGTTCGCGCCCGGCCATGTGCCACCGGATTGGCCGGACGGCCCCACCGCCCAGCAGGTGCACCTCGATCTCTGGGTAGAGGACTTCACCGAAGCGCATGAACACGTCATGTCTCTCGGTGCCTCGGTGCTGAAAACGGCCGCCGGGGCCAAGTCCGGGGACGACTTCCAGGTCTATGCCGACCCGGCCGGTCACCCCTTCTGCCTGTGCTGGCTGGTTGAAAGCCGCTGAGTCAGACCTTGAGGTCGAAGCCTGAGACGTACCAGGCGCCTTCGTGCTTCTGCACCTTGAAGGTGAGACTGAACGAATCCGTGTTCCCGGTGGCGCCGACGAGTTCGAGACTGCGCAGGGTGCGGCCGTCGAGCTCGACCGCGGTGTCGGCGACGGTGACCTGGTCCCCCGTCGCCGACTTGTCGGTCACGACAACCTTTCCCCGCGGCGGCAGGGTGACGCCCGGCTTGGCCCAGGCTTCGTGCAGCGACTTCGCGCTCTTGAGCACTTCCGGACTCTTGCACAGCGTGTTGGCGTCCTTGCCGGGAGGCAGCACGGGAGCGCCGGACAGGCACGCCTTCGTGTACTTCTCTTCCAGAATCTGGGTGACCCAGCGCTCGACAGCGGCCTGGTAGGTGGGAGACCCGGAAGCGGGCCGCGTCCCGGACGGCTGAGTCGTACTGCTCGCCGATGGCGCGGGCGATCCGGTGCTCGGTCCCTGCGAACCGGTCGCACCGCACGCGGTCAGGCCCAGCATGATCGCCGGTACCAGGAGGGCGAACCGGCTCGTTTCCGGTTTCCGGGCGGGCGCGCCGAGCGAGACTATCCTCACGGTCACAGGAATTCCCTTTGACTGGCCCGATGTTGGGCTCTGCGGCTTTGTTTCCGAGTTTCGCGGCTGTTCTCCGGGACGTCAATCAATTCCGGCAAGGGGTGCCTCATCGGGCATCGGCGTTGTCCGGGATTCCGTCCGCGGGCCGGGTGGAGCTTCCTGCCTGTTCGTCCAGCGCTCGTTGACCGAACACGCCGTCCGCGAGTCCGCCCGCCACTCCTTGGGTAGCATGAAACAACAGGCTGACCTCAGCCGTCCTGTTAGGACATTCCAGGTCAAAACGCGCGAAAGTGAGCCGGATGCTGGACTACGGCCTCGACATGTCCACTGTGGAGCGTGACGTCGCGCTGCCGGATCTGGTGGCCGAGGGGGACGAACTCGACGCGCTGGTGTCGGCGGAGGCCGACTGGTCCCGGCCCACGCCCGCGGCGGGGTGGACGATCGCCCACCAGATCGCGCATCTCGCCGCCGCCGACGCGAACGTGCTCGTCGCCGTCCGGACACCGGAAGGGTTCGACGCCGTGCTGGCGCGGACGGAGGCCGCGGGTGACGAGGCCGCCGACCTCGAAGCCGCCGAGGGAGCCGCCAAACCACGCGAGGTGCTGCTGGCACAGTGGCGGGCCGGGCGGGCCGAGGTGGCGGCGGCGCTCCGTGACGTTCCGCTGGGCCACGGGTTTCCGTGGTTCGGCTCGCGGCTGACCGCGGCGCTGATGGTGCCGCTCCGGCTGATGGAAACCTGGGCGCACGGACAGGACGTGTTCGACGCACTGGACACCGAACACCGCGCGACGAGCAGGCTCCGGCACGTGGCCGCTCTGGGCGTGGCCGGACGGGCACTGTCGTTCCACGCCGCCCGAACACCCGAACCGGCGGAACCGTTCCGTGTCGAGCTGACCGGCCCCGGCGGGCAGATCTGGACGTGGGGCCCGGAGGACGCCGCGCAACGGGTCGAGGGCACCGCCCGCGACTTCTGCCTCCGGGTCACCCACCGCCGGTCACTGGCCCAGACCGGCCTCACGGCGGTGGGCGAGGACGCGCGGAAGTGGCTGGACCTCGCGCGCGTCTTCCTCTGAGAGCCCGCTGTTGAGATCCCGCTGTCAGGACGGGCGGTTGGTCTCGGGAATCTCGATGCTGATCGGCCGGGCCTCGGACAGGTAGAGCAGTGCCGCCCTGCGCAGGAACTCGTCGAAGAGCCAGTAGGCCTGTGGCGCGCCGGGGAACGGGAGCAGCCCTTCCCGTACAGCGATGAACGGTCCCCAGCTCGCCCGGAGCAGCGGGTCCCAGACCGGTTCCCTGGCGATCCGCAGCCAGTCGGCGATCCGGTCCCCGAGCAGGAACCGGGTGAACGCGCCGAGCACGGGCTTGCTGAGCACACCGCCGTCGACCGCCGAACCGAGGCCGAGCAGGATGTCGGCGAGCTCGACGCCCTCGGAAGTCGGCTCCAGCACCGGGTCCAGCACCTGCGCCGCCTGGGCGTTCGCCTGGTCCCATGACGCGGGGATGTACTCGTCCATGATGCCGAGCAGGTGCGCGCCGACCTGCCACGAGTGCAGGAACGCCGCGGAGTCGGCGGCCGGGATCGGCACCTGCCACGCGGTGAGCTTCCGCATCACGGTGGTGGGCAGGCTGTGCCAGGTGACCATCATGTCCGCCTGGCTGATCGGGATCTTCTCGCCGGAGGCGTCCGGCCAGTGCGGGGACTTCGGCAGCAGATGGCGCACCGCGGCGTGCACGAGCCGGGTCTTGACGCAGGTGACGACCATTTCGCCGTCGGGCTGGTAGGCGTTGCGCGAGCCGATGTCGTAGCCCAGTTTGGCGGTCTTGGAGATGCGGTCCTTCATGGCCGCGCCACCCTTGGAGTAGTACACCGCGCGCGCCTCGTGGGGAATGACCGTGCTCATCATGCCGCTGGCCAGCCCGTACAGCACGCCGAGGTAGAGCCCCCGTTTCTCGGTGAATTCGACCGCGGTGCCCAGCTTGCCCCGGTCCGCCCACGGCGGCAGCCGCCGCGCCCGCTCCATGAAGTCGCGCAGATCCGCCGGGAGCCCGTCCGGCAGCGGCTGGCCGTTCTTGGTCCAGGTCCGCAGCGCCGCGTTGACGCGGGGCACCTCGCCCCGGTCGAGCAGCGAGGCGACCAGCGGATCGGCCTCCGGATCCCACACCCACCGCGGATCGGCGCCCTCCCCCGTACCGGCCACCGAACCACGCGGCGACCACGTCCACGGTGGCCGCGCCCACGCGGGCGTCGCGGCGCTCAGCGCGCCCAGTGCGCCCAACGCCCCGCCCGCCTTCAACATGTTGCGCCTGCTGAGACCGTCCATGCCTTCGCTCCTCCTCGAGGCCGCGAGCACTGATACGATGAAACGCGTCTTGCATCTGCGTATCACCATGAGAGCACAGCGTGCCACGGGTCACAAGACCCGTCGCCGGGGAAAACGTCCGGCGGTGAGGGCGGGTCTTGGGGCAGAATCGGTCCTCTGGAGGAGGTGCTCGTGGAACCTGCGCTGTCGGCCCTCGGGGCGACGTCGGGCTCGGCGTCGATGCTCGAACGCGCGTACACCGAGGCCGTCGAACGGGTCGACGACACCGACGAGACCCGCGCGCGCATCCTCGACGCGGCCTACGAGCAGTTCTGCCGGATGGGCATCCAACGGTCCACAATGGAGGATGTGGCCCGGCGGGCGGCGGTCTCGCGGATCACCGTCTACCGCCGGTTCGCCACGAAGGACGCGCTGGTCGAACACGTGGTGCGGCGCGAGTTCCGCCGGTACTTCGACCAGTTCCTCGTCGACATCGAGCGGGCCGAGACCGTCGCCGACCGGGTGGTGCTGGGTTTCGTCAGCTCACTGCGCGCCATCCGCGGCAACCCGCTGATCGGCGGTCTGATCGCCGCGGAGCCGGACCTGTTCGTCTCGTCGATGACCCGCGACGGCGGGCGGACGCTGGCCACCGTGCGGGAGTTCGTCGCGGGCCAGCTCCGCCGTGAGCAGCGGGCGGGCACGGTGGCACGCGAGGTGGATCCCGACCGGGTGGCCGAACTGATGGTCCGGGTCTCCGCCTCGTTCCTCGCGATCCCCAGTCATCTCATCGATCTCGACGACGACGACCAGGTGGCCGCGGTCGCCCGGCAGTTCCTCGTCCCCATGCTGCGGCCGCGCGGATGACCGCGCCCGCGACCGAAGGGAGAACGTCCGGTGTTCGTGCACGTCAGCGGTGACGGGGCCAGGGTGGCCGAAGGCGACGACTGCACCCGGCTCCACGTCGCCTCCGAGCTGGATCCGGCGGCGACGGGAGCGGCGCTGCGGGAGGCCGGTCTCGGCGAACTGGCCGACGGCCGGGACGACGCCCGGCTTTCGGTCGAGGCGCTGCGCGCCGCCGCGTCGCGTGACCCGGTCGGCGAGGACTGGCCCGGCCGATGGGACGCGATGCTCGCCTACGCGGCGCGCAAGGGCTGGCTGGACGGGGAAAAGGTCACCGCCCACGTCGAATACCGGCCCTCCGCGTGACCCTCCACAAACGACAGTCCACCGAAGGAGCCCGATGAGTCCCTACGCACGTTTCGAGCATCTGCGGGTGGACGGACCGGACGACGCGGGCGTGCTCGAACTCGTCTTCGACGCGCCGAACCTGAACGCGGTCGGCGAGGCCGCGCACGGGGAACTCGCGGACATCTGGCGCGAGTTCGACCGCGATCCGGCGGTGCGGGCGGTGCTGGTGCGCGGCGAGGGCAAGGCGTTCTCCGCGGGCGGGTCGTTCGACCTCGTCGAGAGGCTGTCGAACGACTACGAGGCCCGCACCCGCACGATGCGGGAGGCACGAGACCTGGTCTACAACATCATCGACTGCGCGAAACCGATCGTGTCCGCGATCCACGGCCCGGCGGTCGGGGCCGGGCTGGTCACCGGGCTACTGGCCGACGTCTCGGTGGTCGCCGCGAACGCCAAGATCGTCGACGGCCACACCCGGCTCGGGGTCGCGGCCGGTGACCACGCGGCGGTGTGCTGGCCGCTGTTGTGCGGGATGGCCAAGGCGAAGTACCACCTGATGACCTGCCGCCCGATGACCGGGGCGGAGGCCGAGCGGATCGGTCTCGTGTCGCTGTGCGTGGACGAGGAGACCGAGTTGCTGCCCACCGCCCGCGAACTCGCGCTCGAACTGGCCTCCGGCGCGCCCACCGCCATCCGCTGGACCAAGCAGAGCCTCAACGCGTGGTACCGGCAGGTCGCCGGGGCGATCTTCGACTCTTCGCTCGCGCTGGAGTTCTACGGCTTCGCCGGCCCCGAAGTGCGTGAGGGCCTCGCCTCACACCGCGAACGCCGCAGGCCCGACTTCTCCCGCGACCACGCCGAGCGGGACGGCTGACCCGGCGGCAGGCTTCACCCGTCGGTACCCGGCAGGGTGCCGACTATCGACCCGGCGACGGTGTGCAGCCGCCGCCGCTCGTCCCGCGCGCGTTTCCGCAGGCGGGTGAACGCCTCGTGCAGGGTGATCTGATGCCGTTCGGCGAGGACTCCCTTGGCCTGCTCTATCACGATCCTCGTGTCCAGCGCGGTCTGCAGCTGGGTGACAAGCCGGCGCAGGCGTGCCAGCTCGTCGAGTCCGTCACTTTCGGTTTCCGACCCATGCCCCGAAACCATCTCGTCTCTCTTCCCCGGCGCGGAAGCGATCGATGACGCGGCCAGCTCCATGAATACCCGAACGACAGTGGAAATAACTACTCCGGCCGGGCGGTCCCCGGCCGGCATCCGGTCCCGCCGCTTCTGTCGGTGCGGCGGGGTATGGTCCCTGTGACCCGAGTCACTCTCGAACACCAGGAGGCCGGATGCCTGTTCTCCTCGCGATCGGCACACGCAAGGGGCTGTGGCTGGCGACCAGCGCGGACGGCCGGGAAAACTGGACGACGACCGGCCCGCACCACCCGATGACGGAGGTCTACGCGGTCGCGGTCGACGTCCGCCGGACCACCCCCCGGCTGCTGGCGGGGGTCACCAGCGAGCACTACGGGCCGAGCGTGGCCACGAGCGACGATCTGGGCGCGACCTGGGCGGAACCCGACCACGCCCCGCTCGCCTTCCCGCCGGACACCGGGGAGTCGCTGGCCAGGGTGTGGCAGCTGACGCCCGGCCCGGCGGAGGAGCCGGAGGTGGTCTACGCCGGGGTCGAGCCCTCGGCGCTGTTCCGCTCCACCGACGGCGGCCGGACCTACGAGCTGGTCCGCGGCCTGTGGGACCACCCGCACCGGGCGCACTGGACGCCGGGCGGCGGTGGCAAGGCCGTGCACACGGTGATCCCCCACCCCGCCGCGCCGGAGCGGATCACCGTGGCGATGTCCACCGGGGGTGTCTACCGCACCGAGGACGGCGGCGGCTCCTGGCAGGCGCGCAACACGGGGATCAGGGCGGTCCACGTGCCCGACCCGTTCCCGGAATACGGCCAGTGCGTGCACAAGGTGGCCGCGCACCCCGGCGCGCCGGAACGTTTCTTCGCCCAGGTGCACCACGGCGTCTACCGCAGCGACGACGACACGGCCAGCTGGCGCTCGATCGCCGGCG
Source organism: Amycolatopsis samaneae (assembly GCF_039541975.1). Classification (NCBI taxonomy): domain Bacteria; kingdom Bacillati; phylum Actinomycetota; class Actinomycetes; order Pseudonocardiales; family Pseudonocardiaceae; genus Amycolatopsis; species Amycolatopsis samaneae. The sequence goes on from NZ_BAABHG010000001.1 coordinate 59,561, forward strand.
GGCTGCCCAGCGACTTCGGCTTCCCGATGGTGGTGCACCCGCGGCGGCCCGAGGTGATCTACACCTTCCCGCTGGTGGCCGACGCCCGGCGGTTCCCGCCGCAGGCGCGGTGCCGGGTGTACCGCAGCGAGGACGCGGGCGAATCGTGGACCGCGCTGGGCTCCGGGCTGCCGGACGGCTTCTGGGCCGGGGTCATGCGGGACGCGATGTGTGTCGACGACGCCGAACCCGCCGGGGTGTACTTCGGCTCGCGCAACGGCGAGGTCTACGCGAGCCGGGACGAGGGCGAACACTGGCGGCTCGTCGCGTCGCACCTGCCCGACGTGCTGTGCGTCCGTGCCGCGACGGTGTGACGATGCGCGCCGTCGTGCTGCTGCCGGGAATGCTGCGTGCGCAGGCGGGCGGACGGGCCCGGCTGGTCGTCGAGATCGGCGAGGGGGCCACCCTTGGCGGCCTGCTCGACGCGCTGGCGGAGCAGTACCCGGCGCTGGAGCGCAGGCTCCGCGACGAGCAGGCCGGGCTGCGCCGCTACGTCAACTTCTTCGTCGACGGCCAGGAGTGCCGCCACTCCGGCGGCGCCGCGACCCCGCTCGGACCGGAGGCCGAGATCCAGATCATCCCGTCGGTGGCCGGGGGCTGACCGAGGGTCCACTGTGGACTTTCGGTCAGCGGGCGGTGCCGCCGGTCTGCGCGCGGATCCAGTCGGCCAGCACGTCCACCCGCGCGAGGATCTCCGTGCCCGGCTGGGGGCAGGGCGGCCCGCTGTTCTCGATGGCCACCAGCCGCCCGGTCCGGTCGTCGTCGGAGACGAAGTACGGCGAGCCGGAGTCGTCGGGGCACGGGCTGTTCTCCACGGTGCGCGGCACCACCGGCAGCGCCTCCACCGTGTACCGCAGGAGCTTCGCGACGCTGAACTCACCGTGCTTGAGGCGTTCGGACGGGACCGAGACGGTGGCCGAATGGGAGCCCCAGCCGGCGAACCGCAGCCGCTCACCGACCTGCGGTGCCCGGTCCGGCAGGGTCAGCGGGACGACGTCGGTGATCGCGGTGTCGAGCTTCGCCAGCGCGAGGTCGCTGGCTGGGGCCTGCCGGACGTCGACCACCTGGGCCTGGTGACCACCGGGGTCGCTGTCCTTGAGCTTCCCGACGGTCACGGTCATGTGGTAGTCGGGCTTGCCGCTCACCGCCGTGCCGTCGAGGTCGTGGAAGCAGTGCCCGGCGGTGACGATCCACTCGGGGGCGATCAGCGAACCGCTGCACCCGCCGCGGCGCACCCCACCGCCCCGCACCGGGATGTCCGAGGACGCCAGCTTCGCGTTGAACGGCAGGGTCCGGCTCACCGTGGGTGGCGGCGTGGTGGTGGCCGCGGCGGTCGTCGCCGGCACCGGGGAGGTGACGGCGCCCTGCGGCGCGGCCGCGGCGGCGGGGCCGGGTCCCGGCCGGGCCGCCGCGCGTATCCCGCCGGTGACGACTCCGATATTGGCGCAGGCGGCGCCCGCCATGATCGCGGCCGCGATCGCCCAGAGCCGCCGGATCGGCAGGCGAGGCGCGTTCGTGCTCATGTCCGGTAGGACGTGCGATCACCCGGAGAGGTTCAGCCGGATGATCACCTGTGCACTTACGCACACAAAATTTTCCCGGCCTGACGTGGGCGAGCCCACATCGGCAGGCGCGCCGTGACCCAGCGGATCCGGACGGTTCCCCTGCGCGAGCACGGGAGCGGTCAGGGGGAGAGCGGGCCGCACCGGTCCGGTGCCGGGCCGAGATCGACGGCCCCGTCGATGACTTCACCGGTGTCATGCCGGACCGCGTGCGCGGCCATGTGCTGCGGCGTGTGGTGCACGGCGGGGTTCATGTGGACCTCCCGGATGCCGTCCGCGGTGGAGACGTCGTCGGGGTTGGTGAAGAACTCCGTCCCGTTGTCGGTGAAGGTGACCGTCCAGTGCTGACCGGCGCCCTGGGTGTTGATCTCGAACTCCTCGCCGACGACCAGCTTTCCCGGCACCGGGCCGTCGTCGTCGTACATCGACTTGAGCGTCCACGTGGTGCCCAGCGTGCCGGCTCCCGATTTCGACGCCGCCGGTCCGCACCGACGTCCGCTGGCCTGGGCGGCCGGACCGGTGAGCACACCGGCCGCCAGGGCGAGGGTGGTCGCGGAAAGCACGACCGCCGTCATGGCTCTGCGCATCGATTTTCCTTTCCCAGTAGGGTTTTCCGAACTCTCGATGAGGAATACGCGGCCGGGTTACGCCACCGCGCCGGGTGTTTCGCGACGTCGCCTCGCCAGCAGGTGGGAAACCCCGAGCAGGACCAGCACCGCCGCCTCGGCGAGCAGGCTGACCAGCGCCTCCGGCGCCGGTTGCAGGCCGTGCTCGGTGAACCCGAAGAGCCCGACGGTCCGGGACACCGCGAATCCGCCCAGCGCGCCGAGGGCCAGCCCCGCCGCGGCGAGCCGCAGCAGTACCGGGCCACCGAGCGCGAGCAGCACCGCGATCGCGAAGGAACCACCGGCCTGGACCAGGAAGGCCGGGCCGACGAACGGGATCACCCGGTAGCCATGCACGTAGAGCTCGGCGTGGACGTAGCCGCTGACGGCCAGGCAGGCGGCGGTGCCGAGCCGCATCGGCAGGTTCCCGGTCACGCGAGCCTCACGTCCTTGACCGCCAGACCGGGATTTCCGGGCCGGTAGGCCACTTCGCGAATCCCGCGCGCCTCGCCGAGCTTCCCCGCCGGCAGGGTCACCGGCGTCGGCGCGGGACGGGTTCCCGGCTGCGGCAACGGGTACGCGGTCGTGGTCGCGCTGTGGAAGGTCACGTTGCCCTCGGTCTTGGTGAACAGCTGGTGCACGTGCCCGTTGAGACAGGTGACCGAGGAGAACCGCCGCAGGTAGGAAAGCGCCTGGGTGGCGTCGTCGGTGCCCCAGCCCCACGCCGGGTACATCGCGAACAGCGGGATATGGCTGAAAACCACGATCGGGGTATCCGCCGGGAGTTTCGCGACGTCCTTGCGCACGAACTCCAGCTGGTCGTTGCCGAGGTGTCCCAGCTTTTCCAGGCTCAGCGTGTTCACCAGCGAAATGAAGTGCACTCCCTGGACGTCGAAGCTGTACCAGCCGTCCCCCGCGGTTCCGGCACCGAAGACCTCGCGGTACTTCTGGCCGGTGTCGTCGATCGAATCGTGCTCGCCGGGCACCGTCAGCACCTGCCCCGTGCGCAGGCCGCTCATCATCTGTCTGACCTGGTCGAACTGCGCGGGCGTGGCGAGGTGGGTGAGGTCGCCGGTGTGCATCACGAACGCAGGGCGGTATGGCAGCGCGTTGATCTGGCCGAGGGCATGGGAAAACGACTCCTCCACCGCGGTGTTGGCGCTTCCCTTGAACCCGAGGTGACTGTCGCTGATCTGGACGAACCGCAGCGCGTGCGGATCGTCGTCGGCCGCGGCGCCCGACGGCCCGGCGATGTGGCTGACGACCTCACCACCGGCCACGGTGAGCACCACGGCGGCGCCGAACCACGCGGTGTGGCGCAGCAGCTGCCGTCGTGTCATGCCTTCGGGGCCGGGCTCGTCCGCCGCCCCCTCCCGCGCGGTCACGGCGTCACCGTCACGGTCGCGGTCATGAACGGGTGAATGGTGCACAGGTACTCGTACCGGCCCGGCGCGGCGAAGACGTACCGGTAGGTCTCCCCCTTGTTCAATGTCGGCGAACGCAGTGGCCCGCCGTTTCCCGTGCTGGTCACCGTGTGCGGGTCCTGGTCCTCGTTCCGCCAGGTGACGGTGGTACCCGCCTTGACCGTGACGTCACCCGGCGCGAACGCGAAGTCCTTTATGGACACCACACCCGGGGTGGCGGGCGCGGCGGCCTGACCGGGCGGCGACGCCGTCATACCGGACATGCCCGGCATCGACGCCGGCGGCGCCGTGGCCGGCGCGGCGGCCCGTGGCGCGCCGCAGGCCGTGAGTCCCAGCGCGACGGCGATCAGCAGGGCGGTCGTTCCCAGGATTTTCGTCATGCCAAGACGTACGCGCCCTGGTTACGTCTCCTGTGGAGGGACGAGCACCTCCACCACCCCGGCGGATTCCCGGACCTCCAGGCGCGGCAGCGGGGGCGGGGTGACCGGCAGCTGGTGGAACAACACCGCGCCGTCCACGGCGAACGCCGTCCGGTGGCACGGGCAGTTCAGCCGCCGGGCCGGCGCGTCCAGTGCCAGCCGGCAGCCCAGGTGCGTGCACGTCGCCGAGACCGCCCGCACCCGCCCGTCCGCGCGCTCGACGAATCCCGCGACGGACCCGAAGTCGAACGGCCGCACCCCGCCCTCGGGCAGGTCCTTGCCCGCCACGACCGCCCGCCACTCCCCGTGCTCCGGCCGCAGCGTCCGGTCCGGTGGCGGCGGCTGGGCCACCTGCTCGCCACCGCTGGTCAGCAGGTGGTCGGCCCCGGCGCCGACCGCGGCCGCCGCCGCGGCGGCGGAGGTGATCCGGACGAACCGGCGGCGGTTGCCGCCCCGGGGCGCGGATGCCGCGTCACCCAGTTCGGCGGCCAGCCGACGGTGCAGCCCGGCGACGAACTCCTCACTGGGCGCCCCACTCCCGGTCCGGGCCGCGCGCAGCTCGACGGCCACGCGCAGCTCCGCCTCGTCGGCGGGCCCGGCCTCGAACCGGCGTGGACGTCGTTGCCGCAACAGATCCTTGACATACCGGCGGACTCCGCGACTGCTCACGTTTCCATCCTTTCCGCCACCACCGCGGCCTGACGCAACGCCCGGTGCTGCAGCACCTTCGCGTTGCCCACGGTGATGTCCAGCTCGGCCGCGGCCTCCTTGAGCGAACAGGCCTGCAGAAACCGCAACCGGAGGATCCGCCGGTACCGCTCGGGCAGCTGCGCCAGTATCGCCTCGGCCCGCGCGAGTTTCGCCGGGTCCTCCGTGTCCGTTTCGAGGACGGCCACCTCCCGTTCGTCGTCCAGCACGGTGATCTCCCTGCCGAGCGTGCGCCGCCAGTGCGTCGCCAGCACCGTGCGCGCGGTCGCCAGCAGATACGCCCGTACCTCACCGACGCTCGCCGAGACCCGCAACGGCTTGAGCGCGACCAGGAAGACCTCGGTCGTGAGGTCCTCGGCGTCCGGCCGGTTGCCGACCTTCGCGAACATCAGCCGGTAGACGCGCTCGACGTTGTCGCGATACACCGCTTCCCAGTCCGGATAGGCATCCGGACCCACCACCCGCAGCCGGGCGGGCGCGTCCTGTCCCGCGCCCGCCGCCTCCTCCCCGGCCTTCCTTCGCCGGGCCCCGAAACGTCTTCCCACCGGTCACCATCCGGCCCACCATCGTTGTCCTGCCCCGCCACCCGAGGAATACGCGCGCGGGTTACACGGCGACACGTAACCCGGCGCCGTATCCCCGGACGACCACTTTTCGCGACCACGGGAGCCGAAGTGACCACACCACTTTCACGCAGACGTCTGCTCGTCATCGGCGGCACGGCCACCGCGGCGCTGGCCGTCGCCGGTCTGCCCGCCGCGGCGGCCGGGCCGGGCCATGGCGGCGGCGAACTCGTCGCCGCGTGGAACCGCACGGTACTCCGGATTCTGCGCACCGCGGGCGCGCGTCCCGCGACCGTGCACCCCACCCGCAGCTTCGCCATGGTCCACTCGGCGCTCCACGACGCGGTGGTCGCCGCGCGGAGGAGCGGGCACGCCGCGCCGGTCGCCGCCGCAGCCCAGGCCGCCCACGACGTGCTGACCGGGCTGTACCCGGCGTTCACCGCCGAACTGGACGCCCAGCTGGCCACCGACCTGGCGACCGTGCCCGAAGGACCGGCGAAGAACTCCGGCGTCCTCCTCGGGAAACGGGCCGCGCGGCGGGTCGCCGACCGCCGCGCGCACGACGGTTCGGGCGCGACCCCGCCCGCGCTGCCGCCCGGGACCGGGCCCGGCGAGTACCGGCCCACTCCCCCGGCGTTCACTCCCGCCGTGTTCACCCACTGGGCAGCCGTGACCCCGTTCGTCCTGGACCGGGCCGACCGGTTCCGGCCGGGACCGTATCCGGCGCTCACCCGCGCCGCCTACGCCGGAGCGCTCAACGAGGTCGCCCGGCTCGGTCAGGACGCCAGCACCGCGCGCACCGCGGACCAGACCGTCCAGGCCCGGTTCTGGGCCGCCCCGATCTGGAACTACTGGAACGAGATCGCGCAGAACGTGGTCGTGGACGCCGGGAGCCGCCTGCCGGACGCCGCCAGGGTGTTCGCCGACCTCAACCTCGCCTTCGCCGACGCCGTGATCGCCTTCTACGACGCCAAGTACCACTACCGGATCTGGCGCCCGATCACCGCCGTCCGCCTCGCGGACACCGACGGCAACCCGGACACCACCGGCGACCCGAACTGGACCAGCCTCGCCGTGACCCCCGCCGACCCGTCCTACCCCGGCGCGCACAGCGTCGTCGCACAGGCCGGGGCGGAAATCCTGCGTGCCGAGTACGGTCCCTGCCGCGCGGTGGCCGTCACGTCCGAGGCACTGCCCGGCACCGTCCGCCACTTCGAGTCGTTCCAGGACATCGCCGACGAAGCGGGCACAAGCCGGCTCTTCGCGGGCGTGCACACCCGGCTCGACCACGACGCGGGCCGGCGCCTCGGGTCCGACGTCGCCCATGCCGTTCTCCGCGGGTAGGACCTGCCGATCCTCGGCCTCCGCCGTCGTTAGACTTCGGTGAACCGCCGCGAGGACTAAGGGGACCGGGTTGACCACGACCACACTGATCGAGCTCGTCGAGGCGGTGCTGGCGGGCCTCTCGCCCGCCCCGATCGTGATCGCGGGCGACCCGGTGCTCCGGCAACCGGCCCAGGACTACGAAGGCCAGCTGAGCGCGGAGCAGCTCGACGGTCTCGTCGCGCTGATGCGGACCACGATGCGCGACGCCCCCGGTGTTGGTCTCGCGGCGCCGCAGATCGGGATCCCGCTGCGGCTCGCGGTCCTGGAGGACCGCCCCGAGCTCCTGCGGAACATCCCCGCCGGCACCCTCGCCGCCCGCCGGCGGGCCCCGCTGCCGTTCCGGGTGCTGGTGAATCCGCGCTACACCGCGCTGGGCGCCGGGACGGCCGCGTTCTACGAGGGCTGCCTGAGCGTTCCGGGCTGGCAGGCGGTGACCACGCGGCACGAGCGGGTCCGGCTGCGCGGCCAGGACGAGACCGGACGCGAACTCGACGAGGAGGTCGAGGGCTGGGCCGCCCGCATCGTCCAGCACGAGACCGACCACCTCGACGGCACGCTCTACCTCGACCGCGCGGAGATCCGGTCGCTGTCCAGCACCGCGCACCTGCTCGAGCGCTGGGCGGATCCGACACCGGAGCGGGCGTCGCACGCGCTCGGGTTCCCGCTGCCCGGCTCCGCGGGGCCCGCGGCCTGAGCCCTTCCCGGACCGTCCACTCCGGACGGTCCGGGAAACCCGATGCGCCGTCCGGCAGGCGCGGGGTACCGTCCGCGGCATGACCGACCCGCTCGAAGCGCTGTTCCGGCACGGACGGCTCGTCACGATCCCCCGCCGGGGCACACTCCGGCGCGCCCTGTTCGCCCGGCTCGCCGAGCGGTTCGAACCGGGTGTGCTCTACACCGAAACGGACGTCCGCGAGCGGCTCGCCCCCATCCACGACGACCACGCCGCGCTCCGCCGTCACCTCGTCGACGCGGGCCTGCTCCAGCGCAGCAGGGACGGCGGCGTCTACGGCCGCCCCGCCGAATCCCGGCCCGGCCCGGACTGAGCGGCGCTGTCCGAGACGTTCCGCCCGGAATCCCTCTCACTTCGCCCGGCATCCTCATGGCGCGCGTTAGGTTGGCGGACAAGAGAAATCCGCCGTCCCGGAGGTTCCGTGCGCTACCAGGGCCCGATCCCGAAACACGCCATCGACCGGTTCAACACCTGCGTGCTGAGCCTGCGCTCCTCCCCGCGCTGGGGTCCCGCGGTGCGCAAGCGGCTCACCATCGTGACCTACACCGGGCGCCGCTCGCACCGCACGTTCAGCACCCCGGTCGCCTTCCGCCGCACCGGTGACACCGTCACCATCGGCGTACGGCTTCCCGAAGCCAAGAAGTGGTGGCGCAACTTCCTCGCCGACGGCGGCCCGATTTCCCTGGAACTGGACGGGGTCGACCGGACGGGACACGCGGTCGCGCACCGGGACCCGGCGGGCCGGGTCCGTGTCGTCGTCCGCCTGGACGGCTGACGCCCGGCCACGCCCGCCTCGTCAGTCGCCCAGTACACCGCCGGACAGGTCCCGTAGCTGTCTGCGTGAGGTGATGCCGAGCTTGCGGAAGATGCTGCGCAGATGGGCGTCGATCGTGCGCGGGCTGAGGAACAGCCGCCCGGCCACCTCGCGGGAGGTCGCGCCGGTGGCGACCAGCCGGGCGATCCGCAGTTCCTGGGTGGTCAGCGGACCCCCGGCACGCGGCGAACCGGAACCGGGCGGTTCACCGGTGGCGCGCAACTCCGCCGCGGCGCGCTGGGCGAACGCCTCCATACCGGCGCGGGACAACAGCTCGTGGGCGACGCGCAGGTGCTCGCGCGCACCGCGTCCTCGGCGTTCGCGGCGCAGCCACTCCCCGTACAGGAGGTGGGCCCTGCCCCGGTAGGGAATCATCGTGCCCTCGGCGAGGTGGCCGACCGCCGCGCGGTAGTGCTCCTCCTCGCCGGTCGCCAGCGCCCGCGCGTACGAGGCGACGCCGAGGCCCCACGCGGTGCCCCCGGCCTCGGCGCGTTCGGTCAGCGACTCCAGTGCCGCGCCGGCTTCGGCGGGCTCGCCGCAGCGGACCGCGGCCTCCACCAGCTCGGGCAGGGCCATCCCGGCGAAGACGAGGTCGCCGTCCGCGGTGGCGCGCCGGGCGGCGGCGAGCGCGGCCGGGTAGTCGGCGAGGCCGTTGTGCAGCACCGCGGCGGCCCAGTTCGCGTTGGCGATCGCCCGGCCCTCGCCCCGCGCCTTCGCCACGGCCGCTTCGATCAGGCCGAGTGCCTCCTTCCGGCGACCGCGCAACGCGGAGACGTGCAGCCGGGAGTATTCCCACGGTGTCCCGCAGAACACGCCGTCCAGCGCCTCCGCCTCGGCGATCGCCGCCTCGGCCCGGTCGAGTTCCCCGACGTGCGCGGCGGAGGCGGCGACGTGGGCGAGCCCGAGGCCGACCTTCGCGGGCACCCCGTCTTCGCGCCCCACCTTCAGCAGCCACTGGGTGACGTCGTCGTGTGTGCCCAGGTCCCACAGTTCGACCGCGAGCAGCGCCGCCAGGGTCGGGCGCCGCACCCACTCCGCGCCCTCGTGCCCGGTGAGCACCCGTCTCAGCAGCGGGGTGGCCACCCGGTGTCCCTCGGTGAGCAGCACCACCAGCGCCGCCAGCATGTCCGGCCGGTGCGCCGGGGGCGGGGCCACGCGCGCGGTCGCCAGCACCAGGTCCAGCACCTCACCCGCCCCGAGGACCAGTCCCATCTCCAGCGCCTCCAGGAGACAGTCCCGCGCGCGTTCCGGCTCGTGCCCCGCCAGCCTGCCCGCCGCGCGGAGCAGCAACGACGGCCCTTCTCCGTCCCGCTTCCTGGTGAACGCGATCCGCCCGCGCAACCGGTCGGCCTCGGCCCGCCGGTGATCGTCCAGCGTGCCCGCCAGCACGGTGCCCAGCAGTTCGGCCGCCGTCTCGGTCGCGCCCGCGTCGAGGGTGGCCCGTGCCGCGGCGAGGGTGCGTTCGGTCCGCCTGCCGGGATCCAGCGACAGCGCCGCCGCGCGTTCGAGGAACGCCGCGGTCGCCGCCATGCCGCCCCTGGCCCGCGCGTGGGACGCGCACCGCTCCAGCTCGGCCGCGACGTCCTCGTCGGGCCCGGTGCCCGCCTGTGCCCGGTGCCAGGCCCGCCGGTCCGGATCGGTCAGCGGATCGGTGACCTCGGCCAGCACGCGGTGGGCGGTGTGCCGCCACTCCGCCTCGGCGGCCCGGTAGATCGCGGACCGCGCCACCGGGTGGCAGAACCGGACCCGGGTCCCGATCTCGATCAGGCCGGAGCCCTCCGCGGCGTTCCTGGCCGCCCCGGTGATACCGAGCCGGTGGCCCGCCCGCCACAGCAGTCCCGCGTCCCCGGTCGGTTCCGCGCTCGCGAGGGTCAGCAGGAGCCGGACCTCGGGACCCAGTTCCGCCGCCCTGGCGAGGAATCCTCGCTCGATCCGGCGGGACACCGCCGAGGCGGCGGGTGGCTCGAACCCGCCGGTCCGGGGAAGTTCCAGCAGTGCCAAGGGATTTCCCCGCGCCTCGGCGAGCACCCGTTCCCGCACCCGGTCGTCGAGCGGCGCGCGGATCGCCGTCGACAGCAGGGTGCGCGCGGCGGCCTCGCCGAGCCCGCCGAGGACCAGCCCCGGCAGCTCCTGGGCCGGGCCGGACGGATACTCGGCGAACACCAGTGCCACCGGGACCGTGGCGATCCGCCTGGCGACGAACGCCATCGCCCTCGCCGAGGCGTCGTCGAGCCAGTGCGTGTCGTCCACGAGACCCACCAGCGGTCGCTGCCGTGCCTCGCCACCGAGCAGTTCCAGTACCGCCAGGCCGATCCGGAACGGGTCCGGCACTCCGGGGGCCACGCCGAACGCGACCTCGAGGGCCGCCCGGTGCGTGCCGGGCAGCCCGCCGAGCCGCCCCAGCACCGGCATGCACATCCGGTGCAGCGCGGCGAACGGGAGCTCGGTCTCGCACTCCACCCCGGTGCCGTCGAGCACCAGGAACCCGGACGCCGCCGATCGGGTGTACGCCAGCAACGCGCTCTTGCCCGTTCCCGGTTCGCCGCGCAGGACGAGGACACCGCCCTTTCCCCGTCGCGCGGCGCCCAGCAACGCTTCGAGGTGGCGGATTTCGGCCTGCCTGCCAATGAGCGCACGAGAAGATTCGGCCCGCACAAGGAAAACTCTAGCGTGCACGGCCGCAGGGAGAAGGGGTCTCCCGGACAGGATCCGGGGTGTGCCAGGGCAGAAAACCTTTCCGTGCGGGGAAACCGGGACGGCACGGCCCATCCTCACCGCCCGCGGCCGGGCGCGCATCGGCGAACTTCGCCTAGGTGCGACGGCGGACGAGAACATAGGGAATCCTCGCCGACGCGGGCCAGGTCACCTCGATGCGAATCTTTCCGGGCAACGTGCCACCCCGATCGAATTCCGCACCACCACGGCACGTCAGCACCAGATCCGTCGTCAGAAACGGAGAAAGTCATGAAGAAAACCCTGGCCGCGGGCGCGGTGGCGGCACTGTCGGCCACCGGCATGCTCGTGAGCGGCAGCGACGCGTTCGCCATCAACCGCGTGACCTGCAACGAGAACGGCTACACCTGGCTGAACTCGACCGACACCACCTGCTGGGCGAACCGCGGGACCATCGGCGTGACGCTGTACGGCGTCTACTCGGTCAGCAGCGGCAACAACACCGGCTGGGTGGCTTCCCCGTCCGGCTACGTCGATTTCCCGCAGAAGTGGAACATCTACCAGTTCTCCTCGCGGCGCATCGACACCATCCACATCAACTAGGAGGCGAGCGACGGTGACCACGAGGTCCCTGGGGGTGTTGGTGTGCGACGCGCAAGGGTGATACGTCTGGCCGTTCTCGCGGCGGTGGCGGCGGTCACCGCCACCGGCTGCGGCGCGGAGACCGAGCCGCCGGTCGGCAGCATCGACGTCATCACGCGAGAAACCCAGATCTCGCGCCCGATCGATGGCTATCTGCCCTCCGGCGAACAACTCCGGCAGCTGTGGCAGGTCCGCGGAGCGGCCACGACCGCGTGTTACGCCGAGCACGGCACGCCAGGCCGGACCAACGTACCGCCGGACCTGGCCGCCAGGCTGCGAATCCAGCGGCAGGAGGACGTGACCCGCACGCGCCTCTACGGATTCTTCGGCCCGGAGGACGCCCGCTCCCGGGGATACGGGTCGGCCTTCGAGGGACAGCGGAACCTCGAAATGCCGGCCCCGTGGTCACGGCCGGAAGTCGTCCGCCAATGCGAAAAGGCGGGCAGCGAGGCGATCGGTGACCTGACCCTCGTCACGGACGAACGGATTCTGCCGGACGGCGGCCCGCCGTCCGCGACGAACGACAGCCGGGTCACCGAAGCGGTGTCGAAATGGTCCGCGTGCATGACCAGGGCGGGTTATCCGTACCAGCGCCCGATCGACCCGCTGATCGACCCGAAATGGCAGCGGCCCATTTCGACACAGAAAGGGGAAGGACCGCCCGCGACCCCGGCCGAGATCGCGGCGGCGACCACCGACATCGGCTGCAAGCTCGACACGAACCTGGTCGGCGTCGCGGTCGCCGTCCAATCGGCCTACGACCGCAGGTACATCGCGGCGCACGCGGACGCGCTGTCCAGGTTCAAGGAACGGCTGCTCGGCTACACGCGCACCGGTACCACCTGAATGATCGTCCCCCGGCCGGCCCTGGCCGGGGGACGGTCCCCGTCCGGCGCCTGCCACAGGTCAGAGTTCGGTCCCATCCGCCCGCCACGGTTTCGCCTCGCCGGTGAGCCCGAGGAGACCGGAGATCAGCCGCATGTCCGCGACGGTGCGGACCTCGGCCTCGGCCAGCCGGGGTGAGCAGACCAGGATCGTCACCGCCTGGGCGCGGGACAGCGCGACGTTGAGCCGGTTGCGGGACAGCAGGAAGTCCAGCCCGCGCGGAAGGTCCACTGTGGACGACGAGGTCATGGTGGTGATCACCACCGGCGCCTCCTGCCCCTGGAACCGGTCGACCGTGCCGACCCGCACCCCGGGAAACCCGGCCCGCTCCAGCGCGCGGGTGACCTCGCGGGCCTGGAAGTTGTACGGCGCGACCACCAGGATGTCCTCGTCACCGAGCGGGCGCGCCGTCCCGTGGTCGGTCCACCGGCGGCCGTGCAGGTCCGCCACGATCGCGGTGACGGCGGCGGCCTCCTCGACCGAGCGGGTGGTGTTGCCGTGGTGGTCCACTTCGGACAGATAGAGGCCGGAGGGCACGCCGTCGATCCCGCGCCCGGCCGCGGTGGGGTGCGCGTGCAGCTGCCCCGCGTAGGACAGCCGGGAGACCGGGTCACAGACGGCGGGATGCATCCGGCGGGTCTGGTCGAGGAAGTAGCCCAGCTCGGCCGGGATGATGTCGTGCCCGCCGATCAGGTGCCCCAGCGCGGAGGCCTCGGCGCCGGCGGGGTGGGTGCCCTGGACGACCTGCGGGAGCTGCTGCGGGTCGCCCAGCAGCAGGACGTTGCGGGCGGACATGGACACCGCGAGCGCGTCGGCGAGCGCGAACTGACCCGCCTCGTCGATGACCAGCAGGTCGAACGGCTCGTCCCGGATCGCGGCGTTCGCGAACGTCCACGCCGTTCCGCCGACGAGGTGACCGCCGGTGTGCTCCGCGCGCCACCGGACGAGGGCGTCGTTGGTGGAGGGCTGCTCCCACGGCAGGTCCGGGTCCGGCGCCTTCTTGGCGCGTTTGGCGCACGGCAGGCCCGGCGCGTTCTTCATGGTGGCGGACAGGACGTTCTCGACGGCCTTGTGACTGGTCGAGGTGACCGCCACCGTCCGTCCCGAATGGACAAGACGCGCGATCAGCTTTCCCGCCAGGTAGGTCTTTCCCGCCCCCGGCGGCCCCTGGACGGCGAGGGTGGAACCGTCGAGTGCCTCGACCGCGGCGAGCACCGCGCCGACCACGTCGTCCCCCGCCTCGGGCAGGGTGTCCCGCCCCCGGAGCCGGGGCGGGGTGCGGCGCAACAGGTCGACGCCGGGGTGCGCCGGCAGCACGGGCAGCGCGTCCACCACCAGCCGGGCCAGCTCGGCGACCGCCTCGTCCTTGGGCGCGGGACGCACCGGGCTGCCCGGCAGGACCGCGACCGGCCGCGCGTCGTCGGTCACCTCCGGCGGGCAGCTTTCCTGCAGGGTCACGTCCGCGGCGGTGGCGTCGACGACCTTGGCGTCGCGGGCGGTGGCGCCGTACCGCAACCGGACCTGGTCGCCGGGGGCGAACGGATGCGGCCGGTCCGGATCGCACCGCAGGGTCACCGTGCGTTTGGCGGTGCGGACCCGGCCCTTCGGGGGCACCCACTCCCCCGCTTCGGCGGCGACCGGGACCATGCAGGTGGTGTCGACCTCCAGATCGCCCAGCGGCGCGGCGAGCTGCCGGAAGTACTCCCACCAGGCGGGCGTGGTCTCGCGGCGGTGATAGCCCACCGAGGCGGCCAGCAGCGCGCGGGCGCGGTCCTCGGCGGTGAACGCGGCCGGATCGTCGGGCAGCCCGTCCAGCAGCGGATCCACCAGCGCCGCCATGCGCGCGGCCCGCTCGGCGCGCTTCTGCTCGGCGACGTCCTCCTCGGCGGTGCGGAGCAACGCGTCCTCTTCGGACTCCACCGGGGTTTCCGCGAGGTCGATCCCGGCCTCGGCGCGGGCCCGATGCAGGAACTCGAACAGCCGCAGCGTCGAAACGCAGTCGTACTCGTTGTAGTCACCGATGCCGCGGAGAACCTCGTCGGCGCGCTCACCTTCACCGCGCTGGGTCAGTGTGAGGTAGTCCTCGTAGGCCTCGATGCTCGACGCCGCCGTCTTCACCTCACCTTCGCGGGTGTCCGGCATGTACAGCGGTTCGAGGTACTTGATCGAATAGGACGGTTGCGACACGCGCATCGCCTTGCGCACCACCGCGTACAGGTCGACCAGCGCGCCCGCGCGCAGCAGCGCGTCCACCGCGTCCTCGCGGGTGCCGTGCACCGCCGCGAGGCGCTTGATCGCCGTGTTCTCGTAGGGCGCGTAGTGGTAGATGTGCGAACCGGGGTGCTCGGCCAGGCGCGCGCTCGCGAAGTCGACGAACCGCTCGAACGCCTCCTTCTCCTGGGCCCGGGTGTGCGCCCAGAACGCGGTGAACCGCGGCTGTCCGGTCTCGGCGGTGATCGCGCCGAACAGGTACTCCAGTCCCTCCCCGGCCAGCGCGTACGGATCGCCCTCCATGTCGAAGAAGACGTCGCCCGGCGCGGGTGGCGGGAGCGTGGCCAGCGCGCCGGGATCGACCACCTCGTAGCTGACCTCGCCGGTGCTGTCCTGGCGGAGCTGGATGGCCGCCTGCGCGCGCAGGGTTTCGAACGACCGCGCCGACAGGTCGCGGGGCCGCTCTCCCGGGGTGGCCCGCGCCAGCGCGTCGATGGTGCCGAGCCCGGCGGCGGCGAGCTTGCGGCGCTGGTCGCCGCGGATGCCCGCGACCAGTGACAGATCGCGGTCGGCCTTGCGCGCGCTCGTGCAGTGCTCGGCGAAACCGCAGCTGCCGCACGCGGGGCGTTCCTCGCCCCAGAGACGCTCGGGCAGGCGCGGTTCGCGGCCGCGCAGCCGGGCGCGCAGCCGGTGCAGCAGCGGCAGGAAGTCCTGGACCCGCAGGGTGTGCGTGCCGCCGTCGCCGAGCAGCAGGTGCATCTCCGGTCCGGCGGGCCAGCCCGCCCGGCGCATCGCGTCGGCGTAGGCGGCCAGCTGCACCACCGCGGCAGGCGTCGCGTGCCGGGCCAGTTTGGTGTCGTACACCTCGTAGCGGCCCTGCTCGTCACGCAGCAGGAAGTCCGCGCGGCCGGAGAACTCGCCCTCCTCGTGGAAGACCGCCTGGTAGATCACCGGCGCGCCCGCGTGGACCGCCGCCGCGGTCTCCCGCGCCGCCACCGCCGGATCGCGGTGGTCGATCTCGACCACGGCGTGGCGCTCGCCGCGCAGCCGCGTCAACGTGGCCTGTTCGTGGGCCCGGCCGTGCTTGGCCGCGAGCGTGTCACCGGCGCCCTTCGGCGCGGGGGCACCGGACAGTCCGGCCGCCCACGCCTGCTTGAGAACGCTCCGGTGCTCGCATTCCAGCAGATCGGCGAGGTCGGACGGGGTGTGGTGCATCGTCGCGGATTCTGGCACGACCGGGCCGCCGTTTCGCGCAGGGGCGTTCCCGACACGCCGGAGGCCGGGAGCGGGTCACCCCGGCTCGGCCGCGAGCCGGTTCCAGACCTCGGCGAGATGCCGGAGATCGTCGTCGCCGAGCCGGTCGAAAAAGAGCTCGCGCAGGTCGCCGTGGTGACGGCGCCAGGCCTTGCGCAGCAGGGCGCGTCCCTCCCCGGTCAGCGTCATTTCGAAGCCACGGCCGTCGGCGTCCGATCGCTGCCGCCGCACGAGGCCCCGCCGCTCCAGCCGGTCGGCGAGCCGGGTGAGGCCGCCGGTGGACATCACGCGCCGCTCGGCCAGCTCGGACATCCGCATGCCGTTCGGGCCCGCCTCGCCGAGCAGCGCGAGCACGCTGTACTCGGGCAGGCTCACGTTCAGGGGCGCGAGGCCCTCCTCCATCGCACGCAGAATCCTGTCGTGCGTGAGCAGGAACCCGCGCCACGCCTCGTCTTCGAGGGGACGCAGCTTCTCGGTGGCCATGCCCGGACTGTAGCGGAGAGCACGCACAGGTTGCCTGCGCAGGTAACTACCCGGACCGCGAAGCGGCTGTGACGGACAGCACAATTCCTGGATGTAGTTGTCTGCGCAGATAACTATAGAAGAAGACGGCGCACCGTGTCGCCGCGCGAGGAAGGGAATCCGTCATGAGCAATGCCTTGGTACGCAACCGAAACGACGGCAAGACCTACCGCTACTACCACTTCTCCCACGAACAGGTCGTGTCGACCGCCGAGACCAACGGGGCGGTCAGTGTCGTGCGCATCACCATGCGCAAGGAGGACGCGCCGCCGCTGCACCGGCACAGCCGCGAGGACGAGAGCTGGGTGGTCCTGTCCGGCCGCGTCCGCTTCTGGGTGGGGGCCGAGTCACTGGACGAGTGCGAGGTGCACGACGCCGAGCCGGGGGCCTACATCTACTCGCCGCGGTTCGTTTCGCACACCTTCCAGCCCCTGACGACGACCGCGGAGGTCCTCGTCATCAACAACCCCGGTGCCATCGAGGGCTACTTCCAGTCGGTCGGCGCCAGCGACACGCGCGACGACACGGCGCACGCCGCGCTCCTGGCGGAGTACGGGATCGAACTCCTCGACAGCCCACCACGACCCGAAGCCTGACCTGACCTCAGCCGTCGGCGTCCCGGGTGGCCGTCGCGACGCGGGTCAGGGCGCGGGCGAGCACCGAGCCCGGCTCCGTCGCGCCGGTGACCAGCGCGACCGGCGTGGTGACGGGCGGATCGGCCAGCCGCACCACCCGGGCACCGGCGGGGAGGCGCAGCGTGTCGAGCCAGGACCCGGGGAGGATGCTTGCCCACCGGCCGGTGCCGACGTGCGCGAGCAGGGTCACCACGGAGTCGGTTTCCAGTCGCGGCGTCACCGCGAGACCGCGCCCGGCCAGCGCCTCGTCGATCAGCTGACGGCCACGCATTCCCTTGTGCAGCAAGCACATCGGCAGTTCCAGCGCCTCCGCCCAGCCCGGATCCTCCGCCCGGCCGGCGAGCAGGTCACCACCGGCGACGAGCACCTGACGCTCCTCGTACAGCGGGGTGACCAGGAGTCCTTCGAGGTGTGGCTCGTCCGGGTGCACGACACCGGCGTCCAGTTCGAACCGCCGGATGCGGTCGACGATCTCCGCCGTGCGTAGGCTCGCCTCCACCCGCACCCGGACCAGCGGATGCGCGGCGCAGAACGGATCGGTCAGCGACGCGACGGTGCCCGAGGCGGCCGGGACCACGCCCAGCCGCAACTCACCGGTGAGACCGGTCCGCAGCGCGGAGACCTCCTGCCGGAGGGCGTCGTGGTCGGCCAGGATGCGCCGGGCCCACGGCACGAGCCGTTCCCCCTCCGGTGTCAGGCCCTCGAAGGCACGTCCCCGGCGCACCAGCGGCACCTTCAGCTCGTGCTCCAGCTTGCGGATGGCCTCCGACAGCGCGGGCTGGCTCACGTGGCACGCGGCCGCGGCGCGGGCGAAGTGCCGTTCCCTGGCGAGCGCGGCGAAGTACTCGAGCTGACGGAACAGCATGGCCCATTCCACCACGCCCGCGCCGGGCCCGCCCGCGCTGATCGGCGCCGCCTATCGGCCGGTCGGAACTTCCGCTTGGACGCGTGGCCGCCCCGCCCGGCAGACTGGGCAACCAGTTCCGCGGACCGGCCGCGCAGACGACGGGAGAGCTTCCTTGCGCGCAGCCCGGGTCCCGGCACGGCCGTTCGCCGGGCTCGGCCCCGCCGGGAGCGACTGGCCGCACGCGCGCCGGGTGGCGATCGGGCTGCTCGTGCCCGGTCTCGCCCTGCTGCTCGCCGGGCGTCCGGATCTGCTCATCTACGCCGTTTTCGGGTCCTTCACCGGCATGTACGGACGGGCCGAGTCCCCCGGGCTCCGGCTCCGGCACCAGACGCAGGCGGGGACGGTGCTCTCGGCGGGCGTCGCGATCGGGATCGCGTTGTCCGCCTGCCACGCCCGGCCGTGGGTCCTGGTGTCCACGGAGGCCGTCTTCGCGGTCGTGGTGGCGCTGGTGACGAACCGGCTCGGGCTCAGCCCCCGCGGGCCGTTCTTCGGGATCTTCGCGCTCGGCGCCGTCGCCACCGTCCCGGCGGGCCGGATCGCGCCGTGGGCGGCGCTGGCGATCTGCGTCGCCACGGCCGCGTTCTGTGTCCTCATCGGACTGTCCGAAAGGCTTTCCGGTACCAGGAAACCCGTGCCCGGCGAGGCGGTGGCCGAACCGGCGCGCTGCGAAGCGCGGTGCGCGCGGCGACGGCGGCCGTGGTGCGCGCTGACCCACGCGGCGCGCTACGGGCTCGCCATCGCGGCGGCGGGGTCGATCGGGCTGCTGCTGGGCGTCGACCACGCCAACTGGGCGATGGCCTCGGCCGCCGTGCCGCTCGCCGCCGCCGACGCGCGCAACAGCCTCCATCCCGGTATCCGCAGCGTCGTGCGTCGCGGCGCGCACCGGGTGCTGGGCACGCTCGCCGGGCTCGGGGCCGCCGCCCTGCTGCTCCTGCCCCCGTTCGGCCCGACGCCGCTGGCGCTGTCGGTGATGGTGCTGCTGTTCCCCACCGAGCTGTTCATGGCCCGTAACTACGGTCTGGCGCTGGGGTTCTTCACCCCGCTGATCATGGTGATGACCGAGCTGGCCACCCCGGCCGAACCGCTGACGCTCCTCACCGACCGCGGGCTCGACACCCTGCTCGGTGTCGCCGCGGGCATCGCGGCCGCGGTCCTCGTCCGCGGCCCGTGCTCTCCGCGCCTCAGGCGGAGGGACGGACGGTGACGGTGAGGTGCTTCATGATCGGCTGGTCGCTTTGCGTGCTGTAGTCGCCGATGGCGCACAGGACGTTCATCTCCGGCATGTAGCCCGCCGCGCAGCCACGGGGGATGTCGTACGGGACGGCCTTGTAGCGGTACAGGCACCGGGTACTGCCGTCCTTGGCGGTGCTGGTGATGTCGACCTCGTCGAACTCGGCCAGCCCGCGCTCCCGCATGTCCTCGGCGTTCAGGAAGATCAGCGTGCGCAGGTTCCTGATCCCGCGATAGCGGTCGTCGTCGGAGTAGATCGTGGTGTTCCACTGGTCGTGCGAGCGCATCGTGCCCAGCGCCAGCGTCCCGGGCGCGGGCACCACGTCGGGCAACGTGGCGGTGGAGAACTCCGCGCGCCCGGACGGGGTGTGGAAGACCAGCTCGCGGGCGGGCTGGCGGATGCGGAAACCCAGCGGCAGCCGCACCCTGCGGTTGAAGTCCTCGAAACCGTCGAGCACCCTGGCCATCGTGTCGCGGATCCGGTCGTAGTCCTCGACGTAGCTCTCCCACGGGGTGGCGCTGTCCGGCAGCGCCGCGCGGGCCATGCCCGCGATGATCGCCGGTTCCGACAGCAGGTGCGGCGAGGCGGGCCGCTTCATCCCGACCGACAGGTGCACCATGCTCATCGAGTCCTCCACCGAGGTGGACTGGAGTCCGCCGCGCTGGTGGTCCTTCTCGGTGCGGCCGAGGCACGGCAGGATCAGCGCCTGCCGCCCGTGCACGAGATGACTGCGGTTGAGCTTCGTGCTGACCTGCACGGTCAGCTCGCACTCGCGCAGCGCGGCGGCGGTGTAGGGCGTGTCCGGCGCGGCGAGCGCGAAGTTCCCGCCCATGCCGACGAACACCTTCACCTCGCCGCGGTGCATCGCCTCGATGGTGCCCACGGTGTCCAGGCCGTGCTCCCGGGGCGGGGTGATCCCGCAGACCTCGCCGAGCCGGTCGAGGAACGCCGCCGCGGGCCGGTGGTCGATGCCGCAGGTCCGGTTGCCCTGGACGTTGCTGTGCCCGCGGACCGGCGAGGGCCCGGCGCCCTCCCGGCCCAGGTTTCCGCGCAGCAGCAACAGGTTGACGATCTCGCGGACGGTGTCGACGCCGTGCTCGTGCTGGGTGATGCCCAGGCACCAGCTGACGATGCTGCGGTCGGCCTCGCGGTAGATCCGGGCCGCCGCGCGGATGTCGGCGACGGCGACGCCCGACTGGTGCTCGATCTCCTCCCACGAGGTGGCCTCGCAGAGGGCGCGGTAGTCCGCGAAACCCGTGGTGTGACGCTCGATGAACTCCGTGTCGAGCGCCTTCGGATCGGTACGCGCCTGTTCCAGTACGGCCTTCGCCATGCCGCGCACCAACGCCATGTCCCCGCCGATGCGCGGCTGCACGTTCAGGTTCCCGGTGGGCGTGGCGCGGAGGGTGGCCATCCGCGCGAAGTCGTGCGGGATGATCGTCCGGGTGGCGGCCGCCTCCACCAGCGGGTTGACGTGCACGATCCGCGCGTTCCGGCGGTATGCCTCGGCGAGCGCGGTGAGCATCCTCGGCGCGTTGGACGCGGCGTTCACCCCGAACACGAACAACGCGTCGGTCAGCTCCCAGTCCTTGAGGTCGACGGTGCCCTTCCCGGTGCCCAGCGCCGCCTGCATCGCGCGGCCGCTGGCCTCGTGGCACATGTTGGAGCAGTCCGGGAGGTTGTTCGTGCCCAGCTCGCGGGCCATGAGCTGGTAGAGGAACGTCGCCTCGTTGCCGAGCCGGCCCGAGGTGTAGTAGGCCGCCTGGCCGGGGTCGTCGAGACCGGACAGCACGCGGCCGACGAGGGCGAACGCGTCCGGCCAGGAGATCGGGACGTAGTGGTCGGTGTCCGGGTCGTAGCGCATCGGCTCGGTCAGCCTGCCCTGGTCCTCGAGCGCGAAATCGCTCCAGCCGGACAGCTCCGTCACGGTGTGCGCGGCGAAGAATTCCCTGCCGACGCGTTTGCGGGTCATCTCCCAGGTGACGTGTTTGATGCCGTTCTCGCAGATGTCGAGATGCAGGCCCTTGGTGTCGTCCGGCCACGCGCACCCCGGGCAGTCGAAGCCGCCGTTCTCGTGGTTCATCTTCAGGATCGCGCGCGGTCCGTCCAGCAGTTCCCGCTCGCGGACCAGGAACCGGGTGACGCTCTTCGCCGCGCCCCAGCCCGCGGCCGGGTGGTGGTAGGGCCGGAACTCCGGCTCCGCGCCGTCCTGCTCGGTCATGACCGCACGCTCCCGTCGCCGCCGTACCTTCGGTCCCATCCGACCATGGGGCCCGCCCCCGCGAAAGGAGCCGGAACACCGTGTCGATGAAAGCACACAACCGGGTGAGCCGCCCCGCCGGCGAGACCGATGTGGACGAAGACAGAATTGTTTGTCGCGGGCCACAACGGCACCGGACTGTGTTGACGGCCCGGCCGTTCTCCCGTAGACCGGTCGGCAATTCCTGCCGAACGGAAAAACGGAATATCCGCCGAAAGCGGGGAATCACGGAGATGGTCACCCGGTGAACGACACCGTGCTCACCGAACTGCTCGCCTGGGCCGGGACGCGGCTGCCCCGGCTGATCGACGACGTCCACGCCGCGGTCTGCGACCGGATCGACCTGTACCGGGACGAAAAGATCGTGCCGCGCGAGGAGCTGCACCGCTCGATCGCGGTCAACCTGCGGTTCGTGGTCGGCGCGCTCGCGGCCCCGGACACCCCGCCCGATCTCGCCGCGCCGACCGAGACGGGCAGCCGTCGCGCGCACCAGGGGGCACCGCTCCCGGAGGTGCTGCAGGTCTACCGGATCGGGTGCGCGATGCTCTGGGACCTGCTGGTCGGCCGCGCCAGGGAGTACCCGGAACCCGGCGCGCTCGACGCGCTCGTCGAGGTGGCCGGCCTGCTCTGGCAGGTGAACGACGAGCACGCGGTGCGGCTCACCGAGGCGTACCGGGCGGCCAGCCGGGAACTGTTCGCCGCCCGGCAGCGGCGCCGCTCGGCACTGGCCGAGGCGCTGTTCACCGGCCAGCGGGTGTTCAACGCCGGTCCGTGGGAGGCGGGCAAGCTGCTCGGCCTGTCCCTCGACGGGCAGCTGGCCGTGGTGGCGGCCGAGACGCGCGGCCTCGCCGAAGAGAGCCTGCCCGGGATCGAACAGCGGCTCGCCCGGCTCGGGATCGTCTCGGCCTGGCAGCTCACGCCCACCCTGCAGGCGGGAGTGGTGTCCCTGCGCGAGGAACAGCACGACGCCCTGATGGCGGTCCTCTGGGACGTCGCGGTCACCCGCACGGGCGTGAGCCCGCTGTACCGGTCGCTGACCGAGACCCCGCGTGCGCTGCACCTGGCCAGGACCGCGCTCGCCGGGCTCCCGCCCGGCAAGCCCGACGTGCGGGCGTTCAGTCCCAGCCCGCTCGCCGCGTTCGTCGCCCATGACCCGGACGAGGGAGGACGTCTGGCCGACGAGGTCCTCGGTGCCGTGCTCGACCTGCCTGCCGAGGAACGCGAGGTGCTGTTGGAAACCCTGCACGCCTACTTCGCCGCCGGCGGATCGGCCGAACACGCCGGGCGGATCCTGCACTGCCACGCCAACACCGTCCGGTACCGGCTGCGCCGGATCCGGGAACTCACCGGCCGCTCGCTGCTCGATCCCCGTGCCCTCGCCGAACTGGTCACCGCGGCACAGGCGCTGCGGCTGAAACCCGGGCGCGGGCACACCGGGACGCCGCCGGAGGAGAACGAGGACTGAGTCAGGGCGGCCTGACTCGTCCGGCCGGACGAGTCGCGCGACGCCCGTTCCCGCGCGACGATCGCCGTCCCACCACCAGATCGGAGAAAGCCGGTGCCCGAGGCCCAGGGCGTGCTCGCCCCGCTCACCGAAAGCGCGTTGTTCCTCACCCTCACCATCGGACCCGGCGGCGAGACCGCCGTGCACGAACTGCTGCCGGACCTGGCCGGGATGGTCCGCTCGGTCGGGTTCCCGCTGCCCGAGGAGGACCTGACCTGTGTGCTGGGCATCGGCTCGGCGGCATGGGACCGGCTGTTCACCGGTCCGCGCCCGGCCCGGCTGCACCCCTTCCGCGCGATCGACGGCGCGCGCCACCACGCGCCCGCCACACCCGGCGACGTGTTCCTGCACATCAGGGCGAAGCGGCTCTATCCCTGTTTCGAGCTGGCCCGCCGCGTGGCCGGCGCTCTCGGGGCCGCGGTGTCCGTCGTCGACGAGGTGGTCGGTTTCCGCTACTTCGACCGGCGGGACCTGCTCGGCTTCGTCGACGGTACGGAGAACCCCACCGGGGACACCGCGTCCGCCGCGGTGCTGGTCGCCGACGAGGATCCCCGCTTCACCGGCGGCTCCTACCTGATCGTCCAGAAATACCTGCACGATCTGGACAAGTGGCACGCGATGCCGGTGGAGGCGCGGGATCACGCGGTGGGACGCCGGATGGTCGACGACGTCGAACTCGCCGACGACGTCAAACCCGGCGATTCCCACGTGGCACTGACCACGATCGAGGACGAGGACGGCACCGAACGCAAGATCCTCCGCGACAACATGCCGTTCGGCTCGATCGCCCGCGGCGAGTACGGCACCTTCTTCGCCGGGTACGCCGCCGATCCGGCGGTGACCGAGCAGATGCTCACCCGCATGTTCCTCGGCGAGCCCGCCGGGCACACCGACCGCATCCTCGAGGTGTCCACCGCCATCACCGGCGGGCTGTTCTTCGTGCCACCGGCGGACTTCCTGGACGATCCGCCTGCCTGCCCCGCCCGTCTCTGAAGGCCACCTTGAGGGACCCCAAGTCCCTCAAGGTGGCCTTCAGAGGCCTGGAGCCGGTCAGAGCAGTTCGGTGCGGTACCGGGCGGCCAGCGCGACGGCCCGTTCCCGCATCGCGGCCTGTTCCGCCTCGGTGAGCTCCGGTGGCGCGGAATCCGCGCTGTCCACCGGAACTGCTACCTCCAGGAAGTACTCCTCCTGTCCCGCCGGGGCGCACAGGCACAGCATGCGCGCGGGCCCGTCCGAGACGTTGCGGAAGAAGTGCGGCGCGTTCGCGGGGATGTTCACCGTTTCCCCCGCGCGCACCAGCACGTCCTCGCCGCGGCAGGTGAACCTGATCTGTCCACTCTGGACGGTGAACATCTCCTCGAAGTCGTGCCGGTGCGGGGGCGGGCCGCCACCCGGCGGGACCCGCATGTCGATCAGGCAGTACCGGCCGCCGGTCTGCTCGCCCGACACCAGGATCGTGTAGACGTCGCCGGCCAGCGCGAGGTGCCGGAGACCGGGATCACCGGGACGGGCGACGGTGAGCGCGCGGGCCGGGTCGTCGGGTGGGATCGCCGCCGGGTCTTCCGGAGACGTGCTCTCGGACAAGGTGACTCCTTCCAGCGGCGGTGGCCCCCGGCACCGAGAAATGCGGAACAATTCGTCCGCTTAATCGAGGTTAGCCTACGATCACCGGCACCGTCCAGGTCCGTTCCGTCCCGCGAAGGAGAGCCGATGCCCGGCCCGCGCAAGGCCCGCAGTGACGCGGAGGCCAACCGCCGCCGGCTCCTCGCGGCCGCCGTCACCGCGATGTACCGGGAGGGCCGCGCGGTCCCGCTGGCCACCATCGCGGCCGAGGCGGGCGTCGGCGTCGGCACCCTCTACCGCAGCTACCCCGACCGCGACGCCCTGTTGCGGGCCCTGGAACACCGCGCGTACGGCCTGCTCAACGACCTCCTTGACGACATCGAGCGCGAGGGCCTGTCCGGCCTGGACGCGATCGCGCGGTACCTGACCGGCTCACTCGCCATGAGCGACCAGCTGGTCCTGCCGTTGCGGGGCGCGCCGCCGCTGGTGACTCCTCCCGCGATCGAGGCACGCGAGTCGATCAACCGGAGGCTGGAAGCCTTCCTCGCGGCGGGCAGGGCCGACGGCGGGATCCGCGCACCGGTCAACGCCACCGATCTCATCGCCTTCTGCTCGCTGGTCACCCACCCGCTGCCCCACGGCCCGGACGGGGAACACCTGGCGCGACGCCAGATCGCGGTCTTCCTCAACGGCCTGGCGACCGGCGGGCCGGTCGAGGTCCCGGCGCCGCCGGTCACACGCGCCGACGTCGAACGCGCCTTCCGGCGGCACGCCTGATCCGCGCCTCAGTTCTCGCGCACGGGCTCGGCCCGCCCCAGCCGCGCGCGCACGGCGAACCCGGCGCAGCCGATCACCGCGACGCCGCCGAGGACGGTCGGCCAGGTGAGCCGCTCGCCGAGGAACAGCGCGGCCCAGCTGAGGGTCAGCACCGGCTGGACGAGCTGGACCTGGCTGACCCGCGACATCGGGCCGATCGCGAGCCCGCGGTACCAGGCGAAGAAACCGAGGAACATGCTCACCACGGCCAGGTAGGCGAACGCGGCCCACTCCCCCGCCGTCGTACCGCCGAGCGGCCGCTGGGCCATCGCGACCCCGGAAAGGACGACCATCAGCGGCGAGGCGAGCACGAGCGCCCACGACACGGTCTGCCAGGCGCCGAGTTCGCGCGCGAGGAGCCCGCCTTCCGCGTAGCCGACGGCGGCCGCGACGACCGCGCCGAACAGCAGCAGATCGGACCAGTGCAGCCCGCTGAGCCCGCCTCCCTGCAGCGCGGCGAACCCGACGGCGGCGGCCGCGCCCGCTATCGCCGTGACCCAGAACGACCTCGGCGGCCGCTCGCGCCCGCGGAGCACGGCCGCCATCGCGGTCGCCGAGGGCAGCAGGGCGATCACGACGGCACCGTGACCGGCGGGCGCGGTGGTCAGCGCGTAGGAGGTCAGTACCGGAAAGCCGACGACCACCCCGCCCGCGACGATCGCCAACCGTCCCCAGTGGACACCACGGGGCAGGCGCTGTCTCGTGCAGGCCAGCGCCACGGCCGCCAGCAGCGCGGCGACGACCGCGCGGGCGGATCCGGCGAAAAGGGGCGACATCCCGCCGTCCTGGACCGCGACGCGGGTGAACGGGACGGTGAAGGAGAACGCCCCGACCCCGGCCAGGCCCCACCAGAGGCCGGCGTGGGACGGGGATAGCGCCAGCCGGCGCGGGAGAGTAGCGCTACTCTGTTGTGTCATGTTCGACGATAGCAGCTCCGCCCGGATCGCCACCGCACTGCGGCAGTGGATCGCCACCGCCCCGCCGGGCGCGCGGCTGCCGTCGACGCGGTCCCTGGTCAAGCAGCACGGCGCGAGCCCGGTCACCGTGCAGAAGGCCCTGCGCGCGCTGATCGCGCAGGGCGCCGTGGAGAGCCGGCCCGGCGTCGGGACGTTCGTCCGCGCGGTCCGCACCGCCCGCCCGCACGACTACGGCTGGCAGACCGCGGCGCTCGGCTCGCCGAACCACCGGGTCGCGCACCTGCCCGCCTCGCTGCAGTCCGTCCCGAACGACGTGCTCGCCCTGCACTCGGGGTACCCCGACCGGGAACTGGTGCCGGAGCGGCTGGTCCGCGCGGCGTTCACCCGGGTGGCGCGGACCGACGCGCTGGTCAGCAGGCCACCGGCCGCGGGGCTCCCGGAACTGCAGGCCTGGTTCGCCGCGGAACTCGCCGCGGCGACGCCTGCCGAGATCACCCCGGCCGCGCCCAGCGACGTCGTGGTCGTCCCGGGGAGCCAGAGCGGGCTGCTGACCGCGTTCCGCGCGCTCGTCGGGACCGGGCGGCCGTTGCTCGTGGAATCACCGACCTACTGGGGCGCGATCCTGGCCGCCGCGCAGACCGGCGTCGACCTCGTCCCGGTGCCGAGCGGCTCGGCCGGTCCCGATCCCGACGCGCTGGCGCGCGCGTTCGAACAGACCGGCGCACGCGCGTTCTACGCCCAGCCGAACTTCGCCAGCCCGACCGGTGCGCAGTGGACACCGGAACTGGCCGAGCGGGTCATGGACACCGTCCGGCGGCACGGCGCGTTCCTGGTCGAGGACGACTCGGCGCACGACTTCGGGATGACCGCCGACCCGCACCCGGTCGCCGCGCGGGACGACGGCGGGCACGTGGTCTACCTCCGCTCGCTGAGCAAGAGCGTCTCCCTCGCGGTCCGCGTCGCCGGGCTGATCGCGCGCGGCCCGGCACGCAACCGCATCCTGGCCGACACCCAGGCGGAGTCGATGTACGTCAGCGGCGTGCTGCAGGCGGTCGCGCTCGACGTCGTCACCCAGCCCGGCTGGCACACCCATCTCCGCCGGCTCCGCCAGCAGCTCACCACGCGGCGGGACCTGCTCGTCGCGAGTCTCCGCGAGCACGCGCCGCAGGCGCGGCTGGACCTGGTGCCCCAGGGCGGGCTGAACCTCTGGGCCCGGCTGCCGGACAGCGTCGATCTGGGCCGGATCGTCCGGGAGTGCCACGCGGCCGGGGTGGTCGTCGGCGCGGGCGACGAATGGTTCCCGGCGGAACCGGCCGGGCAGTTCCTCCGGCTCAGCTACGCCGGTCCGCATCCCGGCGCCTTCCCGGAAGGGGCCCGCGCGCTCGGCGAAGCCCTCGCCCGCGAGTGCGCCTGACCTCCAACGCCCGATATCGGCACCGTGTCGGGTCCCACGGTCGACAGTGGACTCGCGCGACCCCGGCGAACCGGGTGTCCACATTCACCTCTTCGGCGCGTCAACTTGATTCATTCAAGAAAATGGGCGAGACTTCGTCCGTGCCCACGACTTCGGACTACGAACACATGCTGCGCGGCGCCGCGCTGCGCGTGACACGTCCTCGCGTGGCGGTGCTGACCGCGGTGTACGGCCATCCGCACGCCGACACCGATTCCATCATCGGCGCCGTGCGGGAGGACCTCGGCGAGGTCTCCCACCAAGCCATCTACGACGTGCTCCGCGCGCTGACCGCGGCCGGTCTGGTGCGGCGCATCCAGCCGGCCGGTTCGGTAGCACGGTACGAGTCACGGATCGGGGACAACCACCACCACGTCGTGTGCCGGTCATGTGGTGCGATCGAGGACGTCGATTGCGCCGTGGGTTCCGCGCCCTGTCTGACCGCCGACGACGATCACGGCTTCACCATCGACGAGGCCGAGGTCATCTACTGGGGCCTGTGCCCCGCCTGTTCCACCGCAACCAGTTCCTGAGCACCCGCTCCCCGATCCTGGAAGGATTCCCGTGTCTGACAGCCCTGACGCCGTTGTTGGCGAGTTGAACGAGGAGAGCGCGGGCGGTTGCCCGGTCTCCGCCGGGCGCTTCAAGCACCCGACCGAGGGCGGGAGCAACCGTGAATGGTGGCCGAACCAGCTCAATCTGAAGATCCTGCGCAAGCACCCGGCCGTGGCCAACCCCATGGGCGAGGACTTCGACTACGCCGCCGAGTTCAAGACCCTCGACCTCGACGCGCTGGCCGCCGACGTCGACGCGCTGCTGACCACCTCGCAGGACTGGTGGCCCGCCGACTTCGGGCACTACGGCGGCCTGATGGTCCGGATGGCGTGGCACAGCGCCGGCACCTACCGCATCGACGACGGCCGCGGGGGCGGGGGCGCCGGCATGCAGCGCTTCGCGCCGCTGAACAGCTGGCCGGACAACGTGAACCTGGACAAGGCCCGCCGTCTGCTCTGGCCGGTGAAAAAGAAGTACGGCCGCAAGATCTCGTGGGCCGACCTGATGATCTTCGCGGGCAACCGCGCGCTGGAGACCATGGGCTTCAAGACCTTCGGCTTCGCCGGTGGCCGCGCGGACGTGTGGGAGCCGGACGAGGACGTCTACTGGGGCCCCGAGCGCACCTGGCTCGGCGACGAGCGCTACACCGGTGACCGCGACCTGGAAGCGCCGCTCGCGGCGGTCCAGATGGGGCTCATCTACGTCAACCCCGAGGGCCCGAACGGCAACCCGGACCCGCTCGCGGCCGCGCGTGACATCCGCGAGACGTTCCGGCGCATGGCGATGAACGACGAGGAGACCGTCGCGCTCATCGCGGGCGGGCACTCGTTCGGCAAGACCCACGGCGCGGGCGACGCCGACGCGCACGTCGGCCCGGAGCCCGAGGCCGCGCCGCTGGAGGAGCAGGGCCTCGGCTGGAAGAGCAGCTTCGGCAGCGGCAAGGGCCGCGACACGATCGGCGGCGGTCCCGAGGTCACCTGGACCCCGACGCCGACCCAGTGGAGCAACTGGTTCTTCCACAACCTGTTCGAGTACGAGTGGGAGCTGACCAGGAGCCCGGCGGGCGCCCAGCAGTGGACGCCGAAGGACGGCAAGGCGCGCAACACCGTCCCGGACCCCGAAGACGGCAAGCTCAACCGCGCGCCCGGCATGCTCACCACCGACCTGGCCCTGCGGTTCGACCCGGTCTACGAGCAGATCTCGCGGCGTTTCTACGAGAACCCGGACCAGTTCGCGGACGCCTTCGCCCGCGCCTGGTTCAAGCTGACGCACCGCGACATGGGCCCGATCCAGCGCTACCTCGGGCCACTGGTTCCGCAGGAGGAGCTGATCTGGCAGGACCGCGTCCCCGCGGTGGACCACGAGCTGGTCTCCGACGCGGACGTCGCCGAGCTGAAGGCCAAGGTCCTCGACTCGGGCCTGTCGATCGCGCAGCTGGTCTCCACCGCGTGGGCGTCGGCCTCGACCTTCCGCGGCAGCGACAAGCGCGGCGGCGCGAACGGCGCGCGCATCCGCCTCGAGCCGCAGCGTGACTGGGAGGTCAACGACCCCGCCACGCTGACCCAGGTGCTGAGCACCCTGGAGGGCATCCAGCAGTCCTTCAACGGCGCCCAGACCGGGGGCAAGAAGATCTCGCTGGCCGACCTCATCGTGCTCGCCGGCGGCGCCGCCGTCGAGCGGGCCGCGAAGAACGCCGGTGTCGAGCTGACGGTGCCGTTCACGCCGGGCCGCACCGACGCCACGCAGGAGCAGACCGACGCGGAGTCCTTCGCCCCGCTGGAGCCCACCGCCGACGGGTTCCGCAACTACCGCGGCAAGAGCAACCGGATGCCGTCGGAGTACCTGCTGATCGACCGCGCGAACCTGCTGACGCTGAGCGCGCCGGAGATGACCGTCCTCGTGGGCGGCCTGCGTGTCCTCGGCGCGAACCACCAGCAGTCGCCGCTGGGCGTGTTCACCGCGAAGAAGGAGACGCTGACCAACGACTTCTTCGTGAACCTGCTCGACATCGCCACCGAGTGGACCCCGGTGGCGGAGTCGGGCACGGACCCGGAAACCTTCGAGGGCCGGGACCGCGCCACCGGTGAGCTCAAGTGGACCGCCAGCCGGGTGGACCTCGTGTTCGGCTCGAACTCCGAACTGCGTGCCGTCTCCGAGGTCTACGCGACCGACGACGCGCGGGAGAAGTTCGCGCACGACTTCGTCGCCGCGTGGGTCAAGGTCATGAACGCCGACCGGTTCGACCTGGTCTGATCCCCGCCGATCCCGTGGCCCGGGCCGGTCGTCCGTCGACCGGCCCGGGCCTTCGGGTGTCTCCTGTTCCGGGTGTCTGTTTCGGGTGTCTACTGTGGAGCGACGGCGGGCGCCGGCGCCGGGGCGGGCTCCGGCCGTGCCCTGGCTCCAACCCCGGCACCGGCCAGGCACGCGATCACCACGCACCACACCACGATGCGGAACAACGCCTTGGGCGTCAGCACAATACGCATGACCACTCCTGCGGACCCGGGCTTCCCGCCGTAGCCGGAAGCGTTCGCTGTACGGGAGTTTCTTTCACCGGCACGATCAACTGTGCCGCCGCCGCGCATCGATGACCACGGGTTTCCCGTTTCCGATCATTTCCAGGTCCGGCCCAGCACGCCGCCGGTCATCGGATGTATGACCGGAGAACCTCGACGGACCCTTGACTCCTCCGCGCATCCAACCGTAGCTTGTGGACTAGACATCCGATGTATCTCCGGCCGATAGCTCGACCCCGGGAGAGACCATGCGTTGGATCCATCGCCTGCGCGGCCCCGCCGCGACCGTCGTCGTCCTCGGCGTGCTCGCCGCCTCCCTGACCGGACCACCCGGCGCCGCGGGCGAGGACGCGGCCGCGGGACACCACCGGCGAGACACCTGGGTGGGCGGCTGGGCCGCCTCGATGGGACCGCCGGGCAGCGCCGGGATCTCCGCCACCGGCTTCGCCGACCGGACCCTGCGCCTGGTCGCGCACACCGCCGTCGCGGGCACCGCCGTCCGCATCCGACTGTCCAATGTGTACGGAACGGTGCCGCTCGACATCGGGACCGCCATGGTCGCGCTGCGCGCGGACGGCGCCGCCACGGTGCCGGAAACCCGGCGAACGGTGACCTTCGACGGCAGACCGGACCTCACCATCCCGCCGGGCGGGCAGGCCACCAGCGACCCGGTGCCGCTCCGCGTCGGCGACGGCGCCGACGTCGTGGTCAGCCTTTACCTGCCCACCCCGACCGGTCCCGCGACCTGGCACGGCTGGGCGAACCAGACCAGCTACCTGTCCGCTCCCGGCGATCACAGCACCGAGGACGGCGCCGCGGCGTACCCGGACAAGACGACCTCCACGTTCTTCCTGGAGGGTCTCGACGTGTCCACCACCGCCGCGGGCGGCACGGTCGTGGCGTTCGGCGACTCCATCACCGAAGGCGGCGCGACCACCAAGGACGCCAACCGGCGCTGGCCGGACGTGCTCGCCCGCCGCCTCGCCGCCGGGCCGCCGCACGAACGGCTGTCGGTGGTCAACGAGGGCATCGGCGGGAACCGCGTGCTCACCGACGCCGGTTTCGCCAGCGACGGCCGGATCAACCTCGGGGTCAACGCGCTGGCCCGGTTCGGCCGCGACACGCTCGCGCAGCCCGGCGTCCGGAGCGTGATCCTCCTGGAAGGCACGAACGACCTCGGCGGTGGCGGGCACGGCGTACATCCTGGCCGCCCGCTGACCGCGGACCAGCTGATAGCCGGTCTGCACACCCTGGTGCGCGCGGCGCACGCGCGCGGGGTCGCGATCTTCGGCGGCACCATCACCCCGAACGGCAAGCTCGATCCCGTCAACGAGCGGATCCGGGGCCAGGTGAACACCTGGATCCGCGGCTCCGGCGCGTACAGCGCGTTCGACGGCGTGATCGACTTCGACGCCGCCCTGCGCGACCCCGCCGACCCGCACCGGCTGCTCCCCGCCTACGACAGCGGCGACCACGTCCACCCGAACGACACCGGCCTGCGCGCCATGGCCGACACGGTGGACACCCGGGCGCTGCACCGGCCACCCCGCCCCTGACAGTCCACAGTGGACACGATTCGGACGATGCCGGCGGAAGTGGACCTTCGCGGTTCGCCACCCACCCGATGATCGGATCGGGGCTAGGCTGGCCGGTGCACACTGCCGACAAGCAATTGGGGAGTACTGGCGAAATGCGCAAGACGATGGTGGACGTCCCGGCCGCGGACGGGACCGCCGACGCGTACCTGGTGGTGCCCGACGGCGGGCCGCACCCCGGCGTGCTGCTCTTCCCGGACGCGTTCGGGCTGCGGCGGCGGATCGAGGAGATGGCGGAGCGGATCGCGGGCGCCGGATATGCCGTGCTCGCCCCGAATCTCCTTTATCGGGGCGGAAAGCAGCCGGAGATCGACATGACCGCGCTCGCGGACGCGACCAAGCGTGAGGAACTCTTCGGCCGGATCATGCCGCTGATCCAGGCGCTCGACACCGACACGATCACCCGGGACGCGGAGAAGTACCTCGACTTCCTCACCGCACAGGAGGGCGTCGCCGACGGACCGGTCGCGATCACCGGCTACTGCATGGGCGGCACGAACGCGCTGCGGGTGATCTCGGCGCTGCCCGGGCGGGTCAACGCCGCCGCGAGCTTCCACGGGGGCCACCTCGTCACCGACGCGCCGGACAGCCCGCACCTGCGGCTCGGTGGCATCACCGGCGAGGTGTACTTCGGCCACGCCGACAAGGACCACGCGATGACCGCCGAGCAGATCAAGGTCCTCGAGGCCGCGCTGGACGAAGCGGGCGTCACCTACCGCTCGGAGCTCTACGAGGGCGCGGACCACGGGTACACCATGTCCGACACGGCCGCCTACAACGAGGCGGCCGAGCAACGGCACTGGGAGAACCTGTTCGCGCTGCTCGAACGCGTCAACAACTGAGGCCCTCCGTTAGTGGTGGGCCGGATAGCGGGCGCGCAGCTCGTCGCCGGCCTTCCCTTCGGTCAGGTGTACGAGGTACGCGTCGACCGGGGAGTCGGCGCTGACCTGTTCGTAGGCGCGGCGCACGATCGCCGCGACCTCGTCCCTGGTCGCCGGGAAACGGGCGGTCAGGGAATCGGTCAGTTCGTCGAGGGCTTCGTCGGTCGGCGGCAGGTGCGGCGGATCGGCGGTCATGGTGACTCCATGGACTCGGAACCGGACACCGCCGAACGATAGGGGCACCGGTGCCCGGCCACAAGTGAAGGGCGGGCCGCTCCCCCGGTGAGTCCTCAGTGGACACTCACCGGCGGGAGCGGCCACCGGCTCACCAGCCGTCGAAGAAGTGCTCGGGAACGAGCTTCTCGCGCGGGTTCCCGGTGGAGTGCATGGTCCAGAGCAGCTCGGCCAGCTCGGCGGGATCGGCGGCGGGCTGCTCCCGCGCCGGGCCGCCCGCGTCCTCGGCCACCCGCTGCTCCGCGGCCGCGCTGCCCACGATGTATGCCCCGATGTAGAGCATGCCGACGTGGACACCCCGGTCCGCGACCTCCGCGGCGAGGGACTGGAGATAGTGCCGCTGCGCGGCCAGTGCGGGCGGCCAGCCGGTCATCCCGGGCAGGCCCCGCATGGCGGCGGCGCCCTGGGCGCTGAGCACGGCGCCTTCGCCCCGTTCGAGCATGGCGGGCAGGAACTCCCCGACCAGCGCGAGCAGCGTGTAGAGCGTCATCGGCATGAGGTCCCGCACTCGCTCCGGGTCCAGCGTGACGGCCGGGACGAACCCCGGGTCCGCGGGCGCGGGCCCGTAGTAGAGGACGTCGGGATGTCCGGCCTTCGCGCGGATCCGTTCGGCGAGCGCCGGCACGGAAGCGGTGTCGGAAAGGTCGCCGGTGACGACGTGGGTGGTGATGCCCTCGGCGGAAAGCTTCTCGGCGAACCGCTCCAGCGGGGCCGCGCGGCGGGCGACGAGGACGACGTCGTAGCCCGCCTGGCCGTACCGGCGGGCGACGGCCTGGCCGAGGCCGGGGCCCGCGCCGAACACCGCGATCGTTCGTGGCATGGACAACTCCTGTTTCTGGGACGAAAAGAACCGTGCTCCAGCCAACTCCCGGCAGCCAGGACGATCCATGGGAGAACGTCGCGGATTCCTTTGTCATCGTCTAGCGTGACCGGGTGGACGTCCTGAGCGACCTGCTGCACCGAGCCCGCGCCCGCACCTCCGTGGCCCACCAGCTGATCCGGCGGCCGCCGTGGTCGCTGACCTACGCGGACGCCCCGCCGCTCGCGGTGGTGGCCACGCTCGGCGGGCACGCGTCGATCCGGTTCGAGGACGCCACGCCGGTCCGGCTCGCCGCCGGCGACCTCGCCCTCGTCCGGGGCACCGGCCGGTACACCGTCGCCGACGATCCGGCCACCCCACCCGAGGTGGAGATCCGTGCCGGGCGGAAGTACTTCCTCGGCGGCACGGACGTGGTGCGCGCCAACCAGGAGCTGGCCCCGCGTAGCTACGGCGACGGCCTGCCGGGCGCCACGGTGCTGCTCCGCGGTTCCTACGAGCTCCACGGTGACGTCGCCGAGCGCCTGCTGGAGATGCTCCCGCCGCTGGCGGTCGTCCCGGCCGGGCCGCGGACCCGCGCCGCGCTGGACCTGCTCGCCGCCGAGGTCGCCCTGGACGAGCCGGGGCAGGACGCGGTCCTCGGCAGGCTGCTCGATCTCGTGCTCGTGCTGGCGCTGCGCGCGTGGTGCGCCGACGCGGAGACGGCGCTCCCCTCCTGGTACGGGGCACTGGCCGATCCGGCGATCGGTGCCGCGCTGCGCCTGCTGCACGCCGATCCCGCCCATCCGTGGACGGTCGCCGGGCTGGCCGCGAAGGCCGGGATGTCCCGCGCCGCCTTCTCCGCCCGCTTCACCGGCCGGGTCGGCGAGCCGCCGCTCACCTACCTCACCGGCTGGCGGATGGCACTGGGCGCCGATCTGCTGCGCGACACCGAGGCGACGGTCGCCGCCGTGGCCCGCGAAGTCGGCTACGAGAACGCGTTCGCCTTCAGTGTGGCGTTCAAACGCGTCCGCGGTGTCAGCCCGTCGACCTGGCGCCGCGACCAGGACTGACGACGTCGCGACCAGGGGTTGTGTACAGCGTAGACACCGACGTGTACGGTGTAGACATGGGCGACGCGGGAACGGCCGAACGGATCGCGGCGGCGGCGCTGGCCATCCTGGTGAAGGAGGGCGCGCAGGCCGTGACGATGCGCCGGGTGGCCGCGGCGGCCGGGGTCACCGCGATGGCGACCTACCGCCACTACCCGAATCGTGAGGCCCTGCTGCGCAAGGTGGCCGACGACGCGTTCGCGGAGATCGGCCGGGACTGGGGCCACCACGCCGGGGCCGGCGACTTGGAGACCCGGCTTCACCGCCTGAGCGAGGACTTCCTCGATTTCGCGCTGGGCAAGCCGAATCTGTACCGGTTTCTGCTGACGGACCGGCGCGACGAGGCGCGCAGGTTCCCGGAGGACTTCCGGGACGGCTCCTCACCCGCGTTCTCCCCGGTACTCGAAGCCGTCGAGCAGGCCATCCGCGAGGGACTGCTGCGGCCCGGCGACCCCATCGAGATCACGCTCGCCGTCACCATGCCGGTCGTGGGGCTGGTCCAGTTCTACCTCGGTGGCCGGATCGGGCTGAGCGAGCAGGATTTCCGCGCGCTGTGCGCGCGAACCGTGGAGCGGGTTCTCGACGGCACCCGGAAATAGCCGTCACCAAGGGGGATTTTCCATGGACACCAAGGAGATCGACGAGGAAACCGCGCCGAAGCCCCGGCGGAAGCGGCGCCGGATCGTGCTGATCGTGCTCGCGGTGCTGCTGGTGCTCGTGCTCGGCGGGGCCTTCGTGCTCGCCTGGCGGGTCAGCGATCTCGCGGTGGAACCCGACCACCAGTACTACACCCACCCCGACCACTCCGACGTCGTGCTCGCGGTGAAGCGTGCCGGCGCCGGCACGACCGTGGTGATCGGCTCGCCCGGCAGGTACTCCCGGCGGCACGGCACGTTCCGGATGCTCTGGGACGGCACGGAAGCGACCATCGGCGACCTCACCGCCGAGTCGCCGACGTCGGTGGAGCGTCCGATCCTGCGCGGCCCGGCGCCCTCGGCCGGGACGACGGTCACCGTGACCGGCGTGATGATGGCCGACCCGAAAACCTCGTACGGGCTGGACTACACCGAGGTCGCGGTGCCGACCGAACTCGGCCCCGCCCCCGCGTGGTACGTCCCCGCGACCGGTCCAGCCGCCTCGACCTGGGTGATCGCGGTGCACGGCCAGAACGGGCGGCGCAACGCCATGCTCGCCACCCCGGCCCTGCACCGGCTCGGCCTGCCGGTGCTCGCGATCACCTACCGGAACGACGAGGGGGCGCCCGCGTCCGAGGACGGGCTGATGCACTACGGCGATTCCGAGTACCGGGACGTGGAATCGGCGGTCCGCTACGCGCAGGGCCAGGGCGCCCGGCGGATCGTGCTCTACGGCGGTTCGATGGGCGGGCAGATCGTCGGCCAGTTCCTTGCCCGCTCCTCCTTGGCGGGCACCGTGGACGCGGTGCTGCTCGATTCGCCGTTGCTCAGCATGCCGATGGTCGGCGACTTCACCGCCAGGAACAACGGCGCGCCCGGCCCGATGGCGTGGCTGACCAACCAGGTGATCCGGTGGCGCACCGGCGTCGACATGAACCGCCTGGACCTGATCGGCCACCCACCGGCCACGAAGCCGCCGACGCTGCTGTTCGCCGGTGCCGCGGACCAGGAGGCCCCGGTGGACATGGACCGCGTTTTCGTCGACACGGCAAGGAAAACACAGTGGCCGGTGGAGTACCACGAGTTCCCCGGCGCCGGACACGTCGAGTCGTGGAACTCCGACCCCGCCCGCTACGAGCAGGCGGTCACCGCCTTCTTCACCCGCACGCTGCCCCGGACCGGCTGACCCACGTGGTCACAGGTCCATCGGCAGCACGCCCGGTTCGAGCAGCCGTCGTGGGCCGCAGCCCTCGGTGGCCAGCACGTCGTCCGGGTTGGCACTGCGGCACCGGTCGATGGACAGGCAGCCGCAGCCGACACAGTCGGTGAACCTGTCGCGGATCTGGGTGAGCCGGTGGATGCGCGCGGTGAGCCGGGCGTGCCAGTGCTCGGCGAGCCGTTCCCAGTCGCGCCGGGTCGGCAGCCGGTTGTCCGGGAGCAGCGCCAGCGCCTCGCGCACCTCGGCCAGCGGGATCCCGACGTGGTGGGCGATCTTCACCAGCGCGACCCGGCGCAGCGCCTCCCGCCGGTAGCGGCGCTGGTTGCCGCTGGTGCGCCTGCTGGTGATCAGGCCCTGCCGCTCGTAGAAGTGCAGGGCGGAAACGGAGACCCCGCTGCGGCGGGCGAGCTGGCCGACGGTCAGCTCGCCCGGCAGCGGCCCCGGTTCGCTCTCGTGTGACTCGGACCTCATGGAGATTGACCTTAACAATTGTTGAGGTTCTAGCGTCGTCACCATGACCACCACGACTGCCGCCGGGACACGGCGACCACCGAAAGCCCTGCTGGCGACGCTGCTCGGGGTCAGCACGATGACCATCATGGCCAGCGCCACGATCACCCCGGCGCTGCCGGGGATGGAACGGCACTTCGCCGGGGTGCCGCACGCCGAACTCCTGGTGCGGCTGGTACTGACCCTGCCGGGGCTGGCGATCATGATCGCCGCGCCGCTGCTGGCCCGGCTCGGCGCGCGGATCGGCCGAGTGCGCGTGCTGCTGCTGTGCCTGGTGCTGTACACCGTCGGCGGCGGCTCGGGCCTGGTGCTCGATTCGCTGCCCGCGCTGCTCACCGGGCGGGTGCTGCTCGGCGTCGGCATCGCGGGCGTGATGACGACCTCGACCGCGTTGCTCGCCGATCACCATCCCACCGAGGAACACGGCCGGGTGCTGGGCCTGCAGGGCGCGGCGATGGGCTTCGGCGGTGTGGTCGCGCTGCTGCTGGGCGGCCTGCTGGCCGCGCTGAGCTGGCGGGGCCCGTTCGCGGTCTACCTGCTGGCCGTGCCGCTGCTGGTCCTGGTGCTCCGCTTCGTCCCGGAGGCGGAGGTCCGGCAGACCGGCACCGAGGAGCCCGGCGGCGCCTCGCCGTGGAAGCCCCGGCTGCTCGGGCTGTACGCGCTGACCTTCCTCGGCGTCGTCGTGTTCTACACCGTGCCGACCCAGGCGCCGTTCTGGCTGGCCGAGGTGAGCGGGGCGGGCCCGGTCGTCGCGGGGGTGTCGATCGCCGCGGTCAACCTCGTGATGACGCTGGTGGGCCTGAACTTCCGGCGGATCCGCGCGCGCTGGGACTTCCGGCCGCTGGCCATCGGGATGTTCGCCGCCTTCGCCGCCGGGCTCCTGCTGATCGGCTCGTCGAGTACACTGTGGACGTTCGGGATCGGGATGCTCGTGGTCGGCGTGGGAATCGGCCTGCAGAACCCGACCGTCAACGGCTGGGTGGTCGCCTCCGTCTCCCCCGGCACGCGCACCAGGGCGCTCGGGCTGCTCACCTCGGCGCTGTTCCTCGGCCAGTTCGCCTCACCGCTGATCGCGCAGCCGGTGATCGGCGCGGCCGGGCTCGGCCGGACGTTCCTGTTCGCCGGTGTGCTCGCCGCCCTCGTCGCGGTGACGCTCACCGTCCTCCACCTCCGCCGTCGCCGGCACTGACCACCACACCGTCCACAATGGAGCATTCCGCCCGCTTCGTACGCGCCGACGAATTCGGCGGGCGGATTTGGGAACGCCGTACGGGCCGCCAGGGGCGGCGCGCTCGCTACCGTGGCCGTGACCACGCTGACCACCCGAGCCGCACGGCCGGACGGACGTGAAGGACGACCCCGATGACGGCACGCTATCCGGAACTCCAGACCCTGCTCGACGAGGCCGCGCGGGAGACCGCGGTGCCGGGGGCGGTGGTCGGCATTCTGCGCGAGGGCGAGGAAACGGTGCTGACCACCGGGGTGACCAACCTCGGGTCCGGGCGGCCGGTCCGCGAGGACACCCTGTTCATGATCGGGTCGACCACGAAGACCTGCACCGCCGCGGCACTGCTGGCGCTGGCCGAGGACGGCGTGCTGGACCTCGACGAACCCGTCGTGCGTTACCTGCCCGAACTGGAGCTGGCGGATCCGGTGGCGCGCAAGGAGATCACCGCCCGGCACCTGCTGACCCACACCGCGGGCTTCCTCGGCGACCGCGACCTGGAAACCGGCTGGGGCGACGACGCGCTGGAAGCCGCTGTCGGCCGGTTCGCCGAACTGCCCCAGTCCTTCCCGCCCGGGGAGGTGTTCTCCTACAGCAACACCGGGTTCGTCCTCGCGGGCAGGCTGGCCGAGGTACTCGCGGGCGCGCCCTTCGAGGACGTCGTCCGCACCCGGCTGCTGGAACCGCTGGGGATGCGCGATTCGGTGTTCCTGCCGTGGGAGGTGCTCACCCGCGACCACGTCACCGGGCACGCGGTGCGCGACGGGGTGGCCGCCGTCGAGCATCGCGTCGGCCTTGGCCGGGCCGGTGGACCGGCCGGTGGCCTGTGGTCCTCGGCCCGCGACCAGCTGCGGTGGGCGCGGTTCTTCCTGACCGGCGAGACGAGCGGGACACCGCCGCTCGGCGACGCGACCAGGGAAGCGATGTGGCGCCCGCAGCGCCCGGCCGCGCTGCCCATCGAGGAGGTCGGGCTGAGCTGGCTGCGGACGCGGCACGGCGACACCGAGGTGGTCCGGCACGGCGGCAACGTCGGCTTCCTCCAGGTGTCGGAGTTCGTCACGCTGCCCGGCGCGGGGATGGCGATTACGGTGCTCACCAACAGCGGCGGCGGCGCGGCGCTCGGCCCCCGGATCGTCGACTGGTGCGTCGAGAACCTCGCCGGCGTGCCCCGGATGCCGGCGCGGCCGACGCTGGCGAAGCCGGTCGAGCGGCTGGCCGAGTACGCCGGGCGGTACCGGACCGGGGATCTGGCCATCGACGTCACGGTGTCCGGCGCCGCCCTGCTGGCGCGGCTGGTCTTCACCGGTGACGCCGACGCCGCGGTGCCGCCCGCGTTCGAGATCGCGTTCCTCGACGAAGACGGCGGAGACATCGTCACCCGCGCGGCAGACCCGAGGAGCCGCGCGGGCCGGTTCCTCCGCGACGCGCGGGGACGGATCACGATGCTCGAATACGGCGGCCGGACCGCGAAGCGCGATTGAGGCCGCGATCATCCACGGTCACGCCGGGAGCCCTCCCGCCCCGGCGTGACTAGGTTCCCGGCGGTGAACACCGGAATCACCCTGGAGCGCCGATGACCACCAAGACGATGCTCGGGCGCGCGGCGGCGATCGCCGTGCTGGCGCTGCCGTTCGCGTGCTCGGCGGCGCACGGCGCGCCCGGCGCCGCGCCCGCCTGCACCCGGCACGTCACCGGCCAGCGTTCGATGGACGCGGCCCAGCCGGGCGACGTCGTCTGCGTCGACGCCGCCCAGAGCGGGCAACGCCTGAGGATCACCAAGGGCGGCACCCCGGACCGGCCGGTGACCTACACCGGCGACGGCCGGTGGGTGCGCGGGATCGACGTCCGCGCGGACAACGTCGTCGTGACGGGATTCGCGCTGGACCGGCCGTCCGCGCCGGGGATCGACGCCCGCGGCGTCAACGTCACCATCCGGGACAACACCATCACCGCGCCGCAGGGGGGCGACGGGGACGGCCTGCGGTTCTTCGGCGACGGCGCGAAGATCCTGGGCAACCGCATCTCGCACACCGACAACAGCACCGGCGCGCACGCCGACTGCATGCAGACCTTCGCCACCGACGACGACCACGTGGCCAGCCGCCACGTGCTGATCGCGGGCAACCGGTGCGAGCACATCGACAACATGTGCCTGATGGCCGAGGGACCGCACTCCGAAGCAGGGGACGGCAGCGGCAAGGGCGTCTCCGAATACTGGATGTTCTTCGGCAACTACTGCGAGACCCTGATCGGCTCGCAGGCGGTGATGATCGACGACGTCCAGCACCTGAGCATCGTCGGCAACGTCTGGGCGGCGGGCCCGGACCACGCCATCGGCATGCAGAACCACTCGACGGACGGGTTCGTGTGGGCCAACCTCCTCGACCCGGCCATCCCGTGCGAGGTCGGGATGGACGAATCCTCGCGGAAGGGATACCACGGGCCCCCGCCCCGTTGCGCCCCGTGATCGACAGCGGGCCCGCTGATCGCACGTTTGGTCGACACGGGCACCGCCCGATCGCTGCGATGCTCGACCACGAGGTGATGACGATGGTCGAGGATCGGCTGGTGGGCCCGGTGTTCGGGGCCGAGGGCGCCGACTGGCAGCTCACCGTGGAGTCACGGGCCCGCCGCGTGCGCGCCGATCTCGCGGCGTACGAGGGCGTGCCGGGCACCGAGCACGCCCGGCACGCGGCGTTCGCGTCGCTGGCGGTGGTGGACGCGGCCCTGCGGGGCGCGCCACGCCGGTGGTGGTCGGTGGCGTCGTGGTGGTCGGGCTGGCACATCGAACGCGCCTGGCGGGCGCTGCACGAAGCCGAGATCGCCGCGATC
Source organism: Amycolatopsis samaneae (assembly GCF_039541975.1). Lineage (NCBI taxonomy): Bacteria > Bacillati > Actinomycetota > Actinomycetes > Pseudonocardiales > Pseudonocardiaceae > Amycolatopsis > Amycolatopsis samaneae. Next base: position 101,397 of record NZ_BAABHG010000001.1, read on the forward strand.
TCGATCGACCCCGAACTGGCGGGCAGGCTGCCCGGGCTGCGGGCGCGGATCGAGGTCTACCTCTCGTCGGACGACCCGCGCTGGAAGGCGCTCTACGAGCTGGACCTGTCCGGCGCGGTCACCGCCGCCGACCGCGCGGTCGTGGTGGACGCGCTCCGCGCCGCCTTCGACGCCTCCGACGACGCGCACGCCGCAGCCCGCGCGCTGCGCAACAAGCTCGTGCTCGCGACCGTGGCGCTGTTCGTCCTCAACACCGTGCTCGGCGTCCTCGGCCTCGTCCGGCCCGGCCTGGTGCCGCTGTGCATCCAGGAACAGGAGTCCGGACCGGCCAAGGTGGTGTGTCCCAGCGGGGGAAGCGTGCCGACGGGCTGGGACGTCTGGCTGGCGCAGATGTTCGGCACGCTCGGGGCCGGTCTGTCGGTCGTGGTCCTGCTGATCCGGCGGCGTCCCGAGGTGACGCCGTACGTGCTGACCGGATACCAGGCGCTGATCAAGGTGCTGTTCGGCGCGACGCTGGCGGTGGTCGGGCTGCTGGCCTTCAGCGCCGGGCTGGCGCACGGCATCGTCTGCATCGGCTCGCAGGCGGCGCTGCTGCTGTGGTCGGTGCTGCTCGGCTACGCGCAGCACGTCGGCACCCGGATGCTCGACAAGTACGCCGACCGGATCATGGACGACGTCCGGCCCGTGCCCGAGCAGGGCGCCGACCGGCCGGAGGCGGGGACGCGGAGCTGAGGCGGCGCGGTCGTCCGTCCGAACAGGACGGATCAGACGCTGCGCAGCACCGAGACGACGGTGCCCAGCACCACCGCGGTGTCACCGTCGATGACCTCGTAGGCGGGGTTGCGCGGTTCGAGGTAGACGTGGCCATTGCGGCGGCGGTACACCTTGACCGTGGCCTCGCCGTCGATCATCGCGGCGACGATCTGCCCCGAATGGGCCTCGTTCTGCTGGCGCACCACGACGATGTCGCCGTCGCAGATCGCCGCGTCGATCATCGAGTCGCCGCGCACGCGCAGGCCGAAAACGGTGCCACGCCCGGTCAGGTCGCGGGACAGCGTCAGCACGTCGTCGACGTGTTCCTCGGCGGAGATCGGCGTGCCCGCCGCGATGTCGCCGACCACGGGCACGCTCACCGAGTTCTCACCGGTCTCGCGCGCCGAGGGCTCGTGCAGGAACGCCCGGACGTCCATCGGCCGCGCCACCGTGCTGCCGCGCCGCAGGAAACCGCGGTCTTCCAGGCTCGCCAGGTGTTTCGACACCGACGAGGAGGACCGCAGCCCGACTGCGTCCCCGATCTCCCGGGTGCTCGGCGCGTACCCGTGCCGGACCACCCAGTCCCGGATCACCACCAGGATCCGCTGCTGGCGCTCGGGCAGGGTCGAGGCGTCCAGGTGCTCGAAGGCGTCGTCGTAGGCGGTCACCCGCGGAATCCTAGAGGCCTGGTCAGCCGCGTGCGGGACGGGGTCAGGCGTCCTTCTCCTTGAGCCGCTTGGCCTCCTTGCGGACCTCGGCCTGGGTGGCGCGCTCCCGTTCCAGCCACTCGGGGCTCTCCGCCTTCAGCGCTTCGATCTGCTCGGTGGTGAGCGGGTCGGTGATCCCGCCCCTGGCGAGGCCGCCGATGGAGATCCCCAGCTTCGCCGCGACGACCGGCCGGGGATGCGGGCCGTTGCGGCGCAGTTCGGTCAGCCACTCGGGCGGGTCGGCCTGCAGCGCGTTCAGCTCGTCGCGCGAGACGACACCCTCCTGGAACTCGGCGGGGGTGGCTTCGAGGTACACGCCCAGCTTCTTCGCCGCCGTCGCGGGCTTCATCGTCTGGGTGGTCTTGGGCGACGTCATCCGCCAAGGGTAACGACCGTGCCCGCCGCCGATCACGCCCGGTAGTCTGGCCCGGTGACCGGCCCGGACGTCCCCGCCTCCTTCCACCTCGCCTACGTCCCGGGGGTTCTCCCCGGCAAGTGGGTGCGGATCTGGCAGGAGCGCTACCCCGCGGTGCCACTGGAGCTGTCCGGGGTGCCCGCCGCGGACGCGGCCGCCCTGGTACGGGACCGCGGCGCCGACGCCGCGCTGCTGCGGTTGCCGATCGACCGCACCGGCCTGCACGCGATCCCCCTCTACACCGAGACCACCGTGGTCGTCGTGCCGAAGGATCACCTGCTCGCGGCGGCCGACGAGGTGTCCACCCCGGACCTGGCCGACGACGTCGTGCTGCGTCCCCTCGACGACACCCTCGACTGGGACCGGTCACCGGGACGGCCCGCGATCGAGCGGCCCGCCACGACCGCGGCCGCCGTCGAACTCGTGGCGGCGGGGGTGGGCCTGCTCGTCGTCCCGCAGTCGCTGGCCCGGCTGCACCACCGCCGGGACCTGACCTACCGGACCGTCACCGACGCCCCGCAGTCGCGCGTCGCGCTGTCGTGGCCGGACGAGGAGACCACCGACCTGATGGAGCAGTTCATCGGCGTCGTCCGCGGCCGGACCGTCAACAGCACCCGCGGCAGGCAGGCGCCCTCCCCCGCGCCGACGAAACCGAAGAAGTCCGATGTGGACGGACGAAAAGCCGCGGCGGGCAAGCGAACGGGCGGGTCTCCCGGCGGGAACCGGGGCCGCGGCGCCGCGCCGAAGGGCGGCAAACGCGGGAAGCCGCGCCGCCGCTCGTAGCCCGCCGGATCGGCGATTCGGCCGCACTGAGGTTTTCTCATTCAAGGTGACGTGGCCTCGGCGAGGATGTCTCATACGCGTCGTTGGCGACACTCAACGTCCCCAACGTTCCGTTCGGGACGCGGGCTTCGGCCGGGCGGCGTCCTGGCTTGACAGGTATGTCCTTTGCGGACTCCAGCGCCCAATGAGGTTTTCTCACTGGGAGTGGTGAGTTCTGGCGCCCGGGGTGTGCTGAAGGACGCCTTCGGTGCGCTCAGCGCACTGAAGGCGTCCTTCAGCGCGGCCAACGCACTGAAAGCGTCCTTCAGCACCCCGTGTGCCCCGGGAAAGGCCACCAGCAACGCTCACCATCCCCAGCGCTCCGCCCGGGACCCGGGCTTCGGCTCAGACGATGTCACGAATGCGACATTCGCGACGCTGAACGTCGGCAATGCGACATTCGCGACACCAGCACACCCCCAACCGCTACTGAGAAAACCTCAATGTGGCATTGGGTGCGTTGGACGCACCGAACGCCACATTGGGGCGCATGGGCCACCGCGATCACCGGTCGGCGAGGTACCGCTGGCCGGGAAATCCGAGCCGTCACCGGGACATCACCTCCCGGACACCGCTTGTTCCCCTGGTTTAGTGCCACACCAGCGTTTTCACGGAATCGGATCTTGCCTCGCCGACCGGCCGTGTGCTCAACTTCTGCTGCTTCCGGCCCGAACCCAGCGAAAAGGAGCGGCTGCATTGCGTAAGCACTGGCGTGGAACAGGACGAATCACCGCGGCCGCGCTCGCCGTCGCCGTCACCGGTCTCGCCGCCGGGCCGGCCTCGGCGGCTCCCCACGCCGCGTGGCCGGGCGGCTCCGCGGTCGCCGTCGCCGACGGCTCGAACGTGTTCGGCAAGAACCTGAGCGGCCTGTCCTTCCAGAGCCCCAGCGTGTTGTGGGCGGTGAAGAACGGCCCGGGAACGCTCTACCGCCTCGTGCCCGACGGCGCGAAGTGGCGTCCGGACCCCTCCGGCGGCTGGGCGAAGGGCAAGAAGCTCCGCTACCACGACGGCAGCGGCGACCCCGACGCGGAAGGCGTGGTCTCCACCCCCGAGGGCGTGTTCGCCGCCACGGAGCGCGACAACGACAAGGGTGACGACAGCAAGATGCAGGTGCTCCGCTTCGACCCGGCCTCGTCCGCGAGCACCCTCAAAGCTACCGCTGAGTGGGATCTCACCGACGATCTTCCGTCGGCGGGGGCCAACAAGGGGCTCGAGGGCATCTCCTGGATCCCCGACTCGTTCCTGACCGCGCACAAGTTCCGCGACGAGCACACCAAAGCCGCCTACGACCCGGCCAAGTACCCCGGTCACGGCGGCGGCCTGTTCTTCGTCGGGCTGGAGGACAACGGCACCGTCTACGCCTACGCGCTCGGGCAGAAAGGCGAGTACACCCGCGTCGCCACCATCCCGAGTGGACTGCCCGCGGTGATGGACCTCGAGTTCGAGCCCTCGACCGGTCACCTGTGGGCGGTGTGCGACGACAACTGCGACGGCCGTTCCACCACGCTCGACATCACCGCGCAGGGCAAGTTCGCGGTCAGCGCCACCTACGACCGGCCGTCCGGGATGCCCAACTACAACAACGAGGGCTTCGCGATCGCGCCGCAGCAGGCCTGCGCGTCCGGGCGCAAGCCGGTCGTCTGGTCCGACGACGACAACGACGACAAGCACGCGTTGCGCAGCGGCACCCTGCCCTGCTGACCCGCCCTGTTTTCCTCCCGCGCGGCCGGGTACCCGTTTCCGTGGAGCCACGGCACACCGTGGCTCCACGGAAACGAACGGAGGACAACGCATGCCCGGCACTCCCGAACCCGATCCGGTCCGCGCGGCCGGGCCCCCGGTGGTCGTGCACGGCGTGCCCGGCGGGCGGCGGGTGCTCGTCCTCGATCCGGCGGGCGCGGGCAAACACGACGAACTGCCCGCCACCTGGCGGCCGTTCACCGAGGACCGCGAAATCGTCTGGGCCCGGCTCCCCGCCGAAGGCGCGCTCCACGCGTGCGAACACGTGCTCGCGCACGCCGACGGGCCGCTCCCGATGACCGACCTCGTCGCGAGCGGGCCGTTCGGCGAGGAGGCGTTGCTCCTGGCCGAGCACCGGCCGTCCGCGGTGCGGGCGGTACTGCTGGTGGACCCGGCCGCCGAGAGCTTCCTCGAAGCGGACCACGCACGGGCCGCCGACGAGGACTGGCTGCGCGAACACGGCACCCGGATCGCCGGGCTGCGGGAGGAAGGCGTCGAGGTCGAGATCGTCGCGCACAGCACGGGCGGCGAGGACGACCGGGTTCCCGCGCCGCTGCCGCTGGGCCATCCCGACGTCGTCGCCGCGCTGGTGGACGCCTTCGACCGACTGCCCGCCGTGCGCCGACCCGCCCTGTAGGACGGGCAGGCCGGGGCTCGGGATGTCCGAAGGCGACACCAGGACGGTGACCCTCGGGCTGGTGGCGGACCCGGGTCCGTCCGCGACGCTGGCCCGGCGGGTGGCACCCAGCGTGGAGAAGGCGCTCGCCCGCCTCGACCACCGGGTCCGGTGGAAGGTCGAGGTGCGCGCCGAGCCGCTGACACTCGACCCGGACGGGCGGCTGCCGGTCGCCGAACGGGCACGGACGCTGGATCCCGGCCGGGACTGGGATTTCGTGGTCTGCCTGACCGATCTGCCCCGGCACGAGGGGCGGCGCACCGTGCTGGCCGAGGCCGCCATCGGCGCGCGTGCCGCGATGATCTCGCTGCCCGCGCTCGGCTTCGCCCCGCTGCGCGGCCGCCTTCGCGCCACCATCACCGACCTGGTCACCCTCGTCCTCGACCCCGCCGAGGCCACCGGCGCCCGCCAGGGCCCACCACGCGGGCGCCGGTTCCGGCCGATCCGGCGGGAACCGGTGCCCGGCAGCGACCAGGACGTGCGCCTCGTGCTGACCGGCTGGCGCGGCCACACGCGCCTGCTGCTGGGCATGGTGCGCGACAACCGGCCGTGGCGGCTGGTGCCGAGCCTGTCCAAGGCGATCGCCGCGGCGTCGGCCGCCGCCGCGTTCGGCATCTTCTACCCGACCATCTGGGCGATGGCGGACGCGCTCAGCCCGCCGCGCCTGGCGATGATCAGCATGGTCGCGGTGACCGCGATGGTGTCCTGGCTGATCGTCCACAACGGACTGTGGGAACGGCCGCACGAGGGCCTGCGCCGGGCCAGGGCGGGACTGTTCAACCTCGCCAGCGTGCTCACCCTCTATCTCGGCGTCGGCTGCATGTACGCGGTGTTGTTCACCTTCACGCTCGTCGCGGCGACGGCGGTCATCTCCGGCGAGTACCTCGAAACGATGCTGCGTCATCCCGTGACCCTCGCCGACTACGCCACCCTGTCGTGGCTGTCCAGCTCGCTCGGCACGATCGCCGGTGCCCTCGGCTCCAGCCTGGAAACCGAGGAGGCCATCCATCGCGCCGCCTACAGCAAACGGGAACGGCAGCGCCGGGCCCAGCGCCGCCGCCGGGAGGACCACCCCGGCACCGGCGCCACGCTGGAATGACCGATGCCCCGGCGGAGTTTGGCCCCGCGCCCGGCGGGCAACCCGGGAGGTGCACGGACACACCCGGGAAGGAGGCCGTCATGCACCGCGAAAGCGATCAGCACTCGCCCCGCGAAGACGACCAGCTCAAGGCCGAACTCGACGGCATGCTCCGCGGCAACGGACCGAGCCGCGCCGAGCAGTGGCGCGATCCGGAACCACCCGCGGACGACGACCCGGACGTCCCGCCGTTTTCGGCGCCGGAGTGAGCGATGACCACCCACCAGGCCACGCGGACCGTGGTGCGATACCGGCTGCACGCCGGCTTCACCGTCGACAGCGGGCTCCGCTGGCCGGGCGAGATACTCGACGAGGACAGCGGCCTCGACCTCGACGGCGACGGCCTCCTGATCCGGATCGGCCGCCGCGTCCTGCCGATCCCTCTGTCCACTGTGGCCGGTGCGGAGGTCACCGACGGCTGCCTGTCGCGCGAGCGCGGCGTCCGGCTCTCCCCCGGCCACGGTCTCCTCGTGCGCACGACCACGCTGCCCGGTGTCCGCATCCGGTGTCACGAACCGGTTCCCGGGCCGTTCGGCGAGCAGCGGCATCCGACGGTCACGGTGACCGTCGGCGAGCCCGCGCTCGTCGCGGACGTCCTCACCCGGATCGCCGGTGCGCACCGGGAAGCCGCTTGACGAAGGCACGGGAAAGGGCGGAACCATGACCACGGACGAAATCACCGGCGACGGCCCCGTCGTGGTGGGCACCGACGGCTCGGACGGCGCCCGCCAGGCGGTGACCTGGGCGGCGGCCGAGGCGGCCGCGATGGGCCGGGGACTGCTGCTGGTGCGGTCGGCGCGGGGGCGGCGGCCGCCGCCGGGGACCGATCTCCTCGCCGCGCCGCTGGCCGGGCCACCCACCACCGAGGACGTCATCCTCGACGCGCGGCGGAGTCTCGACGCGCTCGCCGCGGACCTCCGGCGCCAGTATCCGGGCACCGGCGTCGAAACCGCGTTGCGTGACGGCCCGCCCGAGGAGGCGCTGCTCGCGGTCGCCGAGGACACCGACGCGGCCATGATCGTGCTCGGCGCGTCCGGCTCCGGCGCGTTCGCCCGGCTCCTGCTCGGCTCGACGGCGGCGGAGGTGGCCCGCACCGCCTTCCGGCCGGTGGTCGTGGTGCGGGGCCCGGCACCGCACCCGGCCAACGCGGGCCCGGTGGTGCTCGGGGTCGACGGCTCCGACGAGGAGTCCGAGGCGACCGGGTTCGCCTTCGCCTTCGCGGAGCGACACGGTCTCGCGGTGCACGCGGTCCACGCGTGGCTGAACCCCGCGCTCGACACCCCGCTCGGCACGGCCACCGGGGTCGGCGTGCCGGGTCACGCCCTCGGCCCCGAGGAGGACGAGCTGCGGGCGGCCGCGACCGAATCCGTGCGGCGGCGGCTGCGGCCGTGGGCCGGGCGCCATCCCGGCGTCGGGCTCACCCACGAGGTCGTGGCGGACTTGGCGGCGAAGGCGCTGCTGGACCGTTCCGCCGACGCCACCCTGCTGGTGGTCGGCAGCCATGGCGGCGGGGAGCTGTGGCGTGTACTGCTCGGCTCGGTCGGCCACGCGGTGCTCTACCACGCCGACTGCCCCGTGGCGATCGTCCGCGCCCCGGCGAAGGGCGGGGACCAGGACTGAGGTGGCGCCCACGGACTTGCCCCGTCGTGCCGAAGAGCCGATACGGTCTGGTCCATGATCGTCCCGAACCTCCCCACCCGCCCCGATCCGCCCCGGTCCCCGTCGCGGGAGCGGGCGCGATGACGCCCGTGGCGCACGGCAGCCCGTGCTGGATGGAGCTGGCCACCAGCGACCCCGACCGCAGCATGCGGTTCTACCAGGCCCTTTTCGGCTGGGACTACCGCGTGCTGCGTGACGGCGCCGGACAGGACTACCCGGTGGCGGTGCTGGCGGGCGAACCGGTCGCCGGGATCCGCGTCCAGCCCCGGCTCGTGCGGGACTGGACGCCCTACCTCGCGGCCCCCGATCTGGCGGACACCGCCTACCAGGTGAGCCGGCTCGGCGGCACCCTGCTCGAAACCCGGCCCCACGTCGTCCCCGGTGTCGGGGCGAAGGCGCTCGCCGACGACCCCGGCGGCGCCACCGTCGGGCTGGCCGCGCCGGACGAGGAGTGGGTGTTCGTCGCGGGTGAGCCGGGATCGCTGGTGTGGCTGGAGTTCGTCACCCACCGCGCACACCAGGCCGACCGCTTCTACCAGCGGTTGTTCGGCTACGAACAACGTCAGTTCGGGGACGGCCGCGACGTCGACTACATGGTCTACACGACCGGCGGCGACTCGGTGCTCGGCCGGGTCCGGATGGCACCCGGCACGCCCGACGACGTCCCGCCGCGCTGGATCGCGCACTTCGCCGTCGACCCCGACCACGGGTTCGACCACACCCTCCACCAGGCCCGTACCCTCGGCGCCAAACTGCGTTTCCGTCCCTACACCTCCGCGCTGGGCAAGGTCGCCGTGCTGTCGGATCCGCTCGGCACCCGGTTCGCGATCATCGACCCGGCACTGGCCTCGGACTGGGATTTCCGTTCCGCCGCCGACGATCCCTACGACGACTGACCGGCGGCGCCGAGCCAGAACTCGATCCCACGCAGCGCGGTGGCCACCAGGTCCTCCGGCGCCGCCGAAGCACGCAGCGAGGTCGCCGCGATCCGGGCGAGCCGCTCGTCGGTCAGTCCCATCCGGTGGCGGCAGTTTTCGTACTCCCCGAGCAGATCGCTGCCGAACAGCAGCGGGTCGTCGGCGTTGACCGTGCACGGGATCCCGGCGGCCAGCAGCGCGGGCAACGGATGCTCCTCCAGCGACGGCGCGACCGAGAGCAGTACGTTGCTGGTCGGGCAGACGTCGAGCACGATCCCCTCTTCGGCGAGCCTGGCCACGAGCCCCGGGTCCTCCAGGCAGCGGACTCCGTGCAGGACGCGGCGCGCGCCCAGCACGTCGACGGCGTCGGCGACGCTGGACGCGCCGAGCAGTTCGCCGGCGTGCGGGAGCGCGGGTAACCCGGCGGCGCGGGCCACGCCGAACGCCTCGGCGAACGACGCGGGCGGGTGACTCTTCTCGTCGCCGTCCAGACCGAATCCGACCACGCCGTCGGCGGCGCGCCCGGCTGCCAGCCGGGCGATCTCCAGGGCGGCATCGGGCCCGTGATCACGGTTGGCCGCCAGCACCAGGCCGATGCCCACCCCCTGCCGCCCGGCGGCCAGCCGGGCGGCCCGCAGGACGACCTCGACCGCGGCGGCGTCCGTGCCCAGCCTGCCCTCGAACAGCCCCGGCCACATCGAGAGTTCGAGCCAGACGCCGCCGGCGGACGCGGTGTCCTCGGCGATCTCGTCCACCACCCGCACCACGTCCTCCGGGGTACGCAGGCACCGCGCGGCGGCGGTGATGGTGCCGGTGAACGCGGCGAACGAGCCGTAGCCGGTCGGCAGCGGCGCCTCGATGCCCGCCCGGCCGGCGAGCTCGGCCAGTGTCGTGCGGCGCATCGCGCCGTCCAGGTGCAGGTGCAGGTGGGCCTTGGGCAGGAGCCAGAGATCACGCGCGGTCGGGGTCATGATCCGGTCCTACCACCCGCCGCACTCCCCCGGCACCGCGTCGCGCCGGGGACACGGCCCCGCGATCGCCTCCGGCAAGAGGCGGTGAGGTAGATGTAGGCGGTGACCAGACAACGATCACGGACGGCCGCCGGGGACGGCGCGTGGACGCGCCTGCGGGGGCGGTACCGGTGGCTCGACCACCTGGTGCGGGCCATCGACCGCTATGTCGACTACAACGGCTACCACTACGTGGCCTCGATCTCCTACTTCACCCTGACCTCGCTGGTGCCGATGCTGATGGTCGGGATGTCGGTGGCCGGGTTCGTGCTCGCCGGGCAGCCCGAACTGGTGCACACGATGCTGCAGGCGATCGGGCGAGCGGTGCCGGGGCCGTTCGGCGACAACCTGATCGCGCTGCTCACCGGTTTCATCGACCAGCGCACGAAGGTCGGGCTCGCCGGTCTCGCCATCGGGCTCTACTCGGGCTGGAACTGGATGAACGCGCTGCGGGACGCGCTGACCGCGATGTGGGACAAGCACCCGCCGCGTCAGCCGTTGCTGCGCACGATCGTCAAGGACCTGCTCGCCCTGCTGAGCCTGACCGCGGCGCTGATGGTGTCGTTCGCGCTGACCGCCTCCGGCGGCGTGCTCGGCGGTTTCCTGCTGCGGCTCAGCCCGCTCGCGCACGCCGAATGGGCGCACACCCTCGTCTCGGTGCTGTCCATCCCGATCGCGCTGCTCGCCGACTGGCTGGTCTTCCTGTGGGTGTTCGCGAAACTGCCGAGGGAACCGGTCGGGGTGCGCAGCGCGATGCGCGGCGCGCTCGTCGCGGCGATCGGGTTCGAGCTGCTGAAGCAGGCGGGCGGTGTCTTCATCGGTATCGTCAGCAAGTCGCCGGCGGCGCTCGCGCTCGGTTCGGCGATCGGCATCCTGTTCTTCATCGCGCTGGTGTCGCGGATGGTGGTGGTGATCACCGCGTGGACCGCAACCGCGCACGACGCGCCCGTGCGGGCCCCCGCGCCGCCGGGGCCCGCGGTGATCCGGCCGGTGGTCCGGCCGCGCCGGGCGTCGCTGGCCTCGGCCGCGGCCGGGGCGGTCACCGGCATCGTGGCGACCCTCGCGGTACTCCGCTCGCGCCGCAGGCCGTGAACCGTCCTTTGTGTACTCCCGGGTTCCCCTGCCCGCGTTCGGCGCACCGCGTGGGCACGAACGGCGTCACCATGACGCAGATGCATCACCCGAGAAGGGCCCTTCGCCCCCTGCGCGCGGAAATACGCGGCGAGACGCTGATGTCTTCCCTTCCCCGGCTCGGCGTGGCGTGTGCTACTTGGCCGGACACGCCACGCCGTCCGGGGTGGCGCCTCCCTGCCCGGGTTGATGGTGGTCAGGTGGCCGGGACGAACGCGATCAGCCGTTGGTGAGGGTCGTCGACCACTTGCAGGACCAGTTGGTCGAGTGTCTCCTCGGTGCCCTCCGGTGTGCGGAGCCGTACCCGGAGGCTGGTGTGCGGCCGTACGACGTCGTTGCGTTCCCAGAGGGTGCCGAAGTCGGGGTTCGTGCGGAGCAGTTCGTCGATCCAGTCGCCGGTGGGCGGGCCCGCGAGAGTGCTCGCGCGCACGATGCCGATGACGGTGCGCCGCATGGCTTCCAGGTCCACGAAGCGGCTCTGGAGGACGGGGTCGTTGAACAGCATTTGCACGTATCGGCGCAGGTGCGGCGGGACCGCCGCGAAGTCGGTGAGCAGTCGTGCGGCGGCGGCGTTCCAGGCCAGGACCGAGGTCGCCGGTCCGACGAGGACCGCGGGCACTTCACCCATCCGGTCGACGAGCCGGCGCAGCGGATCGCTCGGTTCGGGGTTCTCCGGTGGAGTGTCGGCGTCGGAGATGAGATCGAGCGTGTAGCGGGTCTGGTCGTCGTCGAGTCCGAGCGCGGCGGCGACGCGGCGGATCACGTCGGCGCTGGGCAGGACCCGGCCCTGTTCGATCCGGGTGTAGTACTCGTCGCTGACGAACGCGCGGGCGGCGACCTCGGCGCGGCGGAGACCGGGCACCTGGCGGCGCCGAGGCTCAGCGTCGGCGGGCGGCGGCGCTTCGTCGCGGCGGGCGTGCAGGAACGCCCCGAGCTGGGCGAGCCGCGGATCGCGGGCCATCAGCGTGACCCGATCAGGTGGGGGATCGAATCCTCCCCCTCCCGCCGCCGGCTCCCGGGAGAGACGGTGGAGTCATGAGCGAACACGAACGCATCGACGTCCACACTCACCTGGTCCCTCCCTTCTGGGGCGAGGCCCTCGCTCAGCACGGCGGCGACCCGTCGGGCTGGACAGTTCCACAGTGGACGCCGGACGACCACCTGAAATTCATGGACGCCAACGGCATCACCACGAGCGTACTGTCGCTGACCGCCCCGAGCGTCGCGGGCTGGGAAGGCGCGGCGCGTCGAGAGATGGCCCGCCGGGTCAACGACTACACCGGCGAACTCGTCCGCGAGCGCCCGGACCGGTTCGGGAACTTCGCGACTCTCCCGCTGCCTGACGTCGAAGGCGCGGTCGCCGAAGTCGACTACGCCTTCGACCAGCTGCGCGTCGACGGCGTGGTGCTGCTGTCGAACTACGAAGGCGTCTACCTCGGCGACGACCGGTACGCGCCGTTGTGGGAGGCGCTGGACCGGCGCCAAGCGGTGGTGTTCATCCACCCGGGGCACCCGCTTCTCCCGGTGCTGCCCGAGGTTCCCGGGCCGATGGTGGACTATCCGTTCGACACCACCCGCAACGCGGTGCACATGGTGGTCCACGGGATCACCGAGCGGTACCCGAACGTGCGGATCATCCTCTCGCACGCGGGCGGGTTCGTGCCCTACGCGGCGTTGCGGTTCTGCCAGATCCAGACCGCGCTGAAACCCGCCGGTCCCACCGAAGACGAACTCCTGGCCCGGTTCCGCAGCTTCTACTGGGACACCGCGCTGTCGTCGGGCGAATACGTGTTCGGCGCGCTCACCCGGTTCGCCGACCCCACGCGCATCCTCTACGGCAGCGACTTCCCTTATGCCCCGCTGCCGGTGGCGACCCATTTCACCGAAATCCTGGACACCCGAAGCGGCCTGACCGCCGAACAATCCCGCGCGATCGACTCCGAGAACGCCCGCGCGCTCTTCACCCGGCTGGGCTGACCGGGCGTGCCGCGGCCCTCCCGCCCCGAGCAGCGGCGGGAGGGCCGCGGCACGCTCAGGCCAGCGCTCGTTCATCGGTGCCGTCGAGTCCTTCGGCATAGCGGACGAGGGCGGCCGTCGTGCGTTCGATGTGTTCGCGCAGTGCCTGGGTCGCGCCGGCTTCGTCGCGTGCGACGGTGAGTTCGGCGATCAGCCGGTGTTCGGCGGCGACGTCGCGGCCGGTGTCGCCGGCGAGTTCCTGGGACCAGTGCTGGTACAGCTCCGCGCAGTCGCGGAGGCCGGTCGCGATGCCTTCGAGCCGCGAAACGCCGCAGCCGGCGAGCAGGGTGTGGTGGAAGGCGCGGTGGGCGAGGGTGAACGCCGGGTCGACGTGCCCCTGCGCGGTCATCATCGGGGTGTGCGCCAGCGTGTGGTGCGTGGCGATGACCGAACCTTCCCAGGCCAGGTCGCCATGCTTGATCGACTCCGCGAGGGCGAGCGTTTCGATCAGGACGCGGGTGCGGGTCAGGTCCTGGAGGTCGCTGATCGTCAGCTGCGCGACGGCGAAGCCGCGCTGCGGCGACGCTTCGACCAGACCTTCGCCGGCGAGGCGGGTCACGGCCTCGCGGACGACGGACAGGCTCACCGCGTACTGCCCGGCGAAGTCGTTCAGCTTGAGCTTGCTCCCGGGCGGCAGCTCTCCGCCCAGCAGGCTGCCGCGGATGCGGTCGTAGACCTCGTGGACGCGAGTGGGCTTGGCGGGCGTGGTGGCCATGCCGCCAGTCTAGGGCCAACCGGAAGAAAATAGGTACACAGTCCAAATATCGATTTTTTCTTGACAGATCGAAATTCTGGGCTCAGGCTGTGACCCACGCCATGCATCGACGATGACTGCGGCGCCGGGACCTTCGGGAGCTTCTCGACCGCGCATCGTCGGTCCCGACCAAGGAGATGCTCATGTCCGACATCCGGGTGCCCGTCCTGATCGTGGGCGGTGGCGGCGCCGGTCTCACCGCGTCGATGACCCTGTCCACGCTCGGTGTCGAGTCGTTGCTGGTGAGCGCGCTACCGACCACCTCGACGCTGCCGAAGGCCCACGTGCTCAACCAGCGGGCGATGGAGATCTTCACCGAGGTCGGCGTGGCCCCGGAGATCTACCGGCGCAGCACCCCGGCGGCGAACATGCGCGCGACCGGCTGGTACGCCGGCCTGGCGGGCCCGCACGAGGGCTACGGCCGCAAACTGGGCGAGCTGGAGGTCTGGGGCGGTGGCTACACCGACCCCGACTACGTCGCGGCGAGCCCGTGCCGCACCTGCAACCTGCCGCAGATCCGGCTCGAGCCGGTGCTGAAGGAGCACGCCGAGAAGCTGAATCCGGGCGGCGTCCGGTTCAACCACGAACTCGTCGACCTGGCGCAGGACGACGACGGCGTCACCGCGACCGTCCGAGACAAGGACGCCAGCACGACTTACCAGGTGCGCTCGCAGTACCTGATCGCAGCCGACGGCGGCCGGACGGTCGGCAAGCTGACCGGGGTGGAGATGAACGGGGCGCGGGACATCATGAAGATGGTCTCCATCCACATGACCGCGGACCTGTCGCCCTGGGCCACCGACGACGACGTGCTGATCCGCTGGCTGGTCAACCCCGACTTCGGCGGCTCGTGGAGCGGCGTGCTCGTCCCGATGGGGCCGGACCGGTGGGGCCCGGCGTCGGAGGAGTGGGTCTTCCACATGCAGTACGCCACCGACGACCCCGACGCGATGCAGGACGAGAAGGTCCTCGCGCGGATGCGCGCCATCCTCGGGCTGCCGCCGGAACTGGTGCCCACGGTGCACCGGATCAGCCAATGGGTCATGGAAGGCGTCATCGCGGAAAGGTTCCGCGCGGACCGGGTGTTCTTCGCCGGTGACGCCGCGCACCGGCACCCGCCGACCGGCGGCCTTGGCCTGACCTCGGCGATCCACGACGTCTACAACCTGAGCTGGAAGCTGGCCGCGGTACTGGCCGGCCGCGCGGGCGACGGCCTGCTGGACACCTACGAGGCCGAGCGCAAGCCGGTGGATCAGCACAACATCGACAACGCGATCGCCAACGCGATGAACCACTTCACCCTCGACCAGGCCCTCAACCTGTCGACGGAGAAAACCGCGGAGGAGAACTGGGCCGAACTCGCCCCGCTGTGGCAGGACCTTCCGGGGGCGGCCGAGAAGCGGCACGCGCTCAACCGCGCGATCGGCTCGCAGACCATGGAATTCCGGCACCACAACGTCGAATTCGGCTACCGCTACGACTCCGCCGCGATCGTGCCGGACGGGAGCCCGGAGTACGTGCCGCTCGACCCGGTCCGGCTCTACGAGCCCAGCACCAAGCCGGGGCATCCGATGCCGCACGCGTTCGTCGAGAGCCAGGGCGAGCGTCTCGCGCTCGGGACCCTCGTACACGGCGGCAAATTCCTGCTGCTGGCTGCAGAAGAAGGCCAGGCCTGGGTCGAGGCCGCCGACAAACTCTCCGCGGCGAACGACCTGCCGCTCGTGGCGGGCACCGTCGGCGTCCTCGGCTCCGACTTCGTGGACGTGCGCTGCTCCTGGCTGAAGAACCGCGGCATCTCCTCGACCGGAGCGGTTCTGGTGCGCCCCGACCGCTACATCGCGTTCCGCTCGACCGGCGGAGTCGACGACCCACACGCCGTCCTGCGCGCCGCCCTGGCCCAGGTACTGGCCGCCGAACTTCGCTGATCCCGGCTCTCAGGAGGAGAATTCCCATGCGTATCGCCAATCTCTCCGGCCGGCTCGTCCTGGTCATCGACAACGGCGCCGTCGACGTCGAAGAGGCCAGCAACGGCAAGTTCGGCCCCGATCCGTCCACTGTGTACCGCGACTGGCCGGGCTTCGTCGCCTGGGCGGGCTCGGCCTCCCTGCCCGAGGCACGGCCCTTCGACCCGGCATCACTCGGCGCACCGGTCCCGGAGCCCGCCCAGGTGTTCGCGATCGGCCTGAACTACCGCGGCCACGCCATCGAGGCCGGGCTCGATTTCCCCGTCGAACCACCGGTTTTCACCAAGTTCCGCAGCTCCCTGACCGGGCCTCGCGGCGACCTCGCGCTGCCGGGCGACACCGTCGACTGGGAAGCCGAACTGGTCGTCGTCATCGGCCGCGAGGCCCGCCACGTCGCCGCGGAGAACGCGTGGCAGCATGTCGCCGGCCTCACCGTCGGACAGGACTACTCCGAGCGCACCCGGCAGCTCGTCCCGCCCGCACCCCAGTTCAGCCTCGGCAAGTCCTTCCCCGGGTTCGCGCCGATCGGCCCGGCCGTGGTCACCCTCGACGAACTGGACGACCCCGCCGACCTGGAAATCGGCTGCTCCGTCAACGGGGAACAGGTGCAGAAGGCCCGTACCGGCGACCTGATCTTCTCGATACCGGTCCTGATCGAGCGCCTGTCGGCGGTCCTGCCGTTGCTGCCGGGCGACCTGATCTTCACCGGCACTCCCAGCGGCGTGGGCGGCGGCCGGAACCCGCAGCGGTTCCTGTCCCCCGGCGACGAGGTCGTCACGTGGGCGGAGGGAATCGGCGAACTCCGCCAGCGCTGCGTTCCCGGCAACCCGCACACCACCGCGTCCGTCTGAAACCCGGCCCGGGAAGGAAAACCCACCATGGCCCTGCACCGCCTCACCTCCATCACCGTCGGCGTACCCGACGTCGAGCACACCGCCGCCTACTACACCGACTTCGGCCTCACACCGCTCGGCGGGAACGCCTTCGCCACCGCCGACGGCGGGGAACAGTTCAAACTCGCGCACGCACCGCGGCGCCGCCTGCTCGAACTGGGCGTCGGCGCGGAAAACCCGGACGACCTCGACCGGATCGAACGCCAGATCCGCGCCCTCGACCTGCCCGTCGAGCGAACCGCCGACAAGCTCGTGACCGAGGAACCGATCGCCGGGTTCCGGGCCGTCATCTCGGTGGCACCCCGAATCGAGCAACAGCCCGCCGACCCGACGCCGTACAACGGACCCGGCCGGATCGAACGCGCCAACACCCGCGCACCGGGCATCCAGCGCGAAGGCCGAGTGACCCCGCGCAAACTCGGCCACGTCGTCATCGGATCCACCGACCAGACCGCCACGCAGCGGTTCTTCACCGAGGGCATCGGGTTCAAGATCAGCGACGCCGTCCCCTCGATGGCCGCGTTCATGCGCTGCTCGACCGACCACCACAACGTGCTGGTCCAGCAGGCCCCGGTGAACTTTCTGCACCACACCTCCTGGCAGGTAGAGGACATCGACGAGATCGGCCGCGGCGCGATGGCGATGCTGGAGGAACACCCCGAACGGCACGTCTGGGGTTTGGGTCGCCACCACATCGGGTCGAATTTCTTCTGGTACCTCAAGGACCCGGCGGGCAACTTCTCCGAGTACTACTCCGACATCGACTGCATCGTCGACGACGCGCTCTGGACCCCCGGCACCTGGGAAGGCGCGCGGAGCCTGTTCAACTGGGGCCCGCCCCCGCCGCCGTCGTTCCTCATGCCCGAGGACGTCGCGGCGATGATGACCGGGGCGCACAATGCCGGCTGACCCCGTCGACCCTCCGATGTGGACACCCACGCCGGAAGCCGCCGACCGCACACAGCTCGCGGCGTTCGGCCGATGGCTGGCCGCGCGTGGGCATGACTTCGCCGACTACCACGCGCTCTGGCGCTGGTCGACCACCGAACTCGAAGAGTTCTGGCAGGCCATCGCCGACTTCTACGACGTCCCGTTCCGCACGCGCCCGACCCGCGCACTGGCCGACGACAAGATGCCGGGCGCGACCTGGTTTCCCGGCGCCACGCTCAACTACGCCGACCAAGCGCTGCGCCACGCCGGAAACCAGCCCGCGATCGTCGCCGTCTCCGAAGGCGGGCACCGGAACGAGGTGACCCGCGACGAACTCCGCAGCCAGGTGGCCTCCCTCGCGCACTGGCTCCGGCGGCGAGGAATCGGCCCGGGCGATCGCGTCGTCGGCTACCTCCCGAACATCACCGCCACCGTCGTCGCCTTCCTCGCCACCGCCGCGGTCGGCGCCACCTGGTCGGCCTGCTCCCCCGAATACTCGCCCGAGGGCGCCGCCGACCGCCTCGGCCAACTCGAACCCGCCGTGCTGTTCGTCGCCGACGGCTACCGCTACGGCGGGAAAGAACACGACCGCTCCGCCCAGAACGACGAACTCCGCCACCTCCTCCCCTCGGTCCGGGCCACCGTGTGGGTCCCGCACCTCGGCCGCACCCAGCCACCCGGGACCGCACACTTCGACACCCTCACCCGGGACGCGCACGACCTCGAAACCACCGCCGTGCCGTTCGACCACCCGCTGTGGGTGCTGTACTCCAGCGGGACCACCGGCCGGCCCAAGGGCATCGTCCACGGCCACGGCGGCGTCACCCTCGAACACCTCAAGTACCTCGGACTCCACACCGACCTGGACGCCGGGTCCCGGTTCAGCTGGTACACCAGCACCAGCTGGATGATGTGGAACATCCAGGTCTCCGCCCTGCTGCTCGGGGCGACCGTCGTGCTCTACGACGGCAGCCCGAGCTGGCCGGGTCCCGACGCCCTGTGGCAGCTCGCCGCGAACGAGCAGCTGACCTTCCTCGGCACCAGCGCCGCCTACCTGATCGCCGCCCACAAGGCAGAAACCGATCTCGCCGCCCACGGCCTCCGGCTGTCCGGCCTCGGCAGCACCGGCTCGCCGCTGCCCGCCGGCACGAGCCAATGGATCCACAAGGTCCTGCCCGACACCTGGCTCGCCGCCGCCAGCGGCGGCACCGACATCGTCTCCGGCTTCGCCGGCGGCGTCCCCACACTCCCCTCCTACCCGGGCGAAATGCAGGCCCGAGTCCTCGGCGTCGCCCTCGAATCCTGGGACGAGCAAGGGAACCCCCGCACCGACGAGGTCGGCGAACTGGTCGTGACCCGGCCAATGCCGTCGATGCCCCTGTACTTCTGGAACGACCCCGACGGCGCGCGCTACCACGACGCCTACTTCTCCACCTACCCCGGAGTCTGGCGCCACGGCGACTGGACCACCGTCACCAGCCGCGGCGGTATCCTCGTCCACGGCCGCTCGGACGCCACCATGAACCGATACGGCGTCCGCATGGGCAGCGCCGAGATCTACGAGGTCATCGACCGGTTCCAGGAAATCACCGACTCACTCGTCGTCGGCGTCGAGGAACCCGACGGCGGCTACTGGATGCCCCTGTTCGTGGTACTCGCGGACGGGCACCACCTGCCACCCGAACTCGTCACCCGCATCCGCGACCGCATCCGGGCCGAGGTCTCCCCTCGCCACGTGCCCGACCAGATCATCGGCGTGCCCGCGCTGCCGCACACCATGACCGGAAAGCGAGTCGAGGTCCCGGTAAAACGCATCCTCCAAGGCGCGATACCGGCCAGCGTCGCCAATCCGGCGGCTCTCGACGACGCCGACGCACTCGCACGGTTCACCACGATCGCAACCGAGCGGAAAACCACCCGGGACAAGGCATGAACATCCCGGCAAAGCCAGCCGTCGCCGTACTGCGAACGGCCGAGGGAACCCAGCCCGGAGAACACCGGTCACCGCGGCGCCCCAGGAACACGACGGCACCATGAACGAAGAGGCCGCGCGAGACCAGGCGGAACCACCGGGTTCATGATCACCCGTTTGCCACGCCACGGTGGCGATGAGCGGTACCACTCGCCAAGACCCCTTGCCAGGCTGGGCTCGCCGATCACCGGGTCTGTGAGGGGGCATCGTGCCGAAACGAGCGTGTCATCTGCCGGGAATCGCCGGATTGTCCGTGCTGCTGGGCGGAATCGGGCTGGTGGTCGGTACACCGGCCACCGCGGCTTCCGCCGAAACCGTGGTCACGTTGCCGTCGTTGCCGGGCAGCAGGCACTCCACGGCCGCGCTGGGGATCAACGAAGCCGGCACGGTGGTCGGCTACTCGACCACGGACGATCTGCGTGAGCGTCCGGTGCGCTGGGACACCGACACCACGATCACCGAGCTCGGTCTCCCGCCCGGCCACACCGACGGCAACGCCACCGCCGTCAACGACCGGGGCGTGGTGGTCGGCAACTCCTACGGGAGCGGCGTGGAACACGCCGTGCGGTGGGCGCCCGGCGGCCCGGCGACGGTGCTGCCCGAACTGCCCGGCTCGACCTACACCACCGCGAACGCGGTCAACGACGACGGGGTGATCGTCGGGGTGTCCGGCGCCGGGACGCAGCACGCCGTGCGCTGGGATCCCAGCGGAGGCTTCACCGAACTCGGCACCCTGCCCGGCGACACCGGCAGCGAAGCGATGGCGATCACCGGCGACGGGACAATCGTCGGGGTTTCGCAGGACGCGGAATTCCACTTCCACGCCGTGCGCTGGGACCGCGCGGGCCGGGTCGAGCGGCTGGCCGGGCTCGCCGGCGACGTCCCGTCGGAGGCCAACGGGGTGAACGCGTCCGGTGCGATCGTGGGTGCCTCGCATACCACCACGAACTCCCTCGGCCACGCCGCCCGGTGGGACCGGGACGGCACGATCCGCGCGTTGCGAGAACTTCCCGGCGATCAGGAAAGCATCGCGCGGGCGGTGAACCGGTCCGGGACCGCCGTCGGCCACGGGCGACGCTCGGGCCGGGCGGCCGCGCACGCGGTGCGCTGGTCACCGGACGGCACGGTCGCCGCGTTGCCCACCCCGGCGAACACCCTCAAGAGCGACGCCGCCGGGATCAACGGCCCCGGCGTGGTCGTCGGCAGCGTCTCCAACGACGGGCTGTGGGCGGTGAAATGGGTACCCCGGCGTTGAAGCCGGCGTTTCTCCGGTAGCGGACTTCGTTACCGGAGAAACGTCCGGGGGCTTCAGGTTCGTGCGCGCGGGCGCGGCACACGGAGTTCCCGGACCTCACCGGCGGGATTGCCCGCCCAGTGCGTGTGCCCCGGGACCTCTTCGCCCTTCATGAGGAAGGAATCGGGCGCGAGCACCGCGCCCTCGCCCATGGTGACCCCGTAGTGGACGAGTGCGCCCGTGCCGATCGTGCAGCCGGACCCGATGACGATGCCGTCGAGCTTGAAGCCGCCGTCCTCCTGCGAGTGGCACTGGATGTTCGAGCCCGCGTTCAGGGTGACGTCGTCGCCGATCCTCACCAGTGTCTTCTCCGACATCACGCAGCCGTCGTCGAAGAGCCGGCGGCCCAGCCGCACCCCGAGCATCCGCCACACGACGCTCTTGAACGGGGTGCCGTTCAAGAGCTGAAGGTAGAAGGTGGTGGACATCTTCCAAAACCTTTCGTGCCGCCAGAAACGACGGTCGTAGATCGAACAGTTCAGCGGTTCGAGCGGGTGGAGCATCGTCGCCACGCGTTCGAGGAGGACGAAGTAGACGATGGTGAATACGACGGTCACCACGGAGCCCAGTGCGATCGCCGGTGCGCCGAGGCCGGTGAAGAGGTCCCTGGTGGCCCAGGCGATCAGCAGTACACAGAAGAAGTACAGCCACTGCGCCAGCGCGTAGACCACCATGGTGGCGGCGTTGTGCCTGTTCTTGGCGGCGAGGCCGCGCCGCAGTTCGGCCGGGGTTCCGGGGCCGGCCAGCCGCCGGTCGCGGTCCACCGTGCGCGGGATCTCGAAGCTGGGTGAGCCCAGCAGGCCGACACCCTCGCGGACCTCCCCGTCGAGGGGCACCTGGACCTTGGTGGCGAGCAGGCAGTTGTCGCCTGTTTTCGCCCCGGCGGGGAAGACGATGTGGTTGCCGAGGAAGTTGCGTCCCCCGATCGAGGCCCTGGCCAGCCGGAAGGAGGTGTTCGAGTAGTCGGCGTTGACGACCGACAGGCCGTCGGCGATCATCGTGCCGCTGCCGACGGACAACAGATACGGCGATTCGAACTTCTCCTGCTGGCCGAAGTTCGAACCGGTCTGCCCGGCCTTCGACAGCTCACACCCGAGGGCCCGCAGGTAGTGCACGATGGCGGAGCTGTCACCGAAGAGGACCTTGAAGAACGTCACGTTGGTGAGCAGCCGGATCGTGCGGTGCAGCGAGTAGCGGAGTCCGTAGAGGCGGTACACCTTCCCCGGTTCGAGGGCGAGCTTGCACAACCGGGGCACGGTGACCGCGAGCAGGAGGCCGGCGAACCGGAGGCCGAAGAAGAGCACGAGAGAAACGATCAGGGCGTCGCGATAGAACGCCCAGCTCGCGAAGTCGAGCAGCGCGGAATCGCCGAGCAGGGTCGCCAGCCGCGGCGCGCGTTCGAGCACGAGATCCGCGAGGCCGACCGCGAGCGGGGCGTACACCGCCACGATCAGCAGCACCTGCCGAATGGCGTAGAAGGCCCGCCATGTGCTTCCGCAGCGGGCGGAACCGGCTCGCCGGTAGTCCACGTCGGCGCGTTGTGCCGGTGATCCGTGCCAGCACTCCCCCGAGGGCACGGCCTGCCCGGAGTGCAGCGAGGAAGCGTGCCCGAGCTGCGATCCCGCGCCCATGGCCGTGTCGATATCGACGGTGGTCATCTCCCCGACGAACACGTTCTCCCCGAACGTGACCGCGCCCGTCCGGATCATCCCGTCCTGGGCCCGGTACCCGGTGAAGGAGCAGTCCTTCCGGATGACCGTGCCCTCCCCGATGGTCAGCAGGTCGGTGCAGACGGGCACGGTCCGCGAGAACACGGTGACCCCTCGGCCCACCTTCGCGCCCAGTGCCCTGAGATAGCACGAGTACAGCGGTGACCCGGTGAAGAACAGCACGAGCACGTTCCGCTGTACGAGCGTCTTGACGATCCAGAACCGGAGATACGCCGGGCTCCAGGCCGGGATCTCCCGAGGCCGCCACCTGCCGACGAGTATCCACTTCACCGCGACGGGCGAGACCGCGGCCAGTACCAGCAGCGCGCCGCCGAACACCACCGAACGCAGGTAGTACCCGGTGAAGTCGGAACCGGTGGTGATCCACGCGGCGCCCGCCGAGGTGACCGCCGCGACGAAACCCGTGTAGGCCAGGAAGAACAGGAGTTGCACGACCCCGCAGAGGTGGTACCGCAGTGCCCTGGCAGGCCCGGCCGCGGCCGGGGCCTCGACCGGGGAATCCGCGGGGCCCGTGTCGGTGAGCGCTGCGGCGAGGTCGCGGATCGTCGGGTGCCGGTAGACCTCCCTGATCGACACCCGGGGCAGCTCGTCCCGCTTCCGCACCCGGGCGCAGAACTGGGCCATCAGCAGCGAGTTCGCACCCAGATCGTCGAAGAAGTGACTGTCACAGGTAACCTTATCTTTGCCTACGAGTTCAGCTAATATTCGTGTGTACCCACGCTCGACATCGACATTCGAACCAACTTCCCGCAGAGACGACTCGGTCGTATTCACGATGTCAATGTTCTGCGGTTCCCCCTTCAACGCCACCCTCGGCGGCCGGTTTCCCAGGTTCCGTAATGCAGTCGAAACGACGAACAGACATCGAAGCACAAAGCTCCACGAAACACTTCACCCTGGGTTTTCCGCCATTCCAAGAAAACTCGGCCATCGGTAACATTTTCATCGAACGAGACGGTCGAAGAAGATGCCCCGATCGGCCGATGACTAATAGTCCCATAAAATTCGACTGCCCGACAGGGAACGGTGCGCCGGTGTCGCGAACGGGGCGTTGGGGACGTCGAACCTGAACCCACTGATCGGACAGGCACCGAGGGAACCTTGCTCGCGCGACGAGAACAGGCCCCCTCACACCAAGACACTTCACTCCCGCGTGCACCTCTCCCACCCCAGCGACCACGGCAAACGACTCTCACCGCACAAGTCACACCCCACTGGACACTTCTCATGCCCTGAAGGGGCCCTTCAGGGCACTCAACGCCCCCAAGGACCCCTTCACAGCATCAAAATCCATAAAGGACACACCTACTGGAGACCCTCACTCGGGCACAAATCATCGAAGATCGGAAGTGGCCAATTTTGCCTCGGCGACGCCATCAGTATTCCCCGGCCGACCAGTTTTCGACGACGTCGTATGTGCGGTGTCAACCAATTCCGGGCAAGCAAGTCGCGTCCGAGTTCCGCGACGCGCCGACACATGGACCCCTGGGCCTCAGCCAAGTCAATTTCGTTCACCCGATTTTATTTCCGAGCAACATCGTTCGTCGCCATCGCTCGAGTCTCGTGTCCGTCCACCCCTTGCCCGGAGTGGGCCTCGACGACCTCGACCTTCCCCTCCCGGGACCGGCTCCAGTCCCTCACATAGCCCCAGGTCCGCCCCCGGCAACCGCAGTAGCAGAAGCAGAGATCCCGGTTGTCCAGCTCGTACGGGCCGTTGTTGATGGTGAACGGGGTAACCGTGTCCCGTTTGACAAGGCTGTAGTACCGCTCAAGCCAGTACTTCGCCTCCGCCAAGGTCACCTCGTGATCTTCGGGGTCCATCGCCTGCTCGACCATGGACCACGCGACCTCGACACCTTCCTCTTTGGACAGACGACGTTCGGCTTCAAGCTGCAACGCGGTTCGTTTCACTGATGGACATCTTTCCTTGTGCGTGGACACCGGTCCGGATGGGTTCCCCGTCCGGACCGGCTGCTTACAGTCACACTTTCTTGCCCGCCTGAAACCGGATATGTCCGGTCGTGCTCGCCAGGCGCAGTCAGCGGGGGCGCGGTGCCAGGCGTGGCCGCCCGGGGTGCTCCGGGTACATGTCGATGCCGTTCATACGCCGGTACTCGAAATCACAGCTCCAGCACTGGGTCGCGGGCCCATGCTCGTCGCGGTGCTCGCTCTGCTCGTACTCGGCGGGCGCGGTCAAGCCACACAGCATGTGCAGCATCTGCCCCGGTTCGGGCATCCCGGTGAGCCGGACCTGGTGCCACTTCCCATCGACCACGGGACGAATGTGCTCCAAGCTGACGTAGATGAGCGCGCTCATCGTGGCTCCCTGGTGAGATTCTTCGCGTTTCCGGCACAGCATCGACCTGTCGCCGCGCATAGGAGGTCACTCCCGTGACGATGTCGGCCCCGCTGCCCGAGGGGCTCGACGATCGTCACAACCCGCTCGCGCGCCCGACGTCGCCCCTCTCCAGGCTCCCCGAGGTGGGTCGTCGCCGAGCGCAGACGTGGCGGCGCGGAGCGGGCGGAACGGTTGCCGGCCCGGCTGTCAAAACACCGGTTGTTCTCCGAGTCTCCGCCGTTGGGAGGCCGCTCACCGTCACGCGCCGTCACGCTGAAAACGCTAGGGTCTACATGAACACCGGAGAGGTACGGTTTGTACCCTCACTCGATCAGGCAACCAACCCGACCCGCTGGCTGAGGTCGCGCACCTCACCTTGCGCACCAGTCGGCGGCTGCTTGGACAGATCGACCAGCATGTCCCTGGCGAACCCGTTGAAGCTGATCGTCTCGGACGCCACCCGCTGCGCCCGGTCGAGAGTAGCGAGAACCGCAGCCCGGTCATCTTCGAGCGCGTGCACACGGGCGACCTCGATCAGATGGCGGCTCCGCCGCGCCAGCGAAGGAATCGCGCTGGGATCAAGTGACCTGGCGGCCCGCCGAGCTTCACCGACCCGGCGAAGCTCCACCCCCAGGGTTACCGCGTGCGCTTTCATCACGCTCTGGGAGAACGAAGTCTGCGTGTGGCGGTACTCTGCACCGAGCCCATCGGCGACCCGCTCGGCAGCTTCCCAGTGCGCCCAGGCATCGCCGTGGCGACCACGCCGGGCGTGCACGTAGGCGATCTCCGCGTCGAGCGCGCCGACCATGCCTCGCCAATCGATGGGCGCGGTGTCGAGGTGCGGCACCAGTTGGCCCTTCGCGTCCGTCGCCAGTGACACCGCCTCGTCCCAGCGCCCGGCGTCGCGCAGGGCCTGCACCATCGCCCAGGCTCCTCCGGCGATCGCGTAGGGGTCGTCTGCTTCCTGGGCCTCGGTCAGCGCACGGTCGGCAACCAGCCAGACCAGTTCCGGTGACGGCTGGTAAGCGACATAGAAATCGGCCAGCTGATAGACACCGGAAAGCACACGCCGGGCCTCACGGCGCTCGGGCCCACGAAGAGCACGCGCGGCCGTCTGTGCGTCACGAATGAGGCCGGGCAGGAGCGCGCCGAGTTGGGTTCGGTGATCGGAGGAAGTGTGCCGAACCAGCCACGCCGCGCGTAGTCGCTCGGCGAGGTGAGGAACGGAGACCGGCTCCGGTGCGACGCTGATCCGGTACTCGGTGAGCGCGGACTGCACGGCGGACAACGCGGCATGACGCTGTCCCGCGTAGACCGTCACGGGAACCGCGTGGCCGTTACCGGTGAGGCTGGCCAGATCTTCGAGTTCGAGTGCCTGTGCGATTCGCAGCAGCATCGGGAGTCGTGGTGTCTGGAGCCGCCCGGACTCGACCGCTTTCAGCCACTCGGCGGACTTTCCCAGCAGACCCGCGAGCACCGGCCGGGACATGCCGGCACGCTCGCGGTGCACTTTGATCCGCTTCCCCACCGGCAACACGTCGTCCTCGGTCACACAGACCACCCTCGTTCGCGGAGTCGGCCTCTCCGCGCACTCCCCGGCCCGTCGGCCGGAGGGCGTTCCTCCGCGAAGAGGCAGATCACCAGCGTAGCCGCTACCCGACCGAGTGAGCACGGTCAGCGGTCACCGCCGAGCGGGCCCGGGTGGCGCGGGCGAGGGTTTCCAGCAGGGGCACGGTGCGTTCCCAGCCGAGGCAGGCGTCGGTCACGCTGAGGTCCGGGCGTGGCGCGCCCGCGCCGGCGTCCTGGCGGCCGTCGGCGAGGTAGGACTCGATCATGACGCCGGTCAGGCCCACCGCGCCGGCCGTGACCTGGCCCGCGAGGTCGGCGACGACCAGGGGCTGGCGGTTGTGGTCCTTGCCGCTGTTGCCGTGGGAGGCGTCGACGACCACGCGCGGCGGCAGGCCCGCCTCGGTCAGCGCGGCCAGCGCGCCGTCGACCCCGGCGCGGTCGTAGTTCGGGACCGGCCCGCCGCGCAGCACGAGGTGGGTGTCGGCGTTGCCGGTGCTGCGCAGGGTGGTCGGGCGCCCGTCCTGGCCGAGCCCGGGGAAGGTGTGCGGCAGCCCGGCGGCGCGGATGGCCTCGACGGCGGTGCCGACGCGGCCCGAGACGCCGTTCTTCATGCCCACCGGCATGTCCAGCCACGACGCGAGGTGGCGGTGCGGCTGGCTGGTGACGGTGCGGGCGCCGACCGCCGCCCAGCTCACCGTGTCCACGAGGTAGGGGGCCAGCAGCGGGTCGACGAACTCGTAGGCCAGCGGCAGCCCGAGCGACGCGGCCTCGGTCAGGAACGCGCGGCCCGACCGCAGTCCGGTCGCGATGTCGCCCCCGCCGTCGAGCGCGGGATCGAGCAGTAGCCCGGTCCAGCCGCCGATCGTGCGCGGCTTTTCCAGGTACGCGCGCATGACCACGACGAGGTCGTCGGCGAACCGCTCGGCGGCCGTGGCGAGCAGGCCCGCGTACTCCAGCGCGGCGCCGGGGTGGTGCACCGAACACGGGCCCACCACGACCAGCAGCCGTGGGTCCCGTCCGGCGAGCACCGACGCGACGGTGTCCCGGTGGCGGGTGATCGTCGCGGCGCCGCCGCGCGACAGTGGGTAGGCGGCCCGCAGTTCGGCAGGGGTGGGCAGGGTGTCGGTCGTCGGGTGACCGCCGTCCAGGAGCGCGACGTGGGTATCGGGCATGTCAGGAACCTTTCCGGTGCTCGGGATGCGCGGGTGTTCCGGGTTTCGCCGGTTGACGGCGGGGCAGCCTGATCGCGCCCGCGGCGGCGACGAGACAGAAGCCGAGAACCCACCAGAACGTGTCGGCGAACGCCGAGGCGACGTCCGCCCGGCGCGCGTCGAGGCGGGTCTGCAGCACCACCGCGAGTGCCGCGGTGCCGACCGAGCCGCCGACGGTGTTCAGCAGGTTCAGCGCACCGGAAGCCCGCGGGAGGAACGCGGGATCGATCCCGCTGTAGACGATGTTCATCACCGGCGCGCCGATCATCGCGATCCCCGCGCCGCGCGCCAGCAGGGAAAGCGCGATCAGGAGATCCGGCGGCGCGTGGCCGAGCTGGGTGAACACGACCGTGCCCGCGGTGACCAGCCCGATGCCGGTGAGCACCATGGTCCGCGGGGCGACGGTGTCGATCGCGCGGTTGACGAACACCGAGCCCGCCACCGCGCCCAGCCCCTGCGGCGCCAGCAGCAGCCCGGTCTCCCACGCCGTGAGGCCGCGCCCGGTCTGCAGGTACAGCGGCAGCAGGAACATGGTGCCGAACACCCCGGCGCCGAGCACCGCCAGCGCGAGCGCGGCCACGCCGAACGGCGGCCGGGTGAACAGCCGGGGATCGATCAGCGGCGTCCGGCTGGTCCGCAGGCCGTGCCCGACGAACGCGGCGAGCATCGCGAACCCGGCGGCCACCGCCACGATCGCCACCGCGAGCGGGACCGCTCGGCCGCGGCCGAGTTCGGTCAGCCCGAAGACCAGCACCGCCAGACCGGGCGAAAGCAGTGCCGCGCCACGGAAGTCGAACGGCTCACGCGGCCGTGACGGCGCGGACCTTGGCAGCCGGCGTCGGGCGAGCAGGATCGCGGCGGCGCCGATCGGCAGGTTGACGTAGAACAGCCACGGCCAGTCCGCGACCGAGAGCACCAGGCCGCCGATCAGCGGGCCGAGCACCGGGGACAGCAACGGCACCACCGCGACGATGCTGATCACCCGCCCGGTGCGGCGCGGCCCGGCCGCCCGTGCCAGCAGCGCCTGCCCGGTCGGCGGCAGCAGCCCGCCGCCCAGCCCCTGGATCACCCGCGCCGCCACCAGGGTGGGCACCGACCACGCGAGCGCGCAGAGCGCCGAGCCGAGCAGGAAGACCGCGACCGCGGCGAGCCAGGTCCGGCGGCCGCCGAACCGGTCGGCCAGCCAGCCCGAGGTGGGCACGACGGCGACCACCGCGAGCAGGTAGGCGGTGCTGACCCACTGGATTTCCGTGACGGACGCGCCGAAATCGGCGGCGAAGGTGTCGATGCCGACGGTGACGATCGTGGCGTCCATGGTCGCCATGAACGTGCCGAGCACCAGGATGAACGCGGTGCGCAGCAGCGCCGGATCGATCCGCTCGGCGTCGGTCACCGCGTGTCCTTCTCGAATCGCGCGAGCCAGTCGGCGACCTCCTCGTCGAGGCTTTCCGGCCCGCTCAGCGCACCGAGCACCGCGCGCAGGTCCTCCCCCAGCGCGGCCACCTCGGCCGGGGTGAACGCCCCGGCCCCGGCGGCGAGCACGCCGGTCCAGCCATCCTCCACCGGCATGATCGTGCACGTCAGCGGGTGATGCGTGGTCTCACGGAACCGGGTCCCGGTGATCGTCAGCCCCGGCGCGGGCTCGCGGAGGCGGCTCGGGTCGACCGGGTAGTTCTCGAACACCAGCAGGGTGTCGAACAGCCTCCGGTTCCCGGTGCTCCGCTCCACTTCGGACAGTCCGATGTGGTGGTACTCGGCCATCGCCTGCTGACGCCGCTGAAGATCGGTGAGCGCCTCGGCGAGCGTGCCGGACAGCCGGGCCCGGACGGGGATCGTGTTCGCCACCAGGCCGAGGATCTCTTCGACGCCGTCGACCTCCGGGGTACGGCCGGACACCATGGTGCCGAAGCAGACGTCCCGGCGGCCCGACCGGACGGCCAGGACCGTCGCCCAGGCGCCCTGCACCAGGGTGTTCGGAGTCAGCCCCCGACCGGCCGCGACCCGGGTCACGCCCTCGACCAGCCGGGCGTCGAAGGCCAGCACCACCGGTTCCGGATGCTGGTGGGCCACAACGGTTTCCCGTGCGCCGAGGTGATCACCGCCGGGGAGGCCGTCGAGTTCGGCCCGCCAGGCCGCGAGATCGGCCGTGTGGTCCCGCGCGGCCCGCCAGCCCAGGTACCGGGCGAATGGGACCGGCGCGGGCAGTTCCGGTGCCGTGCCCCGGACCCGCGCGGTGTAGCAGGCGAAGATCTCCGCCAGCATGCGTGGCGCCGACCAGCCGTCGGAGAGCACGTGGTGGCTGGTGAGCACGAACTCGGCCCGATCCGGGGCGTGCCGGAGCACCGTCAGCCGCACCGGCGGCCCCGCCGCGAGGTCGAACGGTTCGGCGCGGTCCTCGGCGAGCCGCCGGTCGAGTTCTCCTTGCCGCGCCTCGGGTTCGAGGCCGGAGACGTCGGCGAACCGGCAGTCCGGGCGCACTTCGCGACGGAGCACCTGCACGTGGCCGAGACCGGGCGCGGCCGGGAAGGCCGCGCCGAGGTTGGGATGCCGGTCGAGCAGGTCGGCACCGGCCGCGTGCAGCGCCTCGACGTCGAGCGGTCCTTCGATCGAGAACGTGGCCTGCACGGTGTACGGGTCGGGCGCGCCCGCCGCCCGTGTCCTGGACTGCCGCAGCATCAGGTCCTGGAGCGGGGTCAACGGCAGGATGTCCTCGACATCGTAGGTGTTTTCGAGCTCGTCGATCGCCGCCTGGTCCAGTGTGGACAGTGAGAGGTCGGACGAAGTGAGCCCGGCCCGCGCCCGCACCGCGGGATCGGTCGCGAGCCGGGTCAGCGCGCGGTGGAAGGCTTCCGCGAGCCGCTCGATCGCGGAGTGCTCGAACAGCGCCGAGGGCCAGGTGAACCGGACGCCGAGCCGGTCGTCACGGGCCAGCGCGTCGACCATCAGGCCGTACGGCAGCGGAAGGGTGTCGTCACCACCCGAGCCGAGCGCATCCGCGTCCGCCGGGACACCCCAGGGCACGTCCTCGGTCGCCGGGGCCGGGAACTGCCCGAGGTAGTTCCAGCTCAGCTCCGGGACGACGGCCAGCTCCGGCTCCGCCGCGAGGAGGATGCCGTGCCCGAGCCCGTCACCCTGGGCGTGCAGCTGTTCCTTGACGGCCTTCAAAGCGTCCGGAAACTCCTTGTCCGGCAAGGAGATCCGCGCCGGGTGGACCGCGGTGAACCAGCCTACGGTCTGCGACAGGTCCACCGGTCCCGTCCGGTCCGGGGTGTGCGGTGGGCGGCCGTGGCTCTCCAGCGCGACGAGGAGTTCCGCCGCGCCGCCACGCCAGTCCCGCACCGCGGTGGCCAGCGCGGTGAGCAGGACGGTGTCCGGGGTGGTGCGGTAGGCGGCGGGCAGGCTCGTGAGCAGTGCCCGCGTCGCCTCGGGGTCCAGCCGGATCTCGTGGTGGACGGCGGTGGCGGCGGTGTCCCGCTTCGGGTCGAGGGCGGTCGCCGACAGCGGGCGCGCGGGCGTCGCCGCGATCTCCCGCCAGTGCGGCAGTTCGGCGCGCCGGGAGTCCACCGCCGCGCGCAGCGACCGCGCCCAGCCGAGGAACGACTCCCCGTGCCGGGCCATCGCGGGCACCCGCGGCCGACCGTCCACAGTGTCCGCTCCGGACACCGAATCGTACGCGTGCGCGACGTCGTCGAGCAGGATCCGCCAGGAAACCCCGTCCACGACGAGGTGATGCGCGATCAGCACGAGCCGCCCCGGCCGCGACGGCCCGGCGTCCACCCACACCGCCCGCACCATCGGCCCGGTCCGCGGATCCATCCGCTCCCTGGCCTCCGCCACCGCCGCCGCGACGTACCCGGAGGGTCGGTTCGTGTCCCCAGAGGGTCGGCTCGTGTGCCTGGAGGGTCGGCTCGCCGTCCGACCGTCCGGGTACGCGAGTTCGCCGGTTCGGATCACGGTGAGGACGTCGGCGCCGGTGATCGTGCCGGGCGCCGGGACGCGGAGCACCGGTTCGGCACCGTCGTCCGGGGTGACGAGGCGGGCGCGGAGGACGTCGTGGCGGTCGAGGACCGCGTCGAGCACGGCCTGCCAGGTCGCGGTGTCCCCGCCGGCCGGGACGCAGATCTCGGTCCACTGGCAGTACCCGCCCGGGGTCACCCCGGCATCGGCGCAGCGGCGCAGTAGGTCCCGCATGACCGGGGTCAGCGGCGCGTCGCCGACCGCCGGAGCCTCGACCGCGGTTTCGCCGAGGCGGGTGGCGCGCGCGGCGATCCCGGCGACGGTGGTGCCCTCGAACACGTCGCGCGCGGTCAGGGCCAGCCCTTCCCGCCGGGCGCGGGAGACCACCTGCAACGACACGATGCTGTCGCCGCCGATGTCGAAGAACGCGTCGTCGAGATTGACCTCGGCCGTGCCGAGCACCGCGCGGAACACTCCGAGCAGGACCGCTTCCTCCGGCGTCGCCGGTTCCCGTGCCGCCACCGTCGCGGTCTCGGGCGCGGGCAGCGCCGCGCGGTCGAGTTTTCCGCTGGGGCCGAGGGGAAGCCGGTCGAGGAGGACCAGTGCCGTGGGGACCATGTGGTCGGGCAGTTCCGCGCCCAGCCGTTCGCGGACGAGCGCCGGGTCGAACTCCACGCCGTCGGCCGGGATGACGTAACCGACGAGCCTGCGGTCGCCCGGCCGGTCCTCGCGCACGATCACCGCGCACGCCCGGACGTCCGGGTCCCGGGTCAGCACGGTCTCGATCTCCGCGAGCTCGACGCGGAACCCGCGGATCTTGACCTGGTGGTCGGCCCGGCCGAGGAACACCAGTTGCCCGTCCGGCCGCCAGTGGACCAGGTCGCCGGTGCGGTACATCCGCTGCCCCGGCGCGCCGAAGGGATCGGCGACGAACGCCCCCGCGGTCAGCCCGGGACGTCCGACGTATCCGCGGGCCACGCCCGGCCCGGCCAGGTACAGCTCGCCGGTGACGCCGACGCCCACCGGCAGCAGGCCGTCGTCCAGCACGTAGGCGCGGACGTTGGGGTCCGGCCGCCCGATCGGCAGCGGTCCGGTGTTGTGCAGGTCCCAGTCCGGGTCATCGTTCATGTCACAGCGCCACATCGTCGCGTTGATGGTGACCTCGGTCGGGCCGTAGGCGTTGAACAGCGCGCGGCGGTCGCCCCAGCGCCGGGCCAGCTCGGGGTCGAGCCGTTCGGCGCCGACCATGAAGAACACGTCCCGGTCCACCGTGCGGTCCTCCGGCATCGCGGCCAGGAACGAGGGCAGCAGGTTCACGCCGGTGACGCGGTGTTCGACGAGGTAGTCGAGCAGTTCGTCACCGGGCACCCGCACCTCCTCGGGCGCGATGACGGAGGTGCCGCCGGACAACAGTGGGACCATCGTCTGCCAGAACGCGACGTCGAAGCTGGTCGAGGCGAAGTGCAGGTACCGGTCGTGTTCGGTGATCCCGACGACCTCCTCCTGCAGGGCGATCAGGTCGGGAATCCCCCGATGCGGCACGGCGACGCCCTTGGGCCGCCCGGTGGTGCCCGAGGTGTAGATGACGTAGGCCAGCGCGTCCTCGGTGAGCCCGCGCCGCGCGTCCGCCGGGTCGGTGTCCCAGGTGGACGGTCCGGCGAGTGTGGCCGGATCGTCCAGCCGCAGCACCGGAACCTCCCGCTCCCCCGGCACCGAACCGCCCAGCCGGGCGAGCGCGTCCGCGGTGGTCACCGCGGCGGCCGGGACGATGTCGCCGATCATGTACGCCAGGCGGTCCACCGGGTAGCTCGCGTCCATCGGCACGTACACCGCGCCCGCCTTGAGCACCCCGAACAGCGCCACCACCATCTCGACGTCGCGGCCGAGCAGGACCGCGACCGGGTCTTCGCGTCGCACCCCGCTCTCGACGAGCTTGTGCGCCAGGCGGTTCGACAGCCGATCCAGTTCGCCGTAGGTCAGTGTCCTTTCGCGACACACCACCGCTTCCTTGTCCCGGTGCCTACGAACCTGCGCGGCGAACTCCGCCAGGCAGCCGCCGCGTTCCTTCGACGGTACGATTTCCGTACCGGTCCGAAGGAGACTGTCGCGTTCGGACGCTTCGAGCATCGGGATCCGGGCCACCGGGCGCTCGGGATCGGCGACGATCTCCCGCAGCAGCGTGTGCAGCCGGCGGGCGTGGTCCCGCACGGTCGCCTCGTCGAGGACGTGCGGCTGGTAGCCGAAGCCGACGGTGATCTCGTCCCCGGGAATCACGATCACGGTGAGCGGGTAGTGCGTGGCGTCGGTGATGTCCACGCCGGTCAGCTCCAGTCCCGGCGCGAGCACGCTCCGGTTCCGGCTCGACAGCGGGAAGTTCTCCATCACCAGCATCGTGTCGAACAGCTCGCCGATACCCACCGCGCGCTGGATGTCCGGCAGTCCGACGTGGTGGTGCTCGGCCAGCGCGACGCTGTCGGTGTGCACCCGCGCCAGCAGCCGCGCGGCGGTCTCCCCCGGGGTGTGCCGGATCCGGACCGGGATGGTGGTGCCGAGCTGGCCGATCATCGTCTCGACGCCGTCGACCTCGTCCGGCCGTCCGGAAACGGGGCAGCCGAAGACCACGTCGCGCCGCCCGGTGAGCCTGCCGAGCAGCAGGCCCCACGCGGTCTGGAGCACCGTGGTCAGGGTGACGCCGCGCTCGCGGGCGAACGCGCGCAGCCGGTCACTGAATTCGTCGCCCAGCCCGATCGACACGCGTTCGGGCCGGTCGACCCGCGCGCCGGTGCCCGCCGCGGTGAGCCGGGTGCCCTCGTCGATCCCGGCGAGCGCGTCCCGCCAGGTCTTCAGCGACAGGTCCCGGTCCCGTCCGGCCAGCCAGCGGTGGAACTCCCCGGTCGGGGCCGCCTTCGGGGCGGCGGGACCGCCGCCCAGTTCGCCGTAGAGGGCCAGCAGCGTCCGGCCGACGAGCGGCATCGACCAGCCGTCGAGCAGCGCGTGGTGGTTGGTGAGCACCAGCCGGTGTTCCCCCGGCGCGAAGGTGCACAGCAGGAACCGGATCAGCGGTGGCTCGCCGGGATCGAACGGCCGTCGCAGCTCGGCGCGGACCCGCTCGGTGAAGAGCCCTTCGCGGTCTTCCGGTGCGGCGCCGGAGAAATCGGACTCCTGCCAGTCGAGGACGACGTCGGCGGGCACGACCTGGACGACGTCGCCGGAGGCCGTGGTGGCCAGGTGGATCCGCAGCGACGGGACCCGCCGCAGCAGTTCCCGCGCCGCCTCCGCCATCCGCGCCGGGTCCAGTTCGCCCGCCAGGAACGTCACCGCCTGGACGACGTAGACGTCGGTGTCCTCGTCGGCGCGCACCAGGCTGTGGAAGGACAGTCCCACCTGCAACGGCGTCGCGGGCCAGACGTCCTCGACGCGCCGCGCGCGTTCGAGGCCGTCAATGGTGGCCTGGTCCAGCCGGACCAGCGGCAGATCCGACGGGGTGAGACCCGCGTGCCCCGGCCCGATCCGCCGCGCGTGCGCGGCGAGCGCGTGCAGTGCCGTGTCCCAGGCCCGCTGGAGCCCCGCGACCGCCCCGGCGTCCAGGATCCCGCCCGCGGCGGTCCATTCGACGGCCAGCCGGTGCGCGTCCTCTTCGTGCACGAAGCAGTTGAGGGCCAGCACCTGTTCCAGCGCCTTGTCCGCGGGCTCGATGACCGCGAAGGCGTCCTTCTCCGGGAGGCGCCAGCCGGTGCCGGGCAGCGGGGCGAACCGGCCCAGGTAGTTCAGCAGGAGCTCGGGCGCCGTGAACTCGCCGCGGGTCGCCGGGTCCAGGAAACGCAGCACGCCGTAACCGATGCCCTCCTCCGGCGTGTTCCGCTTGGCCTCCTTGACCGCGCGCACCAGCCGCCCGGCGGCGTCCCCGCCCGCCAGCGCGTCCGCGAGGTCCACAGTGGACATGATCGCGTCCGAGGGCGCGCGCACCGGGTACTCGCTGGTGAACCAGCCGACCGTGCGGGACAGGTCGGTTCCCGGCGCGAGCTGCGCCCGGCCGTGACTCTCCATGGTGACCGTGACGGCGTCCTCAGTGGACGGTCTGCCCCGCCGGACGCGCAGCGCCAGCACGAGCGCGGCGAGCAGCACCTCGTCGACGCCCGCGCGGTACGCCGCCGGGAGCGTGGTGAGCAGCGCTTCGGTGGCCTCGGGCGTGGCCGTCGTGGTCGACCGGCGGGCGGTCGCGACGGTGTCGCGCGCCGGGTCCAGCGCACGGTTCCCCAGGCCGGGCGAGGCCCCGGCGGCCTCGCGCCAGTACCCGAGCTCCCCGCGCCGCGCCCCGGTTTCCCCTTGCTCGGCAAGCAGAACCGCGTGGCGGCGCCAGGAGGTGCCCACCGGCGCGAGCGTGGCCGCCCGGCCCGTGCAGGCCGCGTGCAGGTCGGGCAGCAGGACCCGCCACGACACGCCGTCGACGACCAGGTGGTGCCCGGCCACGACCAGCCGGTCCGGCCCGCCCTCACCGGTCCGCACCAGCGCGACGCGCAGCAACGCGCCGGATCGCGGGTCGAGCGTGGCGGCCAGCCGCGCGGCCACCGCCTCGACGTCTTCGCCGTGGACCTCGCTGACCACCTCTGCGGCGGACACCGTCCCCTGTGGACGGACGACCAGTCCCCCGGTCACCCGCAGCCGCAGCGCGTCGTGCCGGTCCAGGATCGCCGCCACACCCGAGACCAGGTCGTCGAGCGCGAGATCCTCGTCCACGCGCAGCGCCGTCCACTGCGCGTACCCGGCCACGACGTCCACGTCCGGATGCGGGTCGAGCAGGCCGCGCACGATCGGCGGCGCCGGGACCGGCCCGGTCGGGTCGTCGGGCACGGCCTCCGGCACGTCCCCGATCTCCCTGCCCGCGGCGGCGAGGGAAGCGAGGCTTCGCCGGGCGAGGAGATCCCGCGGCCGCAGTTCGAGACCGCGGGCACGCAGCCTGCTGCTCACGCTGATCGCGGTGATGCTGTCGCCGCCGAGCGCGAAGAAGTCGTCGTCGACGCCGATCTCGTCAAGGCCGAACACCTCGGCGACGGCGTCGCACAGCAGCCGTTCCCGGTCGGTGCTCGCGGCGCGCCCGCCGCCCTCCACCTTCGGCGCGGGCAGCGCGGCGCGGTCCAGCTTTCCGTTGACCGTCAAGGGAAGTTCACCGAGCACGAGCACCGCGGCGGGGATCAGGTGCTCGGGCAGCCAGTCCGCGAGGGCGTCGCGCACCGACTCCGGCGAGACCGGCTCCCCGGCGGCCGCGGACACGACGTACCCGACCAGCCTCGCCCGGCCCGCGTCGGTGCGGACGACCGCCGCCGCGGCGGCCACCCCCGGCACCGCGGCCAGCGCCGCCTCGACCTCTCCGATCTCCACGCGATAGCCGCGGATCTTGACCTGGCCGTCGGCGCGCCCCAGGTACTCGACACCCCGCCCCGGCACCCACCGGGCGAGGTCGCCGGTGCGGTACATCCGCTCCCCCGGTCCCCCGAACGGGTCAGCGAC
The DNA here is from genome assembly GCF_039541975.1 of Amycolatopsis samaneae. Classification (NCBI taxonomy): domain Bacteria; kingdom Bacillati; phylum Actinomycetota; class Actinomycetes; order Pseudonocardiales; family Pseudonocardiaceae; genus Amycolatopsis; species Amycolatopsis samaneae. The sequence goes on from NZ_BAABHG010000001.1 coordinate 138,501, forward strand.
GAACCGCTCGGCGGTGCCGCCCGGCCGGTCCAGGTAACCACGGGCCAGGTGCGGGCCGGCCAGGTACAGCTCGCCGCGGGTGCCGTGCGGCACTGGCCGCAGCGCGTTGTCGAGCAGGTAGACGCGGCTCCCCGCGAGCGCGAGCCCGATCGTCGGCTCGTCGCCGTCGATCCGCGCGAGTGAACCATCCACAGTGGACTCGGTCGGCCCGTACAGGTTCCTGGCGGGCACACCGGAGGCCACGACCCGCCGCCACAGCGCCCGCGGCGTGGCCTCCCCGCCGAGTACCAGCAGGGACGGCCGGTGCCCGGCGGCGAGCAGGCCCGCGTCGACCAGCGGCGCGGCCATCGACGGCGTGGTGTCGACGACGTCGATCCGGTCCCGGGTGAACGCGGCGAGCAGCGCGTCGGCGTCGCGGGTGACGTCGGTGCCGTAGAGGTGCAGTTCGTGCCCGCACAGCAGCCACAGCAGCTGGTCGAGCGAGGAGTCGAAGGCGAACGAATAGGTGTGCGCGGCCCGCAGCCGCCTGCCCGCCGCGGCTTCCGTCTCGGCGACGAGCGTGGAACCGTGGTGGTGCACCAGGTTCGCCAGCGCACCCACCCGGCCGAGGACTCCCTTGGGGCGTCCCGTCGAGCCCGAGGTGTAGATGACGTAGGCGAGGTGTTCGGGGTGTCGCGGCGCGGCGAGTTCCGCCTCCGCCAGTGGCCCGTCATCCAGTGTGGACAGTTCGGCGAGCACGGCGGGCGCGTCCAGGCACAGCCTCGGCAGGTCACCGAACACCGCGTCGGCGGACGGCTCGGTGGCGCCGGTCGTCAGCGCGAGCACCGGTTTCGCGTCGGTGGCCAGCTCACGCTGTCTGCCCGCCGGGTGCGCGGTGTCGAGCGGGAGGTACGCCGCGCCCGCGTCGAGCACCGCGAGCAGGGCCACGACCAGTTCGGCCGACCGGGGCACCGCGAGCGCGACCACGTCGTCCGCCCCGATCCCCCGCGCCCGCAGCGCGCGGGCGAGCCGGTGCACCCGGCCCGCCAACTCCACTGTGGACAGCTGTTCTTCCCCGTACACCAAGGAGATCAGGTCCGGCTGTGTGGCGGCCAGATCCGTCAGCAGCGAGGGGACGACCCGAGGGGTCCCGGGCAGCGCGGGCACCGTCCAGCTCGCCAGCAGTTCGGCGCGTTCCCCGGCGGTGAGCAGCTCGACCTGCCCGACGGCGGGCGTGTCCGGCCCGGTCAGCGCCACCAGCAGGCCGCGCAGCACGGCCAGCTTGCGGTCGACCGCGGCCTGGTCGTGGGTGCGGGCGTCGACCTCGAACCCGAGCAGCAGCCCGCCGTCCCGCGTCGGCAGCACGCTCAGGCCCATGTCCTCCGGCGGGCCGCCCGCGACGTTGCGCATCACGCCGGTCGCCCCGGCGAAGTCGAGCGTGAGATCGAACGCCTTGAGGTTGACGCCGCGGCCGTGCAGCAGCGCGCCCGCGCCGGGCACGGCCAGATCCCGCGGCAGGTTCTCGCCCCGATAACGCTGGTGGGCCCGCATCCCCCGCATCGCCTCCGCGACACGGCGGCCCAGCTCGCCCAGCCGGTCACCACCCCGCACCTCCACCCGCAACGGCAGCACGTTGACCGCCATCGCGGGGGTACGCAGCTCGGCCCGGCCCGTGCGGCACATCAGCGGCAGCGCGCAGACGACGTCCGTGTCCCCGCGTACGCGGTGCAGGAAGGCGACGTAGCAGGCGATCAGTGCCTCGCCCCAGGTGACGCCCTCCCGTTCGGCGGCGGCCTTCAGCCGCGCGACCTCCTCGGCGGGGACGACCACCCGGGCGGTCCTGGTCTCCTCCGGCGGACCGGCCGCGGTGTCGGAGTCCCCGAGTTCCGGCAGCGGCGTGAACCGGTCGCGCCAGTAGGCGCGGTCGCGCTCGCACTGCTCGCTCTCGCGGTAGACGCGGTCGGACTCGACGACGTCGGCGAACCGCCCGAACGGCGACGGCGCGACCTCGGTGCCCCGCACCAGCGCGGTGTAGTGCGCGGCGGTCCGCCTGGCCAGCATCGCGGCCGAGTAGCCGTCGAACACCAGGTGGTGGCCGAGCAGCGTGTACCAGACCTCGCACCCGGACAGCCGGAGCACCGTCTGGGAGTACAGCTTCCGGCCGACCATGTCCCGGCACGACTCGGCGAGCCGCAGCCGCTCGGCGGCCACGAACGCCTCGGCGGCCTCCCGGGGATCCGCCTCGCCGCTCAGGTCGACGATCTCCGGCGGCTCCGCCGCGCCGTCGGCGATCTCCTGACGCGGCCCGTCCGGAGTGTCGAACACCCGCAGCCGCAACGACTCCGCTTCGTCCACAGTGGATCGGATCGCCCGCGCGAGCACCCACGCGTCCACCGGCTCGGCGCCGGAGACCTCCACCACGTCGCCGACCACGTAGAACCGCGATTCGGGTTCGAGCCGCTGCGCGTTCCAGATGCCGAGCTGCGCGCCGGTGAGGGGAAAGGTGCTCAACTGATGCTCCTGAAGAGAATGTCGGTGCCCGTCCGGGAACCGACCCCGGGATCCGGTTTGGCGGCGGTCATGCGCCCCAATGTGGCGTTCGGTGCGTCCAACGCACCCAATGTGGCGTTCGGTGCGTGGAATCGGGCCGGGCGCGCAGCGTCTCCGTTGAGGGTGGTGGTGGGGGCAAGGAGTGGAGCACCCAATGCCACATTGGGGCGCTCTCGGTGCGAAGACGCGTTCACGGCACCGCGGTGGTTCACGGGGACGCGTCGAGGTTCGGCACCACCATGGGCGTGCCGGTGACCGGGTCCGGCACCACGACACAGGGCAGGTCGAAGACCTCTTTGAGCAACGCCTCGTCCACAATGGACTCGGCGGTGCCCTCGGCGACGACGTGGCCGTCCTTCATCGCGACCAGGTGATCGGCGTACCGGCAGGCCTGGTTGATGTCGTGCAGCACGGCGACGACCGTGCGGCCCTCGTCCCGCAGCCGCGCGAGCAGCGTCAGCAGCTGGTACTGGTGCGTGATGTCGAGGAACGAGGTGGGCTCGTCGAGCAGCAGGTACGGCGTCTCCTGCGCGAGCACCATCGCGATCCACACCCGCTGCCGCTGTCCCCCGGACAGCTCGTGCACGCCCCGGCCGGCCAGCTCGGCGATGCCCGCCGCCTCCATCGCACCGGTCACCGCGCGTTCGTCCACATCGGACCACGCGGCCAGCAGCGACTGGTGCGGGAAGCGCCCGCGCGCGACGAGCTGCCGGACCTTGATGTCGTCCGGGGCCACCGGATCCTGCGGCAGGAACCCGAGCGAACGCGCCAGCGTCTTCGTCGGGTACGCGGTCACCTCGCGCCCGTCGAACCGCACCGTGCCCTCCGCCGGGCGCAGCAACCGGACGAACGCCCGCAGCAGCGTCGACTTCCCGCAGGCGTTGGGTCCCACGATCGCGGTGAAGGCGCCGTCGGGGACATCGAGACTCAGCCGCGTCGACACGACCCGCTCGCCGTAGCGCAGCGTCAGTTCCTGCGCGCTCAGCCGGTCAGCCACGAGTCCTCACTTCCTTGGTCAGCAACCAGATCAGATAGCAGCCGCCGATCGCGGCGCTGACCACGCCGACCGGCAGCGACACCGGTGCCAGCAGCATCTGCGCGATCAGGTCGGCGCCCTGGAGCAGCACCGCCCCGGTCAGCGCGGCCGGGAGCAGCGGCACCCCGGGCGCCTTGGCCAGCCTGCGGCCGATCTGCGGGGCGGCCAATGCGATGAACACGATCGGCCCGGCCACCGCGGTCACCGTCGCCGTGCAGCCGACGCCGACGAGCACCATCAGCAGCCGCAGCCGACCGAGGCCGACCCCGCTGGTCACCGCGAGGTCGTCGCCCAGCGCGGCCTGGTGCATCGCGTGCGCACGGCTGGTCATCACCACCAGCAGCACGGCGATGATCACGAACGGCAGCACCAGCTTCGGCCAGCCGACGCCGTTGAGCGAGCCCGCGTTCCAGCCCACCGCGGCGATCGCGACGTCCAGGTCCGCGCGCAGCACGATCCAGGAGTTGAGCGCCATGATCATCGCGTTCATCGCGACCCCGATCACCACCAGCCGCAGCCCGGACAGCCCGCCCCGCATCGACAGCAGGTAGATGACGGCCGCGACGACCAGCCCGCCCAGCACCGAGCTCACCGCGAGCGTTCCGGCCGCCCCGCCCAGCACCGTCAACGCGACGAGCGCGCCGGTGTAGGCACCGGCGTCGAGGCCGATCACGTCCGGGCTGCCCATCGGGTTCCGGGTCAGGTTCTGGAACAGCGCCCCCGCCACACCCAGCGCGGCACCGAAGACGATCCCGGCCAGTACCCGCGGCAGCCGCCAGTCCCGGATCACCACCACCGAGTCGCCGTACCCGCCGAGCGCGGCGAACACCTCGCCCGGATTCGCCCAGGAGGCACCGAAACACAGGCCGAGCAGCCCGAGACCGAGCATCACCACGACCAGCGACGCGGCCAGCACCAGCGTCCGGCGTTCGGCCCGGAACACCGAACCGCGCCACACCATGACTTTCACCGTGCTGTCCACAACGGTGTTCTTCAAGGTGGTCACAGCGCGGCCACCCCGTACTTCCGCACGGCCCAGATGAGCACCGGCGCGCCGAGGAACGCGGTCACGATCGCGACCGGCACCTCACCGGTGGGGAGCAGCACCCGCGAGCCGACGTCCGCGACGAGCAGCAGGATCGGCCCCATGACCATCGTGTAGGCCAGCAGCCACGGCACCGAACCCGTGGCGAGCCTGCGGGCCAGATGCGGGACGATCAGGCCGACGAACAGGATCGGCCCGGCCACCGCCGTCGCCGCGCCCACGAGCGCGGTGATCAGCACGAGCGTGGACAGGCGCACCCGCGCCACGTTCGTGCCCAGCGTGTGCGCGACCGTCTCGCCGAGCGCGACGGCGTTGAGCGACCGGCTCAGCAGCAGGGCCCCGGCCAGCGCGACCCCGATCACCACCAGCGGCAGCAGCAACGGCGCCTGCTCGCGGCCGGCGAGGGAGCCGACCGACCAGAACCGGTACTGGTCGAGGACGTCGGGGAACATCAGCCGCATCCCGAGGGTGAGCCCGTTCAGCACCGCGGTGAGCGCCACCCCGGTGAGCACCAGCCGCAGCGGCGACTGACGCCCGACCGAATAGACCAGCAACGCGGCCAGCACCGAGCCCACCACGGCGAGCCCCAGCTGCCCGGCCTGCGACGCGGCCACGCCGAGCGCGGAGCCCAGGGTGACCGCGAACCCGGCGCCCGCGGTCACCCCCAGGATCCCCGGTTCGGCGAGCGGATTGCGCGACAACGTCTGGATCAGCGCGCCCGCGATACCCAGCGCGGCACCGACCCCGATGGCGAGCACCGCGCGCGGTGCCCGGACGTCGCGGACGATGGTCTGGTCGCTCGACCCGTCAAAGGCGAACAGCGCGCGCAGGACCTCTCCGGGCGCGACGGCGTGGGCGCCGATGCCGATGCTGACCACGGCCACCACCCCGAGCACCACCAGCGCGACGACCAGGATCGTCGTCCGCTTCACCCCCGTGCCCGCGGTGGTGGCGGTGGTGCTCCGGGGTCGCGTGACCGTCACTTCGCCAGCAGCGGCGCGAACGCCTTGTCGATCGCGTCCAGGGTCATCATGGCGCCCTTGTAGGTGGCGGCCTCGGTGTAGCGGAACGGGTAGACCTTCCCGGCCTTCACCGCGGGCAGGTTCTTCCACAGCGGGGAGTCCAGCGCGTACTGCACGGCGGGCGGCACCGAGCCGTCGGCCTTGACCGAGTAGGTGATCGCGTCGGCCTGTGCGAACGCGGTCGGCAGTTCCTCGATGGACGGGTACTCGCTGACGTCCTTCGAGCCGCCGCCCTTCTTCTTGACCTCGCCGTAGTAGTTCGCGCCGACGTCCTGGGCGATGTTGGTGCCCCACGAGCCGTTGAACTCGCGCTGGAAGTTGCCCTTCGCGACCTCGCCGTACGCGCCGACGTGGCCGAGCTTCAGCTGCGGCAGCACCGCCTTGTACCTGGCGGCGATCTGGTCGGCCTTGGCCTTGTACTCGCCCTGCGTGCGATCGAAGTTCGCCAGCGCGCCCGCGGCGTCGGCCTGCTTGCGGGACAGCTCGCGCCACGCGGAGGGGATCGTCGGGCCGATCGCCACCACCGGCGCCACCGCCTTGAGCCGGTTGACGTCGATGTCCTTCAGCACCGGCGCGGGCACGCCGATGACGATCAGATCGGGCCTGGCGTTCGCGATCGCCTCGTAGTTCGTCTCCGCGGCCTGCTCACCGGCGACCTTCTTCAGGCCGTCGTAGGTGGCCTTGTCCTCCGGGGTCATCAGCGGGATCCCGCGCGCCCAGGTGGAGATCCCGACCAGCGGCGCCCCGGCCTCGATCAGCGCGGGCACCGCGTAGCCGGTGGCGACCACGCGCTTCGGCTTGGCGGGGATGGTGATCTGGCCGTTGTCCGCGGCGAAGACCCGCGTCCCGCCCTCGGCGGCGGGGGCCCCGTTCGACGCGCAGCCGGTGACGGCCACGGTGAGGGCCAGCGCCAGCGCGCCGAGACGACGAAGGGATCGGCCAGTACGCATCCGGTGTTCCTTACCTGCTTTGTCCTTTGTGGACTTCTGTTCAGTGGACATGGTGTTCCTCGTGGTCCTCGTCGAAGTCGGCGACGCCACGCTTCCAGTAGCCGGTGATGTCGTAGTCGCCCTTGCCGAGGCCCAGTTCGTCGCGCACCCAGCGGCGCAGCGGCTTGAGCTGCCCCGCCTCACCGGCGAGCCAGACGTAGACCCGTTCGCCCTCGGGCACGGTGACCCCACGGACGGCGCGCTCCAGCAGATCACCGCTGCCCGGTGGCCGGTCGCCGCGGTGCAGCCAGCGCACCTCGACGTCCTCGGGCGCGGAAAGCTCGATCTCGCACGAGGAATCGGCGACCTCGACGAACGCCCAGCCCGCCGCGGTGCGCGGCAGCTCCTCCAGCCACCGCGCGATGGCGGGCAACGCGGTGATGTCGCCCGCGAGCAGGTAGCGGTCGTAGGTGTGCGGGACGATCAGCCCGCCGGGAGGGCCCGCGACGTGCACGAGCTCGCCCGGCTCGACCACGCGTGCCCAGTCCGCGCCCAAACCGCCGTCATGCAGCGCGACGTCGATGTCGAGTTCGCCCGAGGCCGGGTCGTACCGGCGCACGGTGTACTCCCGCGACGTCGGCGACGGGCGCGGCCAGCGCAGCATCCGCCCGTGCTGCTCCGGCAGCCGCAGTGTCCCGTCCGGTTCCGGGAAGAGCAGTTTGACGTGCTCGTCGGGCGAATGGGCCTCGAACCCCTCGGTGCCGGGACCGCCGAGGGTGACCCGGACGAGACCGGCGCCGACCGTCGTGGTGCGCAGCACCTCGGCCGCGCGGACCCGGATCGGGTACCCGACCTTCTCCGCGCTCGCGCCAGCGCGCACCTCCGCGATCCGCTCGTGGTGCCGTTCCCGGTCGTCGGCCCGGCTCACGCCTTGTCCTCGGCGCCCAGCAGTTTCGTCCAGTGCCCCAGCTCCGGCTGCTCGGCCAGGTCGGGGAACTCCAGCCCGTCCGCCCCCTCGCCCCGCCACTTCTCGACGAGGCTCATCATCCGCACGGAGTCCAGCCCCCGGTCGAACAGGTTTTCCTCCGCCGTGACCTCGGCGGGATCGCAGCCGAGCAGGGCGGCGATGTCGGCGCGGACGCGGTCGGCGGACAGGGCCGGGGTGTCGCTCATCGAAGTGCTCCCGCGGGGATCGGCGCCGACAGCGCGTCCAGCGCGACGGCGGTGGTGGTGACGGCACCGCAGCGCTGCGCGACGTACTCGCAGGCCTGGTCGTGCCGCTCTCGGGAAAAATCGGCGACGGCGTCGGCGACCAGGAACGGCCGGACGTCGCGCATGAACGCCTCGACGGCGGTCGCCTGGCAGCCGATGTGCGCGTACACACCGGTGATCAGCAGCTGGTCGCGGCCGCGCGCGGCGAGCTGCTCGGCGAACGCGCTGCGCTGGAACGCGCTGTAGCGCCATTTGGCCACCACCACGTCGTTCCCCGCCGGGGCGAGCTCGTCGACGATGTCCGCGGCGCGCGGGTCGGCGTCGATCACCGCGCCGATCCCGTCACCCCAGAACTCGGTCAGCAGCCCGCGGTCCGGCGCGTCCTGGCGGCCGGGCTGCGCGGTGTAGAACACCGGCACGCCGCCCGCCCGGCACGCGGCGACGAGCGCCGCGATGTTCGCCGTCACCTCGGGGATCGGCGCGCCGGCGTAGGGCGCCACGAAGTACCGCTGCATGTCGTGCACCAGCAGCGCCGCCCGCGCCGGGTCGGGCGTCCAGCCCACCCTTCCCTCGGGTAGCTCCGCCGTCGTTGGCAGTGCGTAGGGGCGAATTTCCGGCAGGGACAAGCGGATCACCTTTTCTCGGCGAGGGCGGCCAGCGCCGCCCGCAGTTCGCGTTTGCTGGTCTTGCCGACGCCGGTCACCGGGAACGCGTCGACGACGAGGACGAGGTCGGGCACCTTGAACGCGGCCACCCCGCGCTCGCGGACGAAGCGGCGCAGTTCGGCCGCCGTGGGCGCCGAGCCCGCGGTGGGCACGACGTAGGCACAGGTCCGTTCGCCCAGGTACTCGTCGGGCACCCCGACCACGGCGGCGTCGAGCACCCCCGGATGCGCCATGAGATGGTTCTCCACCTCCTCGGCCGCCAGCTTTTCGCCACCGCGGTTGATCTGCTCCTTCGTCCGCCCGACGACCTCGAGGTGCCCGGACGGGCCGCGCCGCACCAGGTCCCCGGTCCGGTAGAACCCGTCCTCGGTGAAGGCCGTCGCGTTGTGCGCGGCCGCCCGGTAGTAGCCGCGGATGGTGTACGGACCGCGCGTCAGCAAGGCGCCGATCTCGCCCGGCGCCACCACGTCGGCCGAGGACGCCGCGGGGTCGTCCGGATCGACGACCCGGATCTCGTCGTCGAGCGAGATCGGGCGGCCCTGCGTGCCGAGCACGATCTCGTCGGGATCGTCGAGCCGGGTGTAGCAGACCAGTCCCTCGGCCATCCCGAACACCTGCTGCAGGCGGCAGCCCAGCGCGGGCCCGATCCGCTCGGCCAGTTCCCTGCCGCACTTGGCACCGCCGACGAGCAGAGTGTCCAAACTGGACAGATCACGCGTGGTGCGCGCGGCGGCCTGCACCCAGGCTGCGGCCAGCGGCGGGACGACACCGGTGATCGTCACCCGCTCGGACTCGATCAGCCGGAAGGCGGTGTCCGGATCGGGCCGGGGCGCCAGCACGCTCGCCGCGCCCGCGTGCAGCGCGCCGAGCACACCCGGGGAGCTGAGCGGATAGTTGTGCGAGACCGGCAAGGCCGCCAAGTACACGCTTTCCGGGCGCAGCGCGCAGATGCGGGCGCTTTCCCGGACGCTGTAGAGATAGTCGTCGTGGGTGCGCGGGATGAGCTTCGGCAGCCCGGTGCTCCCGCCGGACAGCTGGAGGAACGCGACGCCCGCCGGGTCGGGATCGGGCAGCTCGCGCGGCTCGCTCGCGGCGAGCTCGCCGAACTCCGCCGACCCGACGACCAGCACCTGCCGCACCGAGGGCACGTCGGCGGCCACCGCACGCGCGGTCGCGGCGTGGTCGTGCCGTTCGTGCTCGGCCACGGTGATGATCGCGGCCGCCTCGCTCTGTCCGGCGAAATGCCGCAACTCGCTGTCCCGGTGCGCGGGCAGCGCGAACACCGGCCACGCGCCCGCGCGCCACAGCCCGAACACCACCGCCATGAACTCCGGGATGTTCGGCAGCTGCAGCACCACGCGGTCGCCCGGCACGATCCCCGACGCGGCCAGCCCCGCCGCGATCCGGTGCGCGCGCTCGTCCAGCTCGGCGAAGGTCCAGCGCTCGATCTCGCCGTTCCGCTCGCCCACGACCGCGGTACGCCCGGCGTGCGCGGCGGTCACCGAGGTCAGCAGCGCGCCGAAGGTCTGTCCCCGCCAGTACCCGGCCGCGCGGTAACGCGCGGCGACCTCCGGCGGCCAGACCACGTGATCCGGCCCCGCGTTCACACGAGCGTCGCTCACGATGCCTCCACCCCGAGCGCGCGCAGCATCGTGCGGAACTTCGCGCTCGTCTCGGCGAGTTCGGCCTCCGGGTCGGAACCGGCGACGATCCCGGCGCCCGCGAAGAGCCGGACCGTGCGGTCGCACACCTCGGCGCTGCGGATGGTCACCGCCCATTCGCCGTCACCGTCCACATCGGACCAGCCGACCAGCCCCGCGTAGTAGCCGCGGTCCGCCGGTTCCAGCTCCGCGATCGCCGCGTAGGCGGGCGCGGTGGGCGTGCCGCACACCGCCGGCGTCGGGTGCAGCGCCTCGGCCAGTGCCAGCGAAGACGATCCGGGATCGGCCGGATCGGCCAGCCGTCCGGTGATCCGGCTCGACAGGTGCCACATCGTCGGCGTGCCGATCACCTCCGGCTCGGCGGGCACGTCGAGCTCCGCGCAGAAGCGGCTCAGCACGTCGCCGACCTGTGCCGAGACGTGGGCGTGCTCGCGGCGGTCCTTCGCCGAGGCCAGCAGCGCGGCGATCCGCCGCCGGTTCTCGGCCTCGTCGGCCGACCGCGGCAGCGATCCGGCGAGCGGATTGGCCACCACCGTGCCACCGCGCCGGGAGACCAGCAGTTCCGGGCTCGCCCCGGCCAGTGTGCGGGTGGCCGGGTCCCCGGGCGCGGTGACGTCGACCGCGAACGCGTACGCGCCCGGGTCCGCCCGCACCAGCCGGGCGAGCAGCGCCGGGACCGGAACCGGGGCGTCGGCCGTCAGCTCCAGGCCGCGGGCGAGCACCACCTTGTCCAGTCCGCCCGCGCCGATCAGCTCGAGCGCGCCGCGGACCCCGTCGGCGTAGGCCCGCGGCTCGGGCCGCGGCGTCACCGACCACGACGTCGTCCCGAATCCCGGCAGCCCCTCGTCCGGTGTGCCGCGTTCCGGGGCGCCCGCGCGCCGGACCACCGCCGGGATCACGAGGCTGGCCTCCGCGTCCGGCAGGAACCCGATCGCACCGGCCACCACCGGTTCGGCGACCCCGAGCGCGGCCGCCGCGTCGAGCGCGCCCGCCGCCGCGTCCGCCCAGGACCCGCGCTCCCGGCGCACGGACGCGCGCACGCCGTCGGCGAGCAGCGATCCGCGTGGCGAGGAGAAGTAGAACGAGCCCGGCAGATAGGCGGCCAGCAGATCGGCCGCCCGATGGACGGGTGTCGGCCGGGCCAACGCGGGTGAAGACACTCGGGATTCCTTTCGGCGGACAACGCGGAAATCGGGGACCGGAACGGAAATCACACGATCAACGACTGAGCGTGATACCCTCCCGGCAGCCGCCACCGTTCCCGCGCCGGAACGGAAAGCGTTGCCGGACAAGCTTTTCCGGTGTCTCCGGGAAGGCATGTCCCCCAGGGTTCCGCGCCATCTCCGCTCCTCAAGATCGGCTATTGGTTAGGCTAACCTAATTCACAAACGGGACAGAAGTCCACCGTGGCGCGTGCGTGCCAGGTCACAACAGGCACCCGCGCACGGCCTCGGGCCGCCGTCCCGATTAGGTTAACCTAACCAAAGTCTCAGAGGTAGGGCAGAGAGGTGTTCGAGATGGTGCCGCCGAGCCGGGAAGACACGGGAATCGCGGGCCGGACCGCACTGGTGACCGGGGCCGCCCGCGGCATCGGCGCGGCGGTCGTCCAGGGGCTCGTCCGCGAAGGCGCGACGGTCGCCGCGGTGGACATCGACGCCGAGGGCCTCGCGGAGTTCGCCGCGCGAACGGGCGAACGGGTACACCCGTTTCCCGCCGACGTGGGCGATTCCACCGCCGTCGCCCGTGTCGTCGAAGCGGTGGAACGGGATCTCGGGCCGATCGACATCGGCGTTTCGGTGGCCGGGGTGCTGCTGCCGGGCTCGGTCTGCGAAACCACCGACGAGGACTGGGCGAAGACGTTCGCGGTCAACACCACCGGTGTGTTCGCCCTGCTGCGCGAGATCGCGCGCCGGATGGTCCCCCGGCAGCGCGGCACGCTGGTCACCGTCGCGTCGAACGCCGCGGGGGTGCCCCGGATGGGCATGGGCGCCTACGCCGCGTCGAAGGCCGCCGCGACCATGCTGACCCGTTGTCTCGGACTGGAGGTCGCCGGGCACGGGATCCGCTGCAACGTGGTCTCCCCCGGCTCGACCGACACCCCGATGCAGCGTCTGCTGTGGACGGACGAGAACGACGCCGACCGGGTGATCGCCGGTTCCCCCGAACAGTTCCGCGTGGGCATCCCGCTCGGCCGGATCGCCGACCCCGCCGACATCGCCGACGCCGTGCTGTTCCTGGCCTCTCCCCGGGCGCGGCACATCACCATGCAGGAGCTGTTCGTCGACGGCGGCGCGACACTGCGCGCCTGAGCACGGCCGCCGGCGGTGTCGCCGGGCCACGTGTGCGCCCGGCGACACCGCCCTGTCACGCCGACAGCACCCGCCGGTGCAGGGCGGCGACCACCAGGCGAGCGGACTCGAACGCGCCGGCCTGCCACGAACTGAGGTGGCTGAGCCAGTCGCCGGAGAAGTAGACCCGGCCCGCGGGCCGGTTGAGCAGCCGGTATCCGGCCGTGTCGTAGGGCGGCGAGGTCCACGCGGTCTCGATGTGCGGCGCGCGGCGCCAGGCGACCGAGAACGAACCGGTGAGCTCGTCCCGGAACTTCGCGCCGTGGATCTTCACGCCCTGTGCCACCGCCAGCAGCTCGCGTTCCTTCGGCGGAAGCCGCTCGTACCGCACGGCGCGGTCGTCGTCGCCGCGGTACCCGCTCTGGTACCCGACGAGCACCCCGGTACGGCCGTGGTGCCCGTGGGACGGGTACCAGATGGTGCTGATGTCCAGATCGGTCCAGGTGATGCCGCCGTAGATCCGGTGGTCCGTTTCCCACCAGCGGTTCCGGTACTCCAGGCCGATCTTCCCCGCCGGTACCAGGCGATCGCGATAGGTGGCGAGCGCCGCCCGCACCTCGACCCCGAGGTTGTGCGGGATCCCGGCCAGCAGGTGCGGCGGCAGCGCCGCGACGCAGTAGTCGGCCGTCAGTTCCCGATCACGGCCGTCCGCCGCGCGGTAGCCTACCGCGACTCCGTGCTCCCCGGCGGTGATCCGGGTGACCCGGCTGCCGGTCCGGATCCGCCCGGTACCGATCGCTTCGGCGAGCGCGCACGGAATCCGGTCCATTCCGCCCACCGGCTGGAACATCTGCATCGCCTGGTCGTAGTCGTGCTCGAAGGAGAAGAAGCTCCCCACTCCGCTGGCGAAGACCTCGGACAGCGAAGGTACCGGTTCGAGTACCGTACCCGTGTTCTCTCCGGCACCGGGATTCACCGAAAACCCCCGCCTGGGGCCGCCGAGGTACCGCCATCCCCCGTTCCTTTCTTCGATCGTGCCCCAATCCTGCAGGAAGTCGAGCAGCCTTTCCTTGTCGGCCGCGGTCAGCTCGGCGTCGAGCGCGCCCCGGTCGGTGGCCTTGGCGAGCAGTTCGCCGACGTAGCCGTGCACGTCCGCCTTCGCGGTCCGGTGCCGCTGCGGGCTCTTCATGCCGGCGGATTCGTTGTAGGTGAAGGCATTCGCGTTGGTGTTCGTGAAGACCTCGATCGGCACGCCCAGCTCGCGACAGTAGTCGAGAGTGACCATCCACTGCGCGATCCGCGCCGGGCCCGCGTTCAGGTAGCCGTCCCCGGCGAACTCCGCCACCTGGGTGACACCACCGAGTTCGGTGTACTCGGTCCCGTTCCGGACGGTGAAGTTCCGTCCGCCGATCCGGTCCTGTGCCTCTAATACCGTGCAGTCGTACCCCGCCTTGCCGAGTTCGTAGGCACAGGTGAGGCCGGCGATCCCGCCGCCGAGGACCGCGACCTTCGCCGCGGATCGGCCGGACAGCGCGAAATCCGCGCGCCGCGGCGGGTGGTAGGTATCGGCCCGCGCCGTCGGGGCGAGACCCAGCGCCCCCATCGTCGCGAACATCGTGCCCGCCCCGCCCGCCGCTCCCACGGCGGACAGGAACCGTCTTCTGCTGATCCCGCTTCCCTCGGAGACATCCATCATCGATCGTTCCCCTTTTTTACGTTTCCCAAGTCGACATCAGAGAAAGTGATGAACCGATCAGCTTTGATTGCGTGACACAGCCTGCCGCGCGCCCTGTCCGGTCGCGAACCGCCGCACAAAAGATACCGGCGACGGCGAATTTCGGTCCACTGAAACAATTGTCCGCGAAAAAGCGGTCCGGCAGCGCACAAGCGGCTACCACGCGGGATTGTCGGTGCCGCGTGGTTCCCTGGGCGCATGACGACTTCCGTATTGCACGCCCCGCCCGCCCGCGTCCACCGTGAGGACGTCACCGTGCTGGAGCGGACCACCGCCGACGAACTGCCCCGGATCCAGGAGCTCTGGCCCGAGTTCGAGCGGCTGGTCGGGCTGCGCGGGCGCAGGATGTACGCCCGGATCGACGTAGGAGCGGGCACCTACACCGTCTGCACGCCGGTCAAGCCCGGAGACAAGGCGGAAAGCCTCGGCCTGCGGACCGGCGTCCTTCCCGGTGGCTGGTACCTGCGCGGCACACTCGTCGGCGAACCGCCCGGCCTCTACGAACGCATCGGTCCCGGGATGGCCGAGCTGGAGGCGGCCACCCCGCCGGACGAGACCCGGCCGCTGGTCGAGTACTACCGCAGACACGACCAGGTGGAGCTGTGGGTGCCCGTAAAACCCTGACGGCCCTCAGCACACCTGGCGCAGGTCGGTCGCGACCACCAGCGGGCCCCGCCACGCGCCACGGCAGTCCCGCTCCCACTCCGCGTCGGACACCGGCCCGAACGACACCAGGTGGTTCAGCACCAGGTGGCCCACCTTCGCCTCGAGCGCCACCTTCGCGACCTGTTCGTTGGTGGTGTGCGAAGCCAGGAGATGCTCCTTCAACCGGGTCTCGGTCGGCTGCGCGGCCAGCAGCCGGTCCAGTGACGGCAGGTGGAGCACCTCGTGCACGAGCCAGTCCGCGTTCCGCGCGAGGCGGACCACGGCCTCGGCCGGTGTCGTGTCCCCGGAGAACACCACCGAGCCGTACCGGGTGTCGAAGCGGAGCGCGTAGGACTCGGTGACCGGCGGATGGTTGTTCCGCGCGGCCGTGCCCGCACCAGCTCGTCCCGGTAGACCTCGCCGTCTCCGGTGAACTCGCGCGCCTCGGCGAGGCCACGCGGGTCCGGCAGCCCCTGGTCCGCGATCCGGACGTCGATGTCGTAGCGGTTCATCGCCAGGTAGCCCGCCAGCATGTCCGCCATGCCCGGCGGCGCGTGGAAACCGATCCGGTGGGTGAGGTTCGCGTTCCACGCCGCGTTCAGGAGGTTCCCGAACTCCAGGTTGTGATCGGAGTGGTGATGCGTGATGAACACCGCGCGCACCGCGGACAGTTCGAGCCCGGCGAGCACGAGCTGGCGGCTCACGCCCATCCCGCAGTCCACCACGTACACCACGCCGTCCACGACCAGCGCGTTGGCCGGGCTGCTCCGGTCGGACCGCAGCGTCGGGCCGCCCTTCGTCCCCAGCGTCACCAGGTGCATGCCGGTCTTCGGCACCGGTGGGGCACTCGGCGGCGGCGCCGGCCGCGGCTCCGCCGCCGAGCACGCGCCGAGCGCGAGCAGCCCGGTGGCGGCCCCAGCGCCCAGAACTCCCCGTCGTGACAAGGCTTTCTCCGTCCGGCCGTCCATCAACGCCCCTTCCCGGCGAGTTCCGCCGCGCGTTCGGCCGCCCGGAACGCCGCGGGCGAAACCGCCTTCCACACCACCGCGGTCGCGGCGACCGAGACGATCGCCGCCATCACCCACACTCCCCGCAGGGTCCAGTGGGCGGCGACGAAACCCCCGGCCAGCGCGCCCAGCGGGGTCAGGCCCCATGCCAGCGCGCGGTGCCCGGTCAGGACCCTGCCGAGCAGGGCGGGCGGGGTGAACCGCTGACGGATCGACTGCGAGCACACGTTCCACATCAGCACCGTGGCGGTGAGGAACACCAGCACGAACCCGATGGCCACCGGCCACGGCGGCAGCACGGCGATCAGCAGCATCACCACCACTCCGCTGGCCTGCCCGAGCCGCATCGCCCACGGGTACCCCAGGCGTGCCACGACTCCCTGGACCACGAAGGACGCGGCGACCCAGCCGACCGCCATGCAGGCCAGCAGGATCCCGTACCCGACGGCGCCGACGTGCAGCACCTGCGTCGCGTAGAGCACGAACATCGTGTTCGAGGCGCTCGCCGCGAACGAGCCGAGCGCGACGCTGAGGGTGACCGACCGCAGCAGCGGGGTGCCGACCAGGTACCGCAGCCCCGCGCCGATGCCCCGCAGCGGATGCACGCCGAGCGCGGGCGCCGGGGCCGAGGGAATCCCCCTGGCCAGCAGGAACGCCACCACCGCGCACGCGCCCGCCAGCCACGCGGGCAGCCCGGCGCCGAGCGACAGGAGCAGCCCGGTCAGCGGCGGCACGAGGAACTGCACGACGCCGCGGTCGATCACCTGCAGGCGCGCGTTGGCCGAGGCGAGCTGGTCCGGGGCCACGATCTCCGGCACCAGCGCGCCGCTCGCCCCGTCGCCGAGCACCTGGGCCGAGGTGATCACGAACGCGACCACCATCAGCACCGGCAGGCTCAGCAGCCCGGCCGAGCCGGACACCGCCAGCGCCAGCGCCGCGACCACCTGCACCGCGTACGCCCAGCCGAGCACGGCCGTCCGGCGGAACCGGTCGATCACCACACCGGCGAACAGCGAGAACAGCAGCCACGGCGCCTGGCCGACGACATTGACCAGCGACACCGCACGTGGATCCGTCGTGATCGACACCGCCAGCAGCGGCAGCGCCGCCAGCAGCAGCCCCTCACACGCCGAACCGGACACCGCCACCGCCTGCAGGCGCACCCACCTGCTCGTCCCCGCCATGATCGACAGTCTGCCGAACCCCGGCGCCCGGCCGCACCGACTTTCGGCTGTTCCCGGACGCCGGTCGCGCACGAATCCACTGTGGACGATCACGGACGCCGCGCGCGCCGGAACGGCTATCGTCGGCGGGGAGGAGAACGGAGCGGAAGATGAGTGAGAACGACGCGGCACTGCCCGCCCCCGGCACGCCGGAGGTTCCCGAACCGGACTACACCGAAGGCGGTGTACCCGGTTTCGACTTCGTGCGGGACAGGATCGAAAAGCGGTACACCACGGCGGTCGGCTCGACCGAGCTGGCCGGGATCGGCGGCGAGGAGACCGTGGAGACGCTCGACAAGAAGATCGCCGACCGGGACGAGGCGGCCAAGGACAAGCTGGCCGAGATCCGCAGGCAGATGCGCGGAGAGTGAGCCGCGATGCCCCTCAGCCCGCCGGATCGGCGCGCACGCCGAGTCCGTCGAGGAACGCGGTCGCGGCGGGGGTGCTGCTGAACCGGCTCCACACCAGGTGCTCCACCCTGGCGGGGGCGTCGATCACCGGGACCGTGACCACCCCGCTGAGCCGGGGCGCGTAGGCCGACGGGAGCATGGCGACGCCGAGGCCCTGCTGGATGAGCCTGGCCATCAGGTCCGCGGCGGTCACTTCGAGGGCGACGTCGCGGGTCAGCCCGGCGGCCGCGAAGGCCTGGTCGGACTGGGCCCGGCCGGCCGTGCCCGCCGGGAAGTCCACGAACACCTCGGCGGCCAGCCGCGCCAGGTCGACGGCGGTCTCCCCGGCCAGCGCGTGCCCCGGTGAGACCACGGCGACGAGCCGGTCGCGGGCCAGTTCGTGCGAGCGGACCCCCTCGGGCCGCGCGGTGGCGGGCAGGCCGAGAAAGGCGACGTCGAGCGTGCCCTCCTTCACCTGCTCGACGAGTTCCTCGCTGGCCCCCACCCGGAGGCCGACGCGCACCCGCGGATAGTCGCGGTGGAACTCGTGCAGCACGGCCGGGATGTCCACCGCGGCGACGGTGGGGATCACGCCCACGGCCAGCCGTCCCCGCACCTCGCCGACGGCGGCGGCCACCTCGGCCGCGGCGCGCTCCGCGGCGTCCAGGCACTGGCGGGCGGCGGGCAGGAACGCCGCCCCGGCCGCGGTCAGCCGCACCCGGCGGCTGGTGCGGTCGAACAGCCGCGCGCCGAGTTCCCGTTCCAGGCGCGCGATCTGGTGGCTGAGCGCCGACTGGACGACCAGGCACTGCTGGGCGGCACGGGTGAAACTGCTCGTCTCGGCGACGGCGAGGACGTAGCGCAACTGCTGGAGTTCCATGGATCTATCGTGAACCACGATCGATCCGGTGACAAACATGTGTTGGACTCATCATTGCTGGTCGGCCGAGACTGATCGGGTGCGAAACCAGACACTCACCCGTACCGCGGCCACCGCGCTCGCCCCGATGGTGTGGGGCACGACCTACGTGGTGACCACCGAACTCCTCCCACCGGGGCACCCGCTGTTCGCCGGGCTCCTGCGCGCGCTGCCCGCGGGGCTGCTCACACTGGCGTTCACCAGGGTCCTGCCGCGCGGGGCGTGGTGGGCCAGGGCCGCCGCGCTCGGCACGCTGAACATCGGGCTGTTCTTCCCGCTGCTGTTCGTCGCGGCCGAACGGCTGCCCGGCGGTGCCGCCGCCACACTGGGCGCGACCCAGCCGATGATCGTCGCCGTCCTGGCCGTGCTCGTCCTGCGCGAGCGTCCCTCCGGGAGCCGGTTCGCCTGGGGCGCGGTCGGCATCGCCGGGGTCGGCCTCGTGGTGCTCGGTCCGAACGCGGCCTTCGACACCGCCGGGATCGTGGCCGGGCTCGGCGGCGCGGCGTCGATGGCGCTCGGGGTCACCCTCACCAAACGCTGGGGACGGCCCGAGGGCGTCGGCCCGGCCACGTTCGCAGGCTGGCAGCTCACCGCGGGCGGCCTGGTCCTGGTGCCCGTCACGTTCCTCTTCGAGGGAGCACCGCCCGCGATCGGCGGCGGCGCCGCGCTCGGCTACCTGTGGCTCGGCCTCGTCGGCGGCCTGCTGTCCTACCTGCTGTGGTTCCGCGGCATCACGACGCTGCCGGTGACCTCGGTCGCCGTCCTCGGGCTGCTGTCCCCGATGGTCGCCGCGCTCCTCGGCGTGCTCGTGCTCGGCCAGTCGCTCGGTCCCGTCCAGCTCCTGGGTTTCGCGCTCGCCCTCGCCGCGGTCGTCGCGGCGCAACGCGCGCCGCGCGCGGACACGCCGCCACGCGAGCTCGTCCCGGCCCCGACTGTCCGATGAGGACGGTCAGGCGGCCCCGCCGGACGGGGCGAGCAGCGCGCGGATCTCGGCGGCGATCAGACCGGGTTCGGTCACGGGCACCATATGTCCCGATTTCCGGGCGAGGACATGCTTTCCCTTCGCCGACCGCGTGGCGCGGAACTCGTGGGACGCGTTCGCCGCGTCGCGGACCTTCCGGCCCATTCCCGGCGCGGTCAGCGCTCCGGAGATCACCGTGACGGGCACGTCGGGCAGTTCCGGCGGGTGCTCGCGCATCGCGGTCAGGTCCGGGACCACCGAGGCCAGTTCGGCGGCGCGGGTGCGTATGGCGTCGACGGTGAAGCCCTCCGCCCGCATGTCCCGCCGCGCGTCGTCCGGGAGCGCGGCGAGCAGCCCGCGATAGGCGAGCCCCAGCAGTCCGGCACGCGCCAGCGCGGCGCTGACCGTCTGCCCGATCTTCTCGGCCCGGCGCATGGCGGGCTCGAACACGAGATCGCAGGACTCCTCGCTCGGATCGACCAGCACCAGCCCCGCGATCCGGCCGGGCCGCGCCGCCGCGGCGAGCCGCACGATCGGGCCGCCCCAGCTGTGCCCGGCCAGGACGAACGGCCCCGGCCCGAGGTGATCGAGCAGTTCCCCCAGGTCCGCGGCGAGCCGGGTGAGCGGCCGCGGTCCCGGATCGGGCGCGCTGCGGCCGAGCCCGCTGCGGTCGTAGACCACCGCCGGGGCCCAGGCGGCGACCGCGGACTGGACCGGCGCCCAGTACGACCGGCTCGCGGCCAGACCGCCCTCGAAGACCACCGTCGGCACGTCGGCGCCGGACGGCCCCGGAAGGCGCATGAAGAACAGCTCACGCCCGTCACGGGTCGGCGCGGTCCCCGCGGTTCCCTGACTGTGCCCCACCTGGCTCACGCTCTCCCGCACCGGTTTGTCGTTCACACAGGAGAGGCTAACCTAACTCCCGCCCTGAGCAGCTCCGCGTGTCCGTTTCCGGTCACGACACGGGGCCGGGGCCGCGCCATGGATGCCCCGAACGCTCCGTTCACGACGAAACCTCGGTACGGCCGGGCAAAAACCGATGAAGCGGACAGTTCGTATTACGAACTCTTCGGCCTGATCGGAATCAACGAAACATTCGGTCACCCGAGTGTTCGATTCCGCCCCTATCAGTAACGAAACGGTCAGCCCATTAGCTAACCTTATCGAACGCGATGCCGGTCTTCTTGCCGGAAAACGTACACATTCTCTAGTTTTTGCCAACAGGGACGGTGGACGAGGGGGTGGCCGGATGACCGAACCTCGTCAGGCGCGACCGGCGGCCGCCGTCACGCGGGCGGCGCCGAGGCCGTTCGAGACCGGCAGGGCCCTGGGCGGAGGAGGGCCGTGGCGGCGAGGTCTGCGCGCCCTGTGCCGCAGTCCCCGGGTCATGGTGTCGGCGGCGATCCTGGCGGCGATCGTGGTGCTGTGCCTGCTGGCGCCCCTGTATGCCGACCACGTCTCCGGCACCGATCCGTTCGTGGCCAACCCGGTCGGCAGCACGGTGCTCGACGACGGAACCGAGATGCCGCTGCTGCAACCCGCTTCGCGCGGTGTCGGTGTGCTGCCGATCGGGCCGACCTGGCAGGCGCACTTCCTGCTCGGCGCGGACGGTTCCGGCCGGGATGTCGCGGCCCGGATCCTTTACGGCGGACGGAACACGCTGCTGATCGGGCTGCTCGCCGGTGCGCTCGCCTGTGCCGGGGGCCTGCTGGTCGGGCTGCTCGCCGGCTACGTCGGCGGCGTCGTCGACGGGGTGCTGTCCAGGGCACTGGACGTCGTGTGGGCGTTCCCGGTCCTGATGCTGGCGATCTCGATCTCCGCGATCAGCTTCACCTCCGGGATCAGCCTCGGCTTCGTCCGGGTCGGCTCCGGCAGTCTCGCACTGCCGATCCTGATCATCGGCGTGGTGTACGTGCCGTATGTCGCCCGGCCGGTGCGTGGCGCGGTGCTGTCGGTGCGCACCGCGGACTACGTCCACGCCGCGACCTCCTACGGCGCCGGGCACGGCCGGATCATCCGCCGGGAAATCCTGCCGAACGTGCTCTCCCGGGTGCTCGTGCTGTTCCCGTTGATGGTGGCGACCGCGATGCTGCTGGAGTCGGGGTTGTCCTTTCTCGGCATCGGCGTGCACCCGCCGGCCGCCAGCTGGGGCACGATCATCGAGGACGGCACCCAGCTGCTGCGCAACCGCCCGCTGATGGCGATCGTGCCCGGCGCGCTGCTCGCCACCACCGTGTGCGTGCTCAACGTGCTCGGCGACGCGATCCGGGACACCTTCGACCCGAAGGCCGAGCCGCGGGCGCGTGTCCGGTGATCGCCTACGTCGCGCGCCGGCTGGTCGCCGCGGCCGGGGTGCTGATCGCGGTGAGCGTCCTGGTGTTCCTGATCTTCTTCAAGACGCCGGGCGTCGACCCGGCGAAGCAGATCGCGGGCAAGCAGGCGACGCCGCAGGTGATCGCCCAGATCCGGGCCGACTTCGGCATGGACAAGCCGTTGCCGGTGCAGTACCTCGACATGATGAGGCGGCTGGTCATCGACCGCGATCTGGTCTCCTACACCGATCGTGGCCCGGTACTCCCCCGGGTGGCCAAGACGATCCCGGTCACGCTGTCCCTGGTCGGCGGGGCCGCGGTGATCTGGGTGCTGCTCGCGCTCGGCGCGGGCACCCTCGCCGCGGTCTTCCGCGGCAGGCTGGTGGATCCGCTGCTGATGGGCCTCGGACTGGTCGGGATCTCGCTCCCGGTGTTCTGGCTCGGCGGCGTCGTCAACCTGCTCACCCAGGGCACGCTGCATCACAGCCTGTTCGGCTGGCTGCCCGAACTCGGCTACACGCCGATCACCGTGAACCCGGCGAAATGGTTCGGGCAGCTGCTGTTCCCGTGGATCACGCTGGCGATCGGCATGGCCGGGCTGTACGCGCGGGTGCTGCGGGCCGACCTGATCGAGGTCGACCGGTCCGACTTCGTGCTCACCGCGCGGGCGAAAGGGCTTTCCGAGTCACGGGTGCTGCTCCGGCACATGCTGCGGAACTCGCTCATCCCGTTCGTCAGCCTGTTCGGTCTCGACGTCGGGGCCATGCTCGGCGGGGCCGCGGTGCTCACCGAGCGGGTGTTCGGCCTGCCGGGGGTCGGCAACCTGACCTTCCACTCGCTGAGCCGGTTCGACCTGCCGGTGCTGATGGCGGTGACGTTGTACGGCGCGTTCGCGGTGGTGCTCGTGAACCTGGTGGTCGACATCGGGTACGCGGCACTCGACCCGAGGATCCGAGTGCGATGACGACGCTGGTGGTGGACGGGCTGACCGTGGAGTTCCGCGGTCCGGACGGCCCGGTGCGCGTGGTCGACGACGTGTCGTTCGAGCTGTCGGCGGGCGAAACCCTGGGCGTGGCAGGCGAATCCGGGTCCGGGAAGTCGGTCACCATGCTCGCGATGCTCGGCCTGATCCGGGACGCGGGCGCGGTCGTCACCGGCCGGGTGCTGTTCGACGGACAGGATCTCCTCGCCCTGCCGGAGAACCGGCTGCGCGACTACCGCGGCGACCGCGTCGCGATGATCTTCCAGGATCCGATGACCTCGCTGAACCCGGTGTACCGGGTCGGCTGGCAGATCGCCGAGCAGATCCGGCGGCACCGGCGGATCGGGGCGCGGGCGGCCCGCCGTCGCGCCGCCGAACTGCTCGAGCTGGTCGGCATTCCCAGCCCGGGGGCCAGGGCGCGCGACTATCCGCACCAGTTCTCCGGCGGCATGCGGCAGCGGGTGATGATCGCGATGGCACTGTCCTGCGAACCCGACGTCCTGATCGCCGACGAGCCGACCACCGCGCTGGACGTCTCGGTGCAGGCCCAGATCCTGCGGATCATCCGGGACCTCGGCACCCGGACCGGCACCGGCGTCATCATGATCACGCACGACCTCGGCGTGCTCGCCGGAATCGCCTCGCGGGTGCAAGTGATGTACGCCGGGCGCATCGTCGAACAGGCACCGACCGCGCGGTTGTTCGCCCGGCCGCGACACCCTTACACCATCGGGCTGCTCGGCTCGATCCCCCGGCTGGACCTGCCCCGGCCGGCCCGGCTGCCCTCCATCGAAGGCCTGCCGCCACTGGCGGCCGACCTCGGCCCTGGCTGCGCGTTCGCACCGCGGTGCCGCGAGGCCGAGGACCTCTGCCTCCGGCACCGGCCGACGCTCCTGCCGACGGCGGGCACGGGCCCGCCCGATCACCTCGACGCCTGTCTGCTGCGGCATTCGCCGCTCCCGGACGAAAAGAGAACGGCCTGATGCCCGAACCCGAGGTGCTGCGCGCCACCGACCTGGTCAAGTGGTTTCCCGTCCGCCGGGGCCCGCTGGCCAGGCCGGGCAGGCTGCGGGCCGTCGACGGGGTCTCGCTTTCCGTGCGGCGCGGGGAAACCCTCGGCCTCGTCGGGGAGTCCGGCTGCGGCAAGTCCACCCTCGGGCGCTGCCTCATCCGGCTGTACCGGCCGACCAGCGGCTCGATCGTCTTCCGCGGCACAGACATCAGCCGGACCGGCGGGCGCGGGCTGCGCCCGGTCCGGCGTTCGGTGCAGATGATCTTCCAGGATCCGTACGCCAGCCTGAATCCACGCCGCCGCATCGGCGATTCGGTCGCCGAGCCGCTGCGCGCGCACCGGCGGCGGGCGGCCAGGTCGGACATCGCCGAACTGCTCGCCACGACCGGGCTGCCCGCCGAACTCGCCGACCGGTTCCCGCACGAACTCTCCGGCGGGCAGCGCCAGCGCGCGGTGATCGCGCGGGCACTGGCGCTGCGGCCGAGTCTCGTCATCGCCGACGAGCCGGTGTCCGCGCTGGACGTCTCGGTGCAAGCACAGATTCTGAACCTGTTCGACGATCTCAAGGAACGCCTCGGCCTCACCTACGTGTTCATCGCGCACGACCTCGGTGTCGTCCGGCACACCTCCGACCGGGTCGCGGTGATGTACCTCGGCCGGATCGTCGAACAGGCCCCGGTCCGGGAGATCTACACCGCGCCAAGGCATCCGTACACCGCGGCGCTGCT
Organism: Amycolatopsis samaneae; assembly: GCF_039541975.1. NCBI lineage: Bacteria > Bacillati > Actinomycetota > Actinomycetes > Pseudonocardiales > Pseudonocardiaceae > Amycolatopsis > Amycolatopsis samaneae. The sequence continues at coordinate 162,801 of NZ_BAABHG010000001.1, forward strand.
GGCCTCGGTGCCGGTCCCGGATCCGGCGGCGGGCACGGACTGGCGGGACACCACGCTGTCCGGGGACGTGCCGAGCCCGCTCGCCCCGCCGAGCGGTTGCCGGTTCCACCCGCGCTGCCCGCGCGCCACCGAGCTGTGCCGTACGACGGAACCGGCGCTGCGTCAGGAGGACGCGGAGCACGACGTCGCCTGCCACCACCCGCTTGCCCCGGCGGCACCCGTGGCGCCGGCCGAACCGGAGGCCGCTTCCGATGACTAGCGCCGAAACCGAGCAGTCCGCCCGGCTGACCCTGCCCCAGCTCGCCGCGCTGATCGCGATCTCGGCTACGGGCTCGTTCGCCGGCGCCGCGACCGCGCTCGGCTGCACCCAGTCGGCGGTGAGCCAGCGGGTCGCGGCCCTGGAACGCGAACTCGGTGTCGTGCTGGTCCGAAGATCCCGGCAGCAACGCAGGATCACGCTCACCGAGGCGGGCGACAGCCTGGTCGGTGCCGCCGAACAGATCGGCGGCATCCTCTCCGTCGCCGTCGGCCAGGTGGAGACGATCCGCAAGGGCCTCAACGCGACCGTCCGCATCGGACTGTTCACCAGTGCGAGCGAACGGGTGATCCCGCCGATGATGGCGGCGCTGCGGCGGCAGCCGGTGGAGTACCGGATCGAACTGGTGGAACTGGACCGGCAGGCGGAGGTTTCGCGGCTGGCGCGCAACGGCGACATCGACCTCGCGTTCGTCAAACTCCCGCTCGCGGACCAGGCGCTGCTCACCGTGGAACTGCTCACCGACCCGTTCGTGCTGCTCATCCCGGACGGCGCCGACCCGGTCTCCCCCGACCGGCTCGGCGGGCTGCCGCTGATCGGCCTGCGCGGCCAGCGGGAGCCGATGGAGGCCTGGGCCGAATCGGTGGGTACCGAGCTGAACTGGGTGCTGGAGCTGGAAACCAACCACTCCGTCGAGGCGATGGTCGCCGCCGGGCTCGGCTACGGCGCCGTGCCCCGGCTCGCCCTAGGCGGGCGGACGCCCGGCGTGCGCCGGATCTCCTTCGCCGGCACCGTTCCGGCCCGGACCATCGGCATCGCCTGGCGGCGTTATCACCCCAGGCTGTCGTTCGTGCACGGCGTCCTCGAGATCATCCAGCGGGTGTGCGCCCGGCCCGCGGAGATCCTGCCCCCGATCGACGACGAGGAGGTCGCGGCCCGATGAGCCGGAATCGGACACCGCAGCTGCTCGTTTCGGCGGTCCTGCTCGCCACGACCGGATGCGCGGCGGACGACCTGGGGTCGCTGACCTCCGTCGCCCCCGGCGATCACGGGCATCAGGGCGGGGTGGAGGTGTTGCTGGCCAACGGGAACGTCGGCACCGCCGACCCGATGATCAACTATTCGAACGCGGCGTGGACGCTTTACACGGCGAGCTACGACGGTCTCACCGCGTTCACCAAGTCCGGGCCCGAGGTCGGCAGGCACGTCGCGCCGGACCTCGTGACCGAGATCCCGAAACCCACCGACGACGGTCTCAAGTGGACATTCACGCTGCGGTCCGGGATCCGGTTCAGTGACGGTCGCGAGGTTCAGCCGAACGACGTGAAAGCGTCCTTCGAGCGCATGTTCAAGGTGCACGGGCCGACGACCTCCTCCCAGTTCGACGTGCTCGCCGGCGCGCGGGAATGCCTCGACAGACCGGAAACCTGCGACCTGTCGGCCGGGATCGCGATCGACGAGGCGACGAGGCGGATCACCTTCACCCTGACCGAGCCGGACCCCGAACTCCCCGAACAGCTCGGGCAGCCACTGGCCTCGATCCTGCCCGCGGACACGCCGCCGGCCGATGTCGGCTCGGACGTGTCCAAGCTGCGGGCGACGGGACCGTACTACTGGGCGAGCTACGATCCGACCGATCGCGTCGTGCTGAAGCGCAATCCCTACTTCCGCTCCTGGTCGCCGCTCGCCGCGCCCGAGGGGTACCCGGACCAGATCGTGGAGAAGTTCGGGCTCGAACCGACCGACCAGATCACCGCGGTCATCAACGGCCAGGCCGATTTCGCCACCGACCAGCCGCCGCCGGACCGGTTGAACGAGATCAGCGTCGAGCACCCGGACCAGACGCATCTCGACCAGATCGGCCACGTCTGGTACTGGGCGCTCAACACGAGAATTCCCCCGTTCGACAACCCCAAGGCACGACAGGCGCTGAACTACGCGTTCGACCGTGATTCCGCGGTACTGCAGGCGGGCGGGCCGGGGCTGGCCACGCCGACCTGTCAGGTCCTGGTGCCGAACATCCCCGGCTATCGGCAGTACTGCCCGTGGACGGTCGATCCGGCGCCGGACGGGCACGGGCCGTGGCACGGCGCGGACATGGCGAAGGCCCGACGGCTGGTCGCCGAGTCCGGCACCGCCGGCGCCCCGGTGTCGGTCGTCTCGGGGAACAACCGGATGCACGTCGCCATGGGTGAGTACATGCAGACCCTGCTGACGAAGCTGGGCTATCGCGCGACGCTGAAACCGATGGACGAGGGACTGCAGTACCCGTTCGTCCAGAACTCCGGGAACAGGGTCGAAGTGGCGCTGGCCGACTGGTCCCAGGACTATCCGGCGCCGAGCGACTTCCTGAAGGTGCTGACCTCCTGCGCCGCGTACGTGCCGAATTCGGACGCGAGCCCGAACATCGGCGGCTTCTGCGATCCGGCCGTCGACGACCGGATGACCGAGGCGCTCCGGCTCGCCAACACCGATCCGGAGCGGGCGAACGCGCTGTGGGCCGCGGTGGACCGGGCGGTCACCGACCAGGCGCCCTGGGTGTCCATGTACGTGCCGAAGTGGGTCAGCTTCGTGTCGGCCCGGCTCGGCAACTACCGGTTCAGCGCCCAGTTCGGTTTCCTGCCCGGTGTCGCGTGGCTGCGGTGACCGCCGTTCCGCGCGCAGTGGCCGAAAACGAGAAGGAGTCGTCGGCATGACGAAAACCGGCCGTCCCCCGCGATACGCGCCCGAGGCCGACGAACTGCGCCGGCGGCTCCGGCCACTGCTCGCCGCCCGCGGGCCGTCCGGGTACGAAGCCGAGCCGGTGCGTGCCTGGGTCGAGCGCGCCCGGGAATTCGCGAAGGTGCGCGTCGATCCGCTGGGCAGCGGGCACGCGGTGGTGAACCCGGGTGGCACACCGAAGATCGCGCTGCTCGGGCACATCGACGAAATCGGGCTCGGTGTCAGCCATATCGACGAAGCGGGCAGGCTGTGGGTGACGCGCATCGGGGGCTGGGACGCCGCGATCCTTTATGGACAGCACGTCACGGTGCTCGCCGAGGGCGGCCGGGTCCCGGGGGTGATCGGCACGGCGCCGCCACACCTGACCGACGGGGACTCCGTGCCGAAAATGGACGGTGTGTGGATCGACATCGGCGCCACCGGCCGGGCCGACGCGGAGACGGTGGTCTCGGTCGGCGATCCGGCGGTGCTCGGCGCCGCCCCGGTCGACCTGCGCAACGGCCGGATCGCCGCGCCGGCGCTGGACAACCGGCTCGGCGCGCTGGCCGTCCTCGAGGCGGCCCGCGCGGCGGCCACCGCGTCGGTCACCGCCGAGGTGACCGCGGTGGCGAGCGTGCGCGAGGAAACCAGCTATCACGGCGCGCTGGGCGCGGTCCACGCGATCGGACCGGATTTCGCGCTCGCGGTCGACACGACCTTCGCCAGCGACGTCCCGGCGGCCGGAATCGAACGCAGGACCGGGAGGCACCCGCTCGGTTCCGGCCCGGTGATCGGACGCGGCGCGGTCACTGACGAACCTCTCGCGCGGACCTTGCGCATCCTGGCCGGAGAACTCGAAATCCCTTACACGATCGAGGCGTACGGCACCGAGAGCGGATCCGATGCCGACGCGATGGCGGCCGTCGGGGCCGGGATCCGCTGCGGCGTCGTCAGCATCCCGATCCGGCACATGCACAGTGCCGGCGAACTCGCCGATCCGGCCGATCTCGCCGCCACGATCGACCTCGTGACCGCGTTCTGCCTGGCGGGAGGAACAAGGGGGTCGGCGTCATGATCGACGTGGCACGACGGAACGGCTCCGGCCCGGTCGCGCTGGACGCCATCTGGTCGGACGAGAGCCGGTTGTCCCTGTTGCAGCTCGAAGCGCTCTACGCGGTGGCCAACGAGGGATCCTTCGTGGACGCCGCGGCCGCGCTCGGCTGCACGCAACCCGCGGTGAGCCAGCGGATCGCCGCGATCGAGCGACGGCTTGGCATCGTGCTGGTGCGCCGGGTGTCCGGCCAGCGGCAGGTGCGGCTCACCGACGCCGGCGCCACGCTGGTCGCCGCCGCCGAACAGGTGCGGGTCATCCTGCGCACCGCGACCCGGCACATCGAGGACATGCGCAACGGCCGGGAGCCGACCGTCCGGATCGGCGCGTTCTCCAGCGCGGCCGTGCGGGTGATGCCGCCGGTGCTGGCCGCGATCAGGGCGCGACGGCTGCCGTGCTGGATCAAACTGGTCGAGGTCGACGACGACGTCCGGCTCCAGGAACTGCTGCGGTTCGGTGAGATCGACATCGCGTTCGTCATCTTTCCCCTGCAGAGCGGTCAGGCGCACGCCGTCGAACTGTTCAGCGATCCGTTCGTTCTGCTGGCGCCGAAGAAGTCACCGTTGGCTTCGGTGCCCCGGCTCCGGCCCGCCGATCTGCGCGGCCTGCCCATGGTGTGCCTGACCAGCGAACAGTACGAGGTCGCCGCCGAGCTTCGCCGGCAGGGTATCGAGCCGAACTGGGTGTTCGACACCGAAAAGATCCACGTGGCCGAACCACTCGTCGCCGCGGACGTCGGGTATTCGATCGTGCCGCAGCTGGCTTTGGGCCAGCGGTACCCCGGTGTCGTGCGGTTCTCGCTCAGCGAAATCGTCGCGCCACGGGAGATCGGGATCGCCTGGCCACCGCATCACCCCCGGCTCGGCCTGCTGCGCCAGGTCGCCGACGTGATCCGTGCCGTGTGCGCCAGCCCGGCCGACTTCCTGCCGCCGATCGACCAGCCGGGCCGTCTTCCCCTCGGCCCGGTGGCGGTCCCGCTCCGGTGAAGACCGGGTGCGCCGAAACGCGGCGCACCCGGCTCGATCACTTCGACGGCAACGGCTGGGGCTTGTCGCCGTCCAGCAGGCCGTAGGGCGGGATGCTGTCCGGGGTTCCGGTGATGGCACCCGCCGGGTTGTTCATCAGACCGGTGACGAAGTTCGCCCCGGAGCCGTTCGGCGAAGGCAGCAGGAAGCCCAGTGTGCCCGCACCACAGGCCAGGCCGCCCGTGTGCTGAAGGACGCCTTCGGTGCGCTCAGCGCACTGAAAGCGTCCTTCAGCGCGGCCAACGCACTGAAAGCGTCCTTCAGCACCCCGCTCACCCCACGCAAGGCCACCAGCAACGCTCACCATCCCCAACGCCCTGTTCGCGACGCGGGCTTCGACCGCGACCGGTGTGTCTCGAATGCGACCTTCGGCACGGGCGGCGACCGGCCGGTCCCATCGTCACCTCATCGACTGACGTGCTGTTACACCGATGGGGCCCCTGCCACCGAGACGAAGGTGAGTAGGCTGTTCGTCCCAGGGCGGGCGCGGTGTGTGGGTGAGGACACCACGCCGAGGCCGAAAACCGGGCCCACCGGTAATCGGCACGAATGACCGGTCGAGGACACGGAGATCAGGGAGCCACGCGCCATGACCAGGCCATTACCCTCCGATGGCCAGGAGCGGCCTGCCGGGAAACAGCCGCTTCCGCCGGAGCGCGAACGCGTCAAGATCGCGCGGAAATGGGCCTATCTGGTCAGTCTCGGCACTTACATCCCGCTCCCCCACGCGGAAATCGAGCGAGAGTTCCTCGGCCTGCTCGACCGGCTGCTCGACGCGGTGCGCGGGGGCGAGCCCGCCCTCGACAGCGCGGCGGAGGTGGGCGCCGAACTCGTCCGGCTGCACTGCGTCGGCACGACGAGCCTGCGGTGCACCATGGACGTCCTCGCCCCCGCGCTGGCGCAGGCGGACGGTCTGGCCGGCGATCGCCCGCCGGAGCACGTCGCCAGAGTGCTCGGCGCGCTGGCGTCCGGATACGTGGAGGCGCTCCGCTCGGCGGCCACCGAACAGCAGAACACGAGTGACGAGGCGCTGTTCGACGCGATCCGGGAGTCACAGCGTGAGCTGCGGGCCAGCGAGGCCCAGCTGGACGAGATCTTCGTCGGCTCGCCGAGCGGCATCGCGGTCACCGGGCCCGACGGCCGGTTCGTCCGCGCGAATCCCGCCCTGCACCGGATTCTGGAGCGGACGCCTGCCGAGATCGCGGACGGCACCCTGTTCGAATTCGCCGACGAACCGGATCGGGAAGGCCTGCGGGACGGGTACCGCGATCTGCGGGAGGGCCGGATCGAGCGGCTGCGCGCACGCCCGCACCTGGTCACCAAGGACGGGGACCTGTCACAGGTCACGCTCACCGCCTCGCTCCTGCGTGGCGCGCACGACCGGTCCGGTCAGTACGTCACCATCGTGGCCGACGACGCGGAACTGACGCTCCTGCAGAACCAGCTGCGGCACCAGTTGCTGCACGACGTGCTCACCGGCCTGCCCAACCGGCAGTGCTTCGGCACGCGCCTCGAACACGTGCTCCACCAGTCGACTCCGGCGACGCTCTACCATCTCGACCTCGACGGGCTGTCGTCGGTGACCGACGGGCTCGGCAGGCGGACGGGCGACGAGCTGCTGCGGATCGTCGCGGACCGGCTCAGATCCGCGGTGGCGGACGAGAACGCGATGACCGCGCGGTTCGAGAGCGACCGGTTCGGCATCCTGATCGAGAACTCGGCGAGCACGCCGGACGCGGCCACGATGGTCGAACGGATCAACCAGGCGCTGTCCGAACCGGTCTACCTCGACGGCGCCGGGCTGGCGGTGACGGCGAGTTTCGGTGTGGTCGAAGAGTTTCCCCGCACCGCCGACCCCGCCGAGGTGCTGCGTTCCGCGGATCTGGCGATGCGGCGGGCCAAGCGGAAGGGCCCCGGCCGGTGGGAACGGTACGACCCGGTGTGGGACGTGCACGCCGGGCAGGCCGTCGGACTGGTGGCCGGTCTGCCCGGCGCGTGGGAGACCGGCGAGCTGGGCATCGGCTACGAACCGCTGGTGCGCCTGGCCGACGGCGGGATCGCCGGTGTCGAGGCGCGGCTGCGGTGGGACCACCCGGAGCTGGGCGTGCTCCCGCCGGAGCGGTACCTCGACCTCGCCGAGCGCACCGCGCTGATCGGCCCGCTCGGCGCGTGGCTGGTCGAGCGTGGCTGGACGGAGACCGCCGCCCGCGCGGACGCGGATCTGACGCTGCTGTTCCCGTGCACGCCGAACCAGCTGGCCGATCCCCGGCTGACCGCGAAGATCCGGGAGATCCTCGAAGCGGGCGAGCTGCCCGCCGGACGGTTGTGGCTCGGCCTGCCGAGCGCCGCGCTGCTCGGGCCGCGGCACGAGCTGGTCGACACCGCGCGTGTCCTCGCCGAGCTGGGCATCGGGTTGGTACTGCAGGATTTCGGCGCGACACCGGGCGAACTGGCGTTGCTGGAGGATCTCCCGGTGCGCGCCGTACGCCTCGACTCCCGCCTCGTGTGTCACGCGCTCGACGAGGACTCGCTCGTCCTCGCCGGGGCGCGGGCCACGCTCGCGCTGGTCCGCCGGGCCGGGATCACGGTGCTGGCCGGTGATCTCGAATCCGGCGCGCAGGCACGGTGGTGGCAGCGCGCGGGAGCCGAGCTGGGGACGGGCCCGCTGTTCACCGGTGCCGCCGGGCCGGTGCCCGACCTCGGCGCGCTCCTCGGCGGTGACCGGTAGGTTTCGGTGCCACGCCACCCGAAATCGCGGTCAGTGCCCGATCACGCCGTCGGCCCACCGCGTCACCGCGGCGAAGTACTCCGGCGCGTCCGGCGCGAGGTTGATCGCGTGCCCGAAGCCGGGCACCACGAAGGTGCGCAGATCCGCCGCCGGGGAGTAATACGGCCCCTCCGTGCGCAGCAGGCCCTCGGCCGTCGAGCAGTCGGTGGCGAGCGCACCGCAGAACACCGGGTCGTACTCGCCCATGACGAGCATGACCGGCACGGTGATCCCCCGGGTGACCGGGACGACGACCCCGAACGCGGCGGCGTCGACCACCTCCCCGGCCGCCACGACGTCCTTGGTCTCCTCGTCGAGACGGGCCGCGGCCGGGTTGTACGGCCCGGGTTTCTGGAAGGAGTCGTACCGGGTGCCGTCGCGGGTGGTCAGGTAGGCGGGGTCGAGCCCCTGTCGCCGGGACAGCCGGGGATCCAGCGCGACCGGGATCAGCGAGGCGAACACGGGCAGGGTGGGCACCACGTTCAGGCGATGGGTCATGTCGGTGATCAGCACACCGTCCACGTCACCGAAGGTGCTCGCCTCGATCATGTTGATGACCGAACCGAGCGAGTGCCCGCCGCTGATCACCTTGTCGAACCGCTGCCCCAGCGCGCCGGACCGCAGTGCCTGGATCACCTGGTGCGCCGCGATGGCCTGCCCGGTGGAGGTCAGCAGCGCGCCCAGCGGCCGCGAACTGCGCCCGGAGCCCAGCCGGTCCATGGCGAGGGTGGCGTAACCGGCGTCGTTCATCGCCCGCCGGTAGGAACGGACCCCGGGGGCGTCGTAGTCCCAGTACGCCCGGTTGAAGGTCGCGCCGGGGATCAGCACCTGCACGACGCGGGCGCCCTCGGGCACGCACAGCGTGCCACGCACGGTCTGCCCGCCGAGCAGCGGGACGGCCACCGGCACGGCCACCTCCCGGCAGGACGTCACGGGCGCGGTGGCCCGTGCCGGCGCGGCGAGCAGGGCGACGGCCAGCACGGTGAGCACGACCGTGCCCGCCCGGCGCGGGAATCCGCGGTGACGCCAACGCATTTCGGGAAACCTCCGTCAGTCGCGGGAAAACACCGTCGTGGGCAGACGGCGGGAATAAGAACCGGTGAAGCGGAATCGGCGGCGCGGCATCACCGGGGTGTGCCCGGGTAACGGCCATCGGCCGGGGGCCACAGATACCGGCATCGGTGCTCCATCGCGGACGCGCGGAAAGAACAGTGCACTTTAGTAACTGTTCGGCGATGCCCGTAAGTACCCGATCGGGTTGACCGAATCGGCCCCATGGCCGTCGAGGTTTTTCCCGGACCTCGCTACGCTGGACCGCCGACGAGCTGATGAGGGGTACGCGGTGACGCACCTGCCGGACTGGGTTCCGCCCGGAATCGACCTGTCGAAACCCAGCTCCGCCCGGATCTACGACTACCTGCTGGGTGGTGCCCACAACTTCGCGGTGGACCGGGAGGCCGCCGCGCAGATCGAGCGGATCATGCCGGGTGGCCAGCGCTCGGCACGGCTGAACCGGGCCTTCCTGCGCCGGGCCGTGGTGTTCATGATGGAGCAGGGGGTCCGGCAGTTCCTCGACATCGGCTCCGGTGTGCCCACCGTGGGCAACGTGCACGAGATCGCGCACCGGGCCGATCCGGAGTACCGGGTGCTGTACGTGGACCGGGACGCGGTCGCCGTGGCGCACAGCAAGCTGATCCTGGGCGACAACGACCGCGCCGACGTGCTCCGGGCGGACATGCGGGATCCGGAGTCCATTATGGACAGTCCGGAGGCGAAGCGGCTGCTGGACTTCGACGAGCCGATCGGCCTGTTGTTCCTGTTGATGCTGCACTGGGTCTCCGACGAGGACGATCCGGCCGGCCTGACCGCCCGCTACCGCGACGCGCTGGCGAGCGGCAGCTATCTGGCGATCACCCACGGCACCGAGGACATGCAGCCGCGACGGGTGCACGAGCTGACCGGGGTCTTCCGCAGGGCGCGCAGCCACGAGCAGGCGACGACGCGGAGCCACGACGAGGTACTCGCCCTGTTCGGCGACTTCGACCTGGTGGAGCCCGGCCTGGTCGGCTGCGGCAACTGGCGTCCGATGGGGCCGGGCGACATCGTCGAGGACAGCAAGTACAACGAGATCTTCTACGCGGGAGTCGCCCGCAAGCCCTGAACGGTCACCGCGGCCGGGCCGCGCCACCCGTCCCGGCCCGGTTCTTCGCGATGTTCCGTATCTTCTCGGTACGTCCGGACCCGGCCAGCAGGGCAAGCACCGGCCGCGACGCCGTCGTCTCGGCGAGGGTGCGCTGCATCCAGTCCGTGACGCCGGCCAACTCGTCCGGCGACGGCACCTTCCCGTCCTCAATGGACAGACGGAACGACCAGTCGCGGACACGGGCCAGGAGGAAGTCCCGGTCCTTCCCTGCCGCCAGCCGGTCGATCTCCGGCAGGATCCCGGCCGCCCACCGCCGGAACTCCGCGGGATCGCCGGCCTTCCTCGCGATACTGTCGACGAGCAGCACCACCGCGGTCCTGCCCTTCATCGCGATGGGGTCACGGAGAAGCACGCCCACGATCGCGCGGTCACCGGCGCGGTTCGCGGACCCGGCGGCCGTCAGGACGACGCGCCGGTACACCGACGACCGCAGTTGCTCGTCCGCGACCGCTTCGTCGACATCCACGTCGGAGAGACCGGCGTTCACGAGCAGTCCGGCCAGCTCGGCGCGCAGTGTCACTCTTCCTCGACCGTCCCCGGCAATCCCGTCGCGCCCGCCGGATTCTCCCTGACGTACTTCCCGGAGCGAGCGAGGAGGTGCCCGATCCTACCCGGGACGTTCCAGCCCCTGGCAAGGGCGGTCGCGGGGCGACGCCTGCCTTCGCGGGTTGTAACGCGCTGTCGCGGACACACGACTTCCGGACGGCAAGCCGGGGTCTCCGCTCCGATCGCCCGGAAACCCATGTCGGAGAACACTTTTCCGGAAGGCGGTTTTGTGTGTCGAAGAGTTTGGTAAGCCTGGCGGGCGGCCACCTCGTGTTCGGCGACGCCGTGTCGCGGATAGCCGAATCACTGAGCCCGCTCGGCGCCGCCGGCCGGGTCATCGCCGAGTCCTACGCCCTGGTCACCGAGATGCGCCGGATCAACCTGGAGAAGACCCAGACCGCCGATGCCAAGGAGATCACCCTGGCGAGGCTGGAACAGCGGCGCCAGGAGTCCTCCGCGACACTGCACCAGATGCAGGGGGAACTCGGCCGGGCCGACATCAGCGCGCGGTCGTTACGGGAGTGCATGGTCAACATGCAGCGGGAGACCGTCAAACCCGGGCTTCCGCTGGCGGAACGCCGCGCCTACATCGACCTGACCCAGCACTTCACCACGATGCTCGTCCAGCACCACGCCGACCTGACCGGCGGGGTCGCGGTCGTGGTCGACAAGGTGCTCAACGGCTCCGGCGCGGCAGCGCTCGCACCCCCGTCGCGCGGTTCAGAACCCCGGAAATCCGTGCCACGAAACGGTTCCCGGCAGCAGGCCGCCGGGCGGAAGGCCCAGGGTGGCGGCCGCGGACGGCGTCGGTGAGCCGTGGCGAACAACCGCACCGGCCGCGGTGGCTGTGCCCTCGTGCTGCTCGCCGTGTTCGGCGGCCTGCCACTGACGATGGTGCTCGCGGCCCCGGCGATCGCGGCCCACATCGTGCTCGGCGGCGCGCCCACGATGCTGCCCTACCTGCGGGAATGGCAGTGGGCCATGATCGGCTCACTGCTGCTGGCCCTGGTACTGGTCCGGATGGTCCTGGACCGGAAGGGCAGGCTTCGCGGTAGGTCGGTGCCGCCGGCGAAACGGTGGCTGGGCGTACTGGCGCGGGCGGGGCTGCTGCTCGGTGTGGTCAACGCCCTCGCCCTCCTGCAGCTGACCCGATCCGGACGGACCGACCACGTCATCACGGGCAGCATCTGGCCGTTCGTCCTCGACGCGCTGGCCGGGATCGCCGTGCTCGTCGCGATCGCGCGGTGGGACCGCCGCCCGGAACCCGTCACCATCGAGGAGATCCGTGCCGCGACAACGGAAGCGGACCGCGCCCTGCGCCGTGTCCGCGCCGAGAACGAGCGGGTGCGCCGTCAGGCCGAGCAGGTCCAGGCACGGCTGGCGAAACTCCGCACGCCGACCACCGGCCCCGCGAACGGCCGGGCGAAGGGAAAACCCGCCGATCGGCACTCGAACGGGATCGACGTCGGCTTCCACTCCCTGCGAATCTGCCACCGCGAGTCGTACCAGTGTGCCGACACCGCGCATCTGGCCTACCAGTCCGCGCAGTCCTCGGTCCGCACCATGTCGCACCTGGTCCGGCGCGCCCGGCTCGCGCCACGACAGTGGGTGCCGACCGGCCGCGCGGGGAGGCGGGCCCGCGCCGAACTGCGCGCCGCCGCGGCGCACCTGACCCGTTCCCACGACGAGCTGCGGGCGCGGGTCGGCGAGGGGTTGACCATGGTCCGGACCCTGAACTCGAATACCGCCGATCTCAAACACGAGATCCGCGACAGCTGCGGCAGGCCGGGGCGGCTGTGGTTCGAGGCGCTGGAGGAACGTGTCGCCGAGCGCCGAGCGCACCGCACCGGCTGAGCACCGCCGCTCTCCCCTGGTAATTCCGTCGTGTGCGCGAAGCCCGCCTGGCATGCTCGGCGGCGGAGGGAGGTGCGCGTGAACAGGATCACACTCAGGACGTTCCAGCCACTGGCCAGGGCGGCCCACCTCGCCGCCGGGGGTTCGCTCGTCGGCAGCTGGGCACACGTGCCCGTGCCGTTCGGGGCCGCGTACCGGGCGATGGTCGACGCGATGGGCGAGGCCGGGGTGTCGACCGGCGGGTACCCGCCGGTGTGGGCGTGGTGGGGCCGGCTGCGGCTGTTCGACGCGACGGCCCTGTTCAACCCCGAACACGAGCTGAGCACCGGCTACGCGACCGTCGAGTTCGAGGCGCCCGCCCAGCTGGTCGTGCCCTCCGACTACGGCGTGTGGAACGACTATCTCGACGCGGTCTTCGAAAACCGCGTCGCGGCAACGGGAGTCGGCGTCCACCGCACCGCGGTACCCCTCGACGCCGAGAAGCCGACCCAGGTCTGCCTGCCCTACGTGCGGGCGAGCTGGGTCCGCGACATCCGGCCGCTGCCCACCTCCGGCTGGGACGATCTCGATCCGCTACAACCGGTGTGAGCGCTCCTCCGGCGAGCGCTGCCCGAGTTCGCGCCACGCCTCACGACGACGGCGCTGCGCCGCGGGATCGGCGACCGGCGCGGCCGAAAGCAGCCGCTGGGTGTAGGGGTGGACCGGGGCGGTGAGCACCGCCTTCGTCGGGCCCTGTTCGACCACGTGCCCGCGATGCATCACCGCGACCCGGGTGGCGAGCTGCTCGATCACCGCGAGGTCGTGACTGATGAACAGGCAGGCGAACCCGAACTCGTCCTGCAGCGAACGCAGCAGGTCGAGCACCCGCGCCTGGATGGTGACATCCAGCGCGCTCGTCGGCTCGTCGGCCACCAGCAGGTCCGGGCGCAGCGCCAGCGCGCGGGCGATGCCGACCCGCTGGCGCTGCCCACCGGACAACTCGTGCGGATACCGCGTACGCAGCGACGGCGAAAGCCGCACGGCGTCGAGCAGTTCGGCGACGCGTTTGTCCACTTCGGACCTGCGGAGCAGGCGGTGCAGCCGGATCGGGGTGGCCACGCTCTCCCCCACGGTGAGCCGGGGATTGAGCGCGGACAACGGATCCTGGAACACCACGCCGACCCGCCGCCGCAACGCCTTCGCCGCCCGCCCCCGCACGCGCGCGACGTCGGTGCCGCCGATCCGGACCGTGCCCGAGGTGGGCGGGACGAGGCCGGTGACCGCGCCGGCGACGGTGCTCTTGCCGGAGCCGGATTCGCCGACCAGGCCGAGGATCTCCCCCGGCTCCACGTGCAGGCTCACCCCGGCCGCGGCGCGGACGGCCAGCGATCGGAAGCGGCCCCGGTAGGTGACGGACAGGTCTTCGACGGTCAGCAGCGGTGACTCCGAGGGCACGTCGGGGACCGACCGGGCGGCCGGGTACTCGGCGGCGGCGTGGTGTCCCGGCACGAGCACCGGTTCGGCCGACAGCGCGCGTTCCACGCCTTCGGTGGCCACCGCGCCGAGCGAGACCACCGAACCGAGCAGCTGCCGGGTGTAGTCCTCCCCCGGCGCGGTGAAGAGCGAGGTGACATCGTTCTGCTCGACGACGCGGCCGTCGTACATCACCACGACGCGGTCGGCGAGGTCCGCGACCACACCCATGTCGTGGGTGATCAGCAGGATCGCGGTGCCGAGCCGCCGGCCCAGCTCACGCAGCAGTTCGAGGATCTCGGCCTGCACGGTGACGTCGAGTGCCGTGGTCGGCTCGTCGGCGATGAGCAGGCTCGGCTCGTTCGCGACCGCCATCGCGATCACGATCCGCTGCAGCTGACCGCCGGACAGCTCGTGCGGATACGACCGGAACCGCTGCTCCGGCGACGGAAGGCCGACGAGCCCGAGCAGCTCGATCGCCCTGCGCCGCGCCTCGGCCGCCGAAAGCGGCTGGTGCGTCCGGATGGCCTCCACCAGCTGGTCGCCGATCGAGAACACCGGGTTCAGCGCGCTCATGGGTTCCTGGAACACCATGCCGACCTCGTTGCCGCGCACCGCGCGCAGTTCGCCGGGTGTCATCGCGAACAGGTCCCGGCCCGACAGCAGCGCCCGGCCGGAGACCTCCGCGCCCGGCGGGAGCAGGCCGAGCAGCGACATCGCGGTGACGGTCTTGCCCGAGCCGGACTCCCCGACCACGGCCACGACCTCCCCGGCGGCCACCGAGTACCGGACCGAGCGGACCGCCTCCGTCGTCCCGAACGAGACCGAAACGTCTTCCAGTTCCAGCAGTGCGGCCTCGCCGACCGGCCGGGCCGACGCGGTCGGCGAGGCCCCGGTCACTGGACCAGCCCGAACTGGCGGTGGTCGGCGTAGGCCGGGAAGCGGCCGATCACGACGTTGCCGAACTTCGACCCGTGCAGGAAGGAGTTACGGGTGTAGATGAGCGGCACCACCGCCGAGTCGCCGAGGATCTTCTTGTCGAGCTCGACCCACTTCTTCGCGGCGGCGGCCGGGTCGATCGTGGCCTGCGCCTCGGTGATCAGCCGGTCGGCCTCGGGGTTGTTGTAGCGGGACTCGTTGTAGCCGCCGTTGCCGATTTCGGTCGACTGGAACAACGGCTGGATGTTGGCGTTGGCGCTCGGGATGTCGGGCTGCCACGAGGTGAGCGTCAGGTCGAAGTCCGACAGCCCCTTGGTGTCCACTTCGGACGTGTAGGTGTCCTCGTCCAGCGCCTTGATGGTGACCTTGATGCCCGCCCTGGCGAGCGCGGCCTGGATCGCGGCGGCCTTCTCCGGGAAGCTGTTCTCGTTCTTGGTCGCGAGCACCAGCCCGTCGAGCCCGTTCGGCAGGCCCGCTTCGGCCAGCAGCTGCTTGGCCTTCTCCGGATCGCCCTCGGGCTTCGTCGGGTACAGGTCGAACTGCTCGCGGCCCGCGATGCCGGGCGTGATCAGCGTGGTGGCGATGTCTCCGGCCAGCTGCGCGTTGCCCGCGCTCGCGACCTGGTAGGCCGCCTTGTTCACCGCGTACTGGAAAGCCTTGCGTACCTGGGGATCGGTGAGCTTGCCGCGCTGGGTGTTCAGCGAAAGGTAGGCCAGCGCCCCGGACTCCGAGGTGACCAGCCGGGACTTCGCCGACGGGTTGGCCTGGATCTGCGCCAGCTGCGCGGGTGAGGCGAACGAAATGCCGAACGCGGCCTGGTCGTTGCCGCTGTCGTCGATCAGCCGCTTGGAGATGACCGAGGTGTCCTGGCCGAGCTGGGTGACGATGGCGTCCGGGTTCGCCGCGCGCGTGTCGTCGGTCCTGCGGTCCCAGTGCGGATTGCGGACCAGCCGTGCTTCCTTGCCCCGCTCGTACTTCTCCACCTGGTACGGCCCGGACGTGATCGGGCGATCGCCGTAGTTCGGCTCGGCGCCCTTCCCCTTCGGCACCGGCGCGAACGCGGGCGTGCTGGCGATCCAGTTCCAGTCACCGTAGGGCCGGGACAGCTTGAAGACGATCGTCTTCTCGTCCGGGGTCTGGATCGTGTCCAGTTCCTTGCCGCCGTCGAACGGGCCCTTGTACGCCAGTCCCGGCGACAGCAGGTCCTTGTGGTAGCTGAGCCCACCCGAGAACGGGGCGGCGAACGACCGTTCGAGGCCCCATTTGACGTCCTCGGCCTTGATCGGCGTGCCGTCGCTGTACTTCAGGTTGTCCTTCAGCGTGAACGTCCACGTTTTCCCGTCGTCGCTCGGCCTGCCGGTGTCGGTGGCCAGATCGGGGACGATCGTGGTGTCCTGCCCCGGCGCGACCTTCCACGAGGTCAGCCTGCGGTGCACGAAGCTGAGCGAGGTGACCACCAGGTTCGAGCTCTTCGCCGGGTCGTACTGCTGCGAAGGCGCGTCGGAAAGCAGGTAGAGCGTGCCGCCCGGCTTCACGCTCCCGCCCGACGGCGACGGGTCGTTCGCACCGCAGGCGGTGAGCACCGAGACGGCCGCGACCGCCCCGGCGATCGCCTTCAGCACAGGTCCGCGTTTCATGGTTTTCCCTCTCACGTCAGGCGTGCTCGCGGATCGAGCGCGCCGTAGCACAGGTCGACTAGGAAGTTCACGACGGTCACGAGCACGGCGGAGAACAGCGTCACGCCGAGCAGCACGGGCAGGTTCATCGACGCGATGCCGTCGACGAGCAGCCTGCCGACGCCGGCCATGCCGAAGATCCGTTCGGTGATCACGGTTCCGGCGAGCAGGGCGCCGAGATCCACCCCGAACACGGTGACCACCGGCAGCAGCACGTTGCGCAGCGCGTGCCTGCCGATCACCTTCCGCTCGGTGAGGCCCTTGGCCCGCGCGGTGCGGACGAAGTCCTCGCCCAGCGTCTCCAGCATCTGGCCGCGGGTCAGCCTGGCGTAGATCGCGGCGTGCAGGAACGCCAGCACCAGCCACGGCAGCACGAGGTGCCAGGCCCACTGCGCCGGGTTGTCGCCGATCGGGACATACCCGGACTTGGGCACCATGTCCAGCGCGAACGCGAACACGGTGATGCCGATCATCCCGGCGAGGTAGGCGGGCATCGACACCCCGGCCATCGCGATCGTCATGGTGATCCGGTCCCACGCGGTGCCGCGGCGCAGCGCGGAGAGCACGCCGAGGCCGACACCGGTGACGAGCCAGAGCACCGCGGCACCCGCCGCGACCGAGAAGCTCACCTCGATCCGGTCGCCGATCTCGGCCAGTACCGTCACGTTGTTCTGGAAGTCGTAGCCGAAACACGGTGCCGCGCAGTGGATCGCGGCGGCGCCGGTGCCGAACGTCCGCCCGGCGAAGATCCCCGCGACGAAGTCGAGGAACTGCCGGTACCACGGCACGTCGAATCCCATGAACTCCTTGGCGAGCGCCAGGCCCTCCGGGGTGCAGGGCCGGCCGCAGGCCATCCGCGCCGGATCGGCGGGCAGCAGGTAGAACACCACGAAGGTGACGAACGTGACGATGAGCAGGACGAGTGCCATCCCGGCGAGCCGGGTCAGCGCGAAGCGGAGCGCACGCATCAACGACCCCCTCCCGACCGCGGGTCGAGAGTGTCGCGGATGCCGTCGCCCACGACGTTGAACGCCAGCGTGACCAGGAACAGCAGGGTGCCGGGGAAGATCAGGTACATCGGGTCGGTCTGGAAGAAGTCGATCGCGGTGCTGATGGTGCGTCCCCAGCTCGGGGTCGGCGGCAGCACGCCCACCCCGAGGAACGACAGCGCCGCCTCGCTGCCGATCGTCGACGGGATGCTCAGGCTGGCCACGACGATGATCGGCGCCCACAGGTTGGGAAGCAGCTCGCGGGAGAACACGTGCCACGGGCCGCCGCCCATCGCCTTCGCCGCGGACACGAAATCGCGCTTGCTCAGCGTCAGGGTCTGCGCCCGGACGATCCGCGCGACCCGGGGCCAGCCGAACAGCCCGAGCACCACGATCAGCAGCAGCTGCCGGGGGAACTCGACCGGGGCGACCGCGCCCAGCGCGATCATGAAGATCAGGTACGGGAACCCGAGGATCACGTCCGCGGTCCAGGAGACCACGCGGTCCCACCAGCCGCCGAGGTAGCCGGCGCTCGCCCCGATCAGCACGCCCAGCAGGGTGGCCAGCGCGGTCCCGCCGAGCCCGACCAGCAGTGACGTCCGCGCGCCGTGGGAGACCAGCGCGAACAGGTCGATCCCGGTCAGCGGCTCCACGCCGAACCAGTGCGCCCCGCCGATGCCGCCGAGCGGGCCCGCCGGGAGGCCGGTCGGCCCGAGGTTCCGGATGTCCGGCTGGAGACTCTGCCCCTCGATCAGGGTCAGCAGATCGGCCGCGACGGCCATGACCACGATCAGCACGACCACGATCGCGCAGACGAGAGTCCAGCGGCCGGCGCGGATCGCCCGCCACAGCGCGGCGGGGACCGAGCGCGCCGCGGTCGGCGGAGCGCCCGCGGCGGACGGCAGGGGGTCGGGCACGGCACCTACTCGGGTTCGTCTGATCGGGTGACGGACACGGACCCTAGGGAAAGAATCTTCCCGAACCCAATCCCCCAGCGACCGTCCCAGCCTTTGGACGCCGTGGTAACGCGCGCCGCCCAGGCGTCCGGTACCGGTGTCGGCACAATCAGCGAGCGTAGCCTTCGCACGAGGGCGAGGGGAACCCTTCGGAACTGTTCGCTCGCCAACCGGTCGGGCCCGCGCACACCACCGCGATGACCAGGTCGAGAAGGTGCCGTTCACGACACCTTCTCGTCCGTAAAACCTTGGCGGAGTAACGAAAGCCCGCCACGAATCGTCCGCATGCAGGCTGTTCGCACCGGTATCGCCGTTTATGCTTGGCCCTTCGGCGAAAATCGGTGGCACGACGCCACGACCGCCGCATTCCGGTGATTCCACAAAAGTGAGTTTTCTTCCGCGCGACCAAGGAAAATCGGTGCGATCGCGAGGTATCGCCCGTGCAGGAGGGTGGCTACGAAATGGTCGGATTCCTACGCCGTGTTTCGATGGTGCTGGGCGCGGCGGCACTTTCGCTCGGCGGTGTTCCCGCCGTGGCGCAGGCCAGGCAGGCGGGCCCGTTCTCGATCGCCGCCCGGCACAGCGGACTGTGCCTGGAGGTGGACCACGGCAGACTGGACCCGGGAACACGGGTCCTGCAGTGGAACTGCCACCGCGGCCAGCACCAGCTGTGGCGGATCAACGACCTGGGCAACGGCTACGTTCAGCTGGTCGTGGAGCACAGCGCGCAGTGCCTGGAGGTGGACAACGCCGGTGGGCCGGGCGCCTACGTCCTCCAGTGGCCCTGCCACGGCGGTACGCACCAGCAGTGGCGCCGGAGCGACCTGCCCGGCGGCTTCCACCGGTTCATGGCGAGGCACAGCGGTCTGTGTCTCGAGGTCGAGGCCGCGAACCTGCCACCGGGTTCCTGGGTGCTCACCTGGCACTGCCACGACGGCGCCCACCAGCAGTGGAGCATCAGGTAGCCCTCCGGCCGGGCGGGCCACCGCAGGATAATCCGGTTGCCGCCGCTGCGACGATCGGTGCATGACCCAGCCCGTACTGCACACGCCGAGGCTGACGCTCGTGCCGCTGGCCGACGAGCATCTCGACCTGGAGGTCGAACTCGACTCCGACCCCGAGGTGATGCGCTATCTCGGTGGCCGCGCCGCCACCCGCGCCGAGGTCGAAACCGCGCACCGCCGCCGCATCGCCGCCGCGCTCGAAGTACCCGGGCTCGGCCTGTGGGCCGGCTTCGCCGAGGACGGGTTCGTCGGCTGGTGGCTGCTGAGGCCGCCGCACGGCCCGGATCAGCCGAAGGTGGACGGCGAGGCGGATCTCGGCTTCCGGCTGCTGCGCCGCCGGTGGCGTCGCGGGTACGCCACCGAGGGCGCGCGGGAACTCCTCCGGTACGGCTTCGCCGATCTCGGACTCGACCGCGTCTTCGCGCAGACACTCGCCGTCAACACCGCGTCGCGAGCCACCATGTCCGCCGCCGGGCTCACCTACGTCCGGGCCTTCCCGTGCTCCGGCGGCGACGAGGACGCGGTACCCGGCGTCACGCAGGGCGAGGTCGAGTACGAGATCACCCGGGCCACGTGGCAGAAGACGGCGCCCGATTCCGTACGCCACGACCGAACATCCCGCACCTGACCCCGTTTCCCCCGGCGTCAGGCGACCACCCCCAGCCAGGCTTCCGCGAGCGCGGCGTGGCCCGCCGCGGTCGGATGCACGCCGTCCGCCGACCAGTGCTCCGCTCCGGTGGTCGCGGCGAGTTCGGTGAACATGCCGTCCGCGGCGATCAGCTGGGCGCCGTACCTGTCGGCGAGGTCCCGCACGGCCTGGATCTTCGGGTCCAGGTCGGCGCGCCACGCGCGTCGCTCCTTTTCCCCGACGAACGTGGGGCCTGCCTCGACGACGCCGTGGATCGGCAGCAGAAACGGTTCGATGAGGATCAGCTCCGTGCCCGCCGCGGCGAGCGGCGCGAGCAGACGATCGTACCCCGCCGCGAACTCCGCCGCGGGAATCACGCGCCCCTCCGGGTCCAGCGTGTGCCAGCCCATGTCGTTGGCCCCGACGAGGATCGACACCACGTCCGGACGCGCGTCGAGCACGTCGGTCTGCCAGCGGGCTTCGAGGTCCATCACCTTGTCACCGGCGTTCGCGGTGTTCAGCCAGGTCATCGGACGGTCGGGGTGCCGGAAGCACCACTCGCCCGCGATCCGCTGCGGGTAGCCGCAGCCGGCGGGGTCCTCCTCGGCCAGGTGCCGGCGGTCGGTGATCGAATCGCCGGTGAACAGCACGGTGCTTCCCGGGCGGAGAGTGATCGTCATCTGCCTTTTCCTTTGCTACTGCCGAAACTCGCGCCGCGACGACCCGGTTTCGGGGCCGGGTGCCCGGCACACGCAGAGCTTGACGCGGGCCGATCACAGGGAACGCACACGACACTGACACCGGCCTGGTGCGTCCTCGGCGCGTTCGACGGGCGGACGACGGGGCCCGCGTGCGGCAGGATGGCCGCCATGACACTGCCTGCCCTCCCCGAGGAATCCTTCCGGCGCGTGCTCTGCGTCGTCGCGCACCCCGACGACATGGAGTACGGCGCGTCCGCGGCCGTCGCTCGCTGGACCGCGCGGGGCATCGAGGTCGGCTATCTCCTGCTCACCCGCGGCGAAGCGGGCATGCCGAACCCTCCCGAGGAGACGGCTCGCCTGCGTGTCGACGAGCAGCGGGCCGCCTGCGCTGTCGTCGGCGTCGACCGCCTGACCGTCCTCGACCATCCGGACGGTGTGCTCGTCTACGGCCTGGACCTGCGCCGGGACATCTGCCGGGAGATCCGCCGGTTCAAGCCCGACGTCGTCCTCGGCACCGGCTACGAGATCGAGACGCCCTACGGCTTCGACCAGGCCGACCACCGCGCGGCCGGGCTCGCGACGCTCGACGCGCTGCGCGACGCGGGCAACCGGTGGGTCTTCCCCGAGCAGATCGGCGACGAGGGCCTCGAACCGCACTCAGCCCGCTGGTTCATCGTCCCCGGGCTCGCCGGCTCCGCGACCCACGGTGTCGAGGTCACGGGTGAGCCGCTGCGCCGCGGCATCGCCTCGCTCGAGGCGCACGCCGCGTACCTGGCCGCCCTCCCGGACCACCCCGCCCCCGCGGACTTCATCCCGCGGTTCACCGCGATGAGCGGCAAGGCCATGGGCGTCGAGCACGCCGTCCTGTTCCGCGCCCACGACCTGCAGGCACCGCCGGAGTTCTTCACCGACGACACCCAGCACTGACGCGGTGAGTTATTGCTGGTCCGGCATTCACGCCTGCTCGGCTACGGTTCATCGGTGTTCACCTTTGACGCCCTGCATGACACCGACCTGCGTCGATACCGGGCAGTGGGGCCCTACACCCCGGCAGAGATCTGGATCCATGTCGAAGCGAGTTTCACCCTCGTGGATGCCGGGGACGTGGTGTACTCCGAGACGGACTTCCCCGTCGTCGCGCTGGCCACCGACCTGCACCGGTGGACCCGCCGGCCCCAGCGGGACCGAGACACCTATCTCTTCGACGATCGCTACCACAACGGCTTCACCGAGGACGGCGCGGTGCGCATCGTCGCCGCGGACGCGGGGTGGCGCGTCGGTTCGGTGTTCGCGCCCGACACCTGGACCAGAGCCATCTCGACCGAGCAACTCGATCACGCAGTCGCCGAATTCGTCTCCCAGGTGATCCACGCGTGTCGCACTCAGCTCGGTCTGGACGTGGCCGACATGATCCACGTCGGTAACCGAGGCAATTCGAAGTGACATCGGGCTTTCCCGGCGGTGTAAGGACTTCGCCCGGTGCGCCTCCTCCGCGCACGGGGCGCCATCCGGCGGGGCCACGGAGAGCCGTAGCCCCGCCGGATGACGCGCCGCCCGGCTCACCAGGTCTTACCGGCCTGCTCCCGGTTCGTGCGGTTGATGCGGTTGAAGAAGTTGGTCATCGCGATGTGCAGGGTGATCGCGGCCAGCTGCTTCTCGTCGAAGTGGGCGGCGACCTCGTCCCAGATCTCGTCGGTCACGCCCGGCGCGCCGTCCTGGATCCGGGTGGCGGCCTCGGCCAGTGCGAGCGCGGCCCGCTCCGGCTCGGTGAAGAAGGGCGTTTCCCGCCAGGTGACCACATTGTGCAGCCGCTGTTCGGTTTCCCCGCGTTTCTTCGCCGACTCGACCCCGGCGAACACACACGGGCTGCACCCGTTGATCTGGCTGGCCCGCAGGTGGACCAGCTCCAGCACGAGCGGGTCGACGCCACCGGCGTGGATCTCCTTGTGCAGGTGCTGGATCGCGGTGGTCAGGTCGGGGCTCGGCGTGCCCTTCATCCGTGCTTCCATCGGTCTTGCTCCCTCATCGGTTACCTGTGCCCCTCCGGGCCCGTCATCCCCCATGACGGAGCAGATCCGAGGAAGGTAACCACATGAGCTCGACAGACCCGATCGCCGAAGCGTTCGAAGCCCAGCGTGACCGGATGCACGCGGTCGCCCACCGCATGCTCGGCTCGCACGCGGACGCCGACGACGTGGTCCAGGAGGCGTGGCTACGACTGTCCCGCCAGGACACCGCGGCCATCGGCAACCTCGCCGGCTGGCTGACCACCGTGGTCGGCCGCATCAGCCTCGACGTGCTGCGTGCCCGCCGGGCCCGTCCCGAGGCGTCCTACGACGACCGGTTGCCCGAACTCGTCGTGACGGTCGACGACGGCCGCGCGCCGGAGGACGACGTGGCCCTCGCCGACTCCGTCGGGCTCGCGTTGCTGGCCGTCCTCGACTCGCTCGGGCCTGCCGAGCGGCTGGCGTTCGTCCTGCACGACCTGTTCGCGGTGCCGTTCGACGAGATCGGCCGGATCCTCGGCAAGTCCACCGGCGCCACCAAGATGCTCGCCAGCCGCGCCCGCCGGAAGGTGCGGGGAACGGCACACCCCGCGGCCGTCCGGCGAGAGCAGCGGGAAGTGGTCGACGCCTTCCTGACCGCAGCCCGCCACGGCGACTTCGAGGGGTTGCTGCGTGTGCTCGACCCCGAGGTCCGGTTGACCGTGGAGGGCCCCGACGGCGAGGTCGTCGTCCTCGGCGCCACCAAGGTCGCCGCCGGCGCCCGGCTGTCCGCCACCGGAGCCGTCCAGGGACGCCCGGTGCTCGTCGACGGCCTTCCCGGGATCGTGGCGTGGCGCGAGGACCACACCCCGCTCTCGGTCGTCGCGTTCACCGTCGCCGACGGCCGGATCGCCGACATCAGGATCGTCACCGATCCGGCCCGGCTCGCCGCACTGGACCTGCCGGATCCGGCATGAGCGAAGCTTGCGAGCGAATCATGGATGTCATGCGCCAAAAAGGATTGGACGCTGGCTCGCGGAGCGAGTCATTCGCATGAGGGCTCAGGCCTCCGGTTCGTAGGCGAGGTTGGGCCGCAGCCAGCGCTCGATCTCGGCGACGTCCAGGCCGCGCCGCCGCGCGTAGTCCTCGATCTGGTCCCGGCCGAGCCGTCCCACGGTGAAGTACCGCGACTCGGGATGCGCGAAGATCAGGCCGCTGACGCTGGCGGCCGGGGTCATCGCGAACGACGTCGTCAGGTCCATCCCGATCGCGTCGGCCTCCAGCAGCTCGAACAGCTGCCGCTTGAGGCTGTGGTCGGGGCTGGCCGGATAACCCAGCGCCGGGCGGATGCCGCGGAACCGCTCGGCGTGCAGGTCCTCGAGCGCCGGTTCGGCGTCGGGCTCGAACCAGTCGCGACGGGCCCGCAGGTGCAGGTACTCCGCGAACGCCTCGGCGAGCCGGTCGGCCAGCGCCTTCACCATGATCGCGCGGTAGTCGTCGTGCTCGGCCTCGTACTTCGCGGCGAGTTCCTCGGCGCCGTGGATCGCCACGGCGAAACCGCCGAGGTGATCGCCCTCGGGCGCGACGTAGTCCGAGAGGCAGCGGTTCGGCCTGCCCGCGGGCTTTTCGGTCTGCTGACGCAGCATCGGGAACTCGACGCCGTTGCCCAGCAGGATGTCGTCGCCCTTGGCGTGCGCGGGCCAGAAGGCGTAGGCACCCTCGGCCCGGAACAGTTCCTGCGCGATGATCTCGTCGAGCAGCGCGTTCCCCTCGTCGAACAGGTCCCGCGCGACCGGCTGGTCCAGGATGGCCGGGTACTTGCCCTTGAGTTCCCAGGCCAGGAAGAAGAACTGCCAGTCGATCATCTCGCGCAGTTCGGTCAGCGCGGGCCGGACGACCCGCAGCCCGGTGAACGCGGGCGTCGGCACCTCGTCGAAGGCGACCCGCTCCGGGTTCGCACGGGCCTGTTCCAGGGTGAGCAACGGGCGCTGCTGCCGGTTCGCGTGCTGCTCGCGCAGCCGTTCCTGCTCCTCGCGGTTGGCCACCGCGAGCCCTTCGGCCCGCTCGGGGTCGAGCAGGTCGGAGACGACACCCACCACCCGCGAGGCGTCGAGCACGTGCACCGTCGTCGCGTCGTAGGCCGGGGCGATCCGCACCGCGGTGTGCTGGCGCGAGGTGGTCGCGCCGCCGATCAGCAGCGGCAGCTTCAGCCCGCGCCGCTCCATTTCCGTGGCCACGTTGACCATCTCGTCCAGCGACGGGGTGATCAGCCCGGACAGCCCGACCGCGTCGGCGCCCTCGGCGACCGCGGTGTCGAGGATCTTCCCGGCCGGGACCATCACGCCGAGGTCGATCACCTGGTAGTTGTTGCAGCCCAGCACGACGCCGACGATGTTCTTGCCGATGTCGTGCACGTCGCCCTTCACCGTCGCGAGCACGACCTTCCCGCTGCCGTGGCTCGAAACGACATTCCCCGCGAGCCGCGCCTGTTCCTTTTCCTCCTCCATGAACGGTTCCAGGTAGGCGACCGACCGCTTCATCACACGGGCGCTCTTGACCACCTGCGGCAGGAACATCTTGCCCGAGCCGAACAGGTCGCCGACGATCTTCATCCCGTCCATCAGCGGGCCCTCGATCACTTCGAGCGGGCGCGCCATGGCCTGTCGCGCCTCCTCGGTGTCGGCCTCGATGAAGTCGACGATGCCGTGCACGAGCGCGTGCGAAAGCCGCTCCGCCACCGGCGCCTCGCGCCAGGACAGATCGACCTCGCGCCGCTTGCCCCTGCCGCTGACCGTCTCGGCGAAGGAGACCAGCCGGTCGGTGGCGTCGGGCCGCCGGTCGAACAGCACGTCCTCGACGAGTTCGAGCAGGTCGGCGGGGATGTCCTCGTACACCGCGAGCTGCCCGGCGTTGACGATGCCCATGTCCAGCCCGGCCTTCACCGCGTAAAAGAGGAACGCCGAGTGCATCGCCTCGCGCACGACGTTGTTGCCGCGGAAGGAAAACGAGAGGTTGGAGATGCCACCGCTGGTGTGCGCGCCGGGACAGCGCTCCTTGATCCGGGGCAGCGCCTCGATGAACGCCTTCGCGTAGCCGTTGTGCTCGGCGATGCCGGTGGCGACCGCGAGCACGTTCGGGTCGAACACGATGTCCTCGGCGGGGAAACCGACCCGCTGGGTGAGCAGGTCGTAGGCACGCGCGCAGATCTCGACCTTGCGGTCGGCGGTGTCGGCCTGGCCCTGTTCGTCGAAGGCCATGACGACCACGCCCGCGCCGTAGTCACGGATGCGGCGCGCCTGCTCCAGGAACTGCTCCTCCCCCTCCTTCAGGCTGATCGAGTTGACGATTCCCTTGCCCTGCACGCATTTGAGCCCGGCCTCCAGCACCGTCCACCGGGAGCTGTCGATCATGATCGGGATCCGGGCCACCTCGGGCTCGGTCGCGATCAGGTTCAGGAACGTCGTCATCGCCTGCTCGCTGTCGAGCAGGTCGGCGTCCATGTTGACGTCGAGCAGGTTGGCGCCGCCGCGGACCTGGTCCAGCGCGACGTCGACGGCGGCCTGATGATCGTCCGCCTCGATGAGCTTGCGGAAGCGCGCCGAACCGGTGACGTTGGTCCGCTCGCCGATCATCGCGAACCCGGTGTCCTCGCCGATCTCCCAGGGTTCGAGGCCACTGAAGCGCGTGCGGGCCGCCGGTGCCGGGACCCGCCGCGGCGCCGCGCCACGCACCGCCGCGGCGATCTCGGCGATGTGCTCGGGCGTGGTGCCGCAGCAACCGCCCACGAAGTTGACCATCCCGGCGGCGGCGAAGTCGCCGAGCAGCGCGCCCGTCTCCTTCGGGGTCTGGTCGTAGCCGCCGAACGCGTTCGGCAGGCCCGCGTTGGGGTGACAGGCGGTGTAGGTGCCCGCGATCCGGGACAGCTCGGCGATGTGCGGCCGCATCTCCTCGGCACCGAGCGAGCAGTTCACGCCGACGGCCAGCGGCGCGGCGTGTTCGATCGAGCGCCAGAACGCCTCGACGGTCTGCCCGGACAGCGTGCGCCCGCTCAGGTCGACGATCGTCACCGAGATCCACAGCGGCAGGTGCGGCGCGACGTCGCGGGCGGCCGCGATGGCCGCCTTCGCGTTGAGCGTGTCGAAAATGGTCTCGACCATCAGCAGATCGACGCCGCCGTCGGCCAGCGCCCGGACCTGCTCGGCGTAGGAGGCGTACACCTCGTCGAAGGACACCGCGCGGTACGCCGGGTCCTCGACCTTCGGGGACAGCGACAGCGTGACGTTGAGCGGCCCGATGGACCCGGCCACGAACCGCCCGCCGAACTCGTCGGCGGCCTGCCGGGCCAGCTCGGCGGCCCGCAGGTTCATCTCGCGGACCAGCGACTCCATCCCGTAGTCGGCCTGGCCGATGCTGGTGGCGGTGAAGGTGTTGGTGGTGGTGACGTCGGCACCCGCGGCGAGGTACTGGCGGTGCACGTCGAGGATCACGTCCGGCCGCGTGAGGTTGAGCAGGTCGGGGTCGCCGGTGACGTCCCGGGGATGATCGGTGAACCGGTCACCGCGGTAGTCGGCCGGGGTGAGCCCGGCGTTCTGGAGCATCGTGCCCCACGCCCCGTCCAGCACCACCACGCGCTGGTCCAGAAGCTCCCGCAATGCCGTCTCGCCGGTCGCCGCGGCCACAGCCCACCTCCCGATTCAGGGAGGCGCCCTTGCGGATGATGGTACGAGCCGAGCGTGGCGGGCCTTCGCCCGTTGCAGCGCCTCTCGGCTCGGCTACCACGATAGTGGGCGGGGCAACCCTCGCGCCAACCTTCCCACGCTTTGCGCGGCGAGTTCCCTTCTTCCACCACCCGTCCGGGTTCGCATCTCCGGCAAGCGATCATCCGGGTACTGGGAGTACCTAACGCAAACATCGTGCGCACGGCAGAATGGATGCCTTGCTGTTTCATCCTCCCGAGCGACGATGCTGCCGCCGTGACCCCTTGAATCCGGCGGACAGTTTCACGCCGTGCCCCCGCAGAACGGAGTGAAACTTGCCATGTTCGTGATCTCCACCCGGGCGATGCACCCCTGGCTCGCCGAGGTCGCCGGTAACGCCGCGACCTTCCGCCGT
Source organism: Amycolatopsis samaneae (assembly GCF_039541975.1). NCBI lineage: Bacteria > Bacillati > Actinomycetota > Actinomycetes > Pseudonocardiales > Pseudonocardiaceae > Amycolatopsis > Amycolatopsis samaneae. The sequence goes on from NZ_BAABHG010000001.1 coordinate 190,705, forward strand.
GCCCCGGAGGCCGACGAAGCCCATCCCGAGTACCGCCTGCCCCGCGTCTGGAGCGGGCACGGCCTGGCGATGCCGGAAGCCGACCTTCCCGGTTTCGCCGTGGCGCTGTCCGAGGTCATGAAGCTGCCGGACTACTGGATCGCGCGCGCCGAGCTGCCCGCTCCCCGGCCGGACGACGCCGACCTGTGGTCGGATCCCTGGTACGACGTCGACGACGAGTTCGTCTACATCAGCGGTCCCTGCGGCCAGGCGGGTGCCGCGCCCGGCTACCGGCCCGGCCGGGCCTTCGCGATCGCCCTGCCCCACCTCCGCGGGCTGCGGATCAGGGTCGCCGCCTACCTCCGTGCCCACCGCGAGATCCGCCCCGTCGCACCGGCACACTGATCGACCGGCGACCCACCACCGCGGCGGTGCGGGAGGTCCTGCGCGCCGCGCTAGGCCCGCGCGGACGGCCAGTTCCGCAGGACGGCGTCGAGGGCGTCCAGCGCCCGCGCCCACGACACGTCCGCCCCGCGCGAGGTGTGCCGGAACCCGCCCGCGCGCTCCAAACTCACGTAACCGTGGAACGTGCTGTGCAGCAACCGCACGGCGTCCGTCTGATCGGGCTCGGAAAGCGCGTAACCACGCAGGAGCGCCCGGGTCAGCTCCGCGTGCCTGCGCGCGGCGACCGGATCCGCCGACTCCCCGTCCAGCTCGTACCGCGTCGCGGCGTACCGCCCCGGATGTCCCTTCGCGTAGTCCCGGTAGGCGTTCGCGAAGGCCACCAGCGCGTCCTTGCCCGCCCGCCCGGCCAGCGCGTCGGCCACCTGGTCGGCGAGCTCGGTCAACGCCAGCGCCGCCACCCGCGTCCTCAGCTCCCGCACGTTCCTGATGTGCGAATACAGGCTCGCGTCCTTGACTCCGAACCCACGAGCGAGCGCCGATACCGTCACGTTCTCGAAACCGATCTCATCGGCCAGCTCCGCCGCCGCCCGTGTCAGGCGTTCGGCGGTCACCCCCGCGCGTGCCATCCATCACCCCTTCGTTCCTAGGGCATTAAACCATTTGCCTAGGGGCCCTAGGAAGGGTTAGCTTCCCCGTATGAGACCCGTAACCGAACGCGAGATCCGCGCGTCCTTCGTCAACTGCAGCAAAGGCGAGGCGAAGCGACTGGCCGTACCCCGGGATCTCGCCACCTGGCCATGGGACGACCTGGACTTCCTCGGCTGGCGGGACCCCGCCGCCCCGGACCGCGCCTACCTGGTCACCGACACCGGCGACGGACTCGTCGGCATCACCCTGCGCCGCGCCACCCCGCCCCCGGGCACCGCGCGCAGCAACCTCTGCTCACTGTGCCTGACCACCCACTCCGGTGGCGGCGTGTCGCTGCTGACCGCGCGCAAGGCGGGCAAGGAAGGACAGCAGGGCAACTCGGTCGGGTCCTACTTCTGCACCGATCTGGCCTGCTCGCTCTACCTCCGCGGCAAGAAGAAGGTCGCCTCCGGCGAACGGATCCGCGAATCCCTCACGCTCGAAGAACAGATCGACCGGGCCACCACCAAGCTCGCCGCCTTCCTCGCCAAGGTCCGCGGATGACCGGCCGGACCACCACCCGGATCGACGCCGGCCTCGTGCGCGGTGCGCTCGAACTCGAGCACACCGCGCACGGTGTGCTGCCGCACCGGCTGCCCGCGTCGGCGAGGAAGCGCTTTCCCGACGCGTATGTCGCGATGGTGGCGGCGCAGCCCACCGGCGTGCGGCTGGTCTTCCGTACCCGGGCCACGGCCATCGAACTGGACGTACTGCCCACCAAGACGACCTACCAGGGCATGCCCGCCCCGCCGGAGGGCCGGTACGCGCTGCTCGTCGACGGCCGTCCGGCGGGCACGGCGAGCGTGCCGGGCGGCACCGTCCACGTCCTCGACATGGCCACCCGGTCGGCGGTGACCCGTCCCGGGCAGCCCGGCACCGCCCGCTTCACCGGCCTGCCTCCGCGCCCCAAGGACGTCGAGATCTGGTTGCCGCACAACGAGATCACCGAGCTGATCGCCCTGCGCACCGACGCGCCGGTCGAGCCAGCGGCTGAGCGGGGAAATCGCAGGTGGCTGCATCACGGCAGTTCGATCAGCCACGGCGCCAACGCCGAACTCCCGACCGAAGCGTGGCCCGCGATCGCCGCCCGCCGGGGCGACGTGGAACTGGTCAACCTGAGCCTGCGCGGCAACTCCCTGCTCGACCCGTTCACCGCACGCGCCGTCCGGGACACGCCCGCGGACCTGATCAGCCTCAAGCTCGGCATCAACCTGGTCGGCGCCGACCTACTGCGCCCGAGGGCCTTCTCCCCCGCCGTCCACGGTTTCCTCGACACCATCCGGGACGGGCACCCCGATTCGCCGCTGCTGGTGGTGTCCCCGATCCTGTGCCCCATCCACGAGGACACACCGGGCCCCGGCACCCCAGACTTCGAGGACGGGAAGCTGGTCTTCCGGGCGACCGGCGACCCCGCCGACCCGAACCGGCTGACCCTCACCCGCATCCGCGACGAACTCGCGCGGATCGTCGGCGAGCGGAGGGCAGCGGACCCGAACCTGCACTACCTCGACGGTCTCCGGCTCTACGGCGAAGCGGACTTCGCCGAACTGCCGCTGCCCGACCGGCTCCACCCGGACACCGCCACCCACCGCCGGATCGGCGAACGCTTCGCCGACGCCGCCTTCTCCTCCGGCGGCCCGTTCGCCCCGTGACCGCTTCGGTCCATTGTGGAGCCCAGGTCCGTGAAGGCCTCCTTCACAGCGTTGAGCGCTGTGAAGGAGGCCTTCACGGACCGGTGTCGGAGACTCACACGCCCGCGACGGACCGGATCCAGTCGCGGTAGCGGGTGATGTTGGTGTAGGCGGTGGTGGTGGAGCGGTCGCTCGTGGAGGCGACGCCGACCTGCTTGCCGGAGGCGAACATCGGGCCGCCGGAGTCGCCGCCGGCGGTGATGCCGTCGCCGCGGCGCGCACAGACCGCCACGCCACCGGCGTAGTCGGAACAGTTCACCGAGGTGACGCTCACGTTGGCGTACTTGAGGTACTGCGACTGGCAGTTGATCTCCTGGCCGCAGCGGCTGGTGGCGCCCCAGCCGTAGACCTGCACCGACTGCCCCACGCGCACGTCGGAGGACTGGCCGAGCGGCGAGTAGGTGGCGTTCACCGAGCTGGTCAGCTTCACGATCGCGAGGTCGGCCGAGGGACTCCGGGTGATGGTGGAGCCGGTGGCCATGGTGCCGCCGGAGGTCTGGTCGAGGCTGCCGATCCGGAAGGTGTAGGTGCCCGAACCGCTCACGCAGTGCTTGGCGGTCAGGATGTACTGCGGCGCGATGATGGTCGACGTGCAGGTCTGCCTGCCGTTGACGAACAGCCGGGCGGCCCACGGGCCGCTGCCCGCCCGGCTGCCACCGATGATCATCGGCTCCGCGGCGGCGGGATCGCCCGCCGGGGCGGTGGCCGCGGCGGCGACCGGGGTGGCGACTCCGGCCAGGGCGAGGGCAGCACCGGCCACGGCGAGCCCGAGTCTGATCAGACGCATTTCTCATCTCGATTCCGCGGCGAGAAAGCCGCACGGGGGAACGGAGTGAGGAAAAGCATCACTCCCCCGCGAGCCGGGACGGTACCGACGAAGGTCGCAAAACGGTCAAGGACACGACGTTCGTCGGATGCCGCCCCGACACGTCCACAGTGGACAGTGGAGAGCGCGAGCGGTCGCGGACACGGCGTCGTCCGGTACCGCCATCCGGAGTAAGTCGTTCCGGCCGATGGGGCACCGGGGGTCGGGATCCGCTGGTATTCCTTTGTGGACAGAACGGGTTTCGCGTGACGGAAGGCGGAACTCGCGTGATCGAGGGGCGAACTCGCGTGATCAGACGGCGATCTCGCGTGGTTTCAGAGGGCGGGCGGGAGCAGGCACGGCCAGGACGCGGTGACCGGGTCGCAGCGGACCGGCCGCCTGCCGGGCAGCTCGACGACGTAGTCGCTGCCGTGGCGGGCCGCCATGCCCGGCGCCGGGAAGTCGGTGCTGACCAGCTGCGCGCCGCTGGCGAAGGCCGCGTCGCGGCGGGTGGTGTCCCCGGAGACCGCCTGGGCGAACGGTTCGTCGGCCCTGGTACGGACCAGGTAGCCACGGCGCACCCAGTCCTGGATCTTCGCGAGGTTCGGCCCGGTCGGGTCGTTCTCCTCCAGGAACGCCGCGTCCGGACGGCCCGGCGCCGAGTCGGTGAACAGCACCCGGCCCTCCAGGTTCGGCCGCCCGGCGAGGTAGGGCGCCTGCTGGGCCTGGTCCTTGTTGTCCATCAGGAAGAGGAACTTCCCCCGGGACTCGGTGACACCGGGCCAGCCGTGGCGCAGCACGGACTGTTCCAGCGTCAGTCCCGGCCGGCGGACGGTGTCGGGCGTGATCAGCCGGTCCGGCGGGAACACCGAGCGGATCTCGCGGTCGAGATCGTCGAAGCGCCGGGCGTCCCACGGCGGGCTGACCGGCCCGCCGCGCCGTTCCATCGCCGGGTCGGTCCGCTTGAGTTCGAGCAGCACGACGATCGGCGCGTGCCCGCGGTTCGTGTCCGACCAGCCCTTGGCCTGGGACAGGCAGGAACGCAGGGTCGCGCACGAGGTCCCGTAGTCGTGGTCGGCCCAGTGCATGACCTTCAGCCCCGGCGCGGCCATCGCCGGATCGGTGAGTGGGCCGAGCCCGGCGTCGGCGCGGATCAGCGGCCGGGTGTAGAGCCCGCGCTCCGGATCGTCGGGCATGACGTCCAGTTCGAGCTGACGCACCGACTGCTGCCCGAGCTGCACCGGGAGCGAGGCGTGGGAATACCACAGGTTGTCCTTCTCGCCCTGGAGAACCTTTTCGGCGAAGGACAGTTCGCGGTGGTAGCTGTTGTGGGTACCGACCAGCTGCACCTGGTTCAGCCGTGTCCCCCACGCCGGACGGGGCGCCGAGTGCGCGGGTGCGGAGCCGACCGCGCCGGCGCCGACGAGCACGGCCGCCGCCAGCGCGGCACAGGACAGTTTGGCGGACACCATGGTTCTCCCCAGGAAGCGATTCGCGACGCCCTCACCCTGTCGGCCGTCCGTGAGCACCGGACGACCGGACGGCGAAGAGCAGGGGAACGCTCGGCGTCAGAAAGCGCTTTCCAGTCTCCTGGCTCCGCGGTCCGTGAATGCCACATTGAGGGACTCAGAGTCCCTCAATGTGGCATTCACGGACCTCTTGGCGGGGAGCTACGTCAGCGGTCGAGCCAGGGGCCGGTCATCGCGGCGAGGAGGCTGTGCTGCGGGTCGTCGAGGCCGATCTCCCACATCATCATGCCCTGCAGGCCGTTGTTCCTGGCGAACCGCGAACGGTCCTGGATCGAGCGCGGGTTCGCGAAGTTGACCCAGGTCTTCGTCTTCGCGTTCCACAGGTACGGCGAGCGGACGACCGGGTCCCAGCCCTGGACGAAGTCGGGGTTGCCGATCCACTTCGGCCCGACCAGGTCCTTGTAGTTGAGGAACTCGGTCGCGGTGTAGGGCTGGTACAGCCCGCCGTTCTTGTCGGAGGTGACGGTGTAGGACCGGCCGTAGAACGGCACGCCCAGCACGATCTTGTGCTCCGGCACCCCGTGCGCCTTCATGTACTCCAGCGCGCCGGTGTCGTTGTTGTACTTGTCGTTCGGGTCGTCGGGGCGCTTCACCAGCGGGTCGTTGAAGCACGAGACCGTCGCGTACCCGGTGCACAGGTCGTAGGTCATCAGGTTGAAGATGTCCACGAGCCTGCCGACGGTCCTGAGGTCGAAGCTCTTCGACTGGTCGTACGGGGCACCGCCCTTGCCGGTGCCGTCGTCCTGGCGGCGGCCCGCCGGGACGTCGATCGAGAGCTTCATCGGCTGGCGCCTGCCCACCTGGTGCGCGTACCGGTTCATCTGCTGCCGGAACTCGACCAGCAGGTGGTTGAGGTTCTCCTTGTCCGCGGGCGAGGAGCCGATCTCGGGCAGGCCGCCGTAGACCGGGAACTCCCAGTCGACGTCGAGCCCGTCCACGAGACCGGCCGGGAACGAGCGCACCCAGTTGTCGACGCAGGAGGACACGAACGCGCGGCGGCTTTCGGCGGTCGCGGCGCCCGCGCTGAAGCCCGGCGCGGCCCAGCCGCCGATGGAGACCAGCACGGTCAGGCCGGGGTGGGTGCGTTTCACCGCCTGCAGGCTCAAGATGTCGTTGCGCTGCTTGTCGTTCGGTTTGTCGCAGTGCCCGCCCGCCGGTGACGCGAAGAAGTAGCTGATGGTGTTGACCATCTCCCACGGCACCTGATCGGCCGAGGGGGAACCGCCCCAGAACGCTTCGAGCACCGGCTGCTTGCGTGCCGCCGTCTCCGCGGCGGCGTCCGCTTCCGCGCTCGCCGACGCCGGGACCAGCGACAGGACCGTCAACACGGCCGCGCCGAACGCGATCCCGGCCCGCCGCGCACGCCCCCAGGTGAGTTTCATGCGGTGACCTTCCTGAAAAACACGTGATGAATGGTTTGGACCAATACCCGTCCATGTCTAACGCGCGGGAAGCCAAAAGTAAAGATTCCGTAGCCGGGAAACCACGTGCCGCGCCCGGATTCGTTCGGCCGGGCGGTCAGTGCCCGCGCAGCCCCCGGATCCGGAACTCGAGCTCGGCGAGGAACCGCGCGTCGGGGTCCGTCGCGTCGAAACCGGTGAGCTCCCGGATGCGGCGCAACCGGTTCCGGAAGGTGTTGGGGTGCACGTGGATCCGCTCCGCCGCGCGCTTCACGTCGCCGAAGAGGTCCAGATAGGCGCGGAGTGTCGGCACGAGTTCCGTGTGCTGCTCGGCGTCGTGCCCGGCGAGCAGGTCGACCGGGCCGCGCAGGCGGTGCCCCGCGCGGGCCAGCGCCCGCGCCGCCGACGACACCGCGAACGTGGTCTGGACATCGGCGAACGCGGCCACCGGCGGCCCGGCCAGCCGGTCGGCCAGCACGCGCAGCACCAGATCGGCCTCGTCCTTCGCGGCGGGCACCTCGTCGGGGGTCGACGCGACGCCGCCGACCGCCAGCACGAGGTCGCGGCCCCGCCCGGCGCGCCGCGCGAAGCCCTCCGCGAGCCGCCTCGTCCCGGCGAGCGCGGCGGCCGCGGACAGCGAAGGCGGCCAGGGCAGCAGCGCGTAGGCCGCGTCGCCGTCGAACGTGGTGACCGCGCGGGGATGACCGATCGTCAGGTGCAGGGCCAGCGGGCCGAGCAGCCCGCGGCGTCCGGCCCAGTCCCCCTCCGGCCCGCCCCCGGTCGCGAGCCGCGCCGCCAGCACGGTCAGTTTCGCGGTCCGGACACCGAGCCGCCGCGCCGCGCCGTCCGCGTCCTCCCCGCGCAGCAGCGCCGAGACCAGGTCGGCCACGACCGGCCGGTCCGCCCCGCTCCCGGCGCCGCGCCCGCGCAGGAAGGAGGCGACCGCCCCGGAGACGGCGGCGAAGTCGGCACTGCGTTCGGGCCCGAACGGCTCACCGGCCGTCGTCGCCCAGAGATAGCCGAGGAGTTCGCCGCCGAAGCGGACCGCGACCGCCATCCTCGGCTTCGCGTGCGCCGACGCGGGCCCGAGGAACAGCGGCTCGTCCGACGCGGCCAGCCGGGCGAAGTCGCCGCGGGCCTCCAGCGCCTCCACGAGCCAGCCGGGCGCCCGCCGTTCGAGGATGCCCGTCACCCGCTCCTCGTCGGCCTCGTCCTGGCCGCCCGACCAGGCGAGGACCGCGAGGGCGGTGTCCTCCAGCACGAGCGGGGCGTCCAGCAGCACGGAAGCCGCGTCCAGCAGGGCGAACAGGTCCTCGGCCCGCGGGGTGTGCCCGGTGCCGGGCGACCACGCGGCGGCGACGGCGCGCACGTCGTCCGCCAGCCGCGTCCAGTCGGCTCCCACCGCCAGTTCGAACACCGCCGTGCCGTGGTCCCGCGCCGCGCGGAGCACCGCCTCGGACGCCGGGACCGGGGCCCGGCAGACGATCGCCGGATGCCCGGCGGCGGCCACCGCTCCGAGCAGGTCCGGCAGCTCCCCCGCCGTGACGCCGGGCGCCAGCAGCAGACTGCCCGGCCGCGACGGCCCCGCCGGATCGTGGATGGTCACCTCGCGGATCGCCCGCCCGGCACCGCCGTCGGCGACGAGGCGGAGCACCGAACCGCCCAGCGCGCCGGCCAGCTCGGCCGCCGTCGGGTGCGCTGCGGACACGGCACTCCTCGTTCCCACCATCCGGACAGGGCTGTGCCGATCACACTGCCACATCCGCCGACACTGTGCGGACGCCCGTTCCCGCGCGGCACCACGGCGGTGATGCTGGGAACGGACGGCACGGGTGCGGACGAAAGGACCATCGATGCCCGAAACGATCGCGGTGCCCGTCGCGACGGACCTCGCGACCTACGACATCGACGCCGGGCGCGGGTTCGTGCCGGGCACCGATCCGGTGCCCGCGCTCGCGCCGCGCTACCGGCCGTGGGAGCGGCTCGCCGCGGACCTCGGCGCGCTGCTGATGACCGGCAGGCTGCGGGCCGCGGTAGCCGCGCTGCCGGAGCTGCCGACCGAGCACCTCGACGGCCCCGGCGAACGCGAACGCGCGTTCCTCCTGCTCTCCTGCCTCGGCAACGCCTACATGTGGGCGGAACCCGTTGCCGCCGAACGGTTTCCAGCCGCGCTGGCCGTGCCGTGGTGCCGGCTGGCCGAGGAGCTCGGCCGCCCGCCGATCCTCGCGCACTCCTCGATCGTGCTCACCAACTGGCGGCGCCTCGTCCCGGACGAACCGCTGAGCCTGACCAACATCGACACCGCCGTGACCTTTCTCGGCGGGGTCGACGAGAAGTGGTTCTACCTGGCCACGGTCGGCGTCGAGCTGGCCGGGGCGCCCGCGCTGCCGCTGCTGGCCGCCGCGCAGCACGCGGTCGCGGCCGACGACGCGGACCGCCTCACCGCGGCGCTGCGCGCGCTCGAACCGGTCCTCGCCGCGACCACCCGGGCGTTCCTCGACGTCGAGCGCTGGTGCGATCCCCATGTCTTCTACCACCGGGTCCGGCCGTTCCTCGCCGGCTGGCCCGCGCCGGGTGTCGTCTACGAAGGCGTCTGGGACCACCCCAGGGTGTTCACCGGCGCGAGCGCCGCGCAGAGTTCCCTCATCCAGGCCTTCGACGCCGGGCTGGGCGTTCCGCACCCGCACGAGCGGACCGGCGGGTTCCTGCGCGGGATGCGCGCGCACATGCCGCTGCCGCACCGCAGGTTCCTCGCCGACCTCGAAGCGGGCCCCTCGGTGCACGACTACGCCGCGCGCCGCCCCGACCGTCCACAGTTGACGGACGCGTACAACGCCTGCGTGCGCGCGGTGAGCGAGCTGCGGGCGCGGCACCTCGGGCTCACCGGCCGCTACATCGGCCGGTTCGAGCGGTCCGGCGCCGCGAAGGGCACCGGCGGCACCGACTTCGTGCGGCTGCTCGTGCAGGCCCGCGAGGAGACCCGCGCCAGGGAACTGGGCGGGCCGTGACGTATACCGGGCATACGCACCACCGCGTCGAAAGGGAGAACATGACCACCACCGTCCGGCCGGAGGCCCTGGCCGCACTCGACGCGGCCGACCCACTCGCCGCGTTCCGCGACCGGTTCCACCTGCCACGCGACGTCGTCTACCTGGTCGGAAACTCGCTGGGCGCGCTTCCGGAGGCGGCGCGGGCGCGGGTCGCCGAGGTCGTCGACCGGGAATGGGGCGACGGGCTGGTCGGCAGCTGGAACACCGCGGGCTGGTTCGACAAGCCCCGCGACGTCGGCGAACTGCTCGCCCCGCTGATCGGCGCCGCGCCGGGGCAGGTGCTCGTCTGCGACACCACCTCGCTCAACCTCTACAAGGCCCTCTTCGCCGCGCTCGCGCTGCGACCGGGCCGCGAAGTCGTGGTGGCCGAGGCGCACGCCTTCCCGACCGACCTGTACATGATCGAGGGCGCGCTCGGAACACGCGAAGGCCATCGGACGCGGCTGATCGGCCGCGACGCCCCCGATCTGGCGAGCGCGCTCAACGAGGACGTCGCCGTCGTGGTGCTCAGCCACGTCGACTACCGCACCGGCGCGCTGACCGACCTCGCCGAGGCGACCCGGCAGGCGCGAGCACACGGGGCGCTGGTGATCTGGGACCTCTGCCACAGCGTCGGCGCGCTGCCGGTGGACCTCGACGCGGCAGGCGCGGACTTCGCGGTCGGGTGCACCTACAAGTACCTCAACGGCGGGCCCGGCTCACCCGCGTTCGTGTACGTCGCCCGGCGGCACCAGGAGGCCGCGCGGCAGCCGCTTTCCGGCTGGCACGGGCATCGCGCGCCGTTCGAGTTCGCCGTCGGCTACGAGCCCGCCGCCGGGATCGACCGCTTCCGGACGAGCACCCCGCAGGTGCTGTCCTACGCGCCGCTGGAGGCGAGTCTCGGGATGTGGCGGGAGGTCGATCTCGGTCAGGTGCGGGCCAAGAGCCTCGCGCTGACCGGGCTGTTCATGGACCTGGTCGAATCCCGGCTCGGCGCGGCCGGGGTCGAGGTGGTGACGCCGAGGGACGAGCGGCGCGGCAGCCACGTCGCGCTGCGGCACGAGCACAGCTACGGCATCGTCCGCGCGCTCGCCGACCGCGGGGTGCTCGGCGACTTCCGCGCGCCCGACACCATGCGCTTCGGGTTCGCCCCGCTGTACCTGCGGCACCTCGACGTGTGGAATGCCGTCGCCGCGATGGAGGAGGCCGTCGCCACCCGTGCCTGGGAACGTCCCGAATACGCGAACCGTCCGACGGTGACGTGACCGCCCGGCCGTCCCGGGTTCCCAGGGCTCAGCCGGTCATCTGGTAGCCGATCCCGCGCACGGTGTGGATCAACACCGGTTCGCGGAGCTTGCGCCGCAGCCGGGCGATCACCACGTCCAGGACGTTCGACGCGGGATCGGCCGCTTCGTCCCAGGCGTAGGAGATCAGCTCGTTGCGCGACACCGGCCTTCCCGCGGCCTGCATCAGCCGTTCCAGGACGAGATATTCCTTGCGCGTCAAGGTGAGCAGCACCCCGGCCCGCGTCACCTGGTGCCTGCCACCGTCCAGTTCGACGTCCGCGCAGCGCAGCGTCCTGGCCGGCCCCGGCCCCGGCCCGGTCGGGCCGCCGCGGCACAGGCTGCGCACCCTGGCCACCAGTTCGGGCATGGCGAACGGCTTGACCAGGTAGTCGCCGCCGCCCCGGCGCAGCCCGTCGATCCGGTCGGCCACGCTGTCGCGCGCGGTCAGGAACAGCACCGGCACCGGCCAGCCCGCGCTCCGTCGCTGGTGGACGTACCCCAGCGCGTCACCGGAGGGCAGCATCCGGTCGAACACCGCGCAGTCGTAGGCGTTCACGAACAGCGCTTCGTCGGCCGCGGGCAGATCGGCCGCGGTGTCCACCGCGAACCCGGCGCCGCGCAGCGCGGCGTCGAGCGCCACCCGCAGGTTGTCGTCGTCTTCGGTTACCAGCACCCGCACATCGGCACGTTAGCGTGCCACTGCGGCCACCACGTCATCGACGACCAGTGCGCGCAGTTCCGCGACCGTCGGGACCCGGCCGAGCAGCCGCAACCGCTGCGACTGCGCCTTGCGCATGCCCTCGAACAGCCGCCGCGCGTCACGCGCGTTCCCGAAGTTCTCCTCGACGGCCGCGCGCTCGAAGAACCCGGTCAGCACCGGGTCCGCGGCGCGGTCGAGTTCGTAGTCCCCCGCGGCGACCATGCGGTCGACGATGCCCAGCAGCTCGTCCGGGCGGTAGTTCGCGAACTCGATCGTCTTGCCGAACCGGGAGGCGAGCCCGGGGTTGGCGGAGAGGAAGTCCGCCATCTCCGCGGTGTAGCCCGCCGCGATCACCGCGACCTCGTCGCGCTGGTCCTCCATCAGCTTGACCAGGGTGTCGATCGCCTCCTGCCCGAAGTCGCCGCCCGAGCCCGCCGACCGGGACAGCGTGTAGGCCTCGTCGATGAACAGCACGCCGCCGCGGGACTCCTCGAACACCACCGAGGTCTTCTCCGCGGTGTGCCCGATGTACTGACCCACCAGGTCGCGCCGGGACACCTCGCGGAACTGGCCGCGCGGCAGCACACCCAGCGCCTTGAGCAGACGGCCGTAGATCCGCGCCACGGTCGTCTTCCCGGTGCCGGGCGCCCCGGCGAAGATCAGGTGGTGCGCGGCGCCACCCACCGGCAGCCCCGCCCGGCGGCGCCACTCGTTGACCTGCAGCTCGTCGACCAGCGCGCGGACCTCGGCCTTCACCTCGGGCAGGCCGATCATCGCGTCCAGTTCGGCCAGCAGCTCGTCCAGCTCCTGATCGCCGTGACCGCCGGGCTCGGTGCCCTCGGACACGGTCGTGGTCGCCCCTTCGGCGATCGCGACACCCGGTTCGGCGGTGTTCTCCACCAGGCACCCGACGACACCGCCGCCACAGCCCGCGGCGAACGCGATCCCGGGACCGCGCGTGTCGCGGACCGTGCAGTGCCGCAGTTCGGGCAGGCCGTGGTGGGCCACCGCGACGCCTTCGTGGCCGGTCCGCGTGATTTCGCACCGTTCGATGACCGGCCTGCCGTACTGGTAGACGTACACGCCGCGCAGCCCGCAGCCGGTGATCACGCAGTTCCGGATCACCGGGTCCGCCGCCATCCCGACGACGATCCCGTCGCCGGTCACGTCCTCCACGGTGGTGTCCTCCAGCCTGCCCGAGGCGCCTTCGACGGCGATGCCCTGTTCGCCTCCGGTGACGACGCAACCGGTCACCTCGAAGCCCGCCGCACCCCGGATGCCGATCGCCGGGCCCCGCCCGCCGACGACGACACAGCCACGCACGGTGAGCGCGACGTCCTCGACCGCGATCGCCGCGGCGTCCCCGGCACGCAGCTCGATCCCGTGCAGGGCAAGGGAACCCCCGCGGGCGGCGAACACCGGCCGGTCCGCGCCGCGGCCGTCGACGAGCACCTTCGCCCCGTCCGCGGCGGCCAGGGTCACCCGGCGAGCCGACAGTTCCAGTACCTCGCGGTAGGTGCCACCGTCGAGGGTGATGACCGCGCCGTCCGGGGCGTCGGTCAGCGCGTCGCCGATGGTCGGATAGGCGCCGGGCCGCTCCCCCACCACCAGCGTCCGGCCGGATACGTGGTCCATCAGCCCGCCTTCGCCAGCAGCCAGCCGCGGTCGACCGCCTTGGCGCCGGCCTGGAACCGGCTGCGCGCGCCGAGCCGGTTCATGATGTCGGCGACCATCCGGCCGACCGTGCGGACCGAGATGCCCAGCTGGGCCGCGGCCGACTCGTCGGTGCTGCCGGTGCAGAGCAGCGTCAGCAGATCCCGCTCCCGTGCGGTCAGCATCTCCTCGTCGTCCGGGTCCGGCAGGTCCGTCGGCGCGAGCGGCACCGCGGCCTGCCAGATCCGCTCGAACAGCCCGGCCGTCGCGGTCACCACGCCCGGCAGCCGGAAGACCGCCACGCCCGCCTGGTTCCCGGTGCCCGCCCGGTCCACCGGCAGCACCACCGCCGCGCGGTCGATGACCAGCGCCTCCATCGGCACCTCGGCGTCCGTGCGCACCTGCGCCCCGGCCAGCGACAACCCGCTCGGCGTGGTGGCGCACCGCGCCGAGTCGGGGAACAGCGCCCGGCAGCGCACGCCGGCACGCAGGTGGGCGTGCGCGATCCGGCGAAACTCGCCGATCGGCCCGTGGCTCGCGCCGGCGCTCATGATCAGCACCTCGCTGACCGCCGACGCCACGAGCCCGTCCAGTCCCGCCGGTCCCGCCGGCCCGGTGCCCTCGACGAGGCTGAGCCTGCTCGGCTGGTTCATGGCGCATCCCCTCACTTCCCCGCGGCCGGTGCTGACCGGGCGCGGCCTGTTCATGCCAGATCCCGCGGATCCGATGGTCTACGCTCGCCGACGCGTTAGCGTTGCCGAGCACGTGCCTACTTTCTCTCCGCGCACATGAGGTTTTGATGACACGGGTGTTGGTCGTCGAGGACGACGAGAATCTGCGGGTCGCCCTGACCACGCAACTGCGGGCCGCGGGCCTCGACGTCGACGCGAGCGGCGACATCGCGGGCGCGGACCGGGCACTGGGCGCCGGGCACTACGACTGCGTGGTGTTCGACCGGATGCTGCCCGACGGGGACGCCATCGGGTACGTCCACACGCGACGCGGGCACGGCTGGCCGACCCCGGTGCTGTTCCTCACCGCGCGCGACGCGCTGGCCGACCGGGTCGCCGGGTTCGAGCACGGCGGCGACGACTACCTGGTCAAGCCGTTCGCGATGGCCGAGCTGACCGAACGCGTGGTCAACCTGTGCCGCCGGGCCGGGGCCGACCGGCCGTCGGTGCTGCGGCACGAGGACCTGGTGATGGACTGCGCGCGCCGCGAGGTACGCCGGGCCGGCGTGCTGCTCACCCTGTCGAACAAGGAGTTCGCGGTCCTGGAGTACCTCCTCGTCCACACCGGGCACACCGTCGCGCGGGCCGACCTGATCGAGCACTGCTGGGACAGCCAGACCGACCCGATGTCCAATGTGGTCGACGCGGTCGTGAAACGGTTGCGCCGCAAGATCCGCGAGCCGGAGCTCATCCACGCCGTGCGCGGCCTCGGGTACCGGCTCGGCGCCCGATGAGCCGGTCGGCGGCCGACCGGCTGCGCAGGCTGCGCTGGGGGCTGACCGCGCTGTTCACCGCGATCAACGCCGTCGGGCTCGTGGCGTTCGCCTGGTTCATGATCAGCGAGGACGCCGACCAGGGCACCAAACGGATCGACGCCGACCTGCTGCGGGTGACCTCCTCGATCAGCAGGCTGGTCATCTTCGACGAGACCGTCAACTTCAGCCTGGTCACCACCGACAGACTGGACCGGGAGTGCCCGCAGTTCGCGATCCTGCCGGGCGGCACGGCCGGGTTCCAGCCGCACCTGTCGCAGCGCTCGTGCGTGCCGATGAACACCGAGGTGCTCGACATGCTGGCCGCGGGCGCGGTGCGCGGCCGCACCACCATGGCCGGATACCAGCAGGGCACCGGCGGGGAACTGGTCCAGTTCCGGGCCGAACCGCTGCTGTCCCGGACGGGCAAACCGTTCGCCGCGGTGGTCGCGGTCCAGGACACCGGCCCGGAGCGGGACGCGCACACCCGGTTCGTGCTGCTGGTGATCGGCGGCTGCGTGCTGCTGGTCGGCGCCCTCGGGTTCGCCGGGCACGTCCTGTCCGGGCGGTCGATCCGGCCCGCCGCGGCGGCGCTGCAACAACAGGAGGTGCTGCTCGCCGAGACCGCGCACGACCTGCGCACACCGGTGGCCGCGCTGCGTGCGCTCGCCGAGACCGCGATGACGAATCCGGACCAGCGCGCCGATCTGCTGCCGCGCACGGTCCGGCTGGCCGCCAGGATGGGCGGCATCATCGACGACCTGCTGGTGCGGGCCCGGCTCGCGGCGGGCGTGGAACAGCTGAGCTTCCAGCCGGTGTGGCTGGACCAGCTGGTGGTCGGCGTCGTCGAGGACACCGAGCCGGACGGGGCGCAGGTCACCGTCACCGCGGCGCCGACGAAGGTGAACGCCGATCCGGCGCTGGTGCAGCGCGCGGTCGGCAACCTGCTCAACAACGCGCTGCGGTACGGGCGGCAGCCGGGCGCGGCGGCGATCGTGCACATCACGGTGGCCGGGGGCACGGTGACCGTGGCCGATCACGGGCCGGGCATCGACACCTCGCTGACCGAAGACGCCTTCGACCGCTTCACCAGCACCGGCGGTTCGTCGGGGCTGGGACTGTCCATTGTGCGCTGGGTCGCCGAATCGCACGGCGGCACGTTGTCGGTCTACAACGCCGACGAGGGCGGCGCGATCTTCGAACTCCGTTTCCCGGTGAGCGCTTCCTGAGCGCGGGGCGGTTTCGGGGGCCGGATCCCGGACCGCATGGACGTTGTTCCTGCGGGCGGCGGAGATGCGGGAGCGGACGCGGTCTCGTCGACGTGCGCCACCAGCGATGCCCGGGCGTCCCGGGCTGATTGCCCGGCCGACGCCCTCCGTGCGGAGCAACGACTTCGGCGCGGGCTTGCCGAAACGGTCCGACGAGGAGGCAGCGACGAATTACCCGAGTTCGCCCCAAGACGACGCTTCAGCCCGGCGACCTCAGACCGCAACCATGCGATCTCCTCACGCGCAAGCTCCACCGCCGCCAACGCAGCCAGTTCATCATACGACGGGCGAACGCCCTCCCTTGCAACAAGATCATCCTCAAGCCCCAACACCGCAGCCGGGCCCCTGACCAGCTATTCACTCATTCGAGTCGAACGTATGTGCGAGTGTCTGCGGTAGGATGGAGGCGTGTCCAGGAACCTGCCCACCCAGGAACCGCCACCACTGTGGCGGTTATCCGGTCGCGAACTCGCCGACGAGGTGCGTACGCGACTGGAAGCCTTGTGGCGTCTGGACGCGGAACTCGGCCAGCTACTGGTGGAGGTCGATTCTCGCGGGGTGTCCGAGCTGTACGGCTACGGGTCCACCGCGGCATGGTTCGCACACATGGGGCGGATGTCGCGTGGTGAAGCCAAGAAGCATCTTGATCGTGCGCGTGGCGTGAATCCTGGTCGTAGCATCGACGGTACCGAAACACCCGCCGCCGCGCCAGCGACCGGAGCGGCCGCACTCGCCGGGGAGATCGGACCACACCATATCGGCAGGATTGTGGGGTTCCTGAAGAAGATTCCAGCAGGTGTGTCCGAAGAGGACAGATCAAGTGCGGAGAAGATCCTGGTGGAGCTGGCACGTCAGGCGACACCACACGAGGTCGACAAGGCCGCCGACGAGATCCTGGCCCGCATGGACCAGGACGGAAAAGAACCGAAGGACCCAGACCCGACCGAACGCAAACCCGAACTACGGATGCGGCAGCGTAAGGACGGCTGGTTCGATATCGACGGGCAGCTCGATCCCATCACCGGAACCCGGCTCAGCACCATCCTCGACCCACTGTCCACGCCCCGGCCCGCCGGGGAAGACAAGTGGCCGGACCTACGGTCTACCTCACAGCGGTACGGGGAGGCGTTCGGTGAGGCCATCGCGATGCTGGCCAATGTTCCGGACGTGCCCGGCGGTGACCGCGCCCACCTGGTGGTCACCGTGGCCCTGAACGATCTGAAGTCCAAGCTGGGCACCGCGTGCCTGGACATGGTCAGCGAACTGACCGCCACCGAAACACGCATGCTGGCCTGCGACTGCCACATCATTCCGGCGGTACTCGGCTCGAAGGGCGAGCCGCTCGATCTGGGCAGGGCCAAGCGTTTGGTCACCCCGGCACTACGCAAGGCGTTGATCATCCGAGACGGCGGCTGCGCCTTCCCCGGCTGCCACCGAAAACCCAGACACTGCGACGTCCACCACGCGATCGAGTGGGCACACGGCGGACTGACGGTTCTCCGGAATCTCGTGCTGCTCTGCTCAGCGCATCATCGACTACTGCACAGTTCACCATGGACAGTCCACATCGCCGAAGACGGGATACCCACCTTCGTCCCGCCCGACTACGTAGACCCCCTACGCGCCCCCAGACGCAACATTCTGCACCAACCCCTCCTCCGGTGAATACGCAAAAGGGGGCTGAGGCTTTGCCTGGAAGGAGATCATCGTCGGCACCTCAATGCGGGCCTCCCTCGCCGCCAGCACGCTGCGCAATGCGATCGCACTGCGCGACCCACACGACGTCGAGGGCAAGCTCACCCCCGAAGTCCGGGCAGACCCGAGCATCCGGATCAGGGAGCTGGTGACGTTTCGATCCCGGTCAACTCGTGGAACGCCGCGAGGGTCGAGGCGGGATCGGTGCGTGCCACCAGGTCGACGCCCAGCGGGCCCGAGGCGTGCTTGTGCGCCAGTGCCACCACCTGCCCGGTACGCAGCCGCAGGATCAGCACGTCGACTTCGCCGTCGCCACCTGTGACGGTGTCGAACATCCGATTCAGCCGTTCTTGGACCTGCCGTACGGACAGCGGTATGCGCGCCAGGACGGGAGCGTCACGCATCGCCGGCCAGGTGTCCGGTTCCTCCTGCCGGAAGCGTGGCTCGGGCCACGGCCTGCGGTCGTCGAGTACCTGCTTGAACCGGGCGAGGAAGTCCCGGGTGACGGCCTCGTCCTGCTCGTCGCCGAACGCGATGGTCTCCCCCGAGGCGAGCGCGGCGTCCACCGCCCGGTGGTAGTCCGCCACCGGCTGGGTGAAGGTCCGCTGGTGGACAAGGTCGTCCGCGAGCGCGGCGACGAACCCGTCCTCGACCTGGTGGGTCAGATCGACCGCGTAGGTGAGCTGGTTGACGTACCCCCGCCAGGGAAATGCCGCTCGCATGCTGTCCTTTCCGCCGGGATCGGTCAAAACCCACCCTCGAACGTAATACCGTCGACGTCCAAGCCCTGCTCCTCGAGCATCTCGCGAAGCCGCTGCTGGTGTTCCTCATGTGGCCGGTAGTGGCCACTCTTGCGGGACACCGCCAGCGGCACGCCGTCCTTGACCGCGATCTCCCCCGCGCTCGCCACCGGAGAGCCGCCCAGGAAGCTCGAGTGGTGGAGCCTACCTCTGATCTGCAGATTCGACGCGTACAGGTTTCCGTGCTCGTCCATCACGAACATGGCGCGCCCGTGACCGACGCTGTGCAGGGTCGCCGCCGCCGACGTGTCGAACAGCGAGCCGTCCGACGCGTTGTACAGCTTGCCGTCGCGCACGAAGACCCGATGTCGCTCCAGTTCCGCCGGTGACATGTACTTGACCGTGTCGGGGTGGAAGAACCGGTGAGGATTGTGCGGATCGTTCTCCCCGTGGAACATCTGCTCGAGTTCCTTGGTCGGCAGTGGATGGTCCCGCACCAGCGGCTCCGGGATCCCGGGGTCGGCTGCGCCGCCGTGCCCGTGCCCGTCCCCGCCATGCGGCGGGCCGTGCTCTTCCGGCGGGTTGATCACGTCGTGGATGCCGGTGTGCCCGGTTCCGGGCCCCTTCGGCGGTTCCGCCGTGGACGGTTCCTTCGGTGTGTGCGCGGGTTCCGGCTCCGGCGGACGCGAATCCGGCGTCCGGCTCTCCGGCCCTGGCCCTGACTTCGGCTCGGTTTTCGGCTCCGGCCCGTGTGACGCGGGCGGTTCCCCCGCACCGGCCGGATGACGCGAGCCCGGGGTGAATTCGAGGGGCACGAAGGAGTTGTCGCCGTGCGACGGCGGCGCGTCGGCCCTGCCCGGCCGCAGCGGAGGCCGTTCGGTGGTCGGCTCCGGCGGCTCACCGGGGGTCCTGTCCCCGGACTTGGCGGTGCGTTCGCTCGCCTGTGCCGGTTTGGCGGGCAGGCTGTCCGGCGAGCTGTGGCTGAAATAGGTGTGTACCAGCGCGATCACCTGGAACATCAGGAAGTTCACCCGCTGCCAGCCGGCGAGCCGCCCCGGCTCGTCGACGTGCGCCGCCCGGTGTGCCTGGTCCAGCCAGGAAGGCTCGCCGGGCGTCCCGGCCGTGTTCCCCGGCTGGTCGGGGTGCCGGGTGCCGGGTACCCGGGCTCCGGGTACCCGGGCTCCGGGATTGTCCGGGTCGATGTGGACTCTCGGCGCGTCCCCCTGGCTCTCCCGTCCTCGCGCGGTCGGGTGCTCGCCGGTGGCTTCACTCCGCCCCGGTCCGTGTTCTCCCGGCGGCTCGTGCCGTCTCGGCGGCTCATGCTCCCCCGACGCCCGGGGACGCCCGGACGGCTCCGGAGGCCGGGGATGCTCCGGCTCGCGCGGGGCCGGTTTCTCCTGGGACGCCGACGGTTCATGCCGGGCCGGGGGCTGCTGAGCCGGCGCGTTCTCGGCGGGGCGATGCGATACCGGCCCGGTCCCCGGCTCCGGCCGGTGCCCTGGCGGCCGCTCGGGATCGTGGTGGCCCGGCTGGTGCGGAGCCGGTCGCCCGGGCTCGTGCGGACGCTCCGGTGGCCGCACCGGGTCGTGCTTGACCGGCTTCGGTTCCGGCATCGGCTCCGGCTGACGCGGTTTCCCCTTCGGTGCTTCCGTTCCCGGCTCGTGCGGCCCGGACGGCTTCGGGTTCTCCGGGCCGGTCTCGGGGGAACGTGGCGGGGTGGGCGGGTCCGGCGGGTCGATGCGATCGACCTTGCCGGTGACGGGATCGACGTGCGCGACGGCGTGGTCACCGAACCGCGGTGGCAGCCCGGGATCGCCCGGCTTCAACGGCGTTTTCTTGGCGTTTTCCGCACCGGGGGCCGTCTTCTCCCCGCTCTTGGGCGCGGGCTCCCTGGTCGGATGCGGCTTGGGCGGATCGCTGGTGGGCACCGCGTGGTGGCCCTCGGCGATGTCCTGCGCGGCGTGGATGACGCTGCTGCCCCTGACCACGGCGAAGATCGCCTTCTGGGTGAGCGTGCGTGGCTGGGGCGCGGCGGCTTCCGCCCACTGCTTCTGCGCCCACCACGCGGCGTCCCGGTCCACCCCGGTCGTGTTACGCAGGTCCTCGGGCGAAAGCGTGTCGGATAACCGGGCTTGCTGCGTCTTCGGGTCGATATAGGCCTTCGGCGGCTCCGATTCCTTCGCCGCCGGGTGTTCCGTGGTCCCCGGTTGTTCGTGATGCCGCGCGGGTGTGTGGTCCCCGGCGGTCCCGGGATGCCCCGCCTGCGCCGGATGCTCGACGGCGCCCGGATGTCCGGTCGTCCCCGCGTGTTCGGCCGCTGCCGACTGTCCTGCCGCGCCCGGATGTTCGGCACCCGCCGGACGCTGCGCGGCTTCCGGGCGAGGCGAGTGCTCGCCCGTCTGCCCGTGCTGGTTCGCCGGTGCCGGGTGCTCCCCCGGCCTTGGCTGCCCGTGGGCCTGGTGCTCACCGGCGCCCCGCGGGCTTCCGCCGGAGTGGGATTCCGGGGTGCCACCGGAATGCGGGCGCTCACCGCCGCTCGGATGCGACGACGCCGGGTGGGGCTCCCGTCCCATGGCTTCGCCGACCGAGCCCGGTTTCGGCTGGTGGTCGGGCACGGGCGGCCGGGACGGACGCTCGCCGGGCGGCGCTTGCTCGGGTGGATGATGCGGCGGACGATCCGGTGGTGTGCGCGGCTGATCCGGCGCGTGCGGGCTGGGCGGGGCGGGCGGGCCCGGCGGGTTGTCCGGCGGACGCGCCGGGGACCGCCCCGGCTCCCGGTGCGGCGGGTTCGGCGGGTCCCCGGCGTGCGGCGGCGTGCCCGGCGGGTGGTGGCCGAGCCCGACCCTGGACAACAGGTTGTCGACGCCGGGGATCCGCTTGACGGCCTTGACCGCCAGCTCGGTGCCGGTGGGGATCTTCGTGACGGCCGTCCCGGCGCGCTCCACCACGCGCCCGGCGGTGGCGAGGGCGCTGATCTTGCTTCCCGCGGCGGCGGCCCCGGCCCGGCTGACCACCGCGCCGGCGCCCTTCGTGCCGAGGACCGCGGCGGCGATGTTGAACGTGGTCGCGCCCGCCGCCCGCGCCGGATCCTCGCTCCACTGGTCCCAGTGGACCATCCCCTTGCCCATTTCGACCAACGGCCGGCCCGCCGCGCCCCGTTCGAGACCCGGCAGGCCGACGGTCTGGTCGACGACCGCCAGCCCCGGCACGCTGTAGGCCGCCGCGGACAGCGCGAACTTGCCGAGCCCGCCCCATGCCTGCCCCGCGTTGGACCACGAGAAATGGCCGTCACCCCACCCGGCCAGCGCGGCGAAGCCGAGCGCGTTCTCCTTGATCGCCTCGCCGACGCCGCCGAAGAACGCGCCGACGTTGCCCCAGAAACCGTGTGGCTTCGGCTTTTTCGGTGGCTCGGCCGTTTCGGGCGGCTTGATGATGTCCTGCGCGTAACCCGACACCATGTCCGAGATCTTCTTCGCGACCTTGATCGCGAACACCGTCCTGGCCGCCCAGCTGGTGCAGCGCGCGAACAGCTTGTTGTTGTCGGAAATGTACCGTCTGATGTCGTACTTGGCCTTGCTCACCTTGTTCGCGTAGTCGTCGCAGGCGGTCCCGAGCGTGTCCATGAGGCCGGCGATCCCGTCCAGGCCCTGCTCGCCCAGCTCGCCGTGGTTCATCGAGTGGACGGCGTAGTACGCCCCGAAACCCGCCGCGTCCGACCACGCCTTGCGCAGGTCGGCCGCCGCGCTGTCGGAAAGCTGGATGGCGTCCCTCAGCGCCTTCGCGGAGTCCTTCCACGCCTGCGCGAGATCACGGGCGGCGGTTTCGCTGTCCGGTGGCCACAGGTTCTCCTTGGCCTGACCGCCGTTCTGGACGACCCAGTTCCACAGGTCGCCGTCCGGCTCCACGGTGTCGGTCATGATCCGGCCGCGTCACCGGAGGAACTGACCGGCCGCCGCGGCGTCGGCGGCCAGGTACGCCTGCACGGCCTGGTCGCCGTTGTCGGCCAGTTGCTGGTAGGCGCCGGTGAGCTGGCCCATGGCGTCCACAACGGACTGCTTCGGTCCACTGTAGAGACTCAAGAACGCGGCGCCCATGGGCCCGCCACCCACCAGCCCGGGAGCCTCGATCCTCCCCCGCGCGCCCGGCCAGGCAGCGTCGAGCGCCTCTCCCGCCGCGCGCACCCGCTTCAGCTGGGCGGTGGTCTCGTCGGTGTCCATGTCGATCCGGCCGTCGCCGTCGCGGTCGATCCGGGTCATCGTCGTGCTCCTCCGCCGGTCTGCCGGTCCAGTTCGAGCAGCAGGGGATCGAATCGCAGATCGGTCGTCCCGGGGGTGGCGCCCTCGGGCAGGAAGCTCGCGACGATGGCGATGCCCTGTTCCTGGGACCGTTCGACGGCCCGGTGGATGGTGTCGGTGAGGTCCCGCGCCAGCGCGACGGAGTCGGGCGCGCGGTAGATGCGCGGGTCCAGCCACAGCTCCAGCAGCTCACCGGCGCCGCCGACGGTCACGCTGATGAACCCGTCGTCGGATTCGGCGGTGGCCCTGATCTCGGCCATGCGCCGCTGTGTGGTCCGGATGTCCTCGGCGAGTTCCTCGTACTCGGCCCGGACGTCCGGCCGGGATGAAGAGTCCACGGCACCTCCCTGCTCGCGTCCGGCCCAGTGTGTCGCCGGAACGGGCGCCGGATGGCCGCGTGTCCTGTTGCGGCCACGACGGCACCGGCCGTCCCCGGCCCGGGGACGATGGCCGGACGAGGAAAGGAGCCGACCTGATGACCTTCGACGTCGTCGGCCTGTGCCGCAGGGAACCCGACGCCGACACACTCGTCGGCGCGATACTGGCGGCGAGCGAGCCGTCGCTTGTGGACAGTCTGGAGGACCGGCGGCTCTTCCGGCTGCGTCATCCCGACGGCCGGTCCCTGCTCACCATCGAGGGCGCCCGGCTGGTCCAGGTGCCGGGCGAGGTGCGGCGGCTGCTCGGCCTTGACCGGACGGCCGACGTGCCGCATCCGGTGTGGTGGGTGGAAAGCCGGGCCCCGGACGGGGACGCCGAGGCCGAGGCCGCCGCCAGGGCGTTCACCGACGCGGTGGTGACCGCGACCGGCGGCCTCTCGTGGTCGAGCCGGTGACGCACCCCGCCGCCGATCACGCCACCGCGGAGGCCGTCCTCGTCGAGCAGCTCCGCGACGTCGTCCCCGCCTCCACCTGGCTGGTCGACGCCGCGCGCACCGCCGTGGACAGCGGACGGGACCTGCAACTGCTCACCGCGGCACACAGCCGGATCACCTATCCGCTGGAGCTGCTGCTCCGCGACGCGCACGCCGACTGGGTGGTGCCGGACGGCACCGGCCGTCATCGCGACGGGCTCCGGGGCTTCCCCTTGGTGTGGAACGGAAACCGGTTCGTCCCCGACGCCGATCCCGGGCCCGCGCCCACACTGGACGCGACTCCGGGATCGGGCGACCTCGAAGTGCAGATCACCGTCCATCACCCGGCGGGGGAACCGCCGCGCCTCGGCACGGGCACCGAGGACGCGATGCGCGCGCTCACCGGATCCGGCCCCACCGGCTGGGGTGTCGCCGAGCCCGCCACCCAGCCGTGGTCGGCCGGGGAGATCACCGCGCACTGCCGTGACCGCGCCCGGCCGGTCAAGCTGGTCGTCGTCGGCCATGGCGTGGTGGGACAGCTCGCGGTGTCCCCTGTGGACACCGGGGTGATCGAGGAGGTCCGGCTCAGCGGTCCCGAGGCGGGCACGGTACCCCGGGAACGCGTCGAGGACCTCGCCACGGCGTGCGCGGGCACCGCGCGGCTGCTGGTGGTCGCCGCGCACCCCGGCAGGCTGGCCGGGCTGCGCGCGGCGACCCCGGTGCCGCCCGCCCTGCCCTACGGTGTCCTCATCGGACACGAGATGGTCGCCGCCCGTGGGGTCGGGCACGCGCGGCGGACGCCCGCCGCGCGGGTGGACCTGCTCGGGGTGGGAGCGCGGACCGCCGTGTGGTGCCGGTTCGACGGGAGCGAAACGCCCCCGTTCGCACAGTTCGCGGAAATCCTCGACCACTTCGGCGAAGGCGGGGCGTGACCTGTTGTCGCCACCGCGCGACCGCGCCGCGGGTCCCGGCGGACGATGGCGGGGTGAGACGACATCGGATGACCAGGATGGCCGTCGTCGCCGCCGTGCTGGCCACGACAGCGCTTCAAACCACGACAGGCGCGACTCCGGCGAACGCGGCGCCACCGCCGGGAGCCTGCCACGATCCGGAACCCGCGCACTCCCCCGTCCCGGCGCAGCCCTGGGCGCAGCAACTGCTCGCCCCGGAGCGCGCGTGGCCGTACAGCCGGGGAGCGGGCGTACTGGTCGCGGTGGTCGACTCCGGCGTCGACGCCGATCATCCGCAGCTGAACCGGCCGGGAAAGGTGGTGCCTGGCCGGGACTTCTACCTCGCCGGCGCGCTGCCCGGCGCGTTCGACTGTGTTTCCCACGGCACCGGCGTGGCCGGGATCGTCGCCGCCGATCCGGTGCCCGGCATCGGTTTCCACGGCGTGGCGCCGGACGCGCGGATCCTGCCGGTGCGGATCAGCGACCGCGACGTCGGCGATCAGGGCGAGGCGCTGCGGATCGACCCGCAGGTGGTCGCGAACGGCGTGCGCTACGCCGCGGATCAGGGCGCGAAGGTGATCAACCTGTCGCTGGCAGGCCACGACGACTTCGCGGTCATCCGGGACGCGGTCGCGTACGCGACGGCGAGGGACGCGCTGGTGGTGGCCGCGGCGGGCAACGCCCAGAAGGACGCGGGCACCGAGCTGCCGTCCTTCCCCGCCGCCTACGACGGGGTGCTCGGCGTCGGCGCGGTGGACATCGACGGGGCGAGGCTGTCCGCGTCGCAGATCGGCCGCTACGTCGACCTCATGGCCCCCGGGGCCAAGGTGCTGACCGCCACGCGGGCGGGCGGTCACTCCTATGTGGACGGAACCAGCTTCGCCGCGCCGTTCGTGGCGGGCACGGCCGCGCTGGTGCGCGCCGCGTGGCCACGGCTTTCCGCGGCCCAGGTCGCCCAGCGACTGCTGGCCACCGCGAGCCCGGCCAGGGGCGGTGCGGGCAGTCACGCCTACGGTGCCGGGATCGTCGATCCCTATCGCGCGGTGACCGACGGACTGGATCCCGCCAAACCCGCCGCGCTGCCCGGTTACCTTCCCCGGCCACCGGACCAGGCCCGGCTCGACCGCGCGGCGGCGGAACGGGCCACGGCGGGCACCGCGAAATGGCTGACCGTCGCGGCGGTCGCGGACCTCGTGCTGGCCGCGCTGGTGGCGGTGGTCGTGCCCCGGGGTCGAAGGCGCCGCTGGCGTCCGGGCTGGGCTTCGGCCGTGCCCGCCGAGCCCGTCTCCACCGAACCGCCGGAGCAGATCTTCCTCGTCTCCGAACCGTGAAGCCGCGAAAGGAAGGGCCCCGGTGCGATCACACCGGGGCCCTTCCTTTCGCGCCGACAAGGGTTACATCGACATCAGGCGCCGGGCCTGCTCCACCGCGTTCGAAAAGGCCTGGACCGTCTGGTCGGCCCTGGCCGCCTGGTGGTTACCGCCCTGGTGGATCTCGTCGAGGCACTTGTTCAGCACCCCGTGGGTCGCGGCGTTCTCGCCACCCGAAGCGTCCGTGTGGAACTCCGAGGCGGCGTTCTGGACGTAGGTGAACTGGGTGGCGAACGTGTCCGCGTTCTCACTGCCGGTGGTCCGGATCTGGCCCGCGCCACCGGAGACCGGTTCGAACTGCATCATGATTCGGGTCATGCGTCATCCCTTTCCGTTATGGGGTTTCCCGCCGTTGTCAGACGTTGATGGCCGCGTCGATGCCGGTGCCACCGGCGTCCCAGCCGTGGTTGCCGTCCGCGTCGACCTGGTCGTAGCTGTTGGCCAGCGTCTGGGTTTTCTCGCCGTGCTCCTGCAACATGTTGGTGAACTTCTGGCTGTCGCCGAGCTGGCGGTCCGAAACGGCCTGGAATCCCGTGTGCGCCTGCCCGCTCCATGACGACGCCAGCGCGGAAAGGTTGTTCCCGAGCGTCACCGCCCTGGTGTTGATGTCTTCGGCGTGCGCGACCGTCTGCTTGGCCAAATTGAGGATTTGGTCGGTCTCACCGTGCAGGAAGTTTCCTGTCATCCGGCGCTCCATTCTTCTTGTCCACGGCTCCCCACCGGGCCCGTGCGTCCTCGTACAGGGCTGCGGTCGTCACGCTAATTCGCGAAACCGCCTCGTCAGCGCCGACGGCACGTTCCTGCCATCGCCCCCACGGGCGGACGCCGGTCCCGCACGATCGCCGGTGTGGCGATCATCGTGGTGAAGAGGCCGGCGCGCCGGCCGGCTCCGGAGCTGCCCGCGGGCGAACTGATCCTGCAGCCCCCGCCGGAGATCCCGCCCCCGCCGGGGCGGCAGTGGGCGCAACTGCTCATGGTCCTGCCGATGGTGGGCACGACCGGGGCGATGGCGCTGATGTTCTCCGGCTCGGCGAGCGGCTCGATCCGGTACGCGGTCTACGGGCTGATGGGCGTCGGCATGCTCGGCATGGTCGTGCTGGGCTTCCTGCAGGGCGGGGGCCCGAGCAAGCGGGAGATGGGCCACGCCCGGCGCAAGTACCTTCGTCACCTCGCCCAGCACCGGCTGCGGCTGCGCCGTTCGGTGCGCAGGCAGCGCGAGGCGATGGAGTACCTGCACCCGGACCCGGCATCGCTGTGGTCGCTGGCGGCGAGCTACCGGCTGTGGGAGCGGCGCAAGGACGACGAGGACTTCGGCGTCGCCCGGATCGGGCGTGGCGCGCAGAGCCCGGCCACCACGCTGGTCACCCCGGACACGAAGCCGCTGGAAGAGCTGGAACCGTTGTCCGCGCTGGCGTTGCGCCGGTTCATCACCACTTACGACACCGTCGGGCGGCTGCCGATCGCGATCGCCGTCAACGGGTTCAGCCGCGTCTACCTGCGCGGTGACCGCGACGCGGGCATGGGCCTGCTGCGCGCGATGCTGGCCCAGCTTGCCACCCTGCACTCCCCCGACGACGTGCGGATCGCGGTGTGCGCCGGGGAGGAACAACGTCCCGGCTGGGAATGGGTCAAGTGGCTGCCGCACGCGCTGCACCCGGAACGCACCGACGCGCTCGGCCCGTTGCGCCTGGTGGCCCCGAACGTCCCGGCGCTGGAGTCGATGCTGGAGGAGGAACTGGCCAAGCGGCCGAGGTTCGACCCCGAATCGGACGTCCGGCTGCCGGGGCCGCATCTGGTGGTGGTGCTCGACGGCGGCTCGGTCGCCGGGTCCGATCACCTGATGACCGGCGGCGGTGTCGAGGGCGTGACCGTGGTGGACCTGACCACCCTGCCGCCGCGCGCGCTGGATCGCACCACGGTCGTGCTGGACGTGGCCGCCGACGGCGATCTCGTCAGCGAGACGATCGACGGTGAGGCGCCGCTGGGCCGCGCGGACGCGCTGGGCCCGGTCGCGGCCGAGGGGCTGGCGCGACAGCTGGCCCCGCTGCGGCTGACCGCCGGGATCCGGGGCGACGCGCCGATGTCCGCCGAGCTGGGGCTGGCCGAGCTGCTGGAACTCGGCGACCCGTACGAGTTCGACCCGGTGCTCACCTGGGCACCGCGGCCGAACCGGGACCGGCTGCGCGTCCAGTTCGGCATCCAGGCCGACGGGACCCCGATCGAGCTCGACCTGAAGGAGTCGGCCCAGGACGGGATGGGCCCGCACGGCCTGCTCATCGGGGCCACCGGCTCGGGCAAGTCGGAACTGCTGCGGACCCTGGTGCTGGCGCTGGCGATCACCCATCCGCCGAACTCGCTGAACTTCGCGCTGGTGGACTTCAAGGGCGGCGCCACGTTCACCCGGCTCGACGCCCTGCCGCACACCAGCGCGGTGATCACCAACCTGGCCGAGGAACTGCACCTGGTCGACCGGATGACCGACGCGATCAGCGGTGAGCTGATCCGCCGTCAGGAACTCCTGCGCGCGGCCGGGAACTTCTCCTCCCTGCGGGACTACGAGAAGGCGCGTGCCGCCGGGGCGCCGCTGCCGGAGGTGCCGACGCTGCTGGTGATCTGTGACGAGTTCTCCGAGCTGTTGTCGGTCAAGCCCGACTTCATCGACATGTTCGTCCAAATAGGACGGCTGGGCCGCTCGCTCGGCGTGCACCTGCTGCTCGCCTCGCAGCGGCTCGAAGAGGGCAGGCTGCGGGGCCTGGAGAACCACCTGTCCTACCGCGTCGGCCTGCGCACGTTCTCCGAGATGGAAAGCCGGGCGGTGCTCGGGTCCACCGACGCGTTCAAGCTGCCGAGGGCGCCGGGGCACGGGTTCCTGAAGGTCGGCACCGAGCCGATGGACCGGTTCCGCTCCGCCTACGTCTCCGGGGTGTACCAGCGCGCCACGCGGGAGGGCGGCGTGGCCGCCACTCCGGGGGAACACCTGGTGCTGCAGGAGTACACGACCGCCTATCTGGCCGCGGAACTCGACGACCCCGCCGAGGAGGCCGCGCCGGAACCCGACGAGGACACCGCCGTCGGCGAGACGCTGCTGGACATCCTCGTCGACCGGCTGGAGGGCCAGGGCACCCCGGCACACCAGGTGTGGCTGCCGCCGCTGGCGGACTCCCCGACGCTGGACGAGCTGCTGCCCGAGCTGGTCGTCCATCCCGAACGGGGACTCACCGCGGCCTCGCCCGAGCTGGCCGGGTCGCTGCGGCCGGTGCTCGGGATCGTGGACCGGCCCTTCGAGCAGCGGCGGGACCCGCTGGTGCTCGACCTGTCCGGGGCCGCCGGGCACGTCCTGGTGCTCGGTGCCCCGCAGACCGGGAAGAGCACCGCGCTGCGCACGCTGGTCACCAGCCTCGCGCTCACCCACACCCCGCGCGAGGTCCAGTTCTACTGCCTGGACTTCGGCGGCGGGACGCTCGCTTCGATCGCCGGACTGCCGCACGTCGCCGGGGTCTCGGGCCGGTTGGACACCGGCGCAGTCCGGCGCACCGTCGCCGAGGTCGCCACCCTGCTGGCGCAGCGGGAGCGGCTGTTCGCCGAGCACCGGATCGACGGCATCGTCACCTACCGCAGGCTGCGCGCCGAAGGCCGGTTCGCCGAGCAGCCGCACGGTGACGTGTTCCTGGTGGTCGACGGCTGGCTGACGCTGCGCAACGACTTCCCGGACCTGGAGGAGACCGTCGGCGACATCGCCGCGCGCGGCCTGTCCTACGGCGTGCACGTGCTGGCGGGCTGCGCGCGGTCCTTCGATCTGCGGATGACCGTGCGGGATCTGTTCGCGAGCAGGCTGGAGCTGAAGATCGGCGACCCGATCGACTCGATCATCGACCGCCGTGCCGCGATGAGCGTGCCCGCCGACGCCCCCGGGCGCGGGGTCGCCATGAGCGGGCACCAGATGTTGCTGGCGCTGCCCCGGATCGACGGGGCGGGCCGGGCCGGGGATCTGGCCGACGGCATCGGCGCGCTCGTCGAGCGGGTCGCGACGGCGTGGCCGGGCGAGTCCGCGCCGTCGGTCCGGCTGCTGCCGGCGACGCTCCCGTTCGAGGAGCTGCCCGCCACCGACCAGCGCACCGGCGAGGACACGGGGCTCGCCGTCGGCATCCACGAGCAGGACCTTTCCCCGATGCGGCTGGACTTCGCCGCCGATCCGCACTTCTTCCTGCTGGCCGACACCCGGTCCGGCAAGACGTCGTTCCTGCGGGTACTGGCCAGGCGGATCCAGAACGCCTACCAGCCCAGCGAAGCCAGGATCGTCGTGGTCGACCATCGCCGGGGACTGCTCGGCGAGGTCGGCGAGGAGTACCTGCTCGGCTACGGGGTGAACGACGAGCACAGCGGCGGTCTGCTCGCCGAAACGGCCGAGGCGCTGGCCAAGCGGCTGCCCGGCCCGGACGTGACTCCCGAGCAGCTGCGGAAGCGGAGCTGGTGGCGGGGGCCGGAGATCTTCGTACTGGTGGACGACTACGACATGGTGGCCACGCACGCCGCGCACCCGCTGATGCCCCTGCTGCCGCTGGTGGCGCAGGGCGGGGACATCGGCCTGCACGTGGTGCTGGCCCGGCGTACCGGCGGCGCCGGGCGCGGGCTGTTCGAGCCGTTCCTCGGCAGGCTCCGGGAGGTCGGCACGCCGGGTCTGATGATGTCCGGCGACCGGGACGAGGGTCCGTTGCTCGGCGGCATGCGGGCGCAGGTGCTGCCGCCCGGCCGGGGCTGGCTGGTGGACCGGCGCGGGCAGAAGGGGCTGGTCCAGATCGCCTGGCTGCCCCCGGAGGACTAGCTGACCGGTTCCTGTCGTCATCGACGGCCGCGGCGGTGAACGTGGTTGCCTTGCCTGGAAAACCGAGATGGGGAGCGAGACATGACCGGCGAGATCAACGGGGACACCGACGCCATGCGGGAGTTCGTGTCGCGGCTGACGCACAGCATGGACACGAACCCGGTCAGCCCGATTTCCCGGCGCGGCCAGACGACGCCCTGCGGTGACGTGCCACTGGACGCGTGCCAGGCGCTGCGTGACGCGTGCGACGAGCTCACCAGCACCGACAACGACACCACCGGGCAGCTGCACGAGTTCATGTCCCAGGTGGAACAGGGATTCGCCACCTACAGCTCGTTCGTCCAGCGGATCGCGACGACCTACGACCACGCCGACGAGCAGAGCCGCGCGAACTTCTTCACCACGCTGGACTCCCAGCCGGGCCGGAACCAGGTGGCGATCGATCCCCGGCTCGAGCGATAGGGGTTGTGACGGTGTCGATCGAAGACCTGTACCGGCAGATCACCGCCGAGAAGAGCCATCTCGAAAAGCTCGCCCAGGCCGCGTGGATGTGGCGGGAGTCGCGGGCCTGGATCAAGACCCAGGCCGATCTCCTCATCACCCAGGCGACCCAGCTGACCTCGCGGGATCACTGGCCGGACGAGGCGGGGCAGCTGTTCCTGAAGCGGGTGCTGAGGGACGTGGCGATCATGGCCTCGTGGGCGGATCCGTCCTGGATGAGCACCTCGATGCTGACGAACGGGATCCCGGTTTCCCGGGGTGTCAAGGCGACCGACCTGTTCGACCGCATCGGGGAGCTGTCGAGGGGCATCGCCACCACACAGTCCACTGTGGAGAGACTGCGCGACGACTACCACGCGATGTCCGACAAGGACAAGGAAAAGAACAGGGCCGACTACGAACGGCAGGCCACCGAACAGCTCACCGCGCTGGCACCGGCGTACCGGGCCGTGGCCGTGGCGATGCGCGACGCCGTCGGCAAGTCGTGGGCGGGCCCTGGCGCCACCACGCCCGCCCAGCCGGGGAACGAACCGCCCTCCTCGGCCGGTCCCGGTCCGGCGTCGGCCGATCCCGCCGCCGCGCCCGCACCCGAGTCGCCGCAGGAGAATCCGGCCGCTCCGGAGCAGCCGTCCGAACAGCAGCAGGACCCGCTCAAGGCCGCGCTGGAGGAGGCGCCCAACGCGCTCGACTCGCTGAGCCAGGCCATCCAGGGACTGAGTCAGCTGATCGGCGGCGGCTCGTCCTCGCCGAGCCCGACGGACCCGCTCAGCTCGATCGGCCCGCTCGGCCCCGGAGATCTCGGCCCGTTGGGGCCCGCCGAGTTCGCGGATCGCCTCGGCTACGCGTCTCCCGACGATTCCGGCCTGCCGAGTCTCGCCGGGCTCGGCGGCGACGGCGCGGGCGGTCCCTTCGGTGGCGGTGGCGGTGGCGGCGCGGGGACCTCGGCGGTGTCCCCGGCGGCGAACCCCGCGTCCGCGATCGGCGGCACCGGTGCGGCGCTGTCCCCCGCCGCGTCGGGGGCGATGGCGGGCGCGGCCGGGGCGGCGGGCACGTCCGGTCCCGGCATGATGCCGCCGATGCAGCCTTCCCAGGCGGGGAAAGGGAAATCCGCGGGCGGGATCAACCCGGGAGCCGCCGAGCACCCCGCCACCGGACGGCCGCGTGCCCGCGGATCCGGTGGCACGCCCGGGGTTTCGCTCCGGGGGCGTGCCGGACGGCGTGGCGGCGGGGGCCCCGCGCCGGTCGCGCGGCGACGCTGGGACACCGGGAACGAGACCGTCCAGCTGCTCGACGAGGAGCTGTGGGAAGTGGACCAGAACGACAGCGCGCCGAAGTACCGCGCCGGTCATTAGGCGCCGGTCACGAGAAGGAGGGCCAGATGGCCGCAACACACATCAACGGTGACACCGAGGCGATGAACGCGTACTCCGGTAAGCTCACCGCTCCCGCGATGCCGCCTTCACTGGCGCGGCTGGGGACACCGCCCAATCTGTCCGGGCTTTTCGAGGGCATCGCGATGTCGGTGCTGGACAAGGCGGCGACCGCGGCCATGTCCGCCCTGCTGACCAAGGTCACCGGGGACATGGTCACCGACTCCACGAAGGTCAAGACGGCCGCCGCCGGCTACACCGCCGCCGACGTGACGAGCGCGCTGACGCTCGCGACGTCGGCCACGAAGGTCATCAAGCAGGGCGTCGACCTCGTGAAGAAGGCGGCCGGTTCCGCGCAGCAGCCCGACAAGTCCACCGGCGACACCGCCGACAAGAGCACGGGCAAGCCCGCCGACAAACCCGCCGTCCAGCCCGCGGTGATCACTCCGCCGCGCACCGTCTGAGGAGCGAACCCATGGTAGTCCCCTACAACCTGCTCCCCATCGAGATGCACCTGGCGATGATCACCGCCGAGCAGGGCAACATCCCGGTGCTCACCGACGCGGCGCGGATGTGGACCGAATGCCGTGCCTGGATCGACCAGGCCGCCGCGGAGCTGAACACGCGCGTGGGTGAGCTCACCCCGGAGTGGCAGGACGACGCGGGCCGCGCGCACGAGGAGAAGGTCCAGCGCTCGCTGGCGGAGCTGAAGATGTGGGGTGAGCGGATCGACGCGGCCAAGCCCGCCGAGACGCTGACCACGCTGGCGTCCGCGATCCCGGGGAAGGTCCAGGAGGTCACCGCGCTCCACGAGGCCTACCAGGCCGCGCTCCTCAACCCGTTCACCGCCGGGATGGCGCCGCTCATCCAGCAGGCGTCGGGCGCGGTGATGACCGAGATGGGCGCGCACTACGACATGTCGATGCTCAAGGTCGTCGCGGCGTCCGGGATCCAGAATCCCGGGGAGCTGATGCCGGCGCAGCAGCAGAGCAGCACCGAAGGCAACTCTCCCGCCGACTTCATCAAGGCCGCCGAAGCCGGGATGAACGCGCTCACCGAGGTGGAGGGTCTCGCCGAGTCGCTGGGCATGGGCGGCGGCGGCGGCCAGGGCGACGGCACCTCGGCGCCGGTCGACCTTTCCTCGCTGCCGGGGACAGGGGGTCACGATCCGTCCGGGCTGTCGCTGGCCGGGCTGGCACCGGCCACGTCGCCGATGCCGGTGTCCGGCGCCGCGCTCGGCGCCGCGGCGTCGGGGGCGGGTGCGCCGCCGGTGCCGTCCGGGATGCCGGGCATCTTCGGCGCGGCGGGCGGGATGGCCGGTATCCCGACGATGGCCAAACCGGTCGCCGGGAAGAAGGCGCCCAGCCTGGCCTCGGAGATCCGGCCCGGTGCCGCCACCCCCGCCGCGGCGAAGTCCACCGGGACCTCGATGCCGCCGATGATGCCCGCGCACGGCGGCCAGTCCGGCACGGCGGGCACGCTGCGGCCGGGATCGGGCGAGCAGCCGACCGGCCGGTCCGGCGGGAGCCGCAGGCCCGCGGCCGGGACCGACGGGGTGCCCTCGAAACTGCTCGGCCGGTCCGCCAAGGGCAATCCGGACGCCGAGTTCACCCTGTCCCGTGGCAGGCGCGCCGGCGAGACCGACGCCGACTCCGTCCAGTTGCTCGACGAGGAGCTGTGGCGGCCCGAACGCCGCTGACGCCCCACGGTGTTCCGGTGCGGGCTCCTGGCCCTGGGTGTTCATGCGGTCCCGGCCGGATGCCCACCCAGGGCCTTCCGTACGTTCCGAGGATCAGGACGTACGCGCCGCGGCAGGCGAAGACGTTGCCTGGCGCGGTGTTTCGTCCTGCGGGTGCACGGCGATGGCGATCTTGCCGCGCGGGCGTCGGCGGCCTTCACCGGCGGAGCCGCCTTCCAGCAGCGCGTGTGCCTGTGCGATGTCGGCCAGCGGGAGCACAGCGCCGATCACCGGCTTGAGTTCGCCCTGCTCGACCAGCCGGGCGAGGGCCGTGAGCTTCGCCCGGCCGGGACTGACGAAGAGGAAGTGGTAGGTCGCGTTCACGCCCCACGCGGCGAGCAGGTTCTGCGGTTCCGCGATGTCCACGATGGACACCACGCGGCCCCGGTCGGCGAGGACCTCCGGGCCGCGGGTGAGGGTGTCCCCGCCCACCGTGTCCAGCACGACGTCCACCCCGCCCAGTGCGCGGACCCGGGGCACGTGGTCCCCGGCCGAGAAGTCGATCACGTGGTCGGCTCCCAGCCCGGTGACGAACTCGTGATCCCGTGCCCGCGCCGTGGTGACCACCTCGGCTCCCAGCGCCTTGGCGACCTGGACGGCGGCCGAGCCGACCCCGCCCGCCCCGCCGTGCACCAGGACCCGTTCCCCCGCCCGCACCCCGGCGCGTTCGACCAGCGCCTCCCACACCGTCACGCCCACGAGCGCGAGGCCGGCGGCCTCGACGTGGGACAACCGGGCGGGCTTGCGGGCGACCAGCGCCTGGTCGACCACGTGGTACTCGGCGTAGGTTCCCTGCCCGGCGAACACCGGCGCCAGGTACCAGACCTCGTCACCCGGCCGGAAGTCGTCCGCCCCGGGCCCGGTCCCGGCCACCACGCCGGACACGTCGTTGCCGATCACCGCGGGCAGCGTCACCTGGTCGCGGTAGTCGCCGCGCCGGGTCTGCAGGTCGAGCGGGTTGACGGAGGTGGCCAGCACGCGCACGAGCACCTGACCGGGCCCGGGAACGGGTCTCGGCAGCTCTCGGACGGCGAACGCGGTGTCCGCGGCACCGAAACGGACGAGTTCCACCGCACGCATCGAAGTCGACATGGGCCGACCTTAGATCGAAATATCGCGAATCGTCAATATGTTGGTGCGGTACGATCACCCCGTGTTCTCGGAGGCGGAGTTGCTGGCTGTGTTCCGGGCCCTGTCCAACCCGACCCGCCGTCAGATGCTGGTGTGGCTCAAGGATCCGATGAGTTTCCCCGGACAGGAGCCCGAAGACGTCGAGATCGGCGTCTGTGTGACCGACATCCAGCAGCGGGTGGGCCTGGGGCAGTCGACCACCTCGCAGTACCTCGCGATGCTGCGGCAGGCGGGGCTGGTGGTCGCCACCCGGCGGGGCAAGTGGACCTACTACCGCCGCGACGAGGCGAACATCGCCCGGCTCCTGGAGACCCTGCGCGACGTGTTCTAGCTCTCCCACGAAGCTCCACAGTGGACGGACGAAAGGCCGTCAGCCGCCCAGTGTCTGGTTCCTGGCGGCGCCGGGGTCGAGGCCGGGGCCCTCGGGCAGCCGCGCCACCAGCCCGGCGGGCAGCCGGATCGCGCGGTCGGCCGGGTAGCCGAGCATCTTCAGCACGTCCGGCGCGGACAGCGCGTAACGACGGCCCATGTCGGTCACCAGGGTCAGGGTGCCGCCCGGTGCCTGTGCCGAGGGCATCGCCTCGACGACCGCGGCGCTTCCCGGGGGCACATACACCCGGTCGGCGAGCGGGGTGCCCCCGGCCGAGCGGCGCGCGGTGGCCGTCATCGGGTCCGCGGGCAGCAGGGCCGGGTCGACGATCAGCCGGGGCGCCGGACCGCCCGGGTCGAAGGTGGCGCACACCGTGGCGTCGTGGTTCCGCGACCGCGCGATCGGCGGCCGGGTGACCGGGGCCGCGCCCGCGGCGGCCTCGGCGGGGTCGAGCCGCCGGGAGGCGGTCGCCAGCGACGGGGGCAGCGCGACCGCGGCGGGCTCCCCACCGGGATAGGCGGCCGAGGTCTGCGCGGCCGCGCGCTGGATGTCGTACTGCAGCGCGGAAATCGGGCGCAGCGCGTCGCGGTCGGCGAGGTAGTACTGCCGCCCGCCGCCCGAGGGCTCCACCACCAGCAGCATTCCGGCGCGGAGGTCGCTCTGGCCCGGCACCGCCGTCGACGGCTCCCCCGGCCGGTCCACCGCGATCGGCCCGATCGGCGCGCCCTCGGGCAGCACGTCGAGCCACGGCCTGCCCACCCTGGCCCAGGGCTCGGCGGTCAGCGCGAGCCCGGTGCCGACCGCGCCGTAGTCCTCGATCCGGTGCCGGTGGCCCCGCCAGACCAGGTACCGGTCCCCGTTCGTCACCAGTTCCACCAGCAGTGCCTGCTCCCCCAGTGCCGCGCCGCCCGCCGGGGCCGCCCCGGCCAGCAGCACCGACTCCTCGATCCGGCTGCCCGCGACGTCGCTGGCGGGCGCCGAGCACAGCGACCACGAGCCGGTGAGCAGCCGGTCGGCGGCGGGCAGCGCGTCCGGCGCGTCGGGGATGCCGATCCGCGGCCCGCGCGGGACACCGGCCAGCGATTCGCGCGAAACCTGTTCCGTGGCACGGTGATCGCCGAGCAGCAGCAGTGCGGAGGCGTAGTTGGCGACCGGGTGCAGCCGGTCGTTCAGGTAGACGTACCGGGTGCCGGTCTCCTTCTCGACGATCACCGCGGCTTCCTTGCGCCAGGACGTGTTCCCGCCCGGCACGATCATCCCGTACACACCGACGGCGGCCAGCGACACGATGCCCAGCGCGATGCCCGCGAACGACGCGCTCCCGGTGCGGCGGAACGGCGGCTGCTCCGGATCGGTCTCCCGGGTCACCAGCGCGGAGGTCGCCCGCTGGACGAGGAACTGGTACGCCTGCAGCTGGTCGCGTTTGGACGCCACGGTTCAGCCCCCCAGCCCGCGCACGGCGGCGTACAGGTCGAGCACCCAGCACACCACGGGCACGATCGCTACCATCAGCAGGATCTCGAAGTACTCCGCGAACCGGCCGAGGTACGGGTTCGCGCGGCGGGTGCTGAGCAGCAGGCCGCTCACGATCGCGCCCGCCGCCACCGCGACCAGCAGCGGCCCGGCGGTCAGCAACGCGCCCGCGCCGTCCGCGGTCAACGGGCCCACCGCGAGGCAGCCGAGCCCGAACATCCCGGTGGCCAGCAACGGAACCCGCTGCCGCAGGATCGGGTACAGCCGCGCGCGGAGCAGGAAACCCAGTGCCAGCACGGAAATCAGCACCACCGAGGCGGTGCCGCCCGCGCGGGCCAGCACTGCTTCGCAGTACATCACCGCCACCGACGTCCCGGCCAGCATGCCGGTGAGCAGGCTGTCCGCCCTGGCCACGGCGGCGTGCACGACGGCGAGCGGCGGCTGCGGATCGTCGCGCACCAGATCCGCGGTGCTGCGCGGCAGCACCGGCATCGGCACCCGGCCCAGCCGCAGTGCGAGCGGGGCGAACGCGCCGGAGGACGCCAGCAGCGCCCCGGCGATCGCGGCCGCCGACCGGTGCCCCGCGAGGTCCTCGAAGGTGGCCAGCCAGCCACCGAGCACGGTCAGCACCCCGACCGTGATCGCCCCGGCGAACAGGGTCGGCGCCGCGGTCACCCCGAGGTAGCCCACCAGCGCCGCCGGCAGCAGCGCCGCGCCCGCGAGCACCAGGTGCCCGGCCGACAGCCCGGTCAGCGGGTCCGGCCCGGCCAGCAGCAGCCCGCCCCCGGCGCAGGCGTAGGGCAGCGCGACCGCGGCGAGCACGGCACCGGCACCGGCGTCCCGCATCGCGCGCGCCAGCACCACCCCGGCCAGCAGCAGCACCGCGGCGGCGGCGAGCGCCCATGCCGCGGGCCCCGGCCACGGCGGTCCCGCGCGCAGCACCGCGACGAGGCCGAGCAGCAGGGCCACGGCGCCCGCGGTCAGCCCGGCCAGCCGCGTGTGGCGGGGGCCCCAGGCCCGGCCGGTGTGCCCCGAGCCGGTGGCGATCGCGTCGACCACGTCGTCGTACTCCAGTTCGGGCCACTCCGTCCGGCGCGGGGTCAGATGCAGGATCTCCCCGTCCCGCACGCGATGCGAGCCCAGCGTCCGGTCGAGCTCGAACGGCGTCCCGTCGCCGCGTCGCAGCGACCAGCCGCCGCCGGGGACGCCGTCGTCGGCGAGCCCTTCGCCCGCGCGCGCCAGCAGCCCCGGCAGGAGCTCGGCGACGGCCGTGTGTTCCGGCAGCGCCAGGTCGACGCGACGGTGCGGGGTGGCGATGGTGAGTCGGACCAGGCCGGCAGTCTGCATAGGAGGAAGCCTCGGGCACGACGCGCGAACGCGGGCACCGAAGGCAGGAACCGGCCGCGCGAAACACACCTCTCGGCGGCGGATGTGCGCGAGAATAGGACCATGAGCGATGCTTGCGAGCGAATCATGGACATCATGCGCCAGAAGGGATTGAACACTGTCTCGCGGAGCGAGGCGATCGCATGAGCATCGAGAACGTGGCCGTCGACCTGCGGCTCCTCGCCCAAGGCCCGACCGCCACGGTCTACGCGGCACGGTCCGCCGGGGGCGTCGAGGCCGTCAAGGTGTTCCCCGAACGGTTCGACCGCGACACCGCGGCCTGGCTCGACCGCGAGCGCAAGGCCCTCGACACGGTCCGATCGACGCCGTCGATCCTGCCGATCGACGGCGTCGTCGAGTACCCCGACGGCCGCGCGGGCGTGCGGATGCGGCTGTGCGACGGATCGCTGGGCGCGCTGCTGGCCGCCGGGGTCCGGCTGCCGGTCACCGACGTGCTCCGGCTGGGCCACGCGGTCGCCACGGCGCTGGCCGCCGCGCACCGGGCGGACGTCCTGCACGCCGGGGTGACCCCGCACAACGTGCTTTACCGCAACACCGGTGAGTTCCTGCTCGCGGACTTCGGGCAGGCGCTGCGCCGCCGGTTCCCGCGCGACCCGATGCACGCGGTGGAGTACACCGCGCCGGAGACGCTGCGCGACGACACCCTGTCCACCGCGTCGGACCTCTACGGGCTGGGCGCGGTGCTCTACACCGTGTTGACCGGCGCGCCGCCGTTCCCGCGCCGTACCGGGCAACAGCCCGGCGAGCGGATCCTGCAGGTGCTGCGGGAGCCGGTGCCGCCGATCCGCGGCACCGGGATCCCGGCCGGACTGTCCGAAGTGGTCACCCGGCTGCTGGCCAAGGACCCGGACGACCGGCCCGCGGAGGCGGGCTCCGTGGCGGACCTGTTCGACCGGCTGCGCCGGACGCCGGAGATCCCCGAGGTAGTACCGGTTTCGCTGCCCGGCCAGGAGCGGCTCGCGACGGCCGAGTCGCCCGGTGAGCACGAAACTCCTGGTGGTGAAGCGAAAGAGGACGAGGCCGACGTCGAATTCGACGACTTCGCCGGTCTCTCACGGCCCTCGACGGCGCCGGCGCCACCCGCACGGCCGGAACCACCCGCTCCCGCCGTCCCCGTAGCCGCGGCGCGGCCGTCCGCACCGGCGAACCCGGGCGGCCGGACCCTCATCCGTACCTTCGGCGGCCAGGAAGCCGCGCGGGACACCGCGAAGCACCCCGGGCGGCGGACCGGGATCCTGGTGGGCGCGGGCATCGTCGTGGCGGGCCTCGCCGTGGTGCCGATGCTTTCCGGGCCGGAGAAGGTGGCCGGGCAGGCCAGCCCGGTGGCGCCGGCCGCGCAGCCCGCGGACGGCGCGTCCTCCGCCCCGCCCGCACCACGACGGAACGTGG
The DNA here is from genome assembly GCF_039541975.1 of Amycolatopsis samaneae. Classification (NCBI taxonomy): domain Bacteria; kingdom Bacillati; phylum Actinomycetota; class Actinomycetes; order Pseudonocardiales; family Pseudonocardiaceae; genus Amycolatopsis; species Amycolatopsis samaneae. Next base: position 230,721 of record NZ_BAABHG010000001.1, read on the forward strand.
AACTGACCGCGCCCGACGATCTCGGCACCCACGTCCGGCTCACCTGGCGCGCCGAGGGTGATCTCGACTTCGTCGTCGTGGTCGCGGGCGAGCGGATCGAAACGATGATGCTCGTCGCGCACCGCGATCGGGCCATGGACGTCCCGGTCGACCCGGCGCGCCAGTACTGCTTCCAGATCAGGGCCACCGACGGCAGGCAGGTCTATACCAGCGCGCCCGTCCCGATCCGCGGCGGCCACTGCACCCAGTGACCGGCACGGAGTGCTGAAGGACGCTTTCAGTGCGTTGGCCGTGCTGAAGGACGCTTTCAGTGCGCTGAGCGCACCGATGGCGTCCTTCAGCACTCCCGGCCGCCGGTGAACGTCTCGAACGGAGCGTTCGCGACGTGCGGCGCCGAGATGCGACGAGGGCGTCCCTCGGCGCGTTCAGCGCACCCAGGGCGTCCCTCGGTTCACGGCGATCGCTTGACCCGCCGCGGCGCCGACGGCGGCAGCAGGGTCCGCGGTTCCACCGCCGCGCGCAGCCGGGCCCGCGGCCCCAGCCCGGCCAGCCCGCCACGCACCTCACCGACCTCCTGCCAGGCCCGCCGGACGGCGCCCTCGGACACCGGGACACCGGACCACAGCGCCATGTCCAGCACCTTGCCCAGCCGGGTGACCGGTTCCCGCGCCCGGTCCCCCGCCACCCCCGCCGCCAGTTCGGCGAGATCCCTCGGCGTCATGCCGACGCGATAGGGCACGCCGTGCGCGCGCAACCGGTCGCGGGCCTCCGCCCAGGCCGCGATCACACCGGGGGAACCGGAAAGGCGACGACGGCGCCGCGCGCGGACGGCCTTGGCCAGCGGCACTCCCCCCAGCCAGCCGACGAGCAGCGCGCCCGCCATGATCGCCGCCACCAGCCACCACACACCGGCGCCCGTCCCGGTCGCACCGTCCTCATCGGACTCGTGCTGACCGGGTGGCAGCTGTGGCGGGCGCAGCTGCTGTTCCGGCGGCAGCTGCTGCCGGGCCAGCGCCGCCGCCTTGGCGAGCCCGGACTGCTCCCGCCCCGCCCTGGCCGCCGCGGCCGTCGGGTCCAGCGGCACCCAGCCCACCCCGGCGACCGCGACCTCGGGCCACGCCAGCACGTCACGGTTGCGCACCACCCGGTCCCCACCGTCCGCTTCGGACGATCCGCCGAACCCGACGGCCAGCCGGGCCGGGATGCCGTTCAGCCGCGCCAGCACCACGTACGCCGCGGCGAACTGCTCGCTCGTGCCGCGTTTGCTCTCCAGCAGGAACCGGCGCAGCTGCGGCCAGCCGTGCCCGGTCGGCAGGTCGTTGCCGACCGCGACCTGGTAGTGCGTGCTAAGGAACCGTTCGAGCTGCAACGCCGACTGGAACGTCGGCCGCAGGCCGTGCACCGCGTCCCTGGCCAGCTGCCCGATGTCGCCGGGCACCTGGCCGAGCCCGGCGAGCCCGCCCTCGGCCCGCGGGTCGACCTCCGCGCTCCCGAGCTTCGCGACGTCGGTCTCCGGCGCGGACCAGCTCAGCCGGTACCGCCGCTCCTGTCCCGGCGCCGCGGGTGGGTCCAGCAACAGGGTGCCCGCCGACTGGTCGACCAGCGGGGCGAGCCCCGTCACCCCGGTCAGCGCGGGCTGGCTGGGCAGCCACGGTCCTGGCAGGCCCCGCACCCGCACGTCGGCGGTCCGGATGGCACCGCCGGACGCGCCGTCGAGGCGGAGGCCGAGCCGCCGCAGCTTCGCGTCGGCCGACCAGTTGACCCCGTCGAAGCCGTCGAGCACGATCAGCCGCCACCGGTCCACCGGGGTGTCGCTGCGGTAGCGGAACACCTCCTGCGCGGGGGTGACGCCCCGCTCCCCGACCTCGTCCAGCGGGTTGCCGAGCCTGCTCTGCGAAAGCGGCGCCACCTGGGTGTCGCCGAAGCGGTACGGATCCCGGCCCGCCGGATCGAGCCCGCCCAGCGCCACCGCGCCGGCCAGCAGCGTGACCACAGTGGACAGTGCGAGCCAGGTGCCCGCCGCCGAAACCCGTCGCGCCGGGCGCGGTCCGCCCCGCGACGGGCGCGCCGCGCCGGGGCGCCGGGCCCACAACGTCAGAGCGGCCATGACCGCGTACCCCACCGCGCCCACCACCGCGGCGAACCCGGTCAACGCCTGGTACGCCTGGGAAACCCCGGCCACGACCAGGCTCGGCAGCAGCGCGAGGAGCGGCTTTCGCAGCCGCAGAACCAGTTCCAGGCCGAGCACCACCGCCAGCAGCACCGCCAGCGGGACGAACAGCAGCTGCTCGGGGACCGGCCGGGCGGGCCAGGTCGACTGCAACGTCAGCAGCCAGCCCTCGGTGAACCCGCGCGCGAGCACCGCGAGGGTCTCGCCGGTGGGCAACCCGGCCACGGTGGTTCCGAACAGCACCGCCTCGGCCAGCCCGAGCAGACCGCCCGCTGCGGCGAGCAACGGGCGGTACGGCGTCAGTTTCGGCCAGCGCGCGCAGACCTCGGCGACGGCGTAGCCCACGGCGGCGACCACGAGGACCGGGACGAGCAACGTCGGCAGGCCGAACACCGGGGCGAACAGCAGCCCGGCCACCGCGGCCGCGCCGAGCACCCCGGCCACCGCGCGCCGATCGAACGGGACGCTCATGTCACCGCCTCGCTCCGCGAGTGCTGAAGGACGCCTTCAGTGCGTTGGGCGCGCTGAAGGACGCCATCAGTGCACCGAGCGCACCTAAGGCGTCCTTCAGCACATCCGGACGCCTCGCTCCGCGAGACAGCGTCGAATTCCTTGTGGCGCATGATGTCTTCGATTCGCTCGCAAGCTTCGCTCATGCCGTCCCCGCCATCAGCGCGTTCCACTGCCCCGCCGCGTCGGCCGCGTCCACCGCGACGATCCGCCCTCGGCCCGTGGCGGCCCCGCGCTGCCGCGCGCCGAGCCGGAACACCGTGTCCGGGTACCAACGGCGGGCGGGCCCGAGTTCGGCCGCCATCCCGGTCAGCACGACCACGACCCCGCCGGGCCGCCTGCCCGCGGCCAGCGGCGCCGGGAGCAGCGGCGCGTCATCGGCGGCGTCCTGCGCGACCAGGCTCAGCTCGTCCAGCACCACCCTCGCCACCCGCAGCCCGCTGTCCACCGGGGTGTCGGTGCCGGTCGTGGTGATCAGGCGGCAGTGCTGCCCCGCCGAGGCGGACGCGAACAGCAGCGACGCGGCGACCTCGACGGCCTCCTCGAACACGGCGGGACTCATCGCCGAGGGCCGGGTGTCGAGCAGGACGGTGCAGCGCAGCTGCGCCGGATCGGCGTACTCGCGCACCATCAGCTGACCGGTGCGCGCGGTCGCCTTCCAGTGCAGGTATTTCACCTCGTCGCCGAGCACGTACTGGCGCACCGCCCGCAGATCCGCCGAACCACGCAAGGGCGGATCGGTGATCGGCCCGTCGTGGTGGTGCCGGGGATGCCCCGCCTGTGCCGGGCGCACCGCGTGCCGACGCGGATGCACCCACAGCGACGCGGTGCCGCCCACGGTCCGCTCACCACGCGCGAGGTCGAACAGGTCGGGCCGGTTCAGCGCGAGCGGCCCGACCTCCAGCCGTCCCCGTCGCGCGGTCGGCAGTTCGTAGTGGTACGTCGCCTCGGCCCCGGGCGCGAGCGGGCGCACCCGCACCCCGTGCGTCTCGGTCCCGATCCGGTCCCCCGCGGCGAAACCGCCGTGCCGGCGGGCGCCGGTGTTGCGCACGGTCAGCGAGGCCAGCGCGGGCTTCCCGCGTTCGATCCGGTCCGGGTGCACCGTCCGGACGACCTCGACCTTCGGCCGGAACCGGGCGACGGCCACCGCGACGAGGACCGCGCCCGCCGCGATCCCGGCCAGCGCGCGGAACAGCGGGTACCCGGCCACCTCGCCGAGGGCGTAACAGAGCACCGCCACGACGAGCACGAGGACGCCGCGGCGGGTGAGCCGCACCGCTACCTCCCCGCCGCGGCCGCCGGCGCGGGCGTGTCGGCCAGCAGCTCGTCCACGACCTCGCCGGTCCGCCGCTGGTTCAGTTCCGCGTCCGGGGTCAGCACGAGCCGGTGCCCGAGCACCGGATGCGTCACGTCCTTGACGTCGTCGGGCGTGACGAAGTCGCGGCCGTACGTGGCGGCGAGCGCCTGCGCCGCGCGGATCAGCGCGATGCTGCCACGCGGGCTCGCCCCGTACCGGACGGCGGGGTGCGCCCGGCTCGCCTCGGCCAGCCGGACCGCGTAGGACACGATCTCCGGCGCCAGGTGGGACTTGCGGACCTCGGCGATCACCGCCTGCACGGCACCGAGGTCGAGCACCGGCCGCAGTTCGTCCGCGGTCACCCCGGCGCAGTCGCCCATCACCACCCGCATCTCCGCGTCGTGGTCCGGGTAGCCGACCGAAAGCCGCATCAGGAAGCGGTCCAGCTGCGCTTCGGGCAGCCGGTAGGTGCCCTCCAGTTCGATCGGGTTCTGCGTCGCCACCACGAAGAACGGCCGTGGCACGTCCTGGCTGACCGCGTCGACGGTGACCCGCCGCTCGGCCATCACCTCCAGCAGCGCCGACTGCGTCTTCGGCGTGCCGCGGTTGATCTCGTCGGCGAGCACCACGTTGGCGAAGATAGCGCCGGGGTGGAACTGGAAACGCTCGGCGTTCTGGTGGTAGACCATCACGCCGGTGATGTCGCCCGGCAGCAGGTCCGGGGTGAACTGGATCCGGCTCCACCGGCCCGCGATGCTCGCCGCGATGCACCGCGCCAACGTCGTCTTCCCGACGCCGGGGACGTCCTCGATCAGCAGGTGCCCCTCGGCGAACAGCGCCGCCACGGCCAGCCGGACGAGCTCCGGCTTGCCGCGCACCACCGTCTGCACGTTCTCGGCGATGAGGTCGTAGGCAGCCCTCGGGGTAGGTGTCACGAGACGCCCTTTTCCTTTCCTCGTTTGTCTTTCTCCCGCCGCGCTCCCAGCAGCGCGATCGGTCCGAGCCAGATCGGGACGCCACCGGAACTGCCCGGCGGTTTCACCTGTGGTGTCCCGGACCAGGTGTCCGTGCCGCTGCCACCGGCGGACTTGACGGTGGCCGTGAGCGTGAGCGCGCCTGCCCAGTTGCCGGGCGTGACCTTGATGTCCAGGCTTCCCTTGCAGGGCACCGAACCGGACTTGCCGCCCTGGTTGCCGGTCACCTCGCAGGTCGTCTCGGACCCCTTGCCGTCGACGGTGACCGACACGTACAGCACGACGTCCCAGCTCAGCACCTTGGTGATCTTGATCGTCGGCGGTTCCGTCGGCACCGTGGCACTGCCCCGGCCCGTGGCGCCGGTGAGCGCCGGGCCCGAGCCGTACCGGGTGACCGCGCGGACCGTGACCGTCACGGCGCCCGACATGCCGGAGAAGTCGGCGGACGTGCCGGAAACCTGCTGATCGCCCTTGCCCGTCGCGCTCACCACGTAGTGCAGCAGCGTCGCGCCGTGGAGGTCGGGTTCGGTCCAGCTCGCCGAAACCTGCCCGCCGAGCTTGGCGTTCACGCTCACCCCCGGCGCCCCGGCCGGAGGTCCCTGGATCAGGACCCGGGCACTGGCCCCCGAACCCCGGCCCGCGGAGTTCTCCGCGACCACGGTGATCGTGTACGAGCTGCCCTTGGCCAGGCCGGTCACGCTCGCGCTGCGCGCGCCTCCGCCGACCGTCGTCGACCCGCCCGGCCAGGACACGTGGTACGCGGTGACCCGTGCCCCGTTGTCGGCCGCCGCGACCCAGTTGACCGTGGCCGAACCGTCCCCGGCGGCGGCGCTGACGTTCCTCGGCGCGCCCGGCGCGGTCGCGGCCGCCACCGGCGGTGCGGAGGGCTTCGACGGCGGAGGCGACGCGGGCGGCGGGTTGTCCGCCCGCTCGGAGGAGGGCGGCGGTGCCGCCGCGCTGGTGGTCTGGTTCCTGGCCTGCTCGTCGACGGCCACCTCGGTGACCGCGCCGCTGTCCCCGTTGACGACCAGCACGTGGGCCCCGTCCGCGCTGTCGACGTAGACACGGTTGTCCTCGCCGCGGGCCAGCCGGGTCTTGTCGCTCTTGCCGGGCATCTTCTTCGTGCTCTTCAGCGATCCCTTGGCGTCGTAGGTCCGTACCTCGTTGCGGGTCTCGTCGACGAGCGCGACGACGTGCGTCGTGGCGACGGGCCCGGCGTACCGGCCGTCCCTGGGCAGCTCGACCGAGACCGGCTTCGCGGCCGGGCGGCTCTGCCCCAGCCCGGTGGTGTCGATCAGGTGCAGCTGGTTGCGCTCGGGGTCGGCGACGGCGAGCCGCCCGTCGACCGCGCTGTTCGCGACCTGCGCCGTGGCGGGCAGCTTGACGCCGATGGCGGTCGGCTCGCCGAGCCCGTCCTTGCCGATCGGGCTCAGCGTGTCCGCGGCGGTGTCGAGCACCACCGGCTGGTCGTCGACGAGCGCGAGCAGCCCTCCGTGCCCGGCGGGCAGCTGCGCGGGGCAGGCGAGGCGCGTCGTGCCCTTCGGCAGCTCGCACAGCGAACCGTTGTCGATCCGGTGCACCCACAGCGTTCCCGTCGAGGTCACCACCGGCGGGGACAGCGGCCCGCCCGCCGGGACGGTCGCGGTGGGATCGCCGAGCCGGGCGATCTGCCCGGCGTTGCGGTAGACCAGGTACGGACCGCCCACGCTTTCCAGCACCACCGGGGTCTCGGTGGCGGGCGGGGTCGCGGTGTTCTCGACGCTCAGGGTCGACTTGTCGAACATCGAGATCCGCGACCGCTCGACCACGTAGCCCGAGCGGTCCCCCTGCGCGACCTGACTGCCCTGCTCCGCGCCCGGCACGCTCGCCCGCGCGTCCACCTGGTTGGTCCCGCCGTCGACGTGGATCGCCGACTGGAGTTCGTTGCTGTACACCCAGTGCCCGACCTGGGTGAACTGGAGACCGGCCGGCAGCGGCGCCCGGCCGGAGATGGCCACCCCGACGAGCACGAGGCACGCGGTGACGAGCAGGGCGATCGCCGCCCTGCCGCGCACGACGGCGCTGAACCGACGGCGGGTGGCGGACTTCGGCTCGGCGGCGTTCACGGTCACGCCCCGGCGACGGAGTCGCGGGCGACCGCGAGCGCGTCACGGCCGCGGTTGTGACCGGCCTTCGGGAGGGCGCGAATGCGCGCGAGCATGGCGTACATGGAGGCCGACGTTAACCAGCGACCATGAAATTTTGATGAAACGCCCCGGCCCCTCACCGGTGTCATCGAAACCTCATGTCCGGGGCGGACGCTGTCCCCGACCGGACGAGGAGGGCAGCACAGTGACTGATCTCGGCGCGGCGACCGACGTGGGCGCGACCGGCGTGGACCGGCGCGGTGGCGCCGGGGCGCCACCGCCGCCCCGTACCGTGCCCGCTCCGCAGGCGGCGGGCGTGCCGTTGTCCTTCGCGGACACGGCTTCCCGGGCCGCGGCGCGAGAGGCCGCGCGGGCCGCGTTGTCCGCGGCACGACAGCCGCGGGCACGCGCCGCCGCGCCGGTCGCGGGTCCCGTGCCCCCGGCCGCCGGACCGCGCACGACGCCGGCGGCGCCGGGCCCGGGTGCCCGCCACCGCGCGGGCGGGATCGGGGTCGCGCAACTCGTCGGCTGGCAGCTCGCGCTGGTCGCGCTGCTGCTGGCGGCGCGCGGGCCGTGGCCCGTGCTCGCCGCCGTCGCGGTGGTGGCCACGGTCGTCGTGGCGCTGACCTCGGTGCGGTTCCACGGCCGCTGGCTGTACACCTGGCTCGCGGTCGGCACCGGCTACCTGCTGCGCGACCGGGTCCGTGACCTACGGGGCGGGCCCGAGGCGGGCCGCGCGCTGCTGCGGCTGATCTCGCCGGAGGCGAGCGGGTACGCCGACGGCGACGGGTTCCTGCTCAGCCGTGCCGCCGGGATCACCGCCGTGCTCCAGCCGAGTTCGGCCGTGCGGGACCTGACGAAGGCGATGCCCGCCCCCGAGGCGTTGCTCCCCCCGCCACGCGAACAGGCGTCGGCGATCGCCGCGCAGGTGGTCCATCACTCCGGGATCAGCCAGGAGGGCAGGCCGAGGGTGTGGGTCGCGCTGCAGGCGCTGCGCACAGCCGACGCGCACCAGGACGCCGACGTCCGGCGGGCCCTCGGCAACGCCGTGCGCCGGGTCCGGCGCCAGCTCCGCCGGGACGGCCTGCCCGCGCACGAACTCGCCGAGCACGAACTGCTGGGCACGCTGGCCTCGCTCGCCCACGTCACGGCGGGCCGGGGACAGGTCAGGGAGGACTGGCGGCGGTGGCACAGCGGGCCGATCGCGCAGGCGACCTTCCGGCTCGACGGCTGGGCGGACCTGTCCCCCGCGGTCGCGCCGCAGATGGTGCGCTGGCTGCTCGCCGCCCTGCCGAGGGCCGCGGTCACCGTCGCGGTCACCGCGCACCGCCCGGCGGGCGCGTCACTGGCCACGACCGGCGCCGCGGTGCGGGTCGCCGCGGCCGGTCCCCCCGCGCTGGACCACGCGGCCCGCGAGCTGACCCGGCTGGCGGGCGAATGGGGCCTGCGCGTCGAACGGCTCGACGGCAGGCAGGCCCACGGCCTGGCCGCGACACTGCCGATCGGCCTCGCGGAGTGCTCCCCGGCGCGGTGAATCTCGTTGTGCGCCAAGGTGAATCGCGTACCGTGCGAGCATGACCGGGCGGCACCGGCCACGACTCGTCCTGCTGTGCGGGCTTCCCGGGTCGGGCAAGACGACGCTGGCGAGGCGGCTCGCGGTGGGGATGCCCGCCGTGCGCCTCTGCCCGGACGAGTGGATAGCCGACCTCGGCGCCGACCTGTTCGACGAGCCGTTCCGGGCCGGGCTCGAACGCCGGTTGACCGAGCACGCGTGGGATCTGCTCCGGCTCGGCCGGAGCATGCTCCTGGAGTTCGGCTTCTGGTCCCGCGCCGAGCGCGACGAGTTGCGGGACGCCGCCCGCGCATTCGGGTGCGGGGTGGAACTCCGCTATCTCGCGGTGCCCTTCGAGGAACTGGTCCGCCGTGTCGAGGCCCGCGCGGGCGTCCCCAGCACCGCGCCGCTCGACCGGGACCTTCGGCGGGGCGAGGCCGTCCGAGGGACGCCCTGGGTGCGTTGGATGCACCGAAGGCGTCCCTCGCTGCGTTGGATGCACCGAAGGCGTCCCTCGGCACAACCGGGGCGCGCAGACCCCCAGAAGACACCCGGCCCGCCCGAGAAAGCCCGTCCCCCGAGGAGAAGTTAGAGCCTCTCACGTTTTCTATTGACAGTCGCGGTCACTGAGTTATAGCTTCTAACTATCGCAAGTGAAGCTCACTAATCCAGGAGGAACCGGATGTCCACCACTGCGAAGACCCGCGCGTCACTGTCCGTCCTCATCGCGGCCTGGGCCGTGCCGGTCCTCGTGCTCGGCCAGTTCGCCTTCGTGGCGGGAGTCCCCGTCGCGATCGTCCTCGCCGGCACCCTGCGCGACGCCGCGCTCCGCTGGTGGGGCGCCGCGCTCACCGCGGCCTACGTGACCCCGTTGCTGCTCTGGCGGCTCGGCGCGGACCCCGCCCCGAGCCTGTCCAAGGACATGCACCCCGCCTTCACCGCGGTACTCACCGCCACCGGTGTCGCGGTGGCCGTCGCCTGCCACGTCCTGCGCCGAGCCTCTCGCCCCCAGACCGCCTGACGCCCCGCCCTCGAAGTTGAACTGTTTTCCGGCGCCACCGTTCACCGTGATCATTTCCCCGAAATGACAACCGCCCGGGACTGCGTGAAAATGATAGCGCCCGTTGAGCTATCGAAACTCCGAGGGGAACAGGGACCGCGTGACAACGGAAAATGACAACCAGGCCGGCGAGTCCATGAAAAACCGCATGATCAACCACGACGGTGGCATTTCCGTGCAGACGGGATCCCTTCACGGAAACGTGAACATCAACAACTTCCCTCCGCCGACGGATTCCGTCCACGCTGCGGGAAAGGCCGGTGGCGCACAGCGAAGCCGGTACTACTTCGAAGCCGGTCGCCAGCTCGGAAACCGGATCGACATGCTCCCCTACAGCGAACGCGGCTCGGCAGGTTTCGAGGATTTCCTGGCCGCCACGAAGAGAACCGGGCTTGATCCGGCACTCCTGTCACCACTCGTGGAAACGGGAAAGCGGATCGCCGCCACCCAGCCCGGCGCCGAACAGCCCAGTCTGATTTCCTTACACGCCAGTTTGGTGGATCAGGTCGAAAACGAACTCGAGCACCGGGCCGACCAGGACGAGCTGACCTGGTTGACCCTCGGCAGATTACTGTACCGCACCACCGGGTTCCGGGTTCAGGAATTTCACTTCGCCGTCTCGGAGTCAGCGGACCTCCACGCCGTCGCAAGCGAAGCCCGCTCGTCGTGGATGACCGCGAAAGCCGATCTGGAAATGCTGATCGACGAGGCGGACATCCCCGCCGAAGCGCGGAACCTGTTCCGCCGTTTCGCGACCGAGTTCGAGAGTCTGGACAGCGTCGAGGCGCAGTGGGCCAGCGGCGAAGTGTTGTTCCGCCGCGTCCTGCGACTGCTTTCCGTCACGCCGGCTCGGTGACGCCGAACGGGGCCCGTGTTTCGAGCCGCCCGGCGATCAGCGCGCGGGCGGCTCGAAGTGCGTGAGCAGCTCGGCGACCGGCTTCCGGCCGGTCGGGATCGCGGACCGGCCGCCGGGGGCCGCCGCGGGCCGTCCCAGCGCGATCGCGTGCCCCGCCCGCCACGGTGCCGGGCGGCCGACCAGCCGGGCGGCGGCGTCCGCGTTGGCCGCCGGGTACAGCGTGACCGGGCAACTGCCCAGTGCCCGCGCGTGCGCGGCGAGCAGCAGCGACTGGCAGACCCGGCCGATGTCGAACTCGGTGTCCTCGCCCGCTTCGGTGTCGGACAGCAGGAGCAGCGCCACCGGCGCGACCGCGAGCACCCCGGCGTACCGCCCCAGCCGCGAGAGCGCTTCGCGCGTCTGCCGGTCGTGGACCGCCACGAAGCACCAGGGCTGGCGGTTGCGCGCCGAACCCGTCCACCGTGCCACGTCGACCATCGCCTCGATGTCCGCGCGCGCCACCGGCTCGTCGCGGAAGAACCTGGTGGCGCGGAGGGAACCGATCAGCCTGTCATCGTCCACAAGTGACTACTGTGCCACCCGGCTCAGCGCGCCTCGCGGGCGCGGAGCGCCATCAGCGCGGCACCACCGGCGACGCAGACGGCCTCGGTGACCACACCCCAGTACTCGGCCTGGGTGGTGAACTGGTCGTGCAGCCCGAGAAAACCGACGGTCGCCGCGAGCACGTACGCGCCGAGCGTCAGCACCCCGAACCCGAACGCGCCCAGCGCGGGCAGCCAGTGCCGCCACGCCAGCACCGCGACCGCGAGCACCAGCCCACCGGCCGCGTCCAGCAGGAACAACGGCCCGATGACGCCCGGATACCCGTCGGTCCACAGCGCGAAGTGCACCCAGGCCGAGCCGAGCAGCGCGACCCCGACGACCATCCGCAGCGTCCATCCGAGCATGACGTCCTCCACCCCGAAACCGGCCCCTCACCCCTTCGCACGTCCCGCGCCGCGGTCCGGTTCACCGCGGGCGCGAAAGCCGTTCGGCCGGTGACTCGTGGCGCGGGAACCGTTACCATCCGCGCCCATGATCGCGAACGACTCCGTGACCGACCCGGTCGCCGCGCGCCGTCCCGCCTATCTCGCCGATCTGGCGGACGGGACCGGCCGGTTCTTCGAACCCCCGCGTGCGCGGTGCCCGTGGTGTGGCTCGGCGGCGCTGCGGGCCCGCCTGCGCACGACCGATCTGCTCCAGCACAAACCGGGGCGGTTCGCGCTGGACGGCTGCCGCGACTGCGGGCACGTCTTCCAGAATCCCCGGCTCACCCCGGCCGGGCTCGAGTTCTACTACCGGGACTGCTACGACGGGCTCGGCGAGAAGTCGATGAGCGGGATGTTCGAGGGCAACCGCGCGGGGTATCGCTCGCGGGCCGAACTCGTCCGCGGTTTCGGCGAGCCCGGCGCCTGGCTCGACGTCGGCATGGGACACGGTCACTTCTGCCGGGAAGCCGGGAACCTGTTGCCCCACACCGAGTTCGACGGTCTCGACCTCAGCGAAGGGGTGGAGCTCGCGCAGCGGGAGGGCTGGGTCCGTACCGGCTACCGGGGCGCCTTCCCCGAGCTCGCCGGGGAACTCGGCGGCCAGTACGACGTGGTCAGCATGTACCACTACCTGGAACACACCCCGGACCCGAAACGCGAGCTGGCCGCGGCGCACACCGCGCTGCGGCCGGGCGGGTTGCTGGCGATCGAACTGCCCGATCCGGAGTGCCGGTGGGCGGCCGTGCTCGGCCGCTGGTGGCTGCCCTGGCTGCAACCCCAGCACCTCAACCTGATCCCGATCGGCAACCTGCGCGCCGAACTGGCCGCGCGGGGCTTCACCGTGGTCGCCGAGCAACGCGGCGAGCCGCACGCCGCGATCGATCTGGTGGCCGCCGCGGTGATGGCGGTCAACGCGCTGACCATCGGCGGGGAGGACCTCGCCTGGCGGGCCGCCCGGCCCGGCCGCGCGCGGCGGCTCCTGCGCAAGGCGGCCTTCCTCGCCTGCGTCCCGCTGTTCGTCCTGGCCGGGCTGCTGGACCGGATCAGCGCTCCGCTCGGCCGGACACACGGCTGGTCCAACGCCTATCGCGTGGTGGCGCGCCGCGACGGCTGATCGGAACGACACCGAAAGCGTAACCGCTCATTGAGGGAACCCGTTCACCATCGTGCCTAGAATGTCCGCGTGACCGAGCCTGTGGGGCGCCGTGAGCGCAAGAAGGCCGCGACCCGCCAGGCACTGGCGGACGCGGCGGTGAAGCTGTTCCTCGAACGCGGCTACGACGCGGTGGGCGTCCGCGAGATCGCCGACACCGCCGACGTCTCGGTGACCACGCTGTTCAAGCACTTCCCCGAGGGCAAGGAGGCGCTGGTCTTCGACGAGGACGCCGACCTCGAAGCCGCGCTGGTCGCCAGCGTCCGCGACCGCCCGGCCGGGCAGTCCGTCCCCCGGGCACTGCGGCGGATGCTGGACGACCGCCGATCCGCCGCGCACCGCGCCGATCCCCGGTTCGAGGACTTCCTCCGCCTGGTCGAGGACACCCCCGCGCTGCGCGAGTACTCCCGCCGCATGTGGCTGCGGCACGAGACCGCGCTGGCCTCGGCGATCGCCGAGGACTCCGGCCTGTCCGCCGACGACCCCGCGTGCCGCGCGCTCGCGCACTTCGCGCTCGAAGCGGGAAGCCTGGTCCACGGGCACGGCGACGACGGCGCCGCCCTCGACCGGATCTTCGCCCTGCTGGAAAACGGCTGGACGGAGGTCACCCGGCCGACGCCGCGGTGATGGCCGCTGCCACCGCCTCCGGCCGGGAAAGCGGGGAAAGGTGGCCGGCGCGCAGCACGGTCGGCGTGGCGTTCGCCCGCTCGGCGAACCACCGTTGCAGCCCGGGGTCGAGGATCCGGTCGCCGGAGGAAAGAACGTAGGCGCACGGCAGGTCGTGCCACGCGCCGCGCGCCGAGGCCGCCCTGAAACAGGCGCCGTGCGTCGGTTTCTGTGCCGCCGCGAGCACTCGCGCCGTCGTCGCCGGGAGATCGGCGCAGAGCGCGTCGCCGAACAGGCTGGCGTCGATCCTCGACCAGCCGTCCCCGGCGAACCGGATCGCGGCGGAGCCGGGAGTCCTCGCGCCGCGCCCGGACAACGCCGCGATTGTGTCCCCTTCGTCCGGGACGTAGGCCGCGACGAACACCAGCGCGGCGGCCCGCTCGGCCTCCCGCGCGGCACCGGAAATCACCGCGCCGCCGTAGGAGTGCCCGACCAGCGTCACCGGCCCGTCGAGCGCCGCCATCTCCCGCCGGGTCCAGGCGATGTCCTCGTCCAGCGAGGTCAGGGGCAACTGGATCGCCAGCACCCGGTGTCCCTCGTCGTGGAGCGCGGCGCTCACTCCTTGCCAGACCGATCCGTCGCTCCACGCTCCGTGCACCAGCACGATGTTCGCCACTGTCTTCTCCTCGTTCCGCTTCGATTGCCGTTGTCACGCAACCACTCCGAGGCCACGGATCATCGCCGCGCCGGCGGATCCGGTGAGATTTCGACATCGGCACGGGCACGGGTGACGCGTTCCGACACCGGAGGCCGTCACCCGCGGCGGCCGCCGTAGTGCGTGGTGGCCGCCTTGACGTGTCGCAGGACGGGCGCGGTCTTGACCGGCCCGACGCCGGGCAGCGCGGCGACCGTGCCGCTGAGGTAGTGATAGAGCGCCGCGGTGTCACGCGCCGACACACTGGCGAACACGGCGGCCGGGCCGGTGGTCGCCGCGGCGTAGGCCACCTCCGCATGCGTGGCCAGCGCCCGCCCCACCGCGTCGACCTCGCCCGCCGCGACGGTGAGCCAGAGCAGGGTGCGCACCGGGAGGGCGAACAGCCCGGAGTCGGCGTCCACGTCGAGATGCAGGACCCCGCCCGCGCGCAGATCGTGCAGGCGCCGTCGCACGGTGCTCGCCGACGCCCGGGTGGCGGCCATCAGCTCCTCGACCGAGGCGCGCCCGTCGTCGCGCAGCACGTCGAGGACACGCCGGTCGACCTCGTCCAGGGGACCATGCGGCTCGCCGGGCGCCGGCAGCTGCCCGGCGAGCCAGGCGACCTGCGCGGCGTCGAGGGGGCCGTGCTTGGTGAACGGCTTTCCCGCCCCGCCATAGAAGACGTGCAGCACCTGGTCGGCGCGGACGTCGAAGACCTGACGGGTGCGCGGCAGCGTTTCGAGCAGCAGCGGGCCGGCACCGGCACCGCGCACGGCGGCGAAGATCTCGGTCCCGCCCGAGCACAGGCCGATCCAGCCGGTGTCGGCGCGCCGGGCGAGCGCGTCGGCGATCTCTCCCGCCGCCCCGGGCGCGGCCCGCACGCGCACCGTCCACTGCGCCTCGCCGACCGCGGCCGGATCGCTGATCCCCACCACACGCAGCGTCCCCGCGGCACGCAGCCGGGCGTAGCGGCGCGCGACCGTCCGGTCGGACACCCCCAGCACCTCGCCGATGCGCCGGAACGGCGCACGGCCGTCGATCTGCAGCGCGTGCAGCAGTCCGCGGTCGAGCTCGTCGAAACTGTCGGGCACCACCGGCGAACGGTATCCGGTGTGTTCAGCGGGCTTCCAGCGGCCGGCTCACGACCCAGCCGTGGCGCACCTCCCAGGCACCGCCGTCCGGGCCCGCCCCGCGCAGCCCGTGCAGGACGTCGCCCCCGGCGAGCGCGGGCACCCGGGAATCCCGCAGGGAGGCGAAGGCGACGCTCCTCGCCGGATCCCACGCGGTGCTGTGCCGCAGCCTGCGAGCGAGCTGCGCGAAACCGAGCGGCGCGGCGGCGAACACCCAGGCGTCCGGATCCTGCGCGACGAGCCGGTTCGCGGGGCGGAGCCACGAAGCGGCGGTCTCCGGCCAGCCGACCACCGCGAGCACCGTCCCGCCGCGCGCCCGCCAGACGGCGGCGAACGCCGCGGCGGCCGACCGGGAAACCTCGTCGCGGCTGTGCCCGACCGTCACGGCCGAGATCCGGGGCCGGAGCCGCGCCAGCAGCCCGACGATCGTGGCGAGTTCGGCAGCGGTGTGCGGCACCGGCGGCGGCGCGCCGCCGTACTCCGCCACGTCCTCGGCGGGGACCAGGACCGGTTTCGCCGCAAGGCTTTCCGGTGTGCCCGTCCGGTTCGCCTTCCAGCGCGCGTACGGCCCTGGCAAGCAGACCGCGCACGGCCGGTACCCGGCCGCGATCGCGGTCGGCTCGTCCGGGAAGAAGACCCGGTTCGCGACGTAGTGGCCGCGGGCGAGCGCCCGCAGGGCCGACGGGCAGTCGAGCCGTCCGTACAGCCGCCCGCGCCGGTGCCCGCCGAGGGTGCCGGGCACCGCGCTGCGGTAGGCGCACCCGTCCGGCCCGATCAGCTCGTACACCGGATCAGGCCGCGTCGTGGAAGACGAGACCCAGCGCGTGCCGCCGCCCGGACCGCACCACGCTGACGCCGTGCCGCATGACACCCGCCGACCAGCCGCGTTTGGTGGCCACCGGACGGTCGCGCGTGGTGAACACCAGCCCGTGGCCCTGGTCGAGGACGGTGGTGGTGGCACGGGACTGGGCACGCGGCCGCTGCTCGACGAGCAGGAACTCCCCGCCGGTGTAGTCGGTGCCGTACTCGTCGAGCCCGATCACCACCTGCAGCGGGAACACCAGGTCGCCGAACACGTCGCGGTGCAGCGCGTTCCAGTCGCCTTCGGTGTACCGCAACAGGATCTGCGCGGACCGGTCCTGCCCCGCCCGATGGCACCGGTCCACCCACTCGTCCAGGTCGTCCGGCCACGGCGCCGGCCTGCCGAGCCGTCCGGCCCAGTCCCGCGCGATCGGCAGCAGCCGGGGGTAGAGCGCGGCCCGCAGGGCGGCGACCGGGGCGGGCAGCTCGTGGGTGAAGTAGCGGTACTCCCCGGAGCCGAACCGGTGCCGCGCCATGTCCACAGTGGTCCGGAACAGGCCGTCCTGCTCGTAGAGCCCGGCGATCTCCGCGCATTCGGCGGCGGTGAGCAGCCGCGGAGTGCGCGCGCACCCGTACTCGTCCAGTTCCCCGGCCAGCCGCCCCCAGCCGGCCCGGTCCACTCGCGCGGCGATCGTGTTTTCCTTGGTACGCATCGATATTCTCCGGTAGGTTCAGACCGCCAGCGCGGCACCCTCGTGGGCGAGCAGCCGGGCCTTGCGCTCGACGCCGCCGGCGTAGCCGCGCAGCCCGCCGTCCGCGCCGACCACGCGGTGGCAGGGCCGCACCAGCAGCACCGGGTTCGCGCCGATCGCGGCCCCCACCGCCCGCACCCGCTCGCGCGGGAGGCCGAGCCGCGCGGCGAGCTCGCCGTAGGTCGTGGTCGCCCCGAACGGGATGGCCGCCAGCTCCCGCCACACCCGCCGCTGGAACTCCGACCCGGTGCCGGTGCACTCGAGGTCGAACTCCGTCAGCTCACCGGCGAAGAACGCGCGGAGCTGCCGGATCACCTCGGCGAACGCCGCGTGGTCACGCCGCCACTCCGGCCGTACGGCGGGCGCGTTCCGCTGGCCCGGCATCGACAGCGACGCCAGCGCGACCCCGCCCGGCGCGGTGCGGGACTCCTCCCCCACCAGCAGCAACTCCCCCAGCGGACTGTCCGTCGTCGTGTACACGGTCATGGCCGACGACTCCCTTCGTAGCTCACTTCCCTTTCGCTCCACCAGTCTGCGACCGGCCGAAGACAGCCGCTGGCGATAATCGGACATCACGTGCGGTGTTCCGGCAACGGCACCGGCAGCCGAAAACGGCCGCGCCGGGCGTGTTCCACCCGGCGCGGCCGTTTTCGCGGGACAAACCCCTTCGAATCTCAGGTCTGGTACCTCGGGTTGGTGGCGTGCCACTCGACACCGCCGCCCATCCAGGCCCGGACGCCCTTGAGGAACCGGTGCAGGTCCGGGGACGGGACGACCGCCAGCTCGCGGTGGCCCGCCTCGAAATCGCGGACGAACCGGTTGTGCAGGCCGACGGTCACCTCGGTCGCCTCCGCGATCGAGCACTGCCGGTCCGCGGCGATCTGCAGGACCATGTTGCAGACCGGGTTCTCGTCCGCGGCGTCCTTGGCCACCGAGTGGAGATCGTTCACCATCACCGAGGCGGTGCCCGCCTGCATCATCATCCGGCGGACCCGGGGGTCGTAGTACAGGTGCGCGGGCAGTTCGTACCCGTCCACGACGTCGACCAGTGTCATGGAGGTGTAGAAACTGTCGTGCTGGCGGGTGGCCAGGTACTTCCACGCCTCCGGGTATTCGCCCGTGTGTCGCCACGCCGCGTACGCGCACCAGCCGACGAACATCGCGAACGTCGAATAGCAGACGCGCTGGGCCTGCACGGGCGTCCCGTGCCGGAGCAGGTGGTCCATGGCCGAGCGGAACGACACCAGGATCGGGTCCGACCGCAGGGCTTCGTCGAGCGGAGCGGAGAACTCGCCCGCGGGCGCGACCGGGTCCATGGCCGCCATCGCCAGCGCCAGGCGCGGCGGCAGTTCCGTCGGTGTGGCGCCGAGGGAACTGTCGTCGGCGTAGTAATCGTCGGCCGCCCACCACGCCGCGTTCAGCTGCGCCGCGATCAGCAGCAGATCCGGGTCCTCGGAACCGGAATGGGCCAACGTGACCAGCCGTCCGAGCTGGGAGCGGCGGACCTGCTCCAGCCCGTCACCGGTGTACCCGCAGTCCTCCGCCCACTCGTCCAGCCGCCGCTGGACCTCCTCGGCCAGCGGCTCGTTGTGCCGCTCCACCACGGGGCAGTAGAGCGGCGAGGCCGTCCCGTCGCCCCACGGCCGTTCGATGTAGGCCGGGTCGTGCCCGGGGGACGGCGGCTCCGCCAGCGCCTCCTTCGCCGCGGTGAAGACCCGCGCGGCGGAGGTGCCGAGCCCGCTCGGCCCGGTCCGGAAACCCGGCGTCACCGCCACCCCGACCGTCCTTTCCGGACTTTCCACACTGTCCGGAATGGACGGCAGGCCGGGGAGGGCACCCGCCAGGGAGGCTGTGTCGACCATCGTGTTCCCCTTCTCCTTCCTCGGGTGCCCGCCCCGGATCAGACCCGGTCCGCGGCGATGAGCAGGTAGTGGAAGCTGCCCTCGCGATAGGCGGTGAGGAACGCTTCCTCGATACCGGTGGTGACCGAGGACCGCGCCCGCAGTTCCCAGTAGGGAATCGTCGCCGCGGTCAGGTCGACGACGCTGATCGGGACGAAACCGTTGGCGGCCAGTGCCTTGAAGTACTGACCCCTGGCGTGGATGTTGCAGATGTAGTGCTGGTCGATCTGGCTCACCGCGCGCGACCGGCCGCCGGTGACGTCGTTGTAGCACCCGGTGATGGTGACGTACCGGCCGCCCGGCGCGAGCTGCCGGGCGTGTTCGGCGAACAGGTCGAACAGGTCGACGTACATCGTGCTCTCGTTGTTCCAGATGCCCCGGAACGCGCCGGTGTCGAACCCGGTGTCCAGCATGTTGCACAGGTGATAGCGCACCTCGCCGTCGACACCGCGCCTGGCCGCCTCCGCGTTGGCGAAGTCCACCTGCTGCTGGGATATCGACACACCGTCCACCCGGCAGCCGAACCGTTGGTTGGCCATGATGCTGCTCCCGCCGCGGCCGCATCCGGCGTCGAGCAGCCGGTCGGTGGGCGCGATGTCGCCGAGGTGGTCGAGCAGGACCTGGGCCTGCGCGGTCTCCAGCCGGTGCATCTCGGCGATGATGGCCTCGTCCCGCCGCGGCGCCGGGGTCTCGAGCACGGCGGGGTCGTAGTCCCCGATGCCGTAGTGGTGGTGGTAGAGATGGTCGATGTCACCGAGCCGGAGATTGACGGGGTTCTTCTCGTGGTTCCAGTAGTCCGCGACCGACCGCTGGTAGGGGGTGCGCAGCACGGACTGGTCGATGGAGGTCATCGGCGAGGGGCTCCTTCTCAGGCGGTGACGTCGGCAGAACGGACCACTGCATCCGGCACCGTGGATCGGAACACAAGCAGCATCCGCGATTTCCTTCGATGTGGTGAACTGAGGCGGTCCGGTGGTGTTCGGCGGGCACGGGAATTCACGGCGAGACCGGAATTTCCGGGCCCTGCCACCGGGTTCGCTGACTACCTCGGCCAACGCTAGTGGCCGCACATCGGCCCGACAAGAAGCTCGGCCGCGGTTCACTCAGCTAAATACGAAGGCGGCGACCCCGTTCCCGAATCGGCCTATTCTCCTTGTCCCCGCAGTGATTCCCCCGGCATCCGCAAAACTCCTTCGAGACTGTTTCCTTCCCGACCGGATGACGACGCGCGACTGTGCGTTACCCGCGTGCCCGGCCCGCCCCGACCGGGCGCCGTGCCCGCCCCTCACCCGGTGGCCCCTACCATCGGCGGGTGATCATCGACGCCCGCGCCCTGCTCCTCACCGGCCCGGTGGGGATCGGCAAGAGCACGGTGGCCGAGGCCGTCGGCGAACTGCTCGCAGCGGCGGCGGTCCCGCACGCCGTCATCGACCTCGACGAGCTCCACCGCCGCTGGCCCGCGCCCGCCGACGACCCGTTCGACCTCGCGATGGAACTGCGCAATCTGGGCGCGCTGGCGGGCAACTACCTCGGCGCGGGCGCGCGGCGCCTGGTGCTGGCCGGGGTGGTCGAAAGCCGCGCCGACCGGCGGCGGTACGCCGAGGTGCTCGGCACCGAGCTCACCGTGTGCCTGCTGACCGCGGACGCGGCGGCCATCGACCGGCGGCTCGCCCGCAGGCACGGGGCCGAGGACACCGACGGCCTGCGCTGGCACCTCGCGCGGGCGAGGGAACTCGACGGGATCTTCCGCCGCGCCGGGGTCGAGGACTTCGCCGTCGCCGCCGACGGGCCGGTGACGGACGTGGCGAAGGCCGTGCTGGCCGCGGCGGGGTGGCCGTGACACCGGCCCCCGCCGCGGCGCGGGACACGGTGCTATCCCTTCCACTCCAACGGTTCGCGGGCGGCGAGGTCCGCGTCCCGGTGGGCGAACTCCGCGAGGCCGGTCAGGCCGGTGTTGTGGAACGCCATGATCTCGCCGTCCCGCACGACCTTGGTCTGGATCGCCGCCCACTCCCCTTTCCTCGGCCCGCCGGGCACGCGCAGCTTCGACGTGGTGTGCACCAGCAGCGCGCCCTCGCCGATCGGCCGGACGTCCAGCCGCCGGATCTCGAGCAGGCTTCCCCGGTAGATCGTGTCGAAGATCTTCTGATGCTCCTCCGCGATCACCTTCCTCCCCCGCTGTATCCGCCCCACGACGTCCACGAAATCCGCGTCCTCGGCGAACCGCGCGCCCCACGCGGCGCCGTCGCCGGCGTTCCAGGCACGTTCCAGTCCGGTGATGATCTCTTCGACAGTCATCGCAGTCCTGACTTAGAATGATGGTCCATTAACTAGAACGACGTTCCAACCTGGAGTGTACATGGCCGCCGACCTCCCCGGCATCGTCCGCCTGCGGGACCGGCGCGAAGCGCTGACCCTGCGCACCATCCTCACCGCAGCGCGCACCCTGTTCGCCGAACACGGATACGCCCGCACCCCGATCCGCCGCATCGCCGGGGAGGCCGGCGTCGCACCGCAGACCATCTACGCGCACTTCGGCTCCAAGGCCGGGGTGCTCACCGGGCTCGTCGACCTCCTCGACGACGAAGCGGGCTTGCCGGACCTGATGGCCCGGTCCGCGGAAATCGACGATCCCGGCACGCTGCTCCACCTGCTGGCCAAGGCGAGCAGGCAGGTGCGGGAACGGTGCGGCGACATCGTCGCGATGCTGGATTCCGGCGCGGCCGTCGACCCCGACATCGCGGCGACCCGCGCCGAGGGGGCGCGCCGCAACCGGCTCGGCGTGGAGATGGTGGTCGGCCGCGTCCGGGAGACCGGCGGGCGGCTCGTCCCGCGGGCGACGGACATCGCCGTCGCGCTGATGACCGGCGGCATCCCCGACAGCCTGGTGCGCGAGGCGGGCTGGTCCTACGACGACTACGAAACCTGGCTCGCCGAAACGCTGACCACCGCGCTCCTGCGCTGAGCACGCCCTCGGTTTCGCGCCTCCGATAAAATCCCGATAAAGTCGAGCGCATTTCACTCGAAAGTGTCGACGCGAAATCATCCTTCCGCTATTCACATTTTCACACTGTAGGCACCATCACATTGCCATCGCGGGAATCGCTGGTATTTACCCGCGGCGCGTCACTTTCCGGGACCGTCATACACAGTTAACGAGCATTTGACCGGGACCGCCTAGCCAGGTGTCTTACATTGACCTTGTGATCCCTTTACGATACGGTTACCTACATTGGGAAGCGCTCACTTCCCCCTTTTCCGCATCCGCGCTCGCGACCCGCTCCAGTGTCGAGGCGGCAGGCGCCCTCATTCCATTGTGGACGGTGTTCATCCATGCTCGCACAAGGACAAGGAACCATCGGCGTATCGGCGACCCTGGTACGCGGTGGCACGAGCAAGTGCTGGCTGTTCGACGTCGCGGACATCCACGGGCGCGGCGCCTCGACCGAGGAGGTGCTCCTCGCCGCGTTCGGCGCGCGGGACCACAACCAGATCGATGGGGTCGGGGGAGCGACCTCGACCACCTCGAAGGCCGCGATCGTGGCCCACTCCTACGAACCGGGCGTGGACATCGACTACACCTTCGCCCAGGTCGGCGTCGGCGTGGAACGGGTGGAATGGGGCAGCAACTGCGGCAACTGCGCCACCGCGGTCGGACTGTACGCGGTGCAGTCCGGCCTGGTCCGTCCGCGCGGGGACCGCACCAGGGTGCGCATGCGCAACACCAACAGCGCCGCCAGGATCGACGCGGTGGTGGCCACCCCCGGCGCCCGGTTCCGTCCCACCGGCGACGCGGTGGTGCCAGGCGTGTCCTCCCCCGGTGTCCCGGTGGGCCTGGAGTTTCTGAACCCCGTCGGCGGCCGCCTGCTGCCGACCGGCCGCGCCGTGGACACCCTGGAGGCGTCCGGCGCGCGGGCACGGGCGACGCTGGTCGACGCCGGCGCGCCCGCCGCGCTGGTCGACGCCGCGTCGCTGGGCCTGACCGGCGCGGAGAGCGTCCCCGAGTTCGCCGAGCGGCTGCCGGGGCTGCTCGGCCTGCGCCGCGCGGCCGCGATCGGCATGGGACTGTCCACACCGGACGGTCCGGTCAGTCACGCGGTGCCGAAGCTCGGCCTCGTCGGCCCCGCCACGGACTACACGACCACCGGCGGCGCGCGGATCACCGCCGGGGAGTTCGACGTCTCGGTGCGGATGGCGTCCATGCACGCGCCGCATCCGGTGATCGGGCTGACCTCGATGGTCGCGGTCGCCGCGGCGGCCACGGTACCGGGCAGCACGGTGCGCGCCCACGCCCCGGCGAAGTCCGGCGAGATCCGCATCGGCACGGCGGCGGGGGTCGTCTCGGCCAGTCTGAGCCTGGCCCGCGACGGCGGGCTGACCGGCGTCACCCTGCACCGGTCTGCCCGGGTGATCGCCCGCGCCGACATCTTCGTCCCGGCGGCGCGTGAGCCGGCGGCCGCCCGGTGAGCACGACGGCCACCGCGGCCGGGGAGGGCACCGCGTTCGGCGCGCGGTTCCTCTCCCCGCTGGTCGTCGGCACGCTGCTCAACGCGGTCAACTCCTCGATGATCGCGGTGACCCTGGTCCCGATCGGCCGCGACCTCGGTGCCGGGGCCGGCCGGACGGTGTGGCTGGTCACCGTCCTGTACCTGGTCACCGCGACCGCCCAGCCGGTGATGGGCAGGCTGGTCGACACCCTCGGCGCCCGGCGGGTGCTGGCCGCCGGGCTCGCGCTGGTCGTGGCGGCGGGCCTGCTCGGCGCGTTCGCCCCCGCGTTCGAGGTGCTGCTGGTGTCCAGGATCCTGCTCGGTCTCGGGACCGCCACCGGGTTCCCGGCGGCGATGGCGCTGGTGCGGGCACGCGCGAATGCCGCCGACGTCCCGGTGCCGGGCCGGGCGCTGGCCGTGCTGGCCACCTCGACCCAGGCGAGCATGGCCGTCGGCCCCACGCTCGGCGGTCTGCTGGTCGGCCTCGGCGGCTGGCGCTGGACGTTCGCGATCAACGTGCCGGTCGCGGCGCTCGGGCTGCTCCTGGTGTGGAAATGGCTGCCGCCGGACGAACGCCGCGCCCGCACCGGGCCGCGCCCGCCACTGGACCTGCCCGGGATCGGGCTCTTCTCGCTCACCCTCACCGCGCTGCTGCTGTGCCTGACCCGCTCGGGCGCGGCGCTGTGGCCGTTTCTGCTGACCGGGCTGCTCGCGGGCGCCGGGCTGATCGCGTGGGAGCTGCGCGCGCGGGACCCGTTCCTCGATCTGCGTACCCTGGCCGCGAACCGGCCGCTGGCCGCCACCTATCTCCGGCAGGGTTGCGGCTACCTGGTGATCTACGCGTTCCTCTACGGTTATCCGCAGTGGCTCGCGGAGGGCTACCGGTTGCCCGAGGCCGTGATCGGGCTCGCGCTGCTGCCGATGTCGATCACCACCGTCACCCTCTCCGCCGCCGGCGCCCGGCTGGTGCGCGGCGTCCGCGCCCGCCTGCTGCTCACCGCGGGGGCGCTCCTCGCGGGCTCGGCGGCGTTGCTGACGCTGTCGGCGGAGACCGCGCTGTGGCTCGTGGTCGCGATCGGCCTGCTCTTCGGCGTCGGGCAGGGGCTCAGCACGGTGGCGAACCAGACGGTCCTCTACACGCAGGCGCCCGCGGACCGTATCGGCACACTGTCCGGGCTGTTCCGCACCGCCCAGTACATCGGCGCGCTGGCCTCGACCAGCGTGCTCGCCGTGACCTTCGGCGGCCAGGCCACCGACGCCGGGCTCGGCGGGCTGGCCGTGGTGCTCACCGTGGCGGCCGCCGCGCTGGTCTCGGTCACCGCCGCCGACCGCTCGCTCCGCGCCCTCGATACCCGCGGTCCGTGAATGCCACATCGAGGGACTCTGAGTCCCTCGATGTGGCATTCACGGGCTGGGCGATGCTGTCCTCAGTGGACGGTCAGGTGCCGACCTGCTCCCGCAGCACGTCCACGAAGGCGTCCACCGCCGGGGTGTTGACGCCCTCGACGGTGGCCACGCCGATGGTCCGGGTGATCGACGGCGCGCAGCGCAGGAAGCGGACCCCGTCGGGCTGCGGGTGCCGGGCCATCCGCGGGACCAGCGCGACGGCGAGCCCGGCGGCGACCAGCAGGAGGTGGGTGGTGTAGTCGAGCACGCAGTACGGCACGTCCGCGTCGGCGTTGTGCGCGCGCAGCCCGTCCACCAGTGCCTCGTGCGGATCGGTGCCGGGCGCGCAGCTCACCCAGGTCAGCCCGCCCAGCTCGGCGAGCGGGACCGGCCCGGTACGGGCGGCGAGCGGGTGTCCCGCCGGCACCGCGAGGTGGACGTCCTCGCGGATCAGCTCGGTCAGGTGCACCCCCGGCGGGTACCGGGCCGGTCTGGTGGACCAGCTCTCGGTGACGACCGCGTCGAGGTGCCGGGACCGCAGCGCGGGGATCATGTCGACGACCTCGCCGTCACGCAGCGCCGGGACCAGCCGGGGGTGCCGGGCGGTCAGGGTGTGCAGGACCCGCGGGATCAGCGCCCGCAGCGCGCTGGCGACCGCGCCGATCCGCAGCGGCCCGACAATCTGGCCGTGCAGGTTCGCCAGATCGCGTTCGGCCTCGGCGATCGTGCCCGCGACCCGCAGCGCCGTGTCCGCGAGCACCCGCCCGGCGGTGGTGAGCCGGATGCCCCGCCCGTCCGGCTCGACCAGCGGGCAACGCGCCTCGCGTTCCAGCTTCCGGACGTGCTGTGACACCGCGGAACCGGTGATGTGCAGGGCCTCCGCCGCACCGGCGATCGAGCCGTGCTCGGCGACGGCGGCGAACACGCGGAGCCGCTCCCAGACAATCACCTAAGTCATGCTAATCATTAGTCCTCACAAATCATAACTAGTGCTGGCGAATTCTGGTTGGCACCGTAGAACACATGGACACCACCACCCTGCCGCCGTCGAGCACGCGCTCCGCCCTGCCCGCGCTGTCGGTCGTCGCGGGCGCGGTGTGCCTGTCCGGCTCCGCGACCTTCGTCAAGCTCGCGGACGTCAGCGCCGGGACCGCCGCGTTCCTCCGGTGCGCCATCGCGCTGGTGGTCCTACTCCCGCTGGCGTTCGCCGAGCTGCGGCGAGAGGGCCCGCTGGGTGGCCCGCTGCTCGGCTGCGCCGTCGCCGCGGGCGCGTTCCTCGGGGTCGACTACGTGCTCTGGACCGCCAGCATCCTCGACGTCGGCGCGGCCATCGCCACCGTGCTGATCACCGTCCAGGTCATCGTGTTCCCCTTACTGGGCAAGGTGTTCGGCGGCACGCCGATCGCCGGGCGCTTCCTCGCCGCGGCCCCGCTGATGATCGCCGGGATCGCGCTGGCCAGTGGGGCACTGGGACACAGCGCGCAGGTGACGAACCCGGTGCGGGGCTCGATCATGGGCATCGCCGCCGGCGTCGCCTACTCCGGTTTCCTTTACCTGAACCGGGTTTCCGGGCAGCGCAGCCCGCGCCACCTGGTGACACCCATCGCCGTGGCCACCGCCGCCGCCACGGCGACCGCCGGGGTGATCGGCACGGCCACCGGCGGCATCAGCCTCTCGCTCGACGCGGCGTCGTGGGGCTGGATGATCGCGCTGGCCCTGCTGGGCCAGGTCGCCGCCTGGCTGTTCGTGAGCACCGGGACGGCCCGGCTGCTGCCGAACACCGCCGCCGCGCTGCTCATGCTGCAGCCGGTGCTGGCGATCGGGTTCGGGCTCGTGGTGCTGGGCGAGACCCCGACCGCGGCCCAGCTCGCCGGGTGCGTCGTGGTGATCGTGGCGGTGTGGTTCGCCAACCACACTCCCCGCGCCCGGCAGCCGGCGCGACCACCCGAACCCGCCGCGACCGGCCACCGCTAGCGCCGCCCTCTCCCCGGCCCGATGGTCCGTGGGGGCCTCCTTGAGGGAGCTAGAGTCCCTCAAGGAGGCCCCCACGGACCATCCTCGTGGCGCGTGTCCCGAACGCGCCGTTCGCCGGTAACCGCGCTTCCACCCCCCGCCGGGTGTCCTCTGTGGACGAACGCACGGTGATCGCGGTGGCCCGACCACCCCAGGACCGGACTGCTGCGACACCAAGGGGACGCGATGTCACGAGGCAGCGAGAGAGCCTTGCCCGGCAAGATCGTATCGCTTATCGTATACGAAATTGCTTCCTCTCGGTGCTGCGAGGTAAGTCGTGACCGTCGCCCTTCACCCGTCCACCACACTGGTCGCGCGGGATTTCACCGACTTCCGCACGGCGGTGTCCCAGTCCTTCGTGCCGCTGCACGTCACCAGCGCGCACCAGGACCACTTCCGCGGCCGGATCCGCTCCGGCGGCGCGGACGACGTCCAGCTGTTCGAGATCACCGCGTCCGCCCACGTCGTCGAGCGCACCCCCGAGCTCATCGCCAGGGCCGACCGCCGGTACTACAAGCTCAGCCTCATCCTCGCCGGGACCGGCCTGCTCGTGCAGGACGACCGGCAGGCCGTGCTGCAGCCCGGCGACGTCGCCCTCTACGACACCCATCGGCCCTATTCCCTGGTGTTCGAGGAGGACTTCCGCACCCTCGTGGTGATGTTCCCGCAGCGGCTGCTGGACCTGCCCGCCGAGTTGCTCGGGCAGCTGACCGCCGTGCGCATGTCCGGCCGCGAGGGGATCGGCAACGTCGTCGTGCCCTTCCTCGCCCAGCTCGGCACGAACCTCGACCAGCTCGCCGGTCCCGCCGGGGTACGCCTGGCACACAGCGCGGTCGACCTGCTGGCCACCATGTTCGCCGCCGAACTCGACCTCGCGCGCGCCACCGCCGACCCACACTACGAGCTGATGCGGCGGATCCGCGCGTACGTCGACGCGAACCTGTCCTCGCCGGAGCTCGGACCCGCGCAGATCGCGGCCGAGCACTACATCTCGACCCGGCATCTGCACGGGCTGTTCCAGGAGCAGGGCACCACCGTCTCCGGCTGGATCCGCACCCGGCGGCTGGAGCACTGCCGTCGCGAGCTGCTCGACCCGGTCCATTCCGGCCGCCCGGTCGCGGCCATCGCCGCGAAGTGGGGATTCGTGGACGCCGCGCACTTCAGCCGCGTGTTCAAGACGGCGTACGGCCGTTCCCCGAGCGAGCTGCGTGCCGCCGGTTGACCGTGAGCGAGCGGTCCTTGCCCTCCAGTGCGTGATCACTGGCCGGACGCCGCCGCCGCGCCGACGATGGGAGGCATGTCCGACACCCCCGAAGAACAGTGGCGCACCTACGACGAATTCGCCGCCGGGATAGCCACCTATCGCCTGCCCAACGCGGACCTCACCGGACGCGAACTCACCGTCACCCTCGACGACGACACGAAACTCGAACTGCGTTTCGAGGACGCCCGGCACGTCGTGTGCAACGGTGTGAAAGACCCGTACGACGCGGTCGCGGTGCGCGAGGACGTCTACTTCGTGAACCTGCCGCTCACCAGCGTCGAAGGCGAAGCGCTCACGGTGGTCTTCTCGACGGCCACCCATCGCGCGCTCGCGGTCCGGTCGGTCATCGGGGCCGAGGACGTCGAGGGCGTCCCCCGCGTTTCCCAGACGTTCCGGGCGGGGACCACCGACGGCGGCGCGGCCTCGGGTGAGGTGCCGGGCCCGTCCCGCGACCTGATCGGCAAGCGCAACATCTACCGCTACAGCCCGAACCACCTCTACGAACACGTGTACGTCTCCTCGCAGCGCTACGCCTGGCAGTGTCTCGAAGGCGTACAGCGCGGTCACGGCGACATGGACCTGTCGACGGTCTGGAAGTTCGCCGACGGGCTCTACCTGTTCTGCTTCCGCGAGTTCCGCATCGCCGTGGCGAGCGTCTGGCTGCACGACCTCGGCTACGCGCTCAAGACCACCGGCGTCTTCCTCGGCATCACCGGGGACGGCCGGTCCGAACACTCCCGCGCCGGCGGGCACATCTACCCGCTCGGCTCGGTCAGCTATCCCGACGCACAGCCCGTCTAGCCCGACCCGCTCGAAGGAGAACCAAGTGTCCAATATGGACGTCATCACCCAGCACTACGCCGCCAGCGACCGGGGCGACCTGGAAGGCATGCTGGCCCCGCTCGGACCGGAAACCACCTGGACCGAGGCCGCCGGTTTCCCTTACGCCGGAACGTACACCGGCCCCGACGAGGTCAAGGCGAACGTCTTCGAGGC
This sequence comes from Amycolatopsis samaneae, assembly GCF_039541975.1. Taxonomy (NCBI): domain Bacteria; kingdom Bacillati; phylum Actinomycetota; class Actinomycetes; order Pseudonocardiales; family Pseudonocardiaceae; genus Amycolatopsis; species Amycolatopsis samaneae. The sequence continues at coordinate 259,477 of NZ_BAABHG010000001.1, forward strand.
GATCGGCCGGGACTGGGACGGCTACACCTTCACCCTCGGCGAACTGCACGACGCGGGCGACACCGTGATCGGCCTCGGCACCTACACCGGGACGCACCGGAAGTCCGGTCAGTCCTTCACCGCGCGGGTCGCGCACGTGTGGAAGTTCGACGGCGGCGCGCTGGTCGGCTTCGAGCAGATCGTCGACTCCGCGCCGGTGGTCGCCGCGATGGGGTGAGCCCGTGCCGCACGGGACAACACCCGTGCCCGCAGAGACAAGGCGCGCCGCCGTGGCCGCTCGTAGGGTCCATCCACCTCGACTAGCCACAGGACGGGAACCGCCATGAGAAAGATCTTGCGCAGCCTGGCGATCGTCATCGCCGTGGTGCTGTTCGCGGGTGGATGCGCCGGGAGCGACACCGGGACGAGCGGGCCGATCGTGGTCGGTTCCGTCAACGCGCTCAGCGGCGCCGCCACCTTCCCCGAAGCGTCACAGGCCGCGAAGGCCGTGTTCGACGCCGCCAACGCCGCGGGCGGCGTCAACGGCAGGAAGATCGAATACAAGGCCATCGACGACAAGGGCGACCCGGCGGCGGCCGCGGCGGCGGCCCGCGAGCTCGTCGGCGGCGACAAGGCCGTCGCGCTCGCGGGCTCGTCCAGCCTCATCGAATGCCAGATCAACGCGAAGTACTACGAGCAGCAGAAGATCCTCTCGGTGCCGGGCATCGGCGTCGACCCGGCCTGCTTCACCAGCCCCAACATCGGCCCGGCCAACGTCGGCCCGTTCCACGACATGACGCTGTCGCTGCTGTACGGGTCGGAAGTGCTGAAGCTGAACGACATCTGCGCGCTGCTGGAGATCGCGGGCAACACCCTGCCCTCCTACCAGGCGGCCATCGACGAATGGTCGACGATCACCGGCAAGAAGCTCAAGTACGTCGACGCGACCGTGCCCTACGGCGGCTCCGACTACACCTCCTACATCGTCAAGGCGCGGGCCGCGGGCTGCAAGGCGATCACCGTCAACCCGGTCGAGCCCGACTCGATCGGCCAGCTGAAGGCCGCGCAGGCACAGGGCTGGAACGACGTCACCTGGCTGCTGCTGACCAGTGTCTACAGCGAGAACTACGCCAAGGCGGTGCAGAACGCGGGCGCGGGCGTCTACGTCCCCGCGGAGTTCTACCCGTTCACCGACGCGGCCAGCCCGCAGAACAAGGACTGGCGCGAGCTGATGGCGAAGAACGGGATCCCGCTCACCTCGTTCAGCCAGGGCGGCTACCTCGCCGCGAAGTACTTCCTCGCGGTGCTCAAGGGCATCAAGGGTGACATCACCCGGGAAAGCGTCACCAAGGCGCTGCACGAGATGCAGCCGATCACCGATCCGATGGTCGGGACGCCGTACGTTTTCGGGAACGGCAAGACCCATCACGACAACACCGCGGGCTGGCCGGTCAAGCTCGCCTCCGGCGCGGGCAAGTGGGAGCTGGCCGCGAACGACTGGCTGCGCATCCCCAAGAAGTAGAGCCCGGAGAAGTAGAGGAGTATCCCGATGCTGCAGGGAGCGCTGGCCGGCCTGGCCGCCGGCGGACTGTACGCGGTGCTGGCGGTGTGCCTGACCCTGATGTCCCGGCTGGTCCGGGTGGTCAACTTCGCGCAGTCGGCGACAGCGATGTTCGGTTCCTACGTAGCGGTGTACCTGGCTGTCCACATCGGACTGCCGGTGTGGCTGGCGACCGTGGTGGGCATCCTGCTCGGCGGCGCGCTCAGCGCGTTGCTCGGCTGGGTGATCTCGACCTGGCTCGCCGAGGCGGACACCGGCACGCGCTCGGCGGTGACCGTCGCGGTGCTCCTGCTGCTCATCTCGTTGTCGTTCATCCTGTTCGGCAACAAGCCCCAGCCGTTCCAGCCGCTGCTGGGCGGACCGGCCTTCGAGATCGGCGGCGTGGTGGTCAGCCAGGTCACGGTGGTCACCGTCGGGCTGGCGGTGCTGGTCGCGCTCGGCTGCCGGGCGGTCCTGACGCGGACCTCGGCCGGGGTCGCGCTGCGCGCGCTGTCGGAACGGCCGACGACCGCGGAACTGCTGGGCATCCCGGCGAAACCGCTCAGCGTCGCGGTCTGGGCGGTCACCGGGCTGATCAGCACGCTGATGATCTCGATCGTCGCGCCGTCGCAGTCCAACGACGCGACGTCGCTGGCGATGCTGGTCGTCCCCTCGGCCGCGGCGGCGCTGCTGGGCGGGTTCCGGCGGCTGGACCTCGCCGTCATCGGCGGGCTGGTGCTCGGCATGTTGCAGGGCGCGCTGGCCCAGTCCGACAGTCTCTCGATCGCGCGGTACTTCCTGCCGTTCGTGGTCATCGCCGGACTGCTGCTGTGGTCACAACGCAAGGAGGTGTGGGATGCCGCTCGCTGAACGCAAACCGGCTCGCAGCATCGGGATCCCGCTGCTGATCGCCGTCGTCGCGGTGGCCGTGGGGTACGGGCTGAGCGTCGGGCTCGAAGGGTACTTCGTCTACCTCGGCATGAGTGCGGTGGTGGCCGCGATCGCCCTGCTCGGGCTCGGCGTCGTCACCGGCAGCGCCGGGATGATCTCCCTGTGCCAGCTGACCTTCGCCGCCGTAGGCGCCTGGGTGGTGTCCGCGCTCAACAAGGCCGAAGCGCCCGGCGGGTTCCTGGTGTGGCTGCTGCTCGGCGGGCTTGCCGCCGGGGTGGTCGGGATCCTCGTCGGGCTCCCCGCGCTGCGGCTGCGCGGGATCAACCTCGCGGTGGTCACCCTCGGCCTGGCCGCGGCGGCGGACCTCACCCTGGTCCAGCTCCAGTTCCCCGGCGTGAGCGAGGGGATCTCGGTGCTGCGGCCCGACGCGTTCACCGACGACCGGTCGTACTTCCTGCTGGCCGTGGTCGTGCTGGTGGCGTGCTGCCTGGCCGTGTACTTCCTGCGCCGGGGCCGCTGGGGCAGTGGCTGGCAGGCGGTCGCGTTCTCCGAACGCGGCACCGCCGCGGCCGGGGCCAGCGTGCGGACCTCGAAGCTGACGGCGTTCGCGGTGAGCGCGACGCTCGGCGGTATCAGCGGCGGGCTGCTCACCGGACAGGTCGGCCTGGCGTTCCCGGCGAGCTTCACCTCCATCCAGTCGCTGGCGCTGTACGTGCTGGCGATCATGTCCGGCGCGCACCTGATCGACATGGCGGTGTTCGGCGCGGTGCTCTGGGTGGCGGTGCCGGAGCTGCTCAAACGCTGGGGCGTGCCGCAGGACTGGGGATACGTGGTGTTCGGCCTGCTCGGCGTGCAGGCGCTGACCAGCGGCGGAAACCTCGGCACCGCGCTGCGGGAGCTGTGGCACCGGCGGGCCCGCTCCCGCGAGGGCAACGGGCACGTCGGCATCGAGCACCGCGAGGTCGAGACCGTCGACGAGGCACCACCGCCCGGTCCCCCGGTGCTCGTGGTGCGGGACCTGAGTGTCCGGTTCGGACAGGTCGCCGCGCTGTCCTCAGTGGACATAGCGGTGCCGGAACACGGCATCCTCGGTGTGATCGGGCCCAACGGTGCCGGAAAGTCCACTTTGGTCGACGCGATCAGCGGATTCCTCCCGCAGGCACAGGGCGAGGTCGAGCTCGGCGGAGGGCCGCTGACCGGCCCGCCCACCCGGCGGGCGCGCTCGGGCCTGCGGCGGACCTTCCAGCAGGACCGCGTCCCGCCGGGGCTGACCGTCGAGGCCTACGTCCGGTTCGTGGCCAGGCGGCGGCTGGCCACCCGGGAAATCGCCGACGCGCTGGAGTTCTTCGGCTGCCCGCCCGCGCGCACCCCGTTGTCCAGGGTGGACGTCGGCGCGCGGCGGCTGGTCGAGGTCGTCGGGCACCTGCTGGCCCGGCCGCGGATCCTGCTGCTGGACGAACCGGCCGCGGGGCTGCCGCACGAGGAACACGTCGCCTTCGGGGAACGGCTGCGGCGGGTGCCCGCCCGGTTCGGGGTGTCACTGCTGCTCATCGAGCACGATCTGGACCTGGTGCGCTCGGTCTGCGACACGATCACCGTGCTCGACTTCGGGCAGGTGCTGGCGACCGGGCCGCAGGCCGAGGTGCTGGCCGACCCGGCGGTGCTCAAGGCGTACATGGGCGAAACGGAGTTGCTGTGAACGCGTTGCGGGTGGCGGGCCTGACGGTCTCGCGCGGGGCGGGCCCGGTGATCTCCGACGTCGGCTTCGAGCTGGCGCCGGGCCGGATCACCGCGCTCGTCGGGCCGAACGGGGCCGGGAAGACGAGCCTGCTGGAGGCGGTGTCCGGGGTGGTCCCGGCAACGCGCGGCAGCGTCCACATCGGACAGACCGAGATCACGAAGCACTCGCGGGTGGCACGGGCCCGGCTCGGGCTCGCGCACATCGAGCAGGGCCGCGCGGTGTTCGGCGGGCTCACCGTGCTGGAGAACCTCCGGCTCACCGCGCGCACCAGGGCGCGGGTGGACGAGGTCCTGGAACTGTTCCCGGAGCTGGAAAAACGCCGCGACTCCGCCGCCGCGCTGCTGTCCGGCGGCGAGCAGCAGATGGTCGTGCTGGCCCGCGCCTTCGCCGCGCGGCCGGCGTTCCTGCTGATCGACGAGATGTCGCTCGGCCTGGCCCCGGTGGTGTTCACCCGGCTGCTCCCGGTCATCACCCGGTTCGCCGAGGACGGCGCGGCGATCCTGCTCGTGGAGCAGTTCACGCATCTGGCGCTGGGCGTCGCGCAGGACGCCGTCGTGGTCTCCTCGGGCCGGGTCACCTACTCCGGCGACGCGCGGACCCTGCTGGACTCCCCCGACACCCTGCACTCCGCCTACCTCGGCGAAACCTGACCCCTGTTCCGCAAGTCCGTGAAGGCGATATCCAGTCGCGGCACTCACGTCTTACCCGGCACCATGCCGCCCATGGATCACCCGTTCATCCCAGGCCTGGAACTGTCGCGCCGCTTCTACTACGAAGCAGTGCGGCCACTGCTCCACGCGCACTTCGGGAGCCTGCCGCACACCGCCGCGCGGATCGGCGGTGGTTCGGAGGTGCTCGGATTCGACACCGCTCGATCCGCCGACCATGAATGGGGTCCACGCCTGCAGTTGTTCCTGCGCCACCACGACGCCGACCGGCACGCGGCGCGGATCGGCACGATGCTGAGCGACAAGCTGCCCAAGACGTTCTGCGGACACCCCACGAACTTTGCCGCCGCCGGCGGCAGCGAGCACATCCGCCGCATGGAGGTCACCACCGGACCGATCTTCCATCGGGTCGAGGTCACCAGTCTCGACGCATGGTTCACCAACCATCTGGGGTTCGATCCGCTCGACGACGTCACCACGCTCGACTGGCTGGCCACCCCGACCCAGGCGCTGGCCGAGCTCACCGGCGGCACGGTCCTCCACGACGAGACAGGCGAACTCACGTCGGCTCGTGCCCGCCTCATTTGGTATCCCGAGCAGATCTGGCGCTACGTCCTGGCCTGCCAATGGCAGCGGATCTCCCAGGAAGAGGCGTTCGTCGGACGGTGTGGAGAGGTCGGCGACGAACTCGGCTCGGCCGTCGTCTCCGCTCGCCTCGTCCGCGACCTCATGCGACTGACCCTGCTGATCCACCGCCGTTACCCGCCCTACAGCAAATGGCTCGGCAGCACCTTCGCCCGAATTCCCTTCGCCGCCACCCTCACCCCGGTGCTGACCGCGGCGCTCGGCGCCACCACATGGCGTGAACGGGAACAGCACCTCGCGACGGCGTACTCGGCCATCGCCGGGCAGCACAACCGCCTCGGGCTGACCGAGCCGGTCGACCCCAGCACCCGCCATTACCACGACAGGCCGTTCCAAGTTCTGCGCGCCGAGCGATTCAGCCAGGCGCTCCTTGCCGGTATCACCGACGCCGAGCTTCGCGGTCTCCCGCTCACCGGAGCCGTCGACCAGTTCGCCGACAACACCGATCTGCTCGTCGATCGTGCCGCGACCCACGCCGTGACCACAGCGCTGGCCACTCCGAAGCCCACGCCGGATGTCTGACCCAGCCTGAGCCAGCCACGCTCCCGTCGGCTGTACCAGCACGAATCCGGTACAGCCGACGTCGGCGAAACAAGGGGGCTACGAGCCCATGCCGGCGCGTTCGAAGGCCAGCGTGGGCAGGTCGACCGCGTGCGCCCCGCCATCGGCGACCAGTACCGCACCGGTGATGTACGAGGACTCGGACGAGCCGAGGAAACGGACGATGGAGGCGATCTCCTCCGGCTCCGCGGGCCGCCGCAGCGGGACCTCGGCGGTCACCCGGCGATAGCCCTCGTCGTGGCCGCCGGTGAACCCGGCCGCCTCGGCGAACTGGTCCATCTCGCCATCGGCCATCGGGGTACGGACCCAGCCAGGGCAGACCGCGTTCGCCCGGACACCGCGCGGACCGTAGTCACGGGCGATCGACCGCGTCAGGCCGATCAACGCGTGCTTCGCCACGGTGTACCCCGCGACGTTGGGACCCGCGAACAACCCCGCCAACGAAGACACGATCACCACCTGTCCCCCGGACTCCACCAGCGAGGGCAACGATGCCCGGCAAAACACGAACGCGCTCGACAGGTTCGAACGCAACGCCAGCTCCCACTCCTCGTCACCGGTGTCGACCACCGACGACAGCCCGTGCCCGCCCGCGTTCGCGACCACCACGTCCAGCCGCCCGAACCGACCGACGATCTCCGCGACCGCCCTCTCCGCGTCCGCAGTCACACTCGCGTCACAAGAGATGACATGCGCCCCGGTCTCGGCCGCCACCTTCTCCAGCGGCTCACGACGCCGCCCGAGAACCACCACCTTCGCACCCTCGGCCGCGTACCGGCGCGCCACCGCCGCACCGATGCCCGTACCGCCGCCGGTAATCGCGACGACCCTGCTCTCTGTACTCACCCGGAAGTCCTTTCCTTGTCCTGCGAAGATCCTGTGAAGATCCCTGACCGGCTACGCCGGGAAACCCGACCGCGCCGACACGCCGAAGTCGGCGAGCACGGCCTGGCCGTCGACCGTCCGCGACCGCGCGGAGGCCAGGTACAGCACGTGCTGGGCGACGTCCTCGGCCGCCTGCACGGGAAACGCCGGATCGTCCAGCACCGGGCCGAGGTCGCCGCGCGCCATCGGGGTGTCCACCACCGACGGGCACACGCAGTTCACCCGCACCCCGTCCAGTTCCACCGAAAGCGCCCTGGTCAACGCGACCACGGCGCCCTTCGACGCGCAATAGGGCACCATGCCCGGCGCACAGACGAACGCGGAGTCGCTGGCGAGGAACACCACGGACGCGCCGGGGGAAAGCCACGGGCGCGCGTGCTTGGCCAGCAGGAACTGCCCGGTCACGTTCACCGCCAGCACCGAGGCGAAGTCCTCGACGGTGGTCTCGGCCAGCGGAGTGCCCACCGGCCCGGAGATCCCGGCACACCCGACGACGACGTCGAGGCCGCCGAACCGCCGCGCCACCGTGGCGATCGCGGCGGCGAGCTTCGGTTCGTCCGTGACATCGGCCCGTACGGCCATCACGTCCCCCTCCAGCACCGGGACCGACTCGCGGTCGACGAGCCCGACCTGGGCCCCCTCCGCGAGGAACGCCCGGGCGCAGGCCAGTCCGATACCCGAGGCCGCGCCGGTCACCAGTACCGCCTTGCCTGCCAGATCCAGTCGCATGCGGTCATCCTCGGGGCCGCCGCCGCGTCGCGGGTTGGCCGCGAGCGCATCCTTCTTGTCCGGTGCCGCACGACCACCGCCACCCCGTTCACCCGCCGGGGAAAGCGGACGAAACTGCCCGCACGAGCACCCGCGACCATCAGAGGACGAGCCCCGATGCCCGATACCGCGCTGAACCTGTCCGACACCACGACCTGGCTGCCACTGGACGGCCTGGCCCCCGGATTCGACGCGAACAAGGCCCCCACGGTCGGTGACCTGCACGGCCGCACCTTCGTGCTCCACTTCGCGGACGGCACGACGTTCTCGGCGAAGTTCACCGGAAACCGCGTCGAGTGGAGCCACGACGGCTCGGGCACCGACGACTGCGAAACGTTCCTCGTCGACGACAACCTCTACTACGTCCAGTTCCACCCGAGGAGCCGCGCGGAACAGGCCTACACCGTGTTCCTCGACCTGCGGCAGGGCCGGGCGCTCCTGGTGGTCACCGCGATCGGCGACGGCGTCCCGCGCGTCGGGCAGACGTTCCGGGCCGCCACCATCGAGGGATTCGAAGCCAGGGGCGAGGAGATCGCGCCGAGCACCACGCTCGTCGGCAGGCGGGTGATGTGGGTCTACAGCACCGCCCACGCCTACGAACACGTCTACCTCAGCCCGCACTGGTACACCTGGCAGTGCCTCGCCGGGCCGGAGAAGGGCCTCGCCGACACCGACGAGAACTCCGTCTACCAGCTGCGGCCGGGCATCTACGTGTTCACCTGGCGGGAGAAGGTGATCCCGTGCGCCTCGGTGACGGTCGCCGACCACCGCGACGCCCGCGCGCTGCGCTCGCACGGTGTCCTGTTCGGCCTCGACGCGACCGGCGAGCAGCCCACGCACTTCACCTTCGGCGCCCACGGCCGCCTGCTGAGCACCACGGTGCACCCCGCGCCCTACGATCCCGCCGGGGACTGAACCGTGGCCGCCGATCTCATCCTCACCAACGCGACGGTGTACACAGTGGACACCGCGCGGCCGTGGGCGTCCTCGCTGGCGATCGCGGACGGGAAGGTACTCGACCTCGAAGACGTCGACCGCGGGCCGAACACCGAGGTGCTCGACCTCGGCGGGGCCTTCGTGATGCCCGGGTTCGTCGACGTCCACAACCACCACGCTCTGGCCGGGCGCGCGGCGCTGTTCGAGCTCGCCTTCGGCGGCGAGGCCGGTTTCGAGGACATCCTCGCCGCCGTCCGCGACCGGTGCCGCGACCTCGGCCCTGACGAGTGGGTGATCGGCGGCGCCTGGGCGTCCACACTGGTCGGCACGCTGGCGGAGCCGTCCGCCCGGCAGGCGCTGGACGAGGCGGCGGGCGGGCGGCCCGTGATGCTCTCCGACGACAGCAGGCACAACCGCTGGGTCAGCAGCAGGGCGCTGGAACTGGCCGGGATCACCGCCGCCACCCCGGACCCGGCGGGCGGGGTGATCGAACGCCACCCCGGGGACGGGACGCCGACCGGTGTCCTGCTGGAGGCGGCGAGCACGCTCGTCGAACGGGCCCAGCGGGAGACCGGCGCGCTCGGCGCGGACCAGCACGCGCGCGCCTCCCGGCGCGGGATCGAGATCCTGCACTCCTACGGCGTCACCGCGTTCCAGGACGCCGGGGTGTCCGTCGACATCATGGCCGCGCTGAAGACGCTCGACGACGCGGGCGAACTCGACGCGTGGGTGGTTTCGTCACTGCTGGTGAACGATCCCATCTTCGGGTTCGATCCGATCGGGCGACCGCTGCTGGAGGTCCGCGAGCGGTACCGCACCCCGCACCACCGGCCGGACTTCGTCAAGATCTTCCTCGACGGGGTGCCGCCGACCCGCACCGCGGCCTTCCTCGAGCCCTACCTGCCCGACGAGACCCACGGCGGCTGTCATCACGGCGCGACCACGATGGCCGGTCCGGAGCTGGAGGAATGGCTGCGCACGGCGGCGGGCGCCGGGCTGTCGGCCAAGATCCACTGCACCGGGGACGCCTCGGTGCGCGCGACGCTCGACGCCGTCGAGAAGATCCGCGCCGAGGGGTACACCGAGGCGAAGTTCCAGGTCGCGCACGGCCAGTTCGTGCACCCGGACGACATCCCGCGGTTCGCCGAACTCGGCGTCGCCGCGGACATCTCGCCGTTCCTGTGGGTGCCCGGGATCATCCCGTCCGCGATCGCGGACGTCCTGCCCGCCGACCGCGCCGCGCGGATGCAGCCCAACCGGTCCCTGCTGGACCGGGGCGCGCTGGTCGCGGGCGGCTCGGACTGGCCGGTCAGCGAGTCGCCCGACGCGTGGGAGGGCATCGCCGGCCTGGTCACGCGGCAGGACCCGAGCGGGACCTTCCCCGGCGCGCTGTGGCCGGAGCAGGCCATCACCCTCGGTGAGGCGATCGAGGCGTTCACCCTCGGCTCGGCCCGCGCGTGCGGGCTCGACGACGTCACCGGATCCTTGGCACCAGGGAAGTCCGCCGACTTCCTCGTGCTGGACCGGGACCCCTTCCGGACCACGGCTGGGGCGCTCGCCACCACGAAGGTGGCCGAGACGTGGTTCGCCGGGCGCCGGGTGTTCAGGCGCGGCTGAGCACCCGGCGCACTACCGGCGGGTACTTTCTCCTACACTGGTAGACAAAACCAGTGCGGGAGGTGTCGCGATGCCGAAGATCATCGACCACGACCAGCGGCGCAGCGACATCGTCGACGTGACGTGGGACCTGATCACCCAGGGTGGCATCGAGGCCGCCACGATGCGGGAGATCGCCGCCGCGGCGGGCTTCGCCAACGGCGCGCTCAAGCACTACTTCCCCAGCAAAGACGACATCATAGAAGCCACCTACGTGCGGGCGCTGGACATGATGCGCGAATACGTCAAACTGGACGGCCTGCGCGGGCTCGCCGCGCTCCGCGAGCTGTGCGTGTCCTCGATGCCGATCGACGCCGAGCGCATCAACGCCGGGCGGGTGCTGCTGACCTTCTGGCAGCTGTCCCTGTCGAACCGGAAGCTGCACGACAAGTACCTGGAGCACATGCGCTCGTGGCGGGGCCTGCTGCACCGCTATCTCACCGAGGGGCGCGAGGACGGCGACATCGTCACCGCCACCCCGGACGAGCAGCTGGTCGATGAGGTGGTGCTGCTCAACGCGGGCGCCAACGTGATGAGCCTGGTCAGCGGAGAGTTCTCCACGGTGGCCCTGCAACACCGGCACCTGGAGTCCTTTTTGGACCGCCTCACCCGCCCCTGAGTCCCGAGCGCCCCAATGAGGTTTTCTCGGTAGCGGTTGGGGGCGTGCTGGTGTCGCGAATGTCGCATTGCCGACGTTCAGCGTCGCGAATGTCGCATTCGCGACATCGTCTCAGCTGAAGCCCGCGTCCCGAGCGGAGCGTTCGGGGACGGTGAGCGATGCTGGTGGCCTTGCGCGGGGGTGAGCAGGGTGCCTGAAGGACGCTTTCAGTGCGTTGGCCGCGCTGAAGGACGCTTTCAGTGCGCTGAGCGCACCGAAGGCGTCCTTCAGCACACCCGGGCGCCAGAACTCACCGCCCCTAGTGAGAAAACCTCAATGTGGCGTTCGGTGCGTCCAGCGCACCGAACGCCACATTGGGGCGCATGACCACCGCACGCCGGGAACGCGCTCAGGCGAAGATCTCCCGGAGGTAGGCGGCGGCCTGGGCATGCGACCGCGGTGACGCGGGCAGATCCGTGTACAGCCCGTAGAAGCCGTGGATCTGCCCGGTGTAGCGGGTCAGTTCCACCGGGACGTCGGCCTCGCCGAGCCGGCGGGCGAACTCCTCGCCCTCGTCGCGCAGGACGTCGTACTCCGCGGTCAGCACCAACGCAGGCGGCAGGCCGGTGAGGTCGGCGGCCCGCAGCGGCAGCAGGTACGGATCGTCCAGCTGCGCCGGGTCGGTGACGTACTGCTCGAAGAAGAACCGCATCGCCGCGGCGGTCATCCCGAAACCCTCCGCGCAGTCCACATAGGACGCGAAGCCGTCGTCGGGGTGACCGTAGACCGGGCAGATCACCACCTGCGCGGCGATCGGCGGGCCGCCCTGGTCGCGGGACATCATCGAGACCACTGTGGACAGATTACCGCCGGCGCTTTCCCCGCCCACCGCGATCTTCGCACCGTCCACAGCGGACCCGGCACCTCCGCCGTGCAACCACTCGACCACGGCGTAGCAGTCCAGCGGCGCGGCCGGGAAGGGGTCTTCCGGGGCGAGCCGGTAGTCCACCGCGACGACCGCGACCTTCGCCGCGTCGCACACCGCCCGCGAGGCGACGTCGTTCTCGTCGATGGAGCCGATCGTCCAGCCGCCGCCGTGGATCCACACGAACACCGGCACCGGCCCGTCCGCCTCCGGCAGGTACAGCCGGACCCGGACGTCCCCGCCGGGGCCGGGCACCTGGTGCTCGGTCACCGACGCGACCGGCCGGACCGAGGCGGGCCGGGTCCATGACGCGTCGAAGGCGGCACGCAGTTCCGCCGCCGTGAGCGGAAGCGCGGGCGCTTCGGCGGCGGCCGGGGCGCTGCGGGCGAGCAGTTCGCGGACCGCGGGATCGAGGGTCACGTCAAGCCGCCTTCGCCACGAGCACGCGGGGGCTGCCCGGCAGCACCAACCGGTCTTCCGGGCGCCAGCCCGCGCCGGCCAGCCAGTCCCGCACCTCCGCCTCCGGATACACCACGGTCCCGTCGATCACCAGGTACTCCCCCGCGTGCAACGCGTCGATCGGCCGTTGCTCCGCGTCGTCGTCGAGGAAGAAGTCGAGCAGCAGCAGGGTCGCGCCGGGCGCGGCGGCGGCGCGGGCCCGGCGCAGGATCTCCGCGTTCTCCGCCGCGGTGAACCGGTGCACGACGTGGTTGACCATGACGAGGTCGAACCCGCCCGCAGGACGCGCCTCGGTGGTCACCTCCCCCAGCACGGTGCTTCGCCCGGCGAATCCGGCCTCGGCCACCGCCTGGGTGACCGGCGTGACCGACCGCGGGTCGAAGACGAAGGTGGTGTGCAGTTTTTCGTTGGCGCGCATGGCTTGCACGGCGAATTCACTGGACAGGCCGCCGAGGTCGAGGAGCTTTTCGTAGGGCCGGTAGTCGAACGCGGCGGCCAGCATCCGGGCGTGTAGGGCGTTATACGTCATCACGCCGGAAAGGAAGGTGCCCCAGCGGTCGCCCTCGACGTCGAGCTTGCCGGGTTTGCCGGTGTCGACGGTGTGCTCGAACTGGAGCCAGTGCGGGTAGCTGATCGTTTCGAGGAAGGTCAGGAACGGGGACAGGTCGAGCCCGTCCCGGGTGAGGTAGGCAGCGGCGTCGGCGCCGAGTTCGTACCGTCCTCCGGTTCGCGAGAGCAGTCCCAGCGAGGACATGGTGTCGCCGAGGATGCGGGCGATCTTCTCCGGTTTCCCGATCTCGGCCGCCAGCGCGGCGGCGTCGAGGGGGCCGTCCGCGAGCGCGGCGAACAGGCCGATCCGGCTCGCGGCGAAGAGTTGCTTCGCCGCCATGTACCCCACGGCGATGTCCACGATCCGCTCGGGACTGGCTGGTCTGGTTGACCCGGTCACGGTCACTCTCCTCAGGTTGGCTCGCCGGACACTCTACAACCGTAGACAAAAAAATCCAGGGTCGATTTTGCCCGCACAGCAAGCAAAACTCGGCGGAAATCGACTTCCTACATTTGTAGAATAAAACCATTGACACGGTCCGCGACCGGTGTCAACATGCGTAGAACTACCCCTGCCGGAGCCGCTCGCCCGGCAGTCCGGCCCGCGCGAGGCGACGGGCACTAGGAAGGGGATTTCATGTCGCTGCTCGCGATCAGGGATCTCACGGTCGGCGTCGTCACCGACGATGTCGAACGTGAACTCGTGCGAGAGCTTTCACTCGATCTGGCCGAGGGCCGCACACTCTGCGTGGTGGGCGAGTCCGGCAGCGGGAAGACCGTGACCGCGCTGTCGATCATCCGGCTGCTGGAGTTCGTCGCCCCGGTCCGCACCCAGGGAGAGATCACTGTGGACGGTGTGGACGTCACCACGCTGTCCGCCGAACAGATGCGCGCCTACCGCGGCCCGAGGATCGGGATGATCTTCCAGGAGGCGCTCGATTCGCTCAACCCCGGCCAGCGCGTCGGCAGGCAGCTGATCGAGGCCTACCGGAAGCCCGGCTCCGCGCCACGGCAGGCGGTACGCCGCCGATCGCCGCTGCACCAGGAGGCCGACGCCAAGGCGCGGGGCCTGCTCGCCGAGGTCGGCCTGCCCGACGCCGACCGGGTCATGGCGCTCTACCCGCACCAGATGTCCGGTGGCATGCAGCAGCGCGTGATGATCGCGCTGGCGCTGATGGCCGACCCCGATCTGCTCATCGCCGACGAGCCGACCACCGCGCTCGACGTCACCACCCAGGCCGAGATCCTGACCCTGCTCGACCGGGTCCGCCGCGACCACGGCATGGCGTGTGTGTTCATCACCCACGACATGGGCGTCGCCGCGCGGGTCGCCGACCGGATCGCGGTGATGTACCGGGGAAGCCTGGTCGAGTCGGGGTCCACAGAGGACATTCTGTTCCACGCGAAGCACCCGTACACCCGCGCGTTGCTGAGCTGTGTTCCCCAGCTCGGCGTCAGCAGGCGTGACGGGTTCCCGACGATCTCCGAGACGTTGCTCGAAGCCGCGATGACCGGCGAGTCGGCCACCGCGACGGAAACCAGGGCGCTGTCCCCCGAACGCCCCGCCGCCGACGGCGGGGGCAGCGCGCTCGTCATCGACTCGGTGTCCAAAGTGTACGGACGACGGGGCCGGTTCTCGCTGAGCCGCGTACCCGAGGTCCACGCCGTACGAGACGTCTCACTCGAAATCGCACCCGGCGAGTTCTTCGGACTTGTCGGCGAGTCCGGCTCCGGGAAGACGACGCTCGGCCGGCTGGTGAGCGCGCTGGAGACGCCGACGGCCGGGACGATCTCCTTCGGCGGGCACCGCTGCACCGCCGAAGGCCTCGACGGCGACGAACGCGCGTTCCGGCGGCGCGCGCAGCTGATCTTCCAGGACCCGCAGAGTTCACTCGACCCCCGCCACACCGCGGCCCGGATCATCGCCGAACCCCTGCGTGAGCTCACCGCGCTGCGCGGCGCCGAACTCGACCGGCGCGTGGACGATCTGATCGACGAGGTCGGGCTGCCACGCGACACCGCGGGCAAACTGCCGTCGCAGCTGTCCGGCGGGCAGCGCCAGCGGGTCTCGATCGCCCGCGCCATCGCCGCCGAGCCCGAGCTGATCGTCGCCGACGAGCCGACCTCCGCGCTCGACGTCTCGGTGCAGGGCCAGGTGATGAACCTGCTGCTGGAACTGCGGCGCACCCGCACCCTCAGCCTGCTGTTCATCACGCACAACCTGAGCCTGGTGCTGTCGGTGGCCGACCGGGTCGGGGTGATGTACCGCGGCGAACTGATCGAGGTCGACACCCCCGACGCCGTCCGGCTCACCCCCCGGCACGAGTACACCCGCCGCCTGCTCGCGGCGAATCCCGAACTCCCCGCCCACCACACAGGATCGCAGAACTCATGACCCCTTCCCCCGTACGGCGGCGCAGCGTCCTCCTCGGCGCGCTCGGTGCCGCGAGCACGCTCCTGCTCACCTCGTGCATGGGCGACGCGCCCGGCTCGCAGTCCGCGGCGGGCCCGCCCGTCCGCGGCGGCAACCTGACCGTCGCGGTGCCCACCGATCCGCAGTCGCTGGACATGGTCGCCAACCCCGGCCAGGTCACCGCGCACATCGGCAACATGATGTACGAGAAACTGTTCGAAGTGGACAAGGCGTTCACCGCGCGGCCGATGCTCGCCGACAGCTACACCACGAGCCCTGACCGGCTCACCTACACCTTCAAACTGCGCCAGGGCGTCACTTTCTCCGACGGCAACCCGCTCACCGCGAACGACGTGGTGGCCAGCCTGCAACGCTGGGAAAAGGGCCACCGGACCGGCCAGCTGGTCGCCCCGGACATCGAGTCGATCACCGGGCCGGACCCCGCGACGGTGGTGATCAAGCTCAAGAAGCCGCGCTACCCGCTGATCGACGAGCTCGCCGGCGCGGGTACCGAGATCTACGAGGCGAAGAACATCGCCGACGTCCCGCCGACCGGGTTCGGGCAGGACAAGGCGATCGGCACCGGACCGTACCGGCTGAAGAGCTGGGACATCGGCCAGCAGCTGGTGCTGGAACGCTACGACGGCTACAAGTCACGGTCCGAAGAGGACTGGGGCGGACAGGCCGGCGCGAAGCACGCCTATCTCGACACCGTCACCTACAAGGTCGTCTCCGACCAGGACGCGCTGATCAACGGGCTCCAGACCGGTCAGTGGGACCACGCGATGCCGACCAACGACCAGTACGAGATCCTCAAGAAGAACCCGAACCTGGTGGTGCACAACCTGCCGGGCGGCAACGAGAACGTCGTCATCCCGAACTTCAACCCCGGCTCCCGCTTCGCCGACCCGCGGGCGCGGGAGGCGCTGAACCTGCTGCTCGACAAGCCCGCGATCAACGCCGCGACCGGCGGCAGCAAGGACCTCACCGTCGAAACCGGCGCGTTCGCCTCCCCGGACAACAAGGCCTTCTACTCCACCGTCGGCGACGAGGTCTACCGGCGGCACGACCCGGCGAAGGCCAAGCAGCTGCTGGCCGAGGCCGGCGTCACCGCGGGCACGCCCATCCGGATCGTCACCAGCAACTCCTACCCGGAGTTCGCCAAGTGGTCGGTGCTGATCCAGGACTCGCTGTCCAAGATCGGACTCACCGCCAAGATCGACACCTACGACTTCGCGACGATGCTGGGCACGCTGACGAAGGAACCGGGCGGCTGGGACCTGACCACGCTGTTCTTCGACGCGGCGCTGACCGCCCCGGCGCAGATGCCCGCGCTGACCCTCGGCACGCTCAACGGCTCCTCCTCCCCCGAACTCGACAGGCTGATGGCCGAGTACAACGCCTCGAACTCCCCCGAGCAGGCGAGGGCGGTCGTCGACAAGTTCCAGACGTTCACCTGGCAGCAGCTCTCGGTGATCACGCTGAGCCAGTCCCGGCTCTACGCCGCCTACACGCCCCGGGTGAAGGGATACGGCGACTTCTACCGCGTCTTCTGGAACACCTGGCTGGCCGCCTCGTGACCGGGCTGCTGCTGCGCAGGCTGCGCGACCTCGTCCTCATCCTCGCGATCGTCGGCACGATGATGTTCTTCGTCATCCGGCTGATCCCCGGCGATCCGGCGCTGGCGATCCTCGGCCCGACCGCCCGTCCGTCCGATGTGGACGCCCTGCGGGCGAGCATGGGCCTGGACGGGCCGCTGTGGCAGCAGTACCTGAGCTGGGCGGGGCACGTGCTGCGGGGCGACTTCGGCACGTCGATCACCTATCACGCCCCGGTGCTGGAGGTGGTCGCCGAGCACATCCTGCCGACGCTGACGCTGGCGGTGCTGTCCACCGTCATCAGCTTTGTCCTCTCGGTGGCGATCACCTCGTGGCAGGCGGTGTCGCCGCGCAATCCGGTGGCGCGGGCCTTCGACCGGCTGTCCTCGCTCGGCATGGCGATGCCGGACTTCTGGATCTCGCTGGTGCTGGTGCTGATCTTCTCGGTGACCCTGCGCTGGTTCCCCTCCAGCGGTTACCACACCCTGTTCACCGACCCGGTCACCGCGGTGCCCGCGCTGGTGCTGCCGCTGGCGGTGCTGGTGATCGGGCAGACGGCGCTGTTCGTGATGACCCTGAGGGAGAGCCTGCTCGGCGAACTACCGCTGGCCTATCTGCGGACCGCGCGGGTGAAAGGGCTTTCCGAACGTCAGGTGCTGCTGAAGCACGTGCTGCCGAACGCGCTCATGCCGCTGATCACGCAGCTGGGCAGCAACTTCGCGATGCTGGTCGGCGGTATCGTGATCATCGAGTCGATCTTCGTGATCCCCGGCCTCGGCCACCTGCTGATGAGCGCGGTGTCGACCCGCGACTTCCCGCTCATCCAGGGCGTGACGTTGTTCGTCGCGGTGCTGTTCGTCGTGGTCAACATGCTGGTCGACCTGTCCTACGCGCTGCTCGACCCGAAGGTGCGTGTGTCATGAGCGAAGCTTGCGAGCGAAGCGAGGCGAAGGCATGAGTGTCATCCTCGCCGGGCCGGAGTCGTCGGTGCGCCCGGCCCGCTCCTCCCGCGGCGCCGCGGCCCGGTTGTTCCGGCGCAACCGCGTGCTGGTGGTGTCGACCGCGCTGCTGGCGCTGATCGTGCTGACGGTCCTCGTCCTGCCGGTGTTCCTGCCCAGTGTCAGCGCGACCGATCCGGTGCACCGCCTGCTGCCGCCCTCGGCCGGGCATCCGCTGGGCACCGACTCCTACGGCCGGGACGTGCTCGCGCGACTGGTGTCCGGTGGCCGGGCCTCACTCGGGCTGTCCGCGCTGATCACCCTGTGCGCGGCGTTCTCCGGCATGGTGATCGGCCTGGTCAGTGGTTTCTACCCGAGGGTGGACGCGGTGCTGATGCGGCTGATGGACGCCTGGATGTCCTTCCCCGCGATCATTCTCGCGATGGCGCTGGCCGTGTCGCTCGGCGCGAGCATCTGGACCGAGCTGATCGCGCTGACGGTTATCTTCACGCCGTTCACCGCCCGGGTCGTGCGCAGCCGTGTGCTGGGCATCGCCGGGCGGTCCTACATCGGCGCGGCCAGGGTGTCCGGGATGAGCCGGGGCAAGATCCTGCGGGTGCACGTGTTCCCGAACGTGCTGCCGCTCGCGCTGGTCCAGGTGGTCATCCTGTCCGCCGCCGCGATGCTGGTCGACGGCGCGATGAGCTTCCTCGGCCTCGGTATCGCCCCGCCGACCCCGACCTGGGGCAACATGATCGCCGAGGGCCGCTCCTACCTGGTCGTCGCGCCGTGGCTGGTCATCGTGCCCGGCGTGACGATCATGCTGTGCGTGTTCCTGCTGAACCTCATCGGCTCCTCGCTGCGGGTCGCGGTCGACGCCCGCGCGCGGACGCTGTCCGAGCTGCAACGCCTGCGCACCCGGCGCCGGCCTCCCCGTTGAGGAAAGGAAATCCTTGTCCGCCACCACCTCACTGGCCGTCGGCCGGTACGCGCCCGAGGGCGAACCCAGCGGGCCGCCGGTGCTGCTCGTGCACGGTTTCGCCTCCGACGGGCACACCGACTGGATCACCACCGGCTGGCCGGCGGCGCTGACCGCGGCCGGCCGTCCGGTGCTCGTGCCCGACCTGCCGGGCCACGGCTCCAGCCCGGCCCCCGCCGACGTCGCGGCGGCGACCCCCGACGCGATCGCCGGGGCGCTGGCGGCCGTCGGGGCCGAGCTGTCCGAAGTGGACGTCATCGGCTACTCGCTCGGCGCGCGGCTGGCCTGGGAGCTGCCCGGACTCCTCCCGGTGCGGCGGCTGGTACTGGGCGGGATCAGCCCGATGGAGCCGTTCGGCGCCGTCGACGTCGAAGCCGCGCTGGCCTACGCCGGCGGCGGAAAGCTGCCCGGCGACCCGCTCACCGCGATGATCGCGCGGATGATCAGCGCGCCCGGCCGGGACCCGGTGGCGCTGTGCCGGTGCATCGAGGGGCTCAGGAGCGCGCCGTTCGACCCGGCCGTCGGCACGCTCCGGGTACCGACCCGGTTCGTGGCGGGCAAGGACGACCCGGTCAGCCAGGGCGTCACCGGACTGCTGGCGCTGGTGCCGGGCAGCGACCTGGTCACCGTGCCCGGCGACCACGGCGGCGCGTTGCGCGGGGCGAAGTTCAAGGCCGCCGCGCTGGAGTTCCTCGGCGCGTTCTGACGTGGTTCGCTGAAGGACGCCTTCAGTGCGTTCAGCGCAGTGAAGGACGCTTTCAGTGCACTGGATGCACTGAAAGCGTCCTTCAGCACAGCTGCCACCTCACCAGGTGCCGTCGGGGTTCACCGCCTTGTCCAGCCACAGGTGCTCGACGGCGGCCCGCACCTCGGCGCCGTGCTCGGTGTGGAGCCGCAGCGCGCCGAGGTTGTCCTCCAGCTGCGCCAACCGGCTCACCCCGAACAGCACGTTCGCGACCGGCGGATAGGCGAGGCAGAAGGCGATGGCGAACTGCGAAGGGGTGACGCCGAACTCCGCGGCGATCCCGGCGAGCGTGCCCGCGGCGTCCATGACGGACTCCCGGATCCCGCCGGGGTCGGCACCGATCTTCCGCAGCGGCACGCGGTTGCCCAGCAGGACACCGCCCTCGAAGATGTCCGAGGCCTGCAACGCCAGCCTTCCGGAGGCGAAATGCTTGGCGTAGAAGGGACCTTCGGCCATCGAGCGGCGCACGACGCCGTACTTCAGCTGCGCGAAAACCGGTCCCGGCAGCCCTTCGGCCTCCGCGAACTCCAGCGCGCGGTCGAGATCCGCGGCCGCCCAGTTGTTGACGCCCCAGCTGCCGAAGCGGCCCGCACGGATCTGCTCGGCGACCTCGGTGACGATCCGGGGCACGTCGGGCGGTTCGAGGTAGTCCCCGACCACCACCGCGTCCGCGCGCTCGACGCCGACCCGGCCGAGCGAGGTCTCCAGCTGCTGGGCGAATCCCGTGTTCGGGTAGTCCCACAGCCAGAGTTTCCCGCACAGTTCGTAGTGCTCGCGGCGGATCCCGGCGGCGCGGACGGCCTTCCCGAAGATCACGTCGGTCCGGGACCCTTCGGCGTGCGGCCCCATGTCGTAGTGCGCCACGTCGAACAGCGTGACGCCGGCGCCGACGGCCGCCTTGACGATCCGGACCGCGTCGTCGAAGTCCATCCGGTCCCAGGTGTTCCACGACCCCAGGCCGAACACCGAGGTGGTGAGCCCACCCCCGCCGAGTTGCCGCCTGGGCACGGCGTTGCTCTCGTTCACGGGTTTTCCTTTCGCTGGCAACGGAAACCAGTTTTAGTCTACGATCGTAGAATGAACAAGAGAACCGTGGTAGTGACCGGTGGCGCGAGCGGTATCGGCCGCGCCACGGCGGAGGCGTTCGCGGGCGAGGGCGAGCACGTGGTCATCGCCGACATTTCCGGCGAAGCCGCCCGCGACGTCGCGAAGGAGCTCGGCGTGGACCACGTCGAACTCGACATCTCCGATCCGGAATCGGTCGACGCGGCCGTCGCCGCCGTCACCGCGCGGACGGGGCCGATCGACGTCCTGGTGAACAACGCGGGCCTGGCCGGCGGGGGCGGGCCGATCACCGCGCTCGACGTCGCGGTGTTCGACCGGTGCGTGCGGGTGAACTTCCGCGGGACCTTCCTGATGACCCGCGCGGTCGGCGCGCACATGGTCGCGGCGGGCACGCGGGGCGCGATCGTGAACATCTCGTCGATCGGCGCGCGGCAGCCGACGCCCGGCCTTGGCCACTACGAGGCCACCAAGGCCGCCGTCGAGGCGCTCACCCGCTCGGCCGCGCTCGAACTCGCCCCGCACGGCATCCGCGTCAACGCCGTCGCGCCCGGCCCGGTGCTCACGCCGATGACCGCCGGGTTCGCGGCCGACACCGCCGCTCGCGAGGCGTGGGAGGCGCGGATCCCGCTCGGCTCCATCGCTTCGGTGTCCGACGTGGTGCCCTCGGTGGTGTTCCTCGCTTCGCCCGGCGCCCGTCACATCACCGGCGCCTCACTCCAGGTCGACGGCGGCCAGCTGCTCGGCTGAGCGGCCGGCCGCCCCGACAGTCCGTTGTGGACTATCCGGAGTGGACGATCTGCCCGGCGGTCACCGTGGTTTCCACCGCGACGCCGGGCAGCTCGGCCGGGGCGATCTCGAGTGGATTCGCCGCCAGCACACAGAAGTCGGCCGCCTTGCCCACCGACAGCGAACCCTTCCAGCTCGCCGTGCCGTCCTGCGCGGCCGCCGCGGTGGTGTAGCACCGCAGCAGGCGCGTCATCAGCGCCGGATCGGGACCCTCGGCCCCCAGCAGCCGGGCGGCGGCGGCCACGTGCACCCGCCAGTCCGGGGTGACCACCGGGGCGTCGCTGCTGAGGGTGAGCGGCACGCCCGAGTCCAGCATCGCCCGCAGCGGCCACGCCTTCGCCGCGACCCCGGCGCCCAGCTCCGCCACCATCAGCTCCCGCATCGCGGCGGCGATGGCGGGCTGGGTGGTCAGCCCGACACCCCGCGCGGCCATCCGCGTGAGCTGGTCCGGGGTCACGAGATCGCCGTGCACGACGTGGTCGCCGCGCCGCAGCGCGCCGAGCACGGTTTCGATGCTCCGGTCGCCGGTGGCGTGGACGCCGACCGACATTCCGGCCTCGTGCGCCAGCCCGATCATCGCGGTGATGTTCCGCGCGCGGTCCTCGTCGCCGTCGCCGTCGACGAGCAGGTGGCCGTGGGTGCCGTCCGCGTAGCAGTGCCCGGTCCACGCCGAGCGCATCGGCGGGATCCCGTCGGCGAAGATCTTCACCCCGCGTACGGCGAGCCACGCGGGATCGGACTCCGGAACCGGTGCCGCCAGCCCGCGCGCGAAGTCCGCCAGGGAACTCGGGCCGTCGAGCAGGCCGAACAACCGCAGCACGGTGACCCGCGCCTTGAGCTTGCCCGCGCCGGCCATCGCCGCGTACTCGTCGAGTACCTCCGGGGCGAAGCAGCCCGTCTCGCCCGGCCCGAGCCCCGGCTCGGTGTAGCTCGTGATGCCCAGCGACGCGCACAGCTCACCGGCGAGCACCAGCGCCGCCCCGCGGTCGGCGGCGGTCGTCACCGGTTTCTCCACGTGGTCGGAGAAACCGGCCTCGCCCAGCAGGGTGTGCGGCCAGCGCGCGCCGAGCCAGGCGGCGTGCAGGTGCGTGTCGTTGATCCCGGGCAGCACGGTGCGCCCGGCCAGTTCGAGTACCCGGGTGCCCGGCCCGAGGTGGGCCGACACGTCGTCACCGACGGCGACGATCCGGCCGTCGGTCACGGCGAACGCCCGCGCGATGGTGCCGAGCGTGTCGAAGGTGAGCACCGTGCCGCCCCGTACCACCAGCGACGCGGGACGAATTCGTTGAGACGGCAAGGTTTCCTCCCGGGCATGGACTTTTTCTTCCACGAATGTAGACTAACCGCACACTCAACGGCGAGAGCGGAGACGACGATTTATGCCGCTTCCCACATCCACCGAAGCCGCGGTGCTCACCGAACACGGCGCCGCGCTGTCCCTCCGGGAGATTCCCCTTCCCGGCACCCTCGAACCCGGCGCCGCGCTGGTCCGGATCACCTGCACCACCCTGTGCGGTACCGACGTCCATCTGTGGTCCGGGGAAATGACGTTCCCCGGCATGCTGCCCATGGTGCTCGGCCACGAGATGGTCGGTGAGGTCGTCGCCGTCGGCGCGGGCACCACCGACACACTCGGCCGGGGCATCGGCCCCGGCGACCGCATCGGCTGGTCCGAGGCCACCTGCGGGAAGTGCCACGGCTGCGCGATCCTGCGCGAGCCCGTCGCGTGTGCGAGCCGCGGCTACGGTTTCCTCCAGCGGACGGACGAATTCCCTTACGCCACCGGTGGTCTCGTGCGGTACTGCTACGTGACACCGGGCGCGGCCAAGCTCCTGCTGCCCGAGGAGGTCAAGGACACCTGGGCCTCGATGTCCGGCTGCGCGGGCAAGACCGTGCTCCGCGCGTTCGCCCGCTCCGGCGGGATCCGGCCCGGGTCGACCGTCCTCGTGCAGGGCTCGGGCGCGCTCGGCGTGTTCGCCACCGCGGTCGCCCGGATCTCCGGCGCGGGCACCGTGATCACCGTCGGCGGGCCCGCGGACCGGCTCGAGGCCGCCGAGCGTTTCGGTGCCACGGCGACGGTCCCGGTCTACACCGAGCCCGCCGAACGGATCGAACGGGTCCGCGAACTGACCGGCGGCCGCGGCGCGGACCACGTCTTCGACTTCGCGGGCGGCCCGACCATCGGCGAGGAGGCCGTCGGGTTCGCCGCCCAGCGCGGCACCGTCGCGATCGTCGGCTCGACCGGGCCTCAGCCCTCCCCCGTGCCGCTGGGCACGGTGATGGGCAAGGAACTCACCGTCGTCGGCTCGCTCAACGGCGACATCGCCGACTACCACCGTTCGGTGGAGTTCTTCGGTACCTTCGCCGACCGGATGCCCTGGGACGAGCTGTTCAGCGCGCCCGTCGGCCTCTCCGGCGCCTCCGGCCGCGTCGAGTCGATGTCCCGGCTCGCCGAGCTCAAGGCCGTCATCGATCCCCGACTTCCCTAGGAGTTCCCATGTCCGTCATTCCCCAGCGCCGCATCGGCCGGGACGGCCCGAGCACCGGGGTGCTGGCCCTCGGTTCGTGGCACACCTACGACCGGATGGACTTCCGCGAGGCCGTCACCCTGCTGCGGACCGCGGTCGACGCCGGGATCACCCTGTTCGACGTCGGCGTGTACGGCATTCCCGGCGGCGAGCCGGTGTTCACCGACGTGTTGTTCTCCGCGATGGTGCGCGCTGCCGGTCTCGCGCGCGAGGACTACCAGCTGTCCTCGAAGCTCTGGCTCGAAGGCTATCCCGAGCACAGCCTGCGCGGGCAGCTGGAGAACGCCTTCTTCCGGGCCGGGGTCGACCACGCGGATCTCGTCGTCCTCGGGGACCTCCGCCGCGAGGACACCGATCTGCACCGGCTCGTGCTGGACCTCGACGAGCTGCGCCGCGCCGGGCTGATCCGGCAGTGGGGCGTGAACAACTGGTCCGCCACCACGATCCGGGCCCTGCACGAGTTCGCCCGCGAGGAGAACGTGCCGGGGCCGGCCATCGCGCAGCTGAAGTACAGCGTGGCCCGGCGGTCCATTCCGGACGGTGCGCCGTTCGCCGCGGTGTTCGGCGAACTCGGTGTTTCCCTGCAGTCCTCGGACATCTTCGAGGGCGGGGTGCTGCTGGGCAAGACGGCGGGCGCCCGCCAGATCGGCCGCGATCCCGGCGGTGTCCGCGGCCGCATCGCCGAGTCCGCGGCCGGGGTGGCCGAGATCGCGGAGAAACTGGGCACCACGCCCGCGCAGTTCTGCCTCGCCTTCACCCTCACCCATCCCGCGAACACCACGACGCTGTTCGGCGCCACCAGCACCGCGCAGTTGAAGGACAACCTGGGCGCGGTCGACCTCGTCGAGCGGGTCGGCGCGGCCGAGCTGCGGGCGCTCGCCGAACCGCTGTGGGCCGACCGCGACGTCGTCGATCCGGAGGGCCCGTGAGCGACGCGCTTGACCCGGAGCTGGCCGCTGCGCTGCGGGACCTGCCCGACGGCCCGGCGCTGAACGCCGGGACACTGCCCGCGATCCGCGCGGCCGTGCGCGCGTCGAACCCCGGCTGTGCCGAGGCCGTCGGCGACCGCGACATCGTGTGGGAGCACCGGACCGTGCCGGGCACCGAAGTCGCCGTCACCGTGCTGCGGCCTCGCGTCCCGGCACCCGGCGCGCCGGGGTTCTACAACATCCACGGCGGCGGCATGGTGATGGACGACCGGTTCGCCGACCTGCCGCGGCTCGTCGGTCTCATCGAGGAGTTCGGGTTCGTCGCGGTCACCGTCGACTACCGGCTGGCACCGGAGCATCCGCATCCCGCGCCGGTCGAGGACTGCTACGCGGGGCTGAGCTGGATGGCGGGCAACGCGGCCGAACTCGGGTTCGATCCGGCGAGGCTGATCATCGGCGGCGGCAGCGCGGGCGGTGGCCTCAGCGCCGGCGTCGCGCTGCTGGCCAGGGACCGCGGCGGTCCGGCGCTGGCCGGTCAGCTGCTGCTGTGCCCGATGCTCGACGACCGCAACGACTCACCGTCCACTGTGGAGCTCGGGGACGGCGGCGTCTGGACGCGGGCGAGCAACGGGTTCGGCTGGCGTTCGCTGCTGGACGGGCGGATCTCGGAGTACGCGGCGCCCGCCCGCGCTGCCGACCTCTCCGGCCTGCCGCCGGCCTTCGTCGAGGTCGGCGCCGTGGAGATCTTCCGTGACGAGGACGTCGACTACGCGCGACGGCTCTGGCAGGCGGGCGTGCCCACCGAACTGCACGTCTGGGCGGGCGCCTACCACGGTTTCGACCGGTTCGCGCCCGAGGCGGAGGCGACCACGGCGGCACTGGCCGCCCGGTCCTCCTGGCTCCGCCGCGTCCTCGCGCCCCACAATGCTGAAGGACGCCTTTAGTGCGTTGGGCGCGCTGAAGGACGCCTTCAGTGCAGTGGATGCACCGAAGGCGTCCTTCAGCACCCTGGGAACCAGCCCTGGTATTCGGCCAGGACGTCACGTGCCGAGCTGGTGGCCATCGGCTCACTGCCTGCCGGAGTGCGCGCCGCGGGCGTCCAGCTGAAATTCGGTCAGTGCAGTGGCGTCGGCCGAGCCCGGGTCGGCCGTGAACACCACCGCCCTCAGGTCGCCGTCGGGAATGTGGACGGTGTCGCAGTCCAGTGCGATCTGCCCCAGATCCTCATGCCGCAGCAGCATCCGGCTGTCGTGCTGCCCGGCGGTGGGCGTGCTCGCCCAGAGCTCGGCGAACACGGCGCTGGCGCGCTGGAGGTCGGCGGTCAAGGACGCCAGGTCTTCGTCCGCGGGGTAGCGGGTCGAGGCCGCGTGCAGCTCGGCCACCAGCAGGCGCCGGAAGCGCGCGTCGTCACCCGGCGACCGCAGCACCCGGCCGCCCTGGCCGACGAACACCCGCCAGGGGATGTTGCCCTCGCGCGGGTGGAGCGAGGGCACTCCGCAGGCCAGCGCTTCCCAGGCCCGGTTCCAGCCGACGACCGTCCACGTGGCGTCGAGCACGCACACCGGCGTGTTCTCTATCCGGTCCACGAGCCGGCGCGCGCCGGCGCTGAGCCGCCGTGGCACCCGCCCTTCCACCGGCGCGTAACCGGCCAGCGCGCACAGGTGCTCGTACTCCGCCCTGCTCACCCGGAGTGCTCGGGCCAAGGCGTTCAACACGCCGGGCGAGGGATGCCGGCGACCCTGCTCCATGCGTTTCAGGTGATCCGCCGACACGCCGGCCAGTTCGGCGAGCTCTTCCCGGCGCAGGCCGCCCGTGCGCCTGCGGCCGTGACCGAAGACACCTACCTGTTCGGGCCGGGTGCGTTCCCGTCGCTCCCGCAACACCGTTCCCAAAGTGCTCGCGTCCGACATGACCGAAGAATATCAGCGGCATCCGCCAGGAGGGGACATCCTGGCCCCTGCTACGGCGACCGAAACCCGGAAGAATGACCACCGGGAAGACGGAGACAGCGCACGCGAATCCGTGTTGACACACGCTCCTCTCTCGATGTTTTACCGATCGTGTTCTCGATGAAGGAATTTCATGACTGATGTCAACCACCTCGCCGACCGGGTCGCTGTCACCGAGACCGTGGCCCGTTTCGCTTGGTCACAAGATCTCAAGGACTGGGACGGCCTGCGTGCGATCCTCGCCGACACCGTCACGTTGGACGTTTCCGAGCACTTGGGTGCGCCGTCGCAGGAATTGAGTGCCGACGATTTCGTGGCCGCCAGCCGGGCGGTACTGGAAGGGTTCCAGAGTACTCACCATTCGACCTCCAACGTCATCGTCGAACTCGAGGGCGACCACGCCACCTACCGGAGTTTCGTGGTGGCCTACCACCACGTTCCCGCCGACGAGGTCGACTGGCTCGTCGTGCGTGCTTTCTGGCACGTCGACCTGCGACGGATCGATGATGAATGGCGACTGAGGCGCATCCGCGTCGTGCGGAAAGCCCCTTTCGCGGGAAACCCCGAGCTTTACACGATCGCGGCTGGGTCCGCGGGCAAGGTGGGCGAGAAGTGAGTGCATCGACCGGCGAAGTGCGCGCCGTTCCGTTTCGCATGGCCGCGGCGATGTCCGATCGAGACATCGAAAAGCTGGTGGCCAACTACACCGACGACTTCGACTGCGTGATGCCGGTGCACCCCGATCGTTCCTTCCGCGGTGCCGACCAGGTTCGCGCGAACTACACGACGATCTTCGCCCGGTATTCGAACGGCCTGGACGCCCGGGTCATCGACTCCGTGGTGGACGGTGACCGGGTGTGGACGGAGTGGGAGATGATCGGCACGCGGGCCGACGGGGTCGTCGAGACCATCCGCGGCACGGTCATCATCCGGGTCGAGGACGGCCGCGCCGCAGCGGTCCGCTTCTACCTCGACCCGGTCGATGCCCCGGACGCCTCGGCACAGCCGAACATCCTCGACTGAAATCCGGCTCGGTAGCCGACGCCGGGGGCGGGCGAACCTTCACCGTGTGCCCGCCCCGGCGGCCAGGCCGGGCCTCCGCATCCCCGCCCGTGGGCCTCGACGATTGACCCCAGGAGTCGATTTTCATGCACCTCACCGTTCTCGCCGCGTCCGGCCCGACCGGACTCTCCCTCACCCGGCAGGCACTCGAACGCGGCCACATCGTCAGGGCCATCGCCCGCGATCCGGACCGGATCACCGTTCCGGACACCCCGGGCCTGACCAAGATCGTCGCGGACGTGTTCCACACCGACGAGATCGACTCGGCACTCGAAGGCAGCGAACTGGTGCTCTCCGGACTGGGTGTACCCAAGGGGACGAAGCCGGGCGTGCTGACCGCGGGCGCCCGGTCGGCGGTGGCGTCGGGCGCCCGCGTCATTTGGCTCGGCGCCTACGGCACGGGCCCCTCGGCCGCGGTGGCGAGCGCACTCAACCGGCTGGTCCTCAAGGGACTCGGAGCGGAGGTCGCCGACAAAGTCGAGTCGGACGCCGTGGTCACCGAAGCCGGCGGGACGGTCTTCCACGCCGGCCCCCTGTCGAACAAACCGCTCAGCCCGGACCGCCGCACCGTCGGGCTCGATACCTCCCCCAAAAACATCTTCCGCATCATGGTGAGCCGGGAAACCGTCGCCGCCGCGATGCTCGACGAAGCGGAGAACCCGCGGTTCCCCGGCCGGATCGCTGTCCCACTCACGCGCTGACCCGAAGGCCATGTGCCGTCGCAGTACCAACGCTCACGAGTCGCCGAGTACGAACCCCGCCGCGCGCTCGCCGACCAGCACGGCGGGCGCGTTGGTGTTGCCGGTGGTCACCGTCGGCAGCACCGACGCGTCGGCCACCCACAGCCCGGACAGGCCGCGCACCCGCAGCTCCGGATCGACCACCGCGTCCTCCCCGGTGCCCATGCGGCAGGTGCCGACCTGGTGGTGGTAGGTGATCGCGGTGCGGCGCACGTAGTCGCGGACGTCGGCGCCGGGTCCGGGATACAGCTCGCGCGCTCCCCATTCCCCGGCCAGCGCCGGCGCCCTGCCGATCTCCCGGCACTGCTCGACTGAGGCGACGAGGCTCTCGAAGTCGGCGGGGTCGGCCAGTGCCGCGAGATCGATGAGCGGCGCGTCGCCCACCTCCGGGCCGCCGAGCCGGAGTCTGCCCCTGCTCCGCGGCGAAACCATGCCCGCCATCAGGGAGAATCCCGTTTCCGGGCCGGTCATCCACGATTCGTACATCGGCACGCTGAAGTGGATCGGCTGGGTATCCGGCACGGCGAGGCCCGGCCTGCTGCGCCAGAACAGATGGGTCTGGGTGACCGACCGGCCGGGTGCCGGGGGCTCCACCTCACGCCGGTCGGTCGCGAAGATCACCGGGGAGAGCAGGTGATCGTGCAGGTTGCGGCCGACGCCGGGCAGGTCGGCGACGACGTCGATGCCCAGCGCGGCCAGTTCGTCCGCCGGGCCGACCCCGCTGCGCAGCAGGATCGCGGGCGAGGACAACGCGCCCGCGGCGAGCACCACCCGATCCGCGTCCAGCCGCCGCACGACACCGTCGATCTCGGCCACGACGCCGACGGCACGCGTGCCCTCGAACCGCAGCCGGTGCACCAGCGCTCCGGTGTGGACGGTCAGGTTTCCGGACTCCATGGCCGGCCGGGCATACGCGAGCCAGGTGGTCAGCCGCTTCCCAGCGCGCAGGGTGATGCGTTCCACCGACACCCCGTCGAGGGTGTCGCCGTTGTAGTCCGGGTTGAACGGCAGGCCCACCTCCATCGCGGCGTCCACAATGGACCGCTGGATCGGGTGCAGCGGCTCGTTCGGGACGACGTCGAGGAGATCCTTCTCGATCCGCTCGAACACCGGCCGCACCTCGTCCCACGCCCAGCCCGGTATCTCCCAGCCGTCGTAGTCGGCGGGCGCCCCGCGGACCCAGATCATCGCGTTGAGCGCGTGCGAGCCGCCGAGCACCTTGCCCCTCGGCAGGTGCAGCCTGCGGTTCGCCGCGTGCCGCTGCGGGACCGTGTGGAGATCCCAGTCCTCCGGGCCGTGCCACAACTCCCCCGCCCGCGCGGGGTCGTGGATCGCCGGGTTCGTGTCCGGGCCGCCCGCTTCGAGCAACCTCACCCGCGCGCCCGCGTCGGCCAGCCGCCGCGCGAGGACCGACCCCGCCGAGCCCGCGCCCACCACAATCACGTCCATGGTCCCAGCCTCGCAAGGCGGGCGCGTGGCGCGTCCGGAACGAGAAGATCCCTTCGCTGCCCGACAATCGGCGTGCCTTGGCGGACAAGACCGCGACAGCGGCCCCGGCCGATACTCGATCACCACAAGGATCCACACGATCCGCCGGTCGAGGAGGAGCTAGGGATGGCCACACGCCTGTTCATCGACGGACAGTGGACCGCGGCGGGCGGCGACGCCATCGCGACCCTCGACCCGGCCACCGGCAAGGTGCTCGAAGAGGTGGGCACGGCGTCGCGGGCCGACGTCGACGCCGCCGTGGCCGCCGCGCGCCGGGCGCTGACCGCGCCCGAGTGGGCCGGGCTGCCGCCGGTCCAGCGGGCCGCGCTGCTGTTCCGCCTCGCCGATCTCGTCGAAGCGCACCACGAGGAGCTGGCGGCGCTCGAAACCCGCGACCAGGGCCAGCCGATCGGGATCTCCCGTCAGGTGAGCGTGACCGGGACGGCCGAGCACCTGCGCTACTTCGCCGGGTGGGTCACCAAGATCCAGGGCACCACCAACCCGGTGTCGTTCCCGGACACCCTGCACTACACCCGGCGCGAGCCGGTCGGGGTCAACGCGCTGATCACGCCGTGGAACTTCCCGCTGATGATCCTGGCCTGGAAGCTCGCGCCCGCACTGGCCACCGGCAACACCGTGGTGATCAAGCCGAGCGAGGTCACGCCGCTGACCAGCATCCGCCTGGTCGAACTCGCCCACGAAGCCGGCTTCCCGCGTGGGGTGGTCAACCTGGTCACCGGCGACGGCACGGTCGGCGCGATGCTGTCCGCGCACCCGGACGTCGATCACCTCTCCTACACCGGCTCGACCGCGGTCGGGAAGCTCATCACCGCCGCGAGCGCGGAGTCGAACCTCAAACGCCTCACGCTCGAACTCGGCGGGAAGGCACCGAGCATCATCGCGCGCGACGCCGACATCGACGCGGCGGTCGCGGGCAACCTGGCCGGGTCGACGCTGAACTCCGGGCAGGTCTGCGCCGCGTACACGCGGTTCTACGTCGATCGCAAGCGGGAGCAGGAGTTCGTCGGGAAGCTCGCCGAGGGGCTGTCCGGGCTGCGGCTCGGGCCGGGGCTCGACGAGTCCAGCCAGCTGGGCCCGCTGGTCTCGGCCAAGCACCGCGAGCACGTCGACTTCCTCGTCTCGACCGGCCGCGAGCAGGGCGCCGAGCTGGTCACCGGCGGGCAGCCCGTCGACCGCGACGGCTACTTCTACGCGCCGACGCTGTTCTCCGGCGTCGGCGACGACATGACGATCATGCGGGAGGAGATCTTCGGCCCGGTCCTCGCCGTGACGCCCTACGACGACGAGGACGAGCTGCTCGCCCGCGCGAACGACACGGAGTACGGGCTCGCCGCGACGGTGTGGACGCGGGACATCGGGACGGCGCAACGGTTCGCGGACGGGATCCGGGCCGGCGCGGTGTTCGTCAACATGCCGCCGATCCCGGACATGGCCGCGCCGTGGGGCGGATACAAGGCGTCGGGCTGGGGCCGGGAGATGGGGCCGTGGGCGCTGGACGCCTACACCGAGACGAAGTCCGTCTGGCTGCACTACGGACGGTGACCGGGCACCACCGGGCAGGATCGTATATTATTTCGGATATGTTGTCGTTCGCAGCAGCAGACCAGGCAGGAAGTCAGCCATGACCAGCGCGTCTCCCCTCTCCGTGCGACCCGGCAAGATCATCGCGCTGCACCTCAACTACCCGTCGCGGGCGGCGCAGCGCGGACGTGTCCCGGCCCAGCCGAGCTACTTCCTCAAACCGCCGACCTCCCTCGCCGTGAGCGGGGCCGCGCTGGAACGGCCGGCGGGCACCGAACTGCTCGGGTTCGAGGGCGAGATCGCGCTGGTCATCGGCACGCGGGCGCGCCGGGTCAGCCCCGAGGACGGCTGGTCACACGTCTCCGGCGTCACCGCCGCGAACGACTTCGGCGTCTACGACCTCCGCTACGCCGACAAGGGCTCCAACCTGCGCTCGAAGGGCGGCGACGGCTTCACCCCGCTCGGCCCGGCCGTGCTCCCCGCCGGGGACGTCGATCCCGCCGCGCTGCGCGTGCGCACCTGGGTCAACGACGAACTCGTCCAGTCCGACACCACCGCCGAGCTGTTGTTCGGCTTCGGGCGGCTGGTCGCCGACCTCTCCCAGCTGCTCACCCTCGAACCCGGCGACGTCGTGCTCACCGGCACCCCCGCGGGCGCCTCGGTGGTGCGGCCGGGCGACGTGGTGGAGGTCGAGGTGGACGCCGCCGACGGGAACGGGCCGTCCACCGGGCGGCTGGTGACCCCGATCGTCGCCGGGACCGTCCCTTTCGGACCGTACGGCGCACTGCCCCGTGTGGACAGTCAACAGCGCGCGGACGCTTACGGGACAAGCGAACCCGAGTTCGTCCTCACCGAAGAACTGCGGGAACGAATCGCGAGCGTCGGTGTCGCGACACTGTCGGCGCAGCTGCGCAAACGCGGGTACGACAACGTGTCCATCGACGGGCTCACCTCGACGAGGCCGGGCACGCGGCTGATCGGCCGCGCGCGGACGCTGCGGTACATCCCGCACCGGGAGGACCTCTTCCGCGAGCACGGAAACGGGTACAACGCCCAGAAACGCGCGATCGACGCGCTCGGGCCCGGTGACGTCCTGGTGATGGAGGCCCGCGGCGAGCGCGGCACCGGCACCGTCGGTGACATCCTCGCGCTGCGCGCGCAGGTGAAGGGCGCGGCGGGGATCGTCACCGACGGCGGGGTCCGCGACGTCGCCGCGGTCGCCGCGCTCGCCATCCCGACCTACCACGCCGGCGCGCACCCCGCCGTGCTCGGCAGGCGGCACGTGCCGTGGGACGTCGACGTGACCGTCGCCTGCGGTGGCGCCTCGGTCCAGCCGGGCGACGTGCTCGTCGGGGACGCCGACGGGCTGCTCGTCATCCCGCCCTCGCTCGTCGAAGAGG
Source organism: Amycolatopsis samaneae (assembly GCF_039541975.1). Classification (NCBI taxonomy): domain Bacteria; kingdom Bacillati; phylum Actinomycetota; class Actinomycetes; order Pseudonocardiales; family Pseudonocardiaceae; genus Amycolatopsis; species Amycolatopsis samaneae. The sequence goes on from NZ_BAABHG010000001.1 coordinate 292,440, forward strand.
TGGTGGCCGGAGCGATCGAGCAGGAACGGCAGGAGACCTTCATCGCCGAGCAGGTGGCCGCGGGAGAGCGCGTCGAGGGGCTCTACCCGATGAACGAGGGCTGGAAGGCGAGGTATGCCGCATGGCAGCCGAAGGCATGAACTCGCACGCGATGAGCAAGTCGCAGATCGCCTACCAGTGGATCAAGGCCCGGATCCACGACGGCACCTTCTCCCCCGGCTACCGGCTCGTCCTCGGCCAGATCGCCCAGGAACTCGGCGTCAGCGTGGTCCCGGTCCGCGAGGCGATCCGGCTGCTGGAGGCCGAAGGGCTGGTGACCTTCGAGCGCAACATCGGCGCGCAGGTCGCGATGGTGGACGAAACCGACTACCAGCACACGATGCAGACCCTCGCGCTCGTCGAGGGTTACGCCGCCGCGCTCGCCTCGGAGGTGTCACCGCCGGAAGTGCTCGAAAAGGCGAAAGCGCTCAACGCCGAGCTGGCGGACTGCCTCGACCACTTCGAGCCCAACCGGTTCACCGCGCTCAACCGCGAGTTCCACGCCGTGCTGTTCGGCCCCTGTCCCAACCCGCAGGTGCTGGACCTGGTCACCCGCGGCTGGAACCGGCTCAACGGGCTGCGCACCTCGACGTTCAGCTTCGTGCCCGGCCGCGCCAAGGAATCGGTGGCCGAGCACGAAAACATCCTCGGCCTGCTCGGACGCGGCGCGCCCGCGCACGAGGTCGAACAGGCCGTGCGCGAACACCGGCTGGCGACCCTGCGCGCCTTCCAGGCGTACCAGGCCCAACGCCACTCGTAGCACTGTGCCGATAGATACCAAACCGACCGAAAGTAAGTGGTTCCCGCAGGTCCGTCTTTGCCGGCTTACTTTCCGTCTCATTGGTAAGAGACCCAGGAGGAATCCATGCGCTTCCGCGCAGACCCCCAGTCGATCAGGGGCTCGATCGCGCCGCTGATGACGCCGTTCACCGCCGAAGGCGCCGTCGACCACGACGGCCTGAAGAACCTCGTGCGGTGGCAGCTGGCGGCGGGCTCGCACGGCATCTCGATCGGCGGCTCCACCGGCGAGCCCGGCGCGCAGACGATCGCCGAGCGCGCCGAGGCGATCCGCACCGTCGCGGCCGAGGTCGGCGACCGGGTGCCGCTCGTGCCCGGTACCGGGTCGGCGAAGCTCGACGAGACGCTCGAACTCACCGCCGCCGCGGCCGAAGCCGGCGCCGACGCCGCGCTCGTCATCACCCCGTACTACGCCCGTCCCACGCAGGAAGCGCTTTACACCTGGTACCGCACGGTGGCGCGGGAGTTCCCCGACCTGCCGATCGTGGCCTACAACGTGCCGAGCCGGACCGCGGTCGACATCGCCCCGGAAACCGTCGCCCGGCTGTTCCGCGAACTCGACAACTTCGTCGGCGTCAAAGAGACCACAAAGGACTTCGAGCACTTCTCCCGCGTGCTGCACCTGTGCGGGAAGGACCTGCTGGTGTGGTCCGGGATCGAGCTGCTCTGCCTGCCGTTGCTGGCACTCGGCGGCGCCGGGTTCGTCAGCGCCACCGCCAACATCGCCCCGGCCGCCTGCGCGAAGATGTACCAGGCGTGGCAGGACGGCGACCTCGACCTCGCCAGGGAAATCCACTATGGACTCCACCCGCTGGTCGATCTCCTTTTCGTGGAAACGAATCCCGCGCCGGGCAAGTGGGTGCTCGCCCAGCGCGGGCTGATCGGGTCCGGGTACGTCCGGCCGCCGCTGATCACGCCGACCGACGCGGGCGTCGCCCGGATCAAGGACCTGATGAGCCAGGGCGAGGCCTACCTCAGCCCGGTCGACGGCTTCACCGTGGAAGGAAAATAGGCATGGCGAAGCACCACGTCCCGGAGAACCTGCCCTCCCGGATCCAGCACTACATCGGCGGCGAGTTCGTCGACAGCGTGTCCGGCAAGACGTTCGACGTGCTCGACCCGGTGTCCAACGAGCCCTACGTGACCGCCGCCGCGGGCCAGGCCGAGGACGTCGACCGCGCCGTGGCCGCCGCGCGAAAGGCGTTCACCGACGGGCCGTGGCCCGGGATGCTGCCGCGGGCCAGGGCCAGGGTGCTGAACCGGATCGCCGACGCCGTCGAGGCGGCCGACGCCCGGCTGGCCGAGCTGGAGACCTTCGACACCGGCCTGCCCATCACCCAGGCGCTCGGCCAGGCCCAGCGCGCCGCCGAGAACTTCCGGTTCTTCGCCGACCTGATCGTGGCGCAGGCCGACGACACCTACCGCGTGCCGGGGCGGCAGGTGAACTACGTGCACCGCAAGCCGGTCGGCGTCGCCGGGCTGATCACGCCGTGGAACACGCCGTTCATGCTGGAGAGCTGGAAGCTCGCCCCGGCCATCGCCGCCGGGTGCACGGTGGTGCTCAAGCCCGCCGAGTTCACCCCGCTCTCGGCGAGCCTGTGGGCCGGGATCTTCCGCGAGGCAGGGCTGCCCGACGGCGTGTTCAACCTCGTCAACGGCTTCGGCGAGGAAGCGGGTGACGCGCTGGTCAAGCACCCCGACGTCCCGCTGATCTCGTTCACCGGCGAGTCCACGACCGGGCAGACGATCTTCCGCAACTGCGCGGCCGGGCTCAAGGGCATGTCGATGGAACTGGGCGGGAAGTCCCCGGCCATCGTGTTCGCCGACGCCGACCTCGACGCGGCGATCGACTCGACGCTGTTCGGCGTGTTCTCGCTCAACGGCGAGCGCTGCACCGCGGGCAGCCGCATCCTCGTCGAGCGCCCGGTCTACGAGGAGTTCTGTGCGCGGTACGCGGAACGAGCGCGGAACATCGTGGTCGGCGATCCGCACGACCCGGCCACCGAGGTCGGCGCGCTGGTGCACCCGGAGCACTACGCGAAGGTGATGAGCTACGTCGAGCTGGGCAGGTCCGAGGGGCGGCTGCTCGCCGGCGGCGGCCGTCCGTCCGGTTTGGACACCGGGAACTACGTGGCGCCGACGGTGTTCGCCGACGTGCCCGCCGACGCGCGGATCTTCCAGGAGGAGATCTTCGGCCCGGTCGTCGCGATCACCCCGTTCGACACCGAGCAGGAAGCGCTTTCCCTTGCCAACGGCGTCAAGTACGGGCTCGCCGCCTACCTGTGGACGGCCGACCTGAACCGGGCACACACCTTCGCCCAGTCGGTGGAGGCGGGCATGGTCTGGCTCAACTCGCACAACGTGCGCGACCTGCGCACGCCGTTCGGCGGCGTCAAGGCCTCCGGCCTCGGGCACGAGGGCGGCTACCGTTCGATCGACTTCTACACCCATCAGCAGGCGATCCACGTGACGCTCGGCGCGGTGCACACCGCGCGCTTCGGAGCGGTCCAGAAAGGACAGTCATGACCGCGACACCGCCGGACGTGCTCCGCTGCGCCTACGCCGAGTTCGTCGTCAGCGACCTCGCCGCGTCGCGCGAGTTCTACGTCGACGTCCTCGGCCTGGTCGTGACGCACGAGGACGACGAGGCGATCTACCTGCGCGCGTTCGAGGAGTACCTGCACCACTCCCTGGTGCTGCGCAAGGGAGACACGCCCGCCCTCGCCGTGCTCGCCTACCGGGTGCGCACCCCAGGGGACCTGGATCTCGCCGAGGCGTACTACCGCGAGCTCGGCGTCCGCGTCGAACGTCGCCCGGCCGGCGCGACCCGCGGGATCGGCGAGGCGGTCCGGATCCTGGACCCGCTGGGCTTCCCGGTGGAGTTCTTCCACGAGGCCGAACACGTCGAGCGGTTCACCCAGCGCTACGACGTGCACGGCGCGGGCGCGCTGTCCCGGTTGGACCATTTCAACGTCTGCACCCCGGACGTCCCGGCCGCGCGGAAGTACTACGAAGGTCTCGGGTTCCGGGTGTCGGAGGACATCCAGGACGACGAGGGCACCGTCTACGCCGCCTGGATGTTCCGCAAGCCGACCGTGCACGACGTCGCGCTGACCGGCGGCGACGGGCCGCGCCTGCACCACATCGCCTTCGCCGGCCACGAACGGCACCAGATCCTGCACATCTGCGATCACCTCGGCGCCGTGCGCAGGTCCGACATGATCGAGCGCGGCCCCGGACGCCACGGGGTGTCGAACGCGTTCTACCTCTACCTGCGGGACCCGGACGGGCACCGCATCGAGATCTACACGCACGACTACTACACCGGCGACCCGGACAACCCGGTGATCACCTGGGACGTACACGACAACCAGCGACGTGACTGGTGGGGCAACCCGGTGGTCCCGAGCTGGTACGCCGAGGCCTCACCCGTGCTGGACCTCGACGGCGCGGTCCAGCCCCTGGTCGTCCGTTCCGACGCGCGGGAAGCCGACGTGACGATCGGCGCGGACGGGTTCTCCTACACCGCCGAGCAGCAGGGTTTCAAACTGGGCCAACAGGTCTGAACACACCGGCCCAGTGACGACCGGGTCGTGAACGACACCTGCGCGGGGGCGTAACTCGCGTGATTGAGCACGTAATTCGCGTGCTGGGAGACGGCCCGCCTCCGATCACGTGAGTTACGCCCCTGATCACGCGAGTTACGTCATACGGGCACGGCCTCGATCAGGCTCATTCCCGACGGCAGCGGGGTGACCAGCTCGACGGCGAGCCCGGCCCTGGCACACAACCGCTCGAACTCGGCGCGGGTGCGTTCCTTCCCGCCGTAGACCGTCAGCATGTGCAGGTCGCTCAGCTCCGGGTCCCGGGGCGCGCCGGGCGCCGCCCGCTCCGGCAGGATCCGTTCGACGACGAGCAGCCTGCCGTGCGCGGGCATCGCGGCGTGGCAGGTGCGCAGGATCGTGCCGGCGTCGTCGTCGGGCCAGTCGTGCAGGATCCACTTGAGCAGGTAGACGTCGGCCCCGGCGGGCACCTCGCGCAGAAAGTCGCCGTCGGCGCGGTCGAACACCCGCCCACGCAAGCGCGGATACCGTCGTGAGAGCACCGCGAGCAACGTACCGTCCCCGCCACCGACGTCCACGGCCGTGCGGTACCGGCCGAAATCGTGGTACTCCCCGACCTCCTCGGCGATCGTGGTGGTGTGCCCGCCCATGAACCGGTCGTAGCGTTCCCGCCATTCCGGATCTCCGTCCAGGTACTCGAAAATCGACTTCCCGAAGGTCTCGTAAAAGCCACCGCGCCCGGAACGCGCCCCGGCCTCCAGCGCGCTCCAGGCCCGCTCGGTCACCGGGTCCGTCGAGGTCAGGACGAGGTCGTACAGCGGGCCGCCCGCTCCCAGCGCGGCACCGGTTTCGGTGAGGGTGAACACCTCAGGCTCGTCCTCGGCGCACAGGCCGAGGTCGGTGAACCCGCGCAGGAGGCGGATCATCCGGTCCGGCGCCATGTCGCCCGCGCGGGCGAGCGCGCCGAGGGTGTTCTCCCCCGCGCCGATCAGGTCTGCGATCCCGAGCCTGGTGAAAACCCCGGCGAGGTGCGCCGCCTTGGCGCCGCGCAGCCACCCGCGCACGGTTTCGGCGGCGGTCACCGCGCTTCCGCCTCGACGAGGGAAAGCCCGGTACCGGGCACGTCGACGACCGTCGTGACGGCGAGCCCGGCGCGGGCGCAGAGTGTCTCGAACTCACTCCGGGTGCGTTCCCTCCCGCCGACCACGACCAGCATGTGCAGATCCATCAGGTACGGGTCGAAGGGCCGCTCGTCCGCGCACGCCAGCTCCGGCAGCACCGGGTCGGCGATCAGCACCCGCCCGTCCTGGCGCATCGCGGCCCGGCAGTGGCCGAGGACGACGGCCGCCTGGTCGTCGTCCCAGTTGTGCAGCACGCTCTTGATCACGTACAGGTCGGCCTCGGGCACGTTTTCGCGGAAGTCGCCCGTCACGACCGTGGTCCGGTCCGAAACCCCGGCCCGGTCCAGGATCCGCGCCGATTCGGCGGTGGCCGCTTCGAGGTCGAACACCACTCCGCGAGCCTCGGGCGCGCCGCGCAGGATCGCGGCGAGCAGGGTGCCGTCGCCGCCGCCGAGGTCCACGATCGTGGCGTACCGGCCGAAGTCGTAGACGCCGGACACCGCTTCGGCGAAGTCGTGGGTGCCCTGGCTCATGGCCGCGTTGAAGTTTGCCGACTGCTCCGGTTCACCCGCGAAGTATTCGAAGGCGGGGCACCCGAAGACGTCCTCGAACGCGGGACGCCCGGTGCGGAGACTGTCCCGCAGGCGCCGCCACGGGCGTTCGGTGACCGGCGCGGTGGACAGCTTCGCGAGGGCGAGCAGTGATCGCGGATCGTCCTTGCGCAGCAAGGAACCGGCCTCGGTGAGCGCGTACACCCCCGGCTCCCGTTCGACACAGTAGCCGAGACCGGCGAACGCCCGCAGGAGCCGGGTCATCCGGTCCGCGGGCAGGTCGTGTGCGCGGGCGATCTCCGCGACCCGCCTTCCCTCCCCGATGGTGTCGGCCAGGCCGAGGTCCGCGGCGACCCCGATGACGTGGGTGCCCATCGCGCCGCCCAGCAGCCGCCGCAGCGTTGTCCGTGCATCCATCCCCACTCCCAAAGTTAGGCTAACCTAAATTCTGGGTGTTAAAGTCGGCTTCATGTCAACCGTGACCATCGGCGAGGCCGCCGCGCTGTACCGGCTCAGCCCCGCCACCCTCCGCTGGTGGGAGCGCCAGGGCCTGCTCGGCTCGCCGGGGCGCGAAGGCGGGCGGCGGTGTTACCGGGCGGAGGACCTGCGGCGCGTCGGCCTGGCCTACCTGTGCCGCGTCGCCGGCATGATGCCGCTCGACAAGGCCGCGATCGTCACCGCCGGGCACGCCGGCCTGGCCACCTGGCAGGCGACGGTCCGCGAGGAGATCGACCGCCTCCAGGAGCGGATCACCCGGCTGGGCGCCGCCCGCGACTATCTGGCGCACCTGCTCTCGTGCGTGGACGACGACGTCGTCACCTGCCCCTACCTCGACCACGAGCTGACCACGCACACCCCGCGCGGCCGGGTCCCCGAGCCGGACATCCTCGCCGCCGCCCGCGCGGCCACCCGTGACGAAAGCACCCCTGCCGGTGACGAAACCCGATGCCCCGGCTGTCACGGATCACTCCCCCGGGCCACACGCGGCCGCCCCCGGAGGTACTGCTCGCACGCCTGCCGCCAGCGCGCTTACCGTGCCCGGCACCGGGTCCGCTGAGAAAGCGGTCAACCCCTGGCCACCGATTCCGCCGCCTGCCGACGAACACGGCCGGCGTAACTCGCGTGCTCGAAGCCGTACCTCGCGTGATTACGGACGTAACTCGCGTGTTGGGGGGCGCGACTCGTGAGTTGCGTCCCTGATCACGTGAGTTACGCGGCTGAGCACGCGAGGTGCGGGGAGCCGTGACCGGCCGGGGCCCCACAGCCACGTCTCAGGGGCGGTCCAGTTCCCGGCTGGGCGACGTGCCGATCCGCCAGCGCAGCGTCGGCTCGCGGGCGGCGTCGGGCCGGCGGGGCCGGTCGTCGCGGCGAAGCAGCACGGAAAGCCGGTGCTGGGCGTAGGCGAGGTCGCTGCACGCGGCGGCGAAGTCGTGCGCGGCCGCGTAGGCCAGCGCCCGCCGGATGTGGTCGAGCGCCTCGGGTTCGGCGGCGGCGAGCAGTTCGGCCGCGGCCGCGGTGGTCTCGCGCAGGCCCGCGGTCATGGTCGCCGTTTCGGGCGTCCCCGGCGCCACCGTGAGTGCCGGGGTGAGGATGGTCAGCTCGGTGTGCAGCTGGTAGAGCACGCGCAGCTCGCCACCAGTCTTCTGCTCGGAGGTGTTCACCGTTGCGTCCTCTTCCTCGGTCCGTCGCATGTTACCGGCCGGTTGGGAGACGACGATCACACGGCCCCATGACGCCGTCCACGTGGGTTTGTCGCCACCGGACGGCGTTCGCGCGGCGTTCCCTCCACATCGGACGCCCGGAACACCGGTCATCCGTTCACCCGGACGGTTACCGCACACGCTTTCGGCGGCGCGACAGGCATTAATTGCGTAGTACCGCCGCGACCGTTTTAGGACCGATTTCCCCCTTTCGTGCGATTCGCCGATCGGGTCCCGACCTTGGTCGGTAGCGGCGGACTTTTCGGCGCGAACAGGGTGATCCCCGTCGTGTTTCTTCCACCCTGGCACGAACTGGAGATCCCATGACATCCCGGAAAACCCTCGCCGCGTTCGCCGTCCTGTCGACCGCGGCACTGACCACCGGCGTCTGCGCGCAGCAGGCCTCCGCCGGGCCGCTGGCCTTCGCCCAGCTTCAGGAGGCGTCGATCACCCAGGCCACTCAGGTCACCGACGCGCTGGGCACGGCCTCGGGCGGGTTCTACCTCGACAACGGGAAAGCGGTCGTCACCGTCCTCGACGACGCCGCCGCGAAGACCGTGCGGGACTCGGGGCTCACCGCGAAGAAGGTCGCCCACAGCTTCGCCGCGCTGACCGGCGCCAAGAACGCCCTCGACGGGATCGGCGCCGCGCCGCAGACCGCGTGGGGCATCGACACCAGCACGAACCAGGTGGTGGTGACCGTCTTCGGCGCCGCGTCCCCGGCCACCGCGAAGAAGGTCACCGAGGCCGCGGGCAGGCTCGGCGACAGCGTCCGGGTCGAACACGAGGCGGGCAGGCTCGAACTGCACATCGCCGACGGCGACGCCATCCGGAACAGCACGAACCGCTGTTCCCTCGGCTTCAACGTCAAGCGCGGCGGCCAGCCCTACCTGCTCACCGCCGGGCACTGCACCAACCTCGGCGGCACCTGGTCCGGCGGCGACGTCACCGGCGCGAGAATCGTCGAGAGCGACTGCCCCGGCGCCGACTCCGGCCTGCTGACCCGGCCGAACGGTACCGGACCCGGCCGGATCAACACCGGGCAGGCGATCACCCGCGCGGCCGCGCCGCGGGTCGGCGAGCGGATCCAGAAGCAGGGTTCGACCACCGGGGGCGGCGGTGGCACCGTCAAGTCGGTCGACCAGACGGTGAACTTCGACGTCGGCGTCCTGCGGCACGAATTCGGCACCAGCGCGCACACGGACCACGGGGACTCCGGCGGCCCCGCCTACGACGGCTCGACCGGCCTCGGCACGCTGTCCGGTGGCAACTCGACCACCAGCTACTTCTACCCGCTGACCCTGGAACTCCAGTCCTACGGCCTCACCCTGGCCTGACCGACCGTCCGTGAATGCCACATTGAGGGACTCAGAGTCCCTCAATGTGGCATTGACGGAGCGTCCCCGGCCTCAAGGCACGACCGTCCGGGCGACGCGGAAGCCGACGTCGTCGATCCGCAGGGTCGGATGGCTCCGGCGCCGCACCGAGGCCCGGCAGCTCCAGCGCTCGTCGAACCATCCGCCGCCGCGCAGCACCCGGTAGCCGCCGTAGACCTCGGCGTCGTAGACGTCCCAGCACCATTCCCAGACGTTGCCGAGCAGGTCGTGGAAGCCCCACGCGTTGGGCCGCCGGCCGCCGACGTCGTGCACGCGCTCCCCGGAATTCCCGCGATGCCAGGCGATCTCGTCGAGCTCGCCGTACCGCGCGCCGGTCGTGCCCGCGCGGCACGCGAACTCCCATTCCGCCTCGGTCGGCAGCCGGTACCCATCCGCGTCCGCGTCCCACGCGGCGTCTTCGGCATCGACGCGATAGACCGGCGTGAACCCCGCGCGTGCGGACGCGGCGTTGCAGAACCGGACCGCGTCGAGCCAGGAAACACCTTCGACCGGCCGCGCGTCGCCCCGGCCCGCGCTCGGCCGCGACCCGGTGACCTCGGCGTACCACGCCTGGGTGACCGGGACCGCGGCGAGCAGGCACGGTCCCACCTCGACCGTCCAGTCCCGGCGCGTACGCCGATCCGACAGCGTCACCTCGCCCCGCGGGAGGGAAATCAGCTCGGCACCCGTGCGCACGTCCATGATCAGCCACTTTACCGGCCACCGGAAACCCTTTCTCCGGCAACGAAAACAGCCTTTCCCGGGCATTACGGGCCGCTCGCGGCGGATCACCCGAACGAACGCTTAGCATTGCTAAGTAACTGTGCTAGCCTGGCGTCAGACGGCCGTTCAGTCCCCCGCTTCGCCCACACATGGTGGAGGTTTCGTTGACCAGCCAGATTTCGGAGCTGTCGTCTTTCCCGATGGAACGCGCGCACGGCTGCCCCTTCGATCCGCCGCCGGAACTGCGGCGCAGGCAACAGGAAGAACCCGTTTCCCGGATCCGGCTCTGGGACGACAGCACCGCGTGGCTCGTCACGGGCTACGAGGACCAGCGCGCACTGCTCGGCGATTCCCGCATCAGCGCGGATCCCCGCCACGACGGATATCCGCACCAGACGCCGGGAAGCCGGGCGCGGCGCGCGGTGTCCCGGACGTTCATCAGCATGGACAATCCCGAGCACGACGTCCTGCGGCGCATGCTCACCGGGAACTTCGTGGTCAAGCGGGTCGAGGCGCTGCGGCCGAGGATCCAGCAGATCGTCGACGAGCTGATCGACGAAATGCTCGCCGGGCCGAAGCCGGCCGACCTCGTGCGGGCGTTCGCGCTCCCGGTGCCCTCGCTGGTGATCTGCGAGCTGCTCGGTGTCCCGTACTCCGATCACGCCTTCTTCCAGCGGCTGTCCCGCGCGCTGATCTCGCGGGACAGCACTCCCGAAGCGGCGGTCGAAGCCACCCGCGAACTGCACGAATACTTCATGAAACTGGTGCGGGACAAGCGGAACGACCCTGGCGACGGCGTCCTCGACCGGCTGGTGGCCGGTCAGGTCGCCGACGGCGCGCTGACCATGCGGCAGGCCGCCGACATGGCGATCCTGCTGCTCGTGGCCGGGCACGAGACGACCGCGAACATGATCGCGCTGGGCACCCTGGCACTGCTGCGCAATCCCGCGCAGCTCGCCGAAATCCGCCAGACCGGGGACAAGGCGCTCATCGCCAACGCGGTCGAAGAACTGTTGCGGTACCTGAATATCACGCACAGCGGACGCCGCCGGGTCGCGCTGGAGGACATCGAAATCGGCGGCACGACGATCAAGGCGGGTGACGGCGTCGTGCTCGCCAACGACATCGGCAACCGCGACGAGCGGGCGTTCCCCGGCAATCCCGACGAGCTCGACATCCACCGCAAGGCACGGCATCACGTCGCGTTCGGCTACGGAATCCACCAGTGCCTCGGGCAGCCACTGGCCCGCGCCGAGCTCCAGGTCGTCTACGGCACGCTCTACCGCCGGGTGCCGACGCTGCGGCCGGCGGTGCCGTTCGAGGAGATCCGGTTCAAGCACGACATGCTCGTCTACGGCGTGCACGAGCTGCCGGTCACCTGGTAGCCCGAGGGGAGGGAGAACACCGTGAAGGTCATTGTCGACAAGGACAGGTGCATCGCGTCCGGGCAGTGCGTGCTGGCCGCGGCGGAGGTCTTCGACCAGGACGACGACGGGATCGTCGAGGTACTGCTGGAAAACCCGGCCGCGGCGCACTACGAGGACGTCCGCCAGGCCGCGGCGATCTGCCCGGCCGCGGTGATCCGGCTGGAAGAACCGTGACCGGTCTCCGGCACGTGGCGGTGGCCGGCGCCTCGGCCGCCGGCCTCGCCGCCGCCGATGCCCTGCGCCGCGAGGGCTTCGACGGGCGGCTCACCCTGATCGGCGCCGAGGACGCGCTCCCCTACGACCGGCCACCGCTGTCGAAACAGATCCTTTCCGGACAGTGGGAGCCCGAGCGCGTGCTGCTGCGCTCGCCCGAAGCCCTCGAAGCGCTCCAGGCGGATTTCGTGCTGGGCACCGCCGCGACCGCGCTGGACGTCGGGGCGCGGAAACTCACCCTCTCCGACGGGAGCGTGCTGGGCTACGACGGGCTGGTGATCGCCACCGGCGTGCGGCCCCGCGCACTGCCCGCGGGGGACGAGCTGGCCGGGGTGTGCGTGCTGCGCACCCTGGACGACGCGCTCGCGCTACGAGAACGCCTCCGGGCCGGACCGGCCCTGGTCGTGGTGGGCGCGGGCTTCCTCGGCGCCGAAGCCGCCGCGGTGGCACGCGGGCTCGGTCTCGACGTCACCCTGGTCGACCCGCTCGCCACGCCGATGGTCCGCCAGCTCGGCCCCCGGGTCGGCGCGGTGGTCGCCCGGCTGCACGAGGACCACGGTGTGCGCCTGCGGCTGAACACCGGCGTCGCGTCGCTGCGCGGCTCCGGCGGCCGGGTCACCGGCGTCCTGCTCACCGACGGGTCCACTGTGGACGCCGACCTCGTGCTCGTGGCGGTCGGCTCCGTCCCGGCCACCGAATGGCTCGTCACGAGCGGGCTGGCGCTCACCGACGGCGTGGACTGCGACGCGTACTGCCGGGCCGCGGACGGGGTGGTCGCGGCGGGCGACGTCGCGAGCTGGCCCCATCCGCGGCTGGGCCGCCGGATCCGGGTCGAGCACCGCACGAACGCGGGCGAACAGGGTATGGCGGCGGCGAAGACGTTGCTGGGCAAGGGAGAACCCTTCGCGCCGGTGCCCTACTTCTGGAGCGACCAGTACGACGCGAAGATCCACGTCCACGGCACGGTTCCGCCGGACGCGGACCTCCGGATCGTCGACGGCGATCCCGGCGACGGGCGGTTCACCGCCCTCTACGGCTCCGGCGGCCGGAGCACCGGGGCGCTGGGCTGGAACATGCCGAAACAGGGCCGTCTGCTCCGGCGCCACGTTGTCGAGGGGACGGCATGGGCGACCGCGGGCGTCACAGGGTGACCACGACCTTTCCGTGGACGTGGCGTCCGGCCTGCAACGCCACGGCGTCCTGGATCTTCCCGACCGGGAAGCTCGCCGCGATCGGCACGGTGAGCTCACCGGCGAGGATCGCTTCGGTGATCCGGTCCATGGCCCCCGGTTCCGCGTCGAAGCCGCCGGTCGCGCGCACCCCCGCGGGCGGCGCGGGCCGCGCGGCGATGGCGGAGATCCGGCCGGGCGCCACGCCGAGCGCGAGCGCGGCCTCCGCGGTCTCGGTGCCGAACAGGTCCGTCGCGGCGCTCACCCCGCCGGGCGCCAGCGCCCGCACCCGGTCCGCGAGTCCCGGGCCGTAGGTGACGGGCTCGGCGCCCAGCCCGCGCAGGAACTCGAACGTGCCCTCCGACGCGGTGCCGAGCACCCGAGCACCGGCGAGTTTCGCGAGCTGGACGGCGAAGACGCCCACGCCACCGGCGGCACCGCCGATCAGGACGGTGTCGCCGGACCGGAGGTCGATCGCCGCCAGCGCGGCGGCCGCGCTCAGGCCGGCCACCGGGAGCGTGCTCGCCACCTCGTCACTGATGCCGTCCGGCGTGCGAAACAACGCGTCGGGCATCGCGGCCGGGGCCTTCAGCACCAGGTGATCGGCGACGGCCCTCGCCAGGGCGCCGCCGAAGACGCGATCGCCCACCGCGAAGCCCTCGACACCGGGCCCGGCCTCGTCGACGACACCGGCGAAGTCGTACCCGAACCCGGACGGCACGGTGATACCGAACCCCGACGCCGCCTCGGGGCTCGCGGCGATACCCCAGTCCATCGGGTTCAGCCCGGCGGCCGCCACCCGGACCCGGACCTCGCCGGGACCGGCGTGCGGCTCGGGCACGTCACGCAGCTCAAGGACCTCCGGGCCGCCGAACGTTGCGTAGACGACAGCTCGACTCATGGGAACCTCCACACGGTGATGAGACTTGGTCCCATCACCGTACACGAGTGACGGGACCAAGTGCCGTACACTGGCCGCATGGCCCGCTGGCAACCCCACGCACCGGAGCGACTCGCCGTCGCCGCGCTCGAACTCTTCGAGGAACGCGGCTACGAGAACACGACGGTCATCGAAATCGCGGAGCGCGCGGGCCTGACGAAGAGCACCTTCTTCCGGCACTTCCAGGACAAACGGGAAGTGCTCTTCGGCCGGGGCTCGATGACCGATCTGCTCGCCAAGGGGATCGCCGGCGCCCCCGCCGGGGCCGCCCCGCTCGAAGCGGTGGCCTGCGCGCTGGACCTGGTCGGACAGGAGGCTTTCACCCCCGAACGCCGTGAGTTCGCCGCCCGCAGGCGAACGGTGATCGCCGGACACCCGGAACTCCAGGAACGCGAGGCACTGAAAGGACTCGCCCTCGTCGCGTCGATGACCGACGCGCTCCGGCGACGAGGCGTCCCCGGCCTGACCGCGTGCGTGGCCACGGAACTGGGCGCGCTCGCCATGAAAATCGCCTACGAAGGCTGGAGCGGCACGACCGGCGGCGCGGATTTCGGTACCAGGGCACGGCAGGCACTCGGCGACATCCGCGCGGCCACCGCCCTGTGCTGAACCGGGTCACTTAGTCCTTTTAGGACAGTGCACGGCGAAAAGCCGAATGTTTGCACAGATTTTACCGGCGAGCCGGTTTACCGCGACTTTACCGGCGCCAAAACCCTTGTCACGGAACGAAACGAACCGTTCGACCCGCTCGAGCCGGAGGTGTCCCCGAGCCGGGCACGGGTAGCGTGATAGCGTCCGGCCGATGTGGACGGCCGGTGGGAAACCGACGGTGATCTCCAAAGAGGTGACCGATCCGCGGCATCCGTGCCCAGACGCCACGACCCGCTCCAGATCCCGCACCCGGCTGTGGCGCTGGCTGGTCGTCGTGCTCGGCGCGCTCTCCGCGGGCTGCGCGATCGCCTCCCCGCTGATGCCGGTGGTGCAGGACACCGCCGAGATCACCTGGCCGGCCGGCGGCGACACCCGTCCGGTGAACGCGCCGCTCACCGGCTACTGGGCGCAGGACCTGCGCGCCGACCTGCCGTGCCCGGCGATCCAGTCGGTCAACACGCGCCTGCCGGGCGGCGGGTACCTGTTCTCCACCGTCCCCGGCGCGCGCACCGGGGACGGTGCCGGAGTGTTCCTGCGGGTGGAGAAGGGCGTGCTCACCGCGTTCAACCGCGGCCAGCAGGTCGCCCGGCAGCCGCTGCCCGCGACCGGCTGCGATGTCCGGTTCTCGTCCACGGCCACGCACACCACCCTGACCGTCGCCGGCACCCCGGTCTACGACGCGGGTGACGACGTGCGCCCGCGCGTCGTCGGGATCTACACCGACATCGCCTCGGCGAGCGACCCGACCGCCGGGCTGAAGGTGTCGATCACCCCGGACACCCGCTACCAGTCCTCCCCCACCGGCCTGAAGATCGGGGTCGGCGTGGCCGGGGTGCTGGCGCTGATCGGCTGCCTGATCGCGGTGAACCGGCTCGACCGCGGCGGTGCCCGGCGGGCGCCCCGCTGGGCACCGGTCGGCTGGTGGAAGCTCACCAAACGCGATTTCACGGTGTTCGGGGTACTCGGCGCCTGGGTGTTCATCGGGCCGGTGACCTCCGACGACGGCTACATCCTGACCATGGCCAGAGTGGCCGGGCAGGTCGGCTATCTGACCAACTACCACCGGTGGTTCGGCGTCGCCGAGGCCCCGTTCGGCTGGAACGACCACATCTACGAGCTGATGGCGACGGTCTCCACGGTGCCGCCGTGGATCCGGCTGCCCTCGTTCCTCATCGGCGCCCTCTGCTGGCTGCTGATCAGCCGCGAGGTCATGCCGCGGCTGGGCACCCAGGTCCGGCACAGCCCGGCGGCGAGCTGGGCCGCGGCGATGGTGTTCCTGGTCTGGTGGCTGCCGTTCAACAACGGGGTGCGCCCCGAGCCGTGGGCCGCCCTCGGCTCGCTGCTCGCGTTGTGCGCGGTCGAACGGACCCTCGTCACGCGGCGCCTGCTCCCGCTGTGTCTCGGCCTGCTGGCCGCCGCGTTCGCCCTCGCCGCGACACCGACCGCGCTGATCGCCGTGGCGCCGTTCCTGGTCGCCGCGCGGCCGCTGTTCCAGATGTTGCGCGCCAAGGCACGGGAAGCGGGCTGGGCGCCGATCCTCGCGCCGATCGCGGCGACCGGGTTCATCGTGCTCGTCGTCGTGTTCGCCGACCAGACCTTCGCCACGGTGGCCGAGGCGACCCGGCTGCGCGGCAACGTCGGCCCCAGCGAGCCCTGGTACAACGAGCTTTCGCGGTACCAGCTGCTGTTCGCCGACAACGCCGACGGATCGATGATCCGGCGGTTCCCGGTGCTGCTGCTCGTGTTGTGCACCGGGACCTGCCTGGTCGTGCTGCTGCGCCGCGGCCGGATCCAGGGTGCCGCGCTCGGCCCCGCCCGGCGGCTGATCGGCACCACGGCGTTGTTCTTCCTGCTGCTGGCGCTGACCCCGACCAAGTGGACGCACCATTTCGGCGCGTTCGCGGCGGTGGGTTCGGCGATGGCCGCGCTCACCGCGCTCGCCACGAGTTCGGCGGTGCTGCGGTCGAGGCGCAACCGGGCCGCGTTCACCGCCGGCCTGCTGGTGGTGGCCGCGCTCGCGGTGACCGGGCCCAACGCGTACTGGTTCGTGTCGGGTATCGGCGTGCCGTGGTTCGACAAGGCACCGTCCTTCCACGGCTACCACCTCTCGACGCTCCTGCTGCTCGCGGCGGCCGTCGTGGCGGTGATCGCGTTCGTGGAGAACGTGCGGATGCAGCGGCCGGGGCCGCTGCCGCCCCCGACGCCGGAACGGCGGTTGCGCGCGCTGAAACTCGGTTCCCTCTCGCTCGTCGTGGTCTGCGGCGTGGTCGTGGTGTTCGAGTTCGCCAGCATGGGCAAGGCGATCCAGAAACAGTGGAACAGCTACAGTCTCGGCGCGGCGAACGTGCAGCACGTGTTCACCGGCAGCGGCAACCTCTCCGATCACGTGATGGTCGAGAAGGACCCGGTTTCGAGCCTGCTCAAGCCCGTCCCGGCGCCGACCGCGCCGAGCGGGCAGCGGCAGGCCACCCCGGGGCTGCCGCCCGCCGACCAGGACAACGGCACCACCTCGGCCGGGTTCCACACCACCACGAAATCCGGCGACGACCCGCTGGACAGCCCGCCACACGGGTTCACCACCAGCACCGTGCCGATGTGGAGCAGCCACGGCTCGGACGAGCGGACCGGCCGCCTGCGCACCGACTGGTACCAGCTGCCGGCCGGCCGGGCGAACTCGCAGCTCGCGGTCGCGGTGGCGGCCAAGTCCGGCAAGGCCGAAGGTGTCTGGCTCGAATTCGGCACACCGTCCCCCGAGGGGACCAAGATCGTCAAGTCCCATCAGGTACTCGCCCCCGGTGCCGGCACCGAATCGGGCACCGACAAGTCGGTCACCGGCAAGTGGGCCGACGAGCGGGTCGAGCTCGGCGACCTGCCGAAGGACGCCACGCTGGTCCGCGTGGTCGCGAAGGACGACGACGTGACCTCGGACGGCTGGGTGGCGGTGACCGCGCCGCGCATCCCCACGTTCACCACGCTGACCCAGCGGGTCGGCGACGCGCCGGTGTACATGGACTGGCCCGCGGCGTTCGTGTACCCGCGCATGAACCCCGTGGTGTCCCACGACGGGATCTCCGAGGTGCCGGCGTACCGGATCACCGCGGGTTCGCTGGCGTCGGAGGCGGGCTGGGCGAGCAGCGCCCACGGCGGTCCGCTCGGCTGGCTCGAGGAGGTCGCGGACCAGCCCGAAGTGCCGAGCTACCTGCGCGGTGCCCCGGAGCAGTCGTGGGGTCAGCTGATGCGCGTCGAGCCCTACACCAAGGGTGTGGCGCCACACGTCAGGCGCGGCGAGAAGACCGAGTGGGGCTGGTGGTCGCCGGGTCCGGGCCCCCTGCAGCCGAACGGATCCACGCCCACGCGCTGACCGGCACGCCCACCCGCCGACGAACGACAGCCGACGCCCCTGGACCGACCGCGACGCACTGCCACCCTTTGCGTCCATGCCGTCGGCTGTCGGTCGGCAGGTGACTATTCGCGGGCTCGCGACGACAGTCGAACCGGGGCGGGCATCGTCGGTACTTCATCCGGCGATAGGACAGAAAGGACTTCGGTTGGTGCACTGGCCAGATCCTCGTCGGCTCGTTCCCGCCTGACCCGGGCGATGATGGCCGCCGGCGACCGGTCGTGCGGCTCGTCCCGTCTCCAAGCCCGCGCCTGACTCACCGTCAGCGCTCCCAGCCCCAGTAGCAGGAGAATCCCGCTGACAACGACGACATACCACCCAACCGGATTCACCGCTCCGATGTGGGCGAACGCAAGGCATGGCGGCCCGCGTCGACAACCGGCGGGGAATTGGCCTCCTGGTCCTCGGCGTGGGTTTCGAGAAGTTCCGCCAGCCCTGCGAGCAACCCGGCGTACTCGCGTTGCTCAGCTGGGGTCATCCGCCCGATCAGCAGGGCATTGCCGATATTCTCGACGTTGACCGTGACTGCTTTGAGTGCTTTGACCAGCTCAATCGTTTCGCGTTTCATGGCTTGCTCCGGTCGCTTTCCCGAAGTTGTCACGGGCGGTCGTGTCGGCGGGAACCGGCCCGTGTCCGGTGGCACAGCATGGGCCTCGACCTGAGGTCGGGGTACCTGACCTGCATGATCGTGTGCTTGACTGTGCGAAGTCGAGGAATCACCGACGGTTGTGAAGAACTGTCAAGGAGCGATCAATGCCAGGAGACGTGGCACTCGGTGCGGTGCTACGGGACTTCCGGCACACCCGGAAACTGACGCTGGCCGCTGTAGCCCGTCGCGCGGGTTGCGGCGAGTCCCAACTGTCGTACGTGGAGTCGGGCAATCGTCGGCTCCACCACTGGCTAGCCGAGAAACTGGACATCATCTACGACACCGGCGGCATCATCACCAGCCTGCTGGCGGTCGGTGACGATCGGCCGTATGCCCCGTCGGCACAGCGGGTACCCGATGACTCTGTACTGCTCGTGCAGGTGCCCGGCGGAGGTGATCAGGTGCCGATCTCACGACGTGAGCTATTGGGAAGCCTCGGCATCGGCATCCCGACGAGCCCAACTCTGATGCGACTGGAGCAATTCCTCGGGGCAGTACGGCCGAACCGAGACACGCTGGGAGCGCTCGCCGAGGCGCTGGACCACTACCAGACGGCGGCACGTGTCTTGCCGCCATCTCGCCTGATTGACGCGCTGACGACCCAGGTCGCCGTGCTCGAAAGCCTCCGCCGCAGAGCCGGATCGCTCCTGCGCACGAATTACCTGGCCCTTCAGGCCCGGTATGCCGAATCGCTGAGTTGGCTGAGCGAAGAGGCCGGTCGCGCAGAAGAGGCGCTGTTCTGGACCGACAGGGCGACGCAGTGGGCCCAGAGCAGCGGCTGGACCGCCATGACCGCTTACATGTTCGTCCGCCGTTCGATGATGGCCGTCAGCTTCGCCGGCGACGGCCACCGCGCGGTAGACCACGCCCTCGCCGCATACGAGATGCCCGATGTGCCAAGACGTATCCAGGGTCTGGCGGCCAAGCAGATGGCATTCGGGTACGCCCTGTCCTGGGAGCCTGATGCCAGTGCCCGAGCGCTCGACCAGGCGATGACCCTGCTCGACGAATCGGGAGAAGAGGGCAGCGAACTTGGCCAGCGCAGCGTGGTCAGCGAGGACCTGTACGTCATCTTCCGTACCACCTGCGATATCTACCTCAGCAGAGGTGAAGCCGCCATTGGCGTACTGGAACCACGTCTGGCAACGCTGTCGAGCGCCTCGGCCCGCACAGCAACCATTACCCGCGCGAAGCTGGTACGTGCCTACGCCAACATCGGTCAGCCGCATGAAGCCGCTCGGCTTGCCCGGCAAGCCATTGACGACAGCACTACTTTGCAATCGTTGTCAGCCCGCAGTGAACTGAACCGCGCCGTGCCAGTTCTCCGACGCTGGCGCAAGCGCGCCGAGATAGCCGATGTCCTCCAGCGGTTGCAAGGCGACGCACCTACGAACGCTTGAGACGCCGAACCTCAAGCGCGGTTTCCATGACCGACCCATCCGCTTGGCGCTCCACCCAGTACGCACCGGCGTTCTTCCGGTCGCCGATCGCAGCCACCAGCTCCGTGCGCTCAAAATGCAGACCAGCTCCCGTGTCGGTTGCATAACCCGCTGGCAATTCCTGGTCTTTGACGAGCTGGTGAAGGTGCTCACGACGGTCGGCGTAATGCACAGCGTTGGCGTAGGGCAAGAACTTGAGTCCGTCGTGGACGGCTTGCAGAGGACCGAACGAATCCGTTGTACCACTGACGAACCAGCACAGCGAACCGGCCGATTCACCAGCCAGGACGACTCCGGCCTCCCAGCAGTCCCGCAACACCACGTCAAACCGGTGGGCGCGCCAGACCGCCAGCAGATTGACCAGGCTGCCACGATCCACCCAGATGACATCCTGACTGTGCAGATGCGCGGTGACATCTCCGACGTTGGGCTTGTCGTACAACTCCAGATGCGACAGCTCAACCGGCTGATCCGCGAACGCCGCCGCGAACCGGGCCAGCGTTTCGCCTTGATCACCGCCAGCCGTTGCCAGCAGGCAGAGCTTCGGCGTACCGGCCGGACGGGCGAGGTCGAAGGCGTATTCGAAGACGGGGCCGGGCTGCCACGGCTCGCGGGCACGGTTGAGCCCCATGGATGTCGCGAGGATGGTCGGCGCCTGCGCAGTCACGTGCTCATCGTGGCATGACGTGCCTGGCTCCACCGTGTGTTCCGCTCAGCCTCGACCGGAGGGCCGGGGATAGCGCGGCGCCGGACCATCCCCGCTCCGGCTCAGAAGGTGATGACCTGGCGAACGGCGCCGCCCTCGTGCAGGCGGTCGAAGCCCGCGTTGATCTCCTCCAGGGTGATGGAGTGGGTCAGCAGCGCCTCCACCGGCAGCAGCCCGGCCTGGTACAGCGCGATGAACCGCGGGACGTCCCGGCGGGGCACGCACGAGCCCAGGTAGCTGCCGCGCAGCGTCTTCTCCTCGGCCACCAGGCTCTGCGCGGGCAGCGCCAGCTCCGCCGACGGGTCCGGCAGGCCGACGGTGACCGTGGTCCCGCCCGGCCGGGTCGATTGGTAGGCCTGGGCCAGGGCGCCGACCACCCCGGTGGTGTCGACCGCGTGGTCGGCACCACCCCCGGTGAGCGCGCGGATCTCCGCGATGTCCCCGGCGAGCACGTGGGTCGCGCCGAGCGAACGCGCCAGCTCGCGCTTGCTCTCGACGGGGTCGATCGCGAGCAGGGTGGCGGCACCGGCGGCCTTCGCGGCGAGCAGCGCGGAAAGGCCGACACCGCCGAGCCCGAACACCGCCACGCTGTCGCCGGGCCGCACGTCCGCGGCGTTGAACACCGCACCGGCGCCGGTCAGCACCGCGCAGCCGAACAGCGCGGCGATCTCGAACGGCAGTGTCTCCTCGACCCGTACCGCCGAGCGGGCGGACACGACGACGTACTCCGCGAAGGCGGACACCCCGAGGTGGTGCAGCGGGCGCCCCGCCGGGGACGACCAGCGGACGTCCCCGCCGACCAGCGTGC
Organism: Amycolatopsis samaneae; assembly: GCF_039541975.1. NCBI lineage: Bacteria > Bacillati > Actinomycetota > Actinomycetes > Pseudonocardiales > Pseudonocardiaceae > Amycolatopsis > Amycolatopsis samaneae. Next base: position 313,713 of record NZ_BAABHG010000001.1, read on the forward strand.
CGTCGCGGTTCGCCGCGGCGCCCGGGACGCACAGGGCCGGGCGTCCGGCGGTGCACGGGCCGCAGTCGCCGCAGGAGGGCACGAACGTCAGCACGACGTGCTCGCCGGTGGCGAAGCCGCTGCCCGGCCCGGCCTCGACCACCTCACCGGCGGCCTCGTGCCCGAGCACCATCGGCACCGGCCGGGGCCGCGTCACGTTGATCACCGACAGATCCGAATGGCACAGCCCGGCCGCGCGCACCCGGACGAGCAGTTCGCCGGGTCCCGGCGGGTCCAGCGTCAGCGTCTCGATCTCCAGTGGCTTCCCGACCTCGCGCAGCACCGCGCCGCGGACGCGCATCACCGCTCCCCCACCGGGACACAGCGGGTGACCTGCCGCTCGGACAGCAGCGGCACGACCTCGCCGAGCACGATCCGGGTGAAGTGCTCCGACGCGCAGTGCGCGGTGAAGTCCTGCTCGGTGTCGTACTCCTCGACGATCACCACGACACCGTCCTCGGTTCCCGTGTGGACGGTGTACCGGCGGCAGCCTGGCTCGCGCCGCGACGCCTCCGCCATCGGCCCGAGCAGCTCGACGACCCGGTCCCGCTCCGCGGTCACATACCGGGCCACCACTACGAAACTCATTACTCTCCTGTACGTAGCCGGGACCGGGTCAGCGACCACAGTCCCGCGTCGGACGACGCGGCGGCCAGCGCGCCCATCGCCAGTGAATGCGCCACCCCGTCGCGGTCGGTGACGAAACCGGCCGCGACGAAGGGTGACAGGATTTCCCGCGCCGGCGCCGACATCCAGGGGATGATCGGCGCCGGCATCAGCTCCACCAGATCGGGGCCGCTGCGCTTGACCGCCTCCAGACTCCGGTTCAGGTTGGACCGGTCGGTGACGAACACCTTGTGCATGGTCAGCAGCGACAACGCCCGTGCCCGTTCGATCGGGGCGACCCGCGTGCTGACCACCCCGGCCGCCCCGATCTCCTGGAGGAAGTCCACGCCACCGCGGTCGGTGGCCAGGCCGGGGCACGAGTCGATGTTGACGAACACGAGCTTGCCCAGCCCGGCCAGCGCCGCCACGATCTTCGGCAGCTGCCCGACCGCGACCGACGCCAGGATCCCGACCCGCGACCGAGCCTTCACGAAGTCCGGCACCCGGGCGGAACCGACCACCGAAGCACACACCGGGACGTCCTCGAACGCCGCCGTGATCCTCTCGTTCATGTCGTCCACCGTTTCATGCCCCGGGCGCCGGTCCCGCACGGTGGCCGGTCAGCTCGCCGAGTCCAGGGGGTTCGGGCCCAGGTCGCTGGGCAGGCCCAGCTTGCCGGGATTGAGCAGCCCGTTCGGGTCCAGCGCCCGCTTGACCTCGACGAACGTGCCGAAGCCGGTGCCGAGCGCGTCGGCCAGGTACGGCCCGCGCAGCAGACCCGAACCGTGGTGGTGGCTCAGCGCGGCGCCGTGACGCACGAGCACCGCGTTCGCCGCGTCCCACGCCGAGCGGTACCAGTGCCGCCGCTTGTCCGGCTCGACGTCGCCGCGCAGCGAGAAGTACAGGCACGCGCCGTCGGTGTAGGCGTGCGACTGGTGCGCGGACGCCCGGAGGGTGCCCGGCACGGCCTCGATCGCGGCCACCACCTCGTCGTAGACGGCGGGCAGCGCGGCCCAGGAACCGGCCATCTCCAGGGTGTCGGCGACGAAGCCCGGACCGGGGGTGAACCCGTCAGAGGACTTGCCGACCAGCATCCGCTCGTCCAGCCAGCGCTCGAACACCGGCTGACCGTCCAGTTCGGACCCGGTGGCGGCGCACTCCTCGGCGCTGACCCGGATCATGGCGTCGACCAGGATCGGATCGCCCTCGTCGGCGATCAGCAGGAGGTTCGTCTCCGGCAGGCCGAAGTGCGTACCGCTCTCCAGCTTGTCGTAGAGCCGCATCGCGGCCGGGGTCGCGCCGCGCTGCATGATCCGGCGGCAGGCGTCCAGCCCGGCGGCGAACGTCTCGAAGCCGTACGCGATGGCCTTCGAGTAGGTGGGCAGCGGGTGCGTGCGCAGCCGCACCGAGGTGATCACGCCGAGCGTGCCCTCCGAGCCGACGAACAGCTGACGCAGGTCCGGGCCGGTGGCCGCGCGCGGGTAGTCGCCGAAGCGGGCCAGCGTGCCGTCGGCGAGCACGACGTCGAGGCCGACGACCATGTCCTCGATCTTGCCGTAGCGGGTGGACAGCTGGCCCGCGCCGCGGCAGGCCACCCAACCGCCCACAGTGGACATCGCGAACGCCGAGGGCCAGTGGCCGGTGGTGGCGCCGTGGACCTCCTGCAGTTCCTTCTCGAACAGGTCGCCGAACATGCCCGCCTGCACGTCGACGATCTGCGATTCGGCGTCGAAGGCGACGATCTCGTTGAGGCGGCAGACATCCAGCACGACACCGCCGTACACCGGCAGCGCGGCGCCGGTGACGTTGCTGCGCCCGGCGGACACGGTCAGCGGCACGCGGTGCTCGCCGCACAACCGGACCACGGCCTGGATCTGCTCCACCGTGCGCACCTCGGCGATCACCGCGTCCGGCGTCGCCGGAGCGTCCGCGGTCTCGCCGATCATCGAGCCCGCCCACCAGTCACGGGTCCGCAGCACGACCTCGTCGCGGTCGGTGTACACCGCGTCCGCCACGCCGCGCAGCGCCGCGGTCAGCGCCGCCGGTACGTCCACAGTGGACGTCTGCAGCGACGCGCCGCCCCGACCCGGCTCGGTGCGGGCGCCCCAGCGCGGCGGCGTCGGCGCGCCGACCACGTAGTTGCCCCGGTTGAACGGGTGGGTGATGGTCTGACGGCTGATCATGCGTTGTCTCCCAACAGGTTGTCTCCGAACAGGATCGACTTCTCCCGGGCGACGCCCGCCCGGTACTCCTTCACTTGCGCGGCCACGGTTTCCTGGCTGAGGCCGAGTTCCGTGCCGAGCAGTTCGCCCACCAGCGGAGCGGCTTCGGCCGACGCGTCCCTGGCGAACAACCGCAGCCGGGTCCGCCGCGACAGCACGTCGTCCACCGAACGCGCCATCTCCGAACGGGCCGCGAACACAACCTCGGCCTTGAGGTGCGGCTGCCCCGGGATGAGCGGCTCGCCCAGCGACGGGTCCTCGTCGACGAGCGCACTGACGAAACGCGCCTCCGTGCCATAGCGGCCACCGAGGTGCGCGGCGATACCGCCGGTCGCGGCGGTGGCCTCCGCGTCGTAGCCCGCACCGCCGACCAGCGGCAGGTTCTTGGTGCGGCAGCGGGCTTTCCGGCCCAGCAGGCCGAGCGCCTTGTCGACGACCAGCTCGCCCATGTGCCTGCTCGTGGTCAGCTTTCCGCCGGTCACCGTGACCATGCCCGCGGACACGGTGATGTGGTGGTCACGCCGCATGTCCAGCGTCGCGCCCTCCTTGCCGCCGACCAGCGGGCGCAGACCGGCGTAGCTGCCCAGCACGTCATCGGCGTCCAGCTTGGTGTCGAAGGCGATCGTGGCGCCTTCGAGCAGGAACTCCATCTCCTCGCGGGTGCAGTGCACGTCGTCGGCCGAGCCGTCGTAGTCGGTGTCGGTGGTGCCGACCACGACGACGTCGCCCCAGCGGGTGCAGGTCGCGCGCCGCGCGCGGCCCGGGATGGGCACGGTGACCGTGCAGTCGTTGCGGATCTTCGACCACGGCAGCACGATGTGCACGCCCTTGGCCGGGCGCACCTGCGGCCGGTGGCCCTCGTCGGCCATGCCGTCCACGTTGTCGGCCCAGACCCCGGTCGCGTTGACCACGACCCGGGCGCGGACGTCGATCCGCTCGCCGTCGGCCTCGACCGTGGCGCCGGTGACCCGGCCGCCGGAGGTGCGCAGGCCGGTCACCACCGCGCCGTTGGCCACGACGGCGCCGAGGTACGCGGCGCTGCGCACGATCGCGAGTGTCAGCCGGGCGTCGTCGGCGCGGCTGTCGTAGTACATCAGCCCGCCCTTGAGGTTGTCCGCGCGCAGCGTCGGGGCGTGCGCCAGCACCTCGTCGACGGTCAGCCGCTGGTGCAGTTTCCCGATCCGCCAGCCGCCCGCGAGGTCGTAGGTCCACAACAGACTCTCGAAGGCCTTGGCGATGCGCGCGTCGAACACCCCGTCCTTGGCCAGGATCGGGAACAGGAACGGCAGCCGCTGCACCAGATGCGGGGCGTTGCGGCGGAACCTCTGCCGTTCCAGCAGCGAATGCCGGACCAGGTCGAGGTTTCCCTGCTCGATGTAGCGCAGTCCGCCATGGACCATCTTGGACGATTTCGACGACGTCCCCGAGGCGAAGTCGTCGCGCTCCACCAGGGCCACCTTCAGGCCCCGGGAGACGGCGTCCAGCGCGGTGTAGGCGCCGGTGACGCCGCCCCCGACCACCAGCACGTCGAAGGTGCCGGTGTCGAGACTCTTCAGCGCCGCGCGACGATCCAGCCGCAGTGGCGCGGAAAGGGTCGCCCTCGCGGCGACGGCGTTCGGCCGTCGGGACGGCAGTGTGAACATGAGCTTGTCTCTCCACTCAGGACAGGGCCATGGCGTCGCCAGGCCCGCTTGTAACGTCCACTAAGGACAGTATGAACAGGACGGTCAGGACAGGGCTGTCACGACAAAGACGTCGCGAGCACGTCCTGCCAGCGTGCGCGCAGTTCCCGCCGGTCGTCTTCGGGAAGCCGCGGCTCGAACACCTCGCCCGGCTTCTGATGGCCGACGGCGTCGCCGAGCGACGGCCACAGCCCGAGCCGGGTACCGGCGAGGTAGGCCGCGCCGCGCAGGCTGGCTGTCGCCGAATCGGCCACCCGCTCGATCGGTACCCCGGCGAAATCGGCCTGGCTCTGGAGCAACGCGTCGCTGGCGGCCAGCCCACCGCCGGCCCGCAGGTGGGTCATCGGCCGCTTCATCGTCGCCCGCAGCGCGTCGACCGTGTCGCTCACCGCGTGCGCGATCCCGTCGAGCACCACGCGCGCCAGCACTTCGCGCGTGGTCGCCAGGCTGAGCCCGACCAGCAGCCCGCGCGCGTCGGGCCGCAGCACCGGCGTGCGCAGCCCGGCCAGCGTGGGCACGAACCACGTCGTCTCGCTGCTGGGCTGGGCCGCGGCCAGCGCGCTGATCTCGGCCGCCGAACCGAACAGCCCGAGGTCCTCGGTGAGCCAGCGCAACGCGGAACCGGTGGTCGAGGTGTAGGCCTCCAGGCTGAACCGGCTGTGCCCCGCACTGCGCCAGCCGACCAGGCACAGCACCCCGTCCAGCTCACCGAGACCGTCCGGTGGCTCGTCGCCGACGAGCGCGCCGACGAACGTGCCGGTGCCGTGCACGCAGGTCCCCTGTCCCGGCGTCAGCGCGCCGAGGGCGATCAGCGAGGCGTGCTGGTCGCCCATCACCGCCGCGATCGGCACGCGGATGCCGAGCAAATCCGGGTCGGTGTAACCGAAGTCGCCGTCGTCGTCGAGCGGCGGCGGGGCCAGTTCGACCGGAAAACCCAGCCGTTCCAGCCATTCCTGATCCCAGGCGTGCTCGCGCAGCCGGTACCCGCCGAACGCGACGGCGTTGGTGGCCGAGATCGCGTACCGCTCGCGGCCGCTCAGATGCCACACGAGCCAGGTGTCCACCGAGCCGAAGAGCACCCGATCCGCGGGGACGCCGAGCTGGTCGAGTTGCCGCGCCGCCCACAGGAACGGCGCGCGGGTGCCGACCGGGCGGCCGGTTCCCGCCCACAGCACCGGATCCCAGTCCGGTGCCAGCTTCGCCAGCTCGGCGGCGTACCGGGTGTCCTGCCATACCACGGCGGGCGCCAGCGGACGCCCGGTCTCGCGGTCCCACAGGATCGCGGTCGCGCGCTGGGTGCACACCGACATCCCGACGATCTCGACGTCGTTCTCCCGCGCCCAGGCCACGGCCTGGCGGGCGACGTCGACGGTGTGCCGCAGCAGTTGTTCCGCGTCCTGCTCCACCCGGGACGGTTCGGGGTGGACGACGTCGATGGCGGTGTAGAACGACGGCCCGCACACACCGTCCTCGCCGACCACCGCCGCCCGGGTGCCGGTCGATCCCTCGTCGACGGCCAGGATTCCGCGCCGCGTCATGCCGCGCTCCCGGCGAACTTGATGGCGATTTCCTCGTCGTCGGGATCGACACCGCTGCGGGTCGGGTCCCACCGCACGAGCAGGCAGGAGACCAGGCCGAGGAACGGCACCACCGCGAGCAGCGCGATCGTCGGGCCGAGCCCCATCGCCTCCTTGATCTGCGGGAACACGTACAGCCCGATCACGCTGCCGAAGCTGCCGAGCATGCCGGTCACCCCGGTGCCGAGGGTGCGGATGTCACTGCGGTAGGACAGCGCCGCGATCGACTTGCCGTTCGCGCCGGGGCCCGCCGAATGGAAGAAGATGAACAGGAACGGCAGCAGGAACCCGATCGCGATCGGGAGCTTTCCGAAGCCGAGCCCCATCATCAGCAGGATGGCGAACGCGAAGGCGTACCCGATCGCGGAGCTGACGCGCAGCCCGATCTTGCGGCCGAAGTACGCCGAGAGCGCGCCGCCGACGATCCCGGCGACGTTGAAGATCATCGAGCCGAGCGTGGCCGTCTGGAACTGCTGGCCGAAGATCGCCAGGCTGATCACCGGCAGGTACCACCCGACGGCGAAGTACTGCATGGACTGGGTCAGCGAGATCGCCGTGGACAGGAAGGTGCGCGGCAGATAGGGCTTGCGGAACAGCACGCCCGCCTGCCGGAACCCGATCTTGCGTTCCTGGGCCGGGACGTCCTCGTCCGCGGCGGTTCCCGGGGTCACCTCGAAACCGTAGATCCGCCGGAGGCTTTTCGCCGCTTCCGGCAACCGCCCCTTCGTCGCGAGCCACGACGGGCTTTCGGCGAGGAACACGACCTGCAGCACCAGCAACGCGATCGCGAAGACTCCGGCCGAGCCGACCGACCAGCGCCAGATCTCCACCGACACGCCGAGGTTGTAGAACAGCAGCGTCAGCGCGAGGTTCACCGTCGTGGCGACGTACCAGACGGACTGCCACAGGTTCAGCCGTCCGCGCAGCTTCGCCGGCGTGTACTCGGCGAGCAGCGCCATCGCCACCGCGAAGTCGATGCCGTAGGCGATGCCGACCAGCCCGCGCCCGAACCACACCGCTTCGAAGCTGCCCGCGGTTGCGGTGAGCACCGCGCCGAGCGCCGCGATCGCCTTCGCCGCGATCAGCGGTTTGACCCGGCCGATCCGGGCGGCCAGCCAGCCACCGGCCGGGTTGAACAGGATCGCGATCGCGGGCGCGGTCGCGGTGAGCACGCCGACCTGTGTGGGGCTGAGCGTCAGCTCCTTGGTCATCGGCGAGAGTCCCGCGCCGAGCGCGGCGTTCGAGTAGGCGTCCAGGAACAGGCCGCCCAGCACCAGGTACCACAGCAGGTTCGCCTTGCGCGGCAACTTCGACAGCGTGTTGATCAGCGCGGTGACCTGCGAAACGTTCGCAATCGATCGCGACGTTGCGACCGCTGATGAACTCATGGACCGCCAACTTTCTGCGCTGGCTGTCAGCGATCCGACACAAGAAAACAGACACGACGAAGACCGCTGACAGTGGCTCTTCGTCTGTGCCTGTCTGAAGTGGAAAGACTAGGTCGCGAACCCGTACGCGTCAAGACACCCCGGCCCGAGTCCCGCGTGGACTATGCCAGGAGACGGAGGGCGAGGCGGTGGATCCCCGTCGCGCGGCGGATGTCCGGCAGTCCCGGCCCGCCCTAGCGTTTTCCGGTGACAGCAACGACATTCCGAGTTCGGGGACACCGATGACACCTTTCCCTTCCCATCGCACCAGAGCGCTGGCGGCGCTCGTTTCCGGCGGGCTCCTGCTCACCGTGACGGCGGGTGTTTCCGCCGCCACGGACGGGGGCCTCGCCCGGTTCGAGCGGCAGACGATCACCTGGCACGGTTGCCGCACCGGCGACGCGGACGAGACGGGCGCGCGGCTCGACGCGGCCGGTGCGCGCTGTGGCGAGGTCACCGTCCCGCTGGACTACGCCGACCCCGGCGGGCGGACGATCTCGGTGGCGGTGGCCCGCCGGGCCGCCACCGATTCCGCGCACCGGCTCGGCACGCTGGTGGTCAACACCGGCGGACCGGGTCCTTCGCGGGACGGGGTCACCCTGCTCGCGCGGGGCCTGCCGCCCGACATGCCGCGCAGCGCCCCGGAGATCGCGGCGCGGTACGACCTCGTCGGGATCGACCCCCGGTTCTTCGGCCGCAGCACACCCCTGGAATGTGGCTGGCCCGCCGGTCTGTACCTGCGCGGCGCGCAGCTGGCCACCCCGGACCGCGCGACGTTCGAGCGGAGCGTGGCCACCGCGAAGGAGCTGGCGTCCCGCTGCGCCGCGCACCGCGATCTGCTCCCCCACGCGTCCACCCGCGCGATGGCGCGCGACATGGACGTGGTGCGTGCCGCGCTCGGCGCGCCGCGGATCTCGTACCTTGGCTGGTCCTTCGGCAGTTACCTCGGCGCGGTCTACCTCCAGTTGTTCCCCGGCCGCGCCGACCGGGTCGTGCTCGACAGCGCCGCCTCCCCCGACGCCGCCGGCCCCGGCCTGACCCGCGAGACCGCGCCCGCCGACGCCGCCGCGCTGACGGACTGGGCACGCTGGGCGTCGCTCCACAATGGACAATACGGTCTCGGCGACAGCGTGCCGGGGGTACTGGCCACCATCGACCACATCGGACGGTCGGCCGCCCGTGCCCCGCTGCGGGTCGGCGGTCACCGGGTCGACGCGGCGATGGTTCCCGGGCTGCTGCTCACGGTCACCGACAGCGACGCGGCGTACGCGGAGTTCAGCGCCCAGGTACGGGTGCTGCGGGACGCGGCACACGGCGTGCCGGTCACGCCGACCCCGGCCCAGGAGTGGAAACTGGCCCTGTACACCGAAACCGGAGTACTCCCGGAGTTCGGCTTCAGCGCGACGATCGCGAACCAGTGCGCGGACCGGGCGGCTTCGCGCGACCCCGAAACGTACTACCGCGACATCCAGGCGCATCTGGCCACCGAGCCGCGGTACGGCCCGCTGGCCCGGCACCTGACCCCCTGCGCGTTCTGGCCCACCGGCCCGGCCGAGGCGCCGACGCGGATCGGCACCGCGCACCCGGCGCTGCTGGTGGGCGCCACCGGTGATCCGGTCAACCCGTATCCCGGCCAGCGGGCGCTGCGCCGGGTCCTCACGGGCTCGCGGATGGTCACCCTCGACCGCGCGTTCCGGCACGGGGTGTACCTCTCCGAGAGCGACGCGGGCGTCCGGTGCGTCGAAGACACCGTCCGGCGCTATCTGCTCGGCGGCGCGCTGCCCGCCACCGACCGCGCCTGCGCCCGCGCCTGAGCCGGTGGGCACGAGGCGGGCGTCACCGGTCGCCAGGCCGGACGACGCCCGCCTCGTAGGCCAGCACCACGGCCTGCACCCGGTCCCGGACCCGCAGTTTGGCCAGGACGTTGCCGACGTGCGTCTTCACCGTCCCCTCGGCCACCACCAGGTGCCGGGCGATCTCCGCGTTCGACCGGCCGCGGGCCATCGCCACCAGCACCTCGCGCTCGCGCCCGGTCAGCGTCGCGGCCAGCCGCTCCGCGTCCGGATCGAGCCCGGGCGCCAGCCGGTCCAGCAGTCTCCGGGTGGTCGACGCCGCCAGCACCGCGTCCCCCGCGTGCACGGTGCGTACCGCGGCGAGCAGTTCGGCGGGTGCCGCGTCCTTGAGCAGGAACCCGCTCGCGCCCGCCCGCACCGCCGCCAGCGCGTGCTCGTCGACGTCGAACGTGGTGAGCACGAGGACCTTCGGCGGCTCGGGCAGCGCCAGCACCCGGCGGGTGGCCTCGATGCCGTCGAGCACCGGCATCCGCACGTCCATCACCACCACGTCGGGACGCAGCCGCCGCACCGCGGCCAGCCCGGTCAGGCCGTCGCCCGCCTCACCCACCACCGTCAGGTCCGGCTGGGAGTCGAGCACCATCCGGAACCCGGCCCGGACCAGCTCCTGGTCCTCGACCAGCACCACCCGCACCGGCCCGGCGCCCGTCACGAGGGCACCGGGATCCGGGCGCTGAGCACGTGTCCGTCCCCCGTCCTGGCGCCGAAGGTCACCGTGCCGCCGTGCGCGCCCACGCGTTCGCCCATCCCGGCCAGGCCGTACCCGCCGCCCGTGCCCGGCCCGGCGGGCGGCGTGCCGCCCTCGTCGCGCACCTCGATCGCGAGCTCCCCGCCGTCGCGGCGGACCGACACCTCCGCGCGGGCACCCGCGCCCGCGTGCTTGAGCACGTTGGTCAGCCCCTCCTGCACGATCCGGTACACCACCAGCCCGAGCGCGGGCTCGATCGAGGCCGCCGGGATCTCCACGGCCAGCCGGACGTCGAGCCCGCCGGCGCGGACCCGGTCGACGAGACTCTCGACGTCCGCCACACCCGGCTGCGGCGCCACGGATTCGCCGGGTTCGCCGGAGTCGTTCCGGAGCACGCCGAGCACCCGCCGCACCTCCACGAGCGCCTGCCGCGCGTGCTCGCCGATCGTCTCCAGCGCCGAGGTCCCGGCCTCCGGTGAGGTCGCCGCCGCGTACCGCCCGCCGTCCGCCTGGGCGATCACCACCGCGAGCGAATGCGCGACGACGTCGTGCATCTCGCGGGCGATCCGGGTCCGCTCGCCCAGCACGGCCAGCCGCGCCCGCTGATCCCGCTCGACCTCCAGGAGCCGGGCGCGTTCGGCGAGCACGCCCACCTGCCTGCGCCGGACCCGGTGCAGGACGCCGACCGCCCACGCGGCCACCACGGTGCTGCCGAGGAAGGCGCCGGTCACCACGTGCACCGGCGCCGGAACCGGGAGCTGTGGCCAACTCCAGCCACCCAGCACGGCGCCGAGCAGGCCCGCCGCCGTCGCGAGCCGGCCCGTCCACACCCGGCCGTGGGCCACCGCGGCGTGCACCGCGACCGGGACGGCCAGGTCGCCGGGGAGCGCGCCGACGGTGTCGCGGACGGTCAGCCACTGGGCGAACGCGGCCGCGCACACCAGCGCCGCGCACAGCGCCGGCGCCCGTCTGCGCACCGCGAGCGGCAGGGTCAACGCCAGTGACAGCACGAAATAACCCGCGTCCGCGTCCACCTGGCGTCCTAACAGGACACACGCACCGGTGAGCACGACCGCGGCCGCGGTGTCGACGGACAGCTCGTGCCCGCGCATCCACGCGTCAATCCGCTCGCCGAGCACGGCCTCACTATATGTCCGGGCTCTCCACGGCACCTCGGTAAAGCGGCCGACCCCGGCTACGCCGCCGGGCCTAGGCCGAACGGCGTAACCGGGGGACGCGGCGGGGCGGCCGCCGTGCCCGGCGACCGCCCCGGTCCGTTCAGTTCAGTTCACAGGTGTCAGCAGGCGCCTTCGTCCTGCCAGACCGCCCACGACTCCGGCGCGCCCGGCTCGGCGCCGACGGAGTACCAGGTGGACTTCCACTTGTGCCCGTTGTGGGACACCTCGTCACCCGGCCCGTAGGCCTGGCTCGCGGCCCACTCCTGCACGCCGCCACAACCGCTCTCCTTCTGGACGGTCAGGGTGAACGTGGCCGAGTGCGACACCGCGCCGGCACCCGTGACGGTGATCGGGTAGGTCCCCGGCGGGGTCGAGGCCGACGTGGTGATCGTCAGCTTCGCCGAAGCACCCGAGGTGACCGACGCGGGGTCGAACGCGGCGGTGGCCCCGGCGGGCAGGCCCGACGCGCTCAGCGTGACCGTCTGGCTCTGCCCGGCGGTCGTTTTGGTCCCCACGGTCGAGGTCGCCGGGTCACCCGGCTTGACGGTCGCGGCGGCCGGGTCGAGCGACACCGAGAAGTCGTTCGCCGGCGGTTTGCCGCCCACGGTCAGGGAATAGGTCGCGCTGTGGGTCGTGCTGCCCGCGCCCTTGACGGTGATCGAGTAGGTGCCCGGCGCCACCGAAGCGGTCGCGGCCACCGTCATCGTCGCCGACTGGCCGGAGGTCACCGAAGCCGGGTTGAACTGGACGTTCACGCCGTCGGGCTGCCCGCTCGCGCTGAGGGAGACCGTCTGCGCCTTGCCCGAGGTGGTCGTGGTGGCCACCGTCGCGACCGCCTTGCCGCCCGGCTCGACCTGCCCGGAAGCAGGGTTAAGCGTCAGGCTGAAGTCATCGGTCGGAGTGCCGACACAGGTCGGGTCCCCTGGCTGGGCGGGCACGCTGACCGCGTCCCAGGCCGCCTTGACCGAGTTGAACTGGGCACAGCTCGGGTCCAGGTTCTTGGCCGAGGTCAGGGTGGCGGTGCGGTAACGCTTGTAGGTCATGCCCGAGGTCTTGAGCAGCATCGCGTTGTAGAACACGCGGCCCGCGTTCTGGATGCCGATGCCGGTGACCGTGGAGTTGTTGCAGGTCGGGCTGTTCGCCGACCCCTCGGCCAGCAGGTAGAACCAGTGGTTGAACGGACCGGCGGCCTTGTGCGTCTCGGTGCCGGGGATCGAGCTGGAGTAGCACCGGGGGTCGTTGTTGACCCGCTGCGGATCCCGCATGTCACGGATCGGCCCGTTGCCGACGAGGTCGACCGACTCACCGACGGTGTAGTCCGGGGTGTCGTACGGCGAGGGCTCGTTCGTGTAGGCCTCGGTCAGCGCGCCGAAGATGTCACCGGTCGCCTCGCCGAGCCCGGCTTCCTGTCCGGCGCCACCGGGGGTGTACTGGTCGATGGCGTGCCCGTGCTCGTGGCCCACCACGTCCATGGACCCGATCCACTTGCCTGCCTGGTTGTGCCCGATCTCGATGTGGTCACCGGTCCAGTAGGCGTTGACCGCGTTCAGCCCGACCTGCACGGTCACGCCGCGGCCGTTGCCGTCGATCCCGTTGCGTCCCAGCCAGTCCTTGAGCATGTCCCATTCGTGCTGGGTGGACCACAGCACGTCGACGCAGCCGGTCTCCTTGCTGCTGGCGTTGCCGTTGCCGAAGGTGTCGTTGGCGTTGGTGAAGGGCTGCTTGCTGCTGTAGTCGACACAGCGCACGCCGGACCGCTTCGGGTCGACCGTGCTGTTGTTGCTGGTGTCGATGGACAGCGGGTTGGGGCCGTTCCACTCGCTGGTACCGCGCCCGGCGGAGGAGTCGTCCCGGCTGCCGACGATCGCGCCGGTGTGGGCGTCGACGTAGACGTGCGGCCTGCTGGGGACGTTGCCCTCCTTGTGCCCGGTGAGCACGGTCTCGAAGACCAGCTTGCCGCCGCCCTCTGGCAGCACCGAAAGCGTGCTGCCGACCACACTGTCCACTTGGGACAACGTGGTCTTCGCGATGGCCGCGGCCTGGTCCCCGTTCAGCTTCGGGACGGTGTTCACGGTGAGGTCGGGCTTCGGGGCCGCGACGGTGTCGAGCACCTTGCCCGCGTTGTCGGTGGCCACCACGGCGTCCCCGCCGATGACCGGGAGCCCCTTGTACGTCCGGTCGTACGAGACGTAGTACAGGTCCCGCTTACCGGGAACACCGCCTTGATAGACGTTCAATCTTCTGAACTGCTCGTCGGCGCCCTTGCGGAGCGCGTCGAGGCCGGAGTCGGCCGCCCGGTCGGCGGCCGCGACGGCGAGTGCCGCGGCGTTGGGGCCCGGGGCGGGCGGTGGCGCCGCCTCGGCGGCGAGGGTGATCGCTTGAATGGAAAGGGCCGCCAAGCACGCCGCCGATAACAGTCCTGCTGCGCGTTTCACGCTTGCTCCTTGAGGAAGGGTTTTCTGCATAAACAGCAGGAGCAAAGTATGAGCTTATAAACATGAATGTCAACCGAACCGAATGCTTGACGCTGTTCGGCCGCACGCATTAGGACGATCGGCACTGATCGGCGATATTATGGCCCATGTTATGACGTGGTTCGGACCATTCGCGTCAACACCGGGACCCCGCATCGTCCACCACCCCGGTGACCACCGGTAATTCCCGGCGGCGTTCGCGCGATTCGCGCCCGGCACCGAGACTGCGGACCGGCCGCGCAAGTGGTCCGGTCCACTTCGTCACGATCGCGAAGTCCATCCCTTCGACGCTTGACAGAAGTCCGATCGACTCGTATCGCGACGACCACCGTACACCCGTTCCCGCCACTCGGAAACCATTCCGCCGGTCTTCCGCTCACCATTTATTCCGGCCGCTGTCAATCCTCATTCTCACCGTTACCGAATTGATCTCACGCCGTTCGTCACCTGCCGAATGAGGTTTCTCCCCGGCAGACGAGTTCGAGGCCCCGGCCGCAGTGCCACAAGGTCCCCACCGGGGCCTTGAGCGCCGATGCCAGGACCTTGGCGGGACACCCGAGGCCCAACATCGTCCACAAAGGACGTGATGCCGGTCGAATTATCCGATTTTTCACTCTTTGCCGGTATCTTCAAGTCCGTGAAGGCCCCCTTGAGGGATTCCAAGTCCCTCAAGGGGGCCTTCACGGCACTGCGGCACCCGCTGTCCACAATGGAGCGAGGTGGGGAGTTCAGGTGGGCACCGGTCCCGCCAGCGTCACTAACGCCCCGTCAGGGACACCGAACGTCCCGAACGCGTCATTCGGGGCATCCACGGCGGTTCTTCGACTACCCGGCCTGCCGTCAGTCCGGCGTGGTCAGCACGCCCAGCCCCGGCCACTGGTGGCCGCTCGCGTAGCGGTTCCCACCACGCGTGGTTGTCCACGCACGAGTGTCACGAGTGTCCGGACGAACCCGGTTTGAGCAGGCCCCTGCCGAAGGCCTCGGCGACGGCCGCGGCGCGATCGCCGACGCCGAGCTTGCCGTAGATGTTCAGCAGATGGCTCTTGACCGTGGCCTCGCTGATGAACAGCTTCGCCGCCGCCTCCCGGTTCGTGGACCCGGCCGCCACCAGTTCCAGCACCTCGAGCTCGCGGCGGCTCAACGGTCCGGTTCCCGGCGCCCGGAACCGGCTCATCAGCCGGGCGGCCACCGGCGGGGAAAGCACCGCGTCGCCCTTGGCCGCCGAGCGGACGGCGCGCAGCAGCTCGTCCCGGGGCGCGTCCTTGAGCAGGTACCCGGTCGCGCCCGCCTCGATCGCGGGCAGCACGTGACTGTCGGTGTCGTAGGTGGTCAGCACCAGCACGCGCGCGGTACTGCCCCGTCTGGCCAGCTCGGTGATCGCGGCCAGCCCGTCCATGCCCGGCATCCGCAGGTCCATCAGGATCACGTCGGGGCGAAGCTCCCCGGCCAGCCGCACCGCCTCGGCGCCGTCGGCCGCCTCACCGGCCACCGCGAACCCCGGGTCCCGCGCGAACATGCTCGCGAGCCCGTCCCTGACCACGGGGTGGTCGTCGACGATCAGCAGCGTGATCGGGGTTTCGGGGCCGCTCACGCGCGGTCTCCCCCGGCTCCGCCGGGGACGGACGCCGAGATCGCCGTGCCCGTCCCGGGTTCCGATTCGATCCGCACGATGCCCGCCAGCCCTTCGATCCGCTGCCGCATCGCGACCAGGCCGAACCCGCCGTCCGCCCGGACACCCTCGGGCGGCCGCGCGAAACCCCGGCCGTCGTCCCGGACGTCCAGCGCGACCTCATGGTCCAAATAGGACAAGGTGACTCCCACTCTGCTCGCCCCGGCGTGCTTGGCGACGTTGGCGAGCGCCTCCTGCGCGGTCCGCAGCAGCGCGACCTCCACCTCCGGCCGCATCGGCCGCGCCCGCCCGGTGGTGGTGACCTGGACCGGGATCGCGTGCAGCGCGGACCAGCGCTCGGCGACACCGGCCAGCGCCTCGCCCAGCACGGCCTCCTGCAGGGGCGCCGGGCGCAGCTCGTGCACCGAACGCCGGGCCTCCGCCAGGCTTTCCCGCGCCAGGCCCGTCGCGGCGCCGAGGTGCCGGCGCCAGCCGTCCGGATCGTCGGCCGCGTACTCGGCCGCCTGGAGCTGGGTGATGATGCCGGTGAGTCCCTGCGCCAGGGTGTCGTGGATTTCGCGGGCCATCCGCTGCCGTTCGCCGACCACGCCCGCCTCCCGCGCCTGGGCCAGCAACCGCTGCTGCAGCCCCGCGTTTTCCGCCAGCGACGCTTCGAGCCTGCGGTTGGCCTCGCCCAGTTCCGCGAGCGCGCGCCTGCGTTCCTCGTTCTGGAGCGCGGCCCGCCAGGCGAACCAGCCGAACAGGCACATCGGGACCACGTTCACGGCCACGACACCGGCGTAGACCAGCCAGCCCGCGACCGTGTCCTTGGCCACGCCGTAGGCCTGCGCCGTCCCCGCCACGACCGCCACCGCCGCGACCCCCGGCAGCTGCCCCGGCCAGGGCAGGAGCCGATAGGCGTAGACGTAGAGCGCCGGCGTGAAACACCCGAACCACGGGGAGCGGATCGCGAGGACCAGCATCAGCGCGGTCAGCACCCCGACGAACACCGCCATCACCGGCGGGCGGGCACGCCAGGCCGGGCGCAGGGTGAACACGCCCAGCATCCAGGCCGCGGACAGCGCGCACAGCACCAGATCGGTCAGCAGGCCACCGGGCTCCGGCCACCGGGCCACCACGGTGAATCCCACCAGGACCGCCAGCAGCGCGTACGGCATCACGGTGATGACCGGGCGCTTCAGGGGATCCCCCTGGCCCGGCAGCGGACTGGTCATCCCGCGCCCTCCTCCGTGACTTCGCGTCACCCAGGATCTCACGCGGCCGCGAACAGGGAGCGGAGATGCTTCCCGTTGACGATCACCACCATGCCGAGCAGCAGCAGCCCGCACACACCCTGTTCGATCCGCATCCAGACGGGGAACAGGCCGGGGATCACCACGAGCACCGCGATGGCGGTCACCATGACGGCCGAGACGACGCGCAGCCGGAGATAGCCCTTGCGCGAGCCCCGCGCCGCGGCGGTGGCGAAGGCCAGGGTCGCCAGGGCGCTGGCGACGACGATGGTGCCCCGCACCCAGACGGCGTCGGTCACCACGGCGGTGTCCCCGCGGAGCAGGAACGCCGCCACCAGGGTGAGCACGCTGAGGCCGAGGTAGCAGCGGGCGAAGAGTTTCAGCGCGCGGAACGCGGTCCGGCTTCGCGGGTGGTTCAGGTCTTCGGCGGACGGCGCGGCGATCCGCGTCCGGGCGGTCATGGCGATCGGTCTTCCCGTCGGCGTCGGTGATCGGACGCTCCCAGCCTCGCCGGGACGCCGTCCTCCCCGCATCGGCCGTCCTCCCGGATCCGCGGTGGAGAGCGCGGCTCAGCCGGTCGGCTGAGCCGCTCCACCGACCGGCTGAGCGGACCGTCCCGGCGGGCCCGTCCGGTTCCGGTGCCGCCGCACGGCGTCACGGTTCGCGCACACCCGCGTGCAGTAGCGCTGCGCGCCGCCCCGGGTGAAGTCGACGAACGCCGCCCGGCACTCGGCCAGCGCGCACCGGCCGAGCCGGTGCATGCCCTGTTCGGTGAGGTGCTGCGCGGCGGCGACCGCGACCACCGCCCGCAGCACCAGCGCGAGCCGCACCCCGTCGTCGCGGTAGTGCAGATGCCAGCCCGCGCAGTCGTCGTGGTTGGTGATGCGCGGGTAGGCGGCCGCCTTGGCGAGCAACGCGTTGAGCAGGTCGACCCGCTCCTGCACGGTCTCCGCGTCGACGATCCGCGCCCAGCAGTCCGCCAGTGCCCGCACCTCGGCCAGGTCCCGCGGCCCGGCCGGGATGTCCGGGCTGAGGTAGGCCCGCGCGCTGCGCCGCCGGAGATCCGCGAGGTCGGCGAGCGGGACGTTGGTGATGTCGGTCACCAGTCGCAGGATCTCGGTGTAGTAATGGTTCTCACGCACAAGGCCATTACATCATCGTTCCGGTCATGCGATCCGCACTCGACCTCACCCCCGCCCCGCCGGCGCCCGCTTCGTGGCGCCCGCTGGTGGCCGCCTGCCTCGGCACCTTCCTGCTCCTGCTCTACGCGACGATCGTCACCGTCGCGCTGCCCCGTATCGGCGCCGAGCTCGGCGGCGGCTTCGGCGCCCGGCAGTGGATCGTGGACGTGTTCACCGTGGCGCTCGCGGGCCTGCTGCTCGGCATGGGCTCGCTGTCGGACAACCTCGGCCGCAAACGGGTCTACCTGCTCGGGCTGGTCATCTTCGGCCTGGCGACACTCGCCTGCGGGCTCGCCGGCTCGGCCGCGGTGCTGATCGCCGCCCGCGCCGTGCAGGGCGTGGCGGGCGCCGCGATGTTCGCGACCATCCTGCCGCTGGTCGGCCTCACCTACACCGGTCGCGCGCGGGCGCGGGCGTTCGCGGTGTGGGGCACGGTGGCCGGTGCCGGAGGGGCGGTCGGCACCGCGGCGGGCGGTGTCCTCGCCGAGCTCCTCGGCTGGCGCTGGATCTTCTTCGCGTCGCTGCCGATCTGGGTCCTCTCCCTCGCGCTCGCCGTCACCTCGCTGCGCGAGAGCGACCGCACCGGCAAGCGCATCGACTTCCCCGGTATCGCCACCTTCACCGTCGCCGTGTCGGCGCTGACCTTCGCGGTGATCAACGGCGGGGACCGCGGCTGGGCCGCGCCGGGCACCGTGCTCGGCGCGGCGATCGCCGTGGTCGCGCTGGTGGCGTTCGTGCTCGCCGAGCGCGCCCATCCGGCGCCGATGGTCCCGGCGAAACTGTTCGGCACCCCCGCCTTCGTCGGTGTGCTGGTCGTCGCCTTCGCCTACTATTTCGCCGCTTTCGGCGCGCTGCCGGTGCTTTCCCTGTGGTTACAGGACACCACG
This sequence comes from Amycolatopsis samaneae, assembly GCF_039541975.1. Taxonomy (NCBI): domain Bacteria; kingdom Bacillati; phylum Actinomycetota; class Actinomycetes; order Pseudonocardiales; family Pseudonocardiaceae; genus Amycolatopsis; species Amycolatopsis samaneae. Next base: position 332,389 of record NZ_BAABHG010000001.1, read on the forward strand.
GGCCTGAGCCCGGCGGGCACCTCGCTGGCACTGACCGTCCAGGTGGTGGTCTTCTTCCTGACCTCGGCGCTGATCAGCGACCGGCTGCACCGCCTGCCGCCCGGCCGGGTGCTCGGCGGCGCGACCGTCCTCATCGGACTCGGCTGCGCCACCGGCCTCGCCGCGCTGGCCGCGCCGAACTGGGTCGCGCTGCTGCCCGCGCTGGTGCTCACCGGCCTCGGCGCCGGGATGGTGTCCCCGGTGTTCCCCGCGGTGGCCATCGCCGCCGTGCCCGCCTCCTACGGCGGCACCGCGGGCGCGGCGGCGAACAGCTCTCGTCAGCTCGGGCTCGCGCTGGGCATCGCGCTGTGCGGCACGCTCTACAGTGGACACAGCGGGAGCCCGACCGGCGCGATCGTCCTCGTGCTGCTGTTCTGCGCCGGGGTCGCGCTCGTGGGCGGTGTGCTGACCGCGTGGCTCCTCCGCCCCCGCACGCGAGACCTCCTTCCAGTCACACGAGATGTCCGTCCGCGCACGTGAGGCCGCCGGGCACGATGCGACGATCTCACGTGCTCAGGGGAGCATCTCGCGTGATCAGACGGCGATCTCGCGTGTCCACATCGGACACCGCGGTCACCGGGACGTCGAAGGCGAGCGCGAGCCGGTCGTCGGTGGTGTAGGGCCGCCAGCCGAGCTCCCCGCCCGGGTCGGGGTCACCGGTGGCCGCGAAGGAAAGCCACGCGTTCTGGGTCCGCTCGACGAGGTATCGGTGCTCCTCGCCGGTTCCGCCGAGCAACGGCGAGCCGCGCCACGCGTCGAGGGTGCCGAACAGGAACGGGAGTTCGGCGCAGTGGGCGGCGCCGAACCGCCCGTCCGGGCCGTCACCGGGACGCCGCCACCAGTAAACGTGGGCGGGGGCACCGGTGCGTGCGCGGTGTTCGGCCAGGTCGAAGCTCCCGGCCACGAACCGGTCCGTGATCACCTGGCCGAGTACCCGCGCCGGCGGGTCCGCCGGGCGGGCGGCCGCCAGCCGCGCGTACTCCCCGGCCAGGTCGCCGGTGAGCCGGGGCGCTTCCCCCGCCGTCCAGAGCGACTGCGCCTCCGGGAAGAACAGGCCTTCCGCCGCCGTGCACCCGATCATCAGGTCGATCCCGTCGAAACTGCCCGCCAGCGCGGCCCGCCCTGGCGCGGTGGTGAGGACGGCGCCGTCGACGACCGGCACGAACGCGCGGTCCGCGTAGCTGGGCGCGGGCCAGTGCCGGGACGTCTCCAGTTGCGCCGCCAGTACCTGCTCGGTGGTCAGCGACCGCAGGGCCTCGACGTCCTCGCCGACACCGGCGCTCGCACAGAAGATCCTGGTGGCCTCGGCGGCCAGGGCGAGGTCGTGACCGTCCATTTCGAACGGTGCGCTCTGCAGCACCGCGCGGGCGAACAGGGACCGCGCGCGGGGCATGGTCGCCAACGCCAGGATCGAGCACCCGCCCGCGGACTGCCCCGCCACGGTCACCCGGTCCGGGTCACCGCCGAACGCCGCGATGTTGTCGCGCACCCACTCCAGCGCCGCGACCTGGTCCAGCAGGCCGAAGTTCGCGGCGGGCTCCGCGCCCGGCACGTGGAGATAGCCGAGCGCGCCCAGCCGGTAGTTGAGGGTCACCACCACGACGTCGCCGCGGCGCGCGAGCTCCAGACCCGAGTAACACGCCGCCGAACCGGCGCCGGTGGCGAACCCGCCGCCGTGCAGCCAGACGAGCACGGGCAGCCGGTCCCCCGCGTCCGCGGCGGGGGTCCACACGTTGACGGTCAGGCAGTCCTCGGACGTCCCCGGCAGCGCCGCCGGTACCACGCCACCGGGCGCGCCCTCGGCCGGCTGGATCGGCGCGGGCCCGGCGTGCCCGGCCGGGCGGACCCCGTCCCAGCACGCGGGAGGTTCCGGCGCGGCGAACCGCGACCGGCCCACGGGTGGTGCGGCGTAAGGGATACCGAGGTACGCCGCCACCCGGCCGTCGCGGTACCCGCGCACCGCACCGGCTTCGACACTGACCACCGGGTTCTCGCCCATGCCGCCTCCCAGACGCTCGCTCGTTCCGCCATCCACACAACTCCTGGGAAGACTTGTTCGCGCCCAGTCGCGGCTTTCGATGCGGAAAAGACGACATCTCGATTTGCTCGATGACGGAATCAAGACAACACGGCGTTAGACTGCGGTCATGACCGGGGACCGGCACACCCTCGACGACGTCGACCGCAGGCTGGTCGCCGCGCTCCAGCTCGACGGACGCGCGAGCTGGGGCCGGATCGCGGCGGCCATCGGCGTCTCGGAACGCACCGTCGTCCGCCGGGCGGGACCGCTGCTGGGAACGCGGGTGGTGCGGGTGACCGCGGTCCGCAACCCGATGTGCCTGCCCGGCGTCATCCCGCTGGTGCTGCGGCTGCGCTGCAAGCCGGGACGGACCCCGTTGGTCGCGGACGCGGTCGCCGCGCTGGCGAACACGATCGAGGTGCTCTACCTCGACGGCGGCGACGAGGTCTACGCGGTCGTGTTCGTCCCCGGCCCGCATCGGCAACGTTCCTTGCTGCTCAAGGATCTTCCCGCGATGAGCTCGGTCACCTCGTGGCGGACGCACCGGCTGCTGAAGATCTTCCCCGAGTCGCTCGGCTGGCGAGCCCCGCTGCTCGACGAGGAGCAGACCGGCGCACTCGCCCCCGCCGTCGTGTTCCGCCCGGCGGAGCCGCCACCCGACCAGGACGACACGGACCTGCGGCTGATCGAACTCCTCATCGCCGACGGCCGGGCCCCGTACTCGGATCTGGCCCGCGCCACCGGGATCTCCGAATCCACCGCCCGGCGCAAGGTGGCGCGCCTGCTGACCGGCGGGGTGCTCCGGCTGGCCACCGAGGTGGACGCCGAACTGCTCGGCTACCGGATGGAGGCCGTGCTGTGGCTGTCGGTCCGGCCCGCCGGGCTCACCCATGTGGGCGAGTTGCTCGCCGCCCACCCGGCGACCCGGCTGGTCGCGGTGACCAGCGGCAGCGCGAACGTCGTGGCGACGCTGATCACGCGCGACGTCGACGAGCTGTACCGGGTACTCACCGGCACGCTCGGCGAACTGCCCGACGTCAGCCAGTTCGAGCTCACCCCGGTACTGCGCGCGGTCAAGCGCGCGGGGACGGTGCTCGGCTGACGCGAGCCAGACCGGGAGGCGGCTCGAAACCGTGCTCGCTCCGGTGCCAAACGTAGCCAAGGTGACATATCCGGGGCGGCTCAGCTGATCGGAGGATGGGCGGCGGCCCAGGCGGTGTAGCCGCCCGCGAGATCGGTGATGTCGGCGAATCCCCTGGCCCGCAACAGGGACGCGGCGGCCGAGGAGCGATACCCGCCCGCGCAGTAGACCACCGTGGGCCGGGCCGGATCGAGCTCGCCGATCCGGTCGAGCAGTTCCGGCAGCGGGAGGAACACCGCGCCCGGCACGGCACCACCCGCCCGCACCTCCCCCGGCCCCCGGACGTCGACGACCTGCCGCTCGCTGTGGACCGCGGCCAGTTCCTCCGCCGTCAGCCGCACCGAGACCTGCCCCGCCGCGAGCGCCGGGTCGACGCAGCCGAGGACGCGATCGAAACCTATGCGCGCCAAGCGGTTTCGCGCTTCGGTCGCCTTGTCGGGCGCGCAGACGAGGAGCAGCGTGGTGTCCGGGAGGAGCACCTGTCCCGCGGTCTCGGCGAAGCGGCCCGCGAGGCCGACGTTGACCGAGCCCGGCAGGTGCGAGCGCGCGAACTCCGCCGCGTCGCGCGTGTCGAGCACGGCCACGTCCTGGTCCACCTCCATCGGCAGCAGGTAGGGCACCGGGGCGTCCTCGGCCAGGACGGGACGCCGCTCGCGGTTGCGGACGGAGGTGAAGGCGAAGTAGGCGGGCGCGGACGGCTGGCCTTCGCAGACTGTCCGGACGAACTCCTCCTCCGGCATCGGGGCGAGCGCGTAGTTGGTCCGCCGCTGTTCCCCGATCGTGCTGCTCGTTTCGGTGGACAGGTTCTTCCCGCACGCCGACCCCGCGCCGTGGGCAGGGAACACCCGGGTGTCGTCGGGCAGGACGAGCAGCTTCCGCAGCGAACGGTACAGCGCGCGGGCCAGCGCGTCGGGCGGCCAGCCCTCGGCGCCCAGCAGGTCGGGGCGGCCGACGTCGCCGACGAACAGGGTGTCGCCGGTCAGCACGCCGTAGGGCACGGCCTCCCCGTCCCACACGACCACGCTGATGGACTCCGGTGTGTGCCCCGGGGTGTGCAGGATCTGTAGTTCGACGTCGCCGAGCGAGAGTACCTGTCCGTCGGCGAGGTGCTCGACCGGGAAGTCGACGCGCGCGGCGGTGCCGTAGCTGATCCTGGCCCCGGTCGCGGCGGCCAGTTCCAGGTGCCCGGACAGGAAGTCCGCGTGCACGTGGGTTTCGACGACCCGCTCGATCCGCAGGCCGTTGGCCGCGGCGTCGGCGAGGTAGGAGGCGACGTCCCGCCGGGGATCCACCACCACCGCGCGGCCGGTACCGCGGTCGCCGACGAGGTAGGAAGCCTGCGACAGACAGTCCACATAGTACTGGACGAAGACGAGCTTTCCGTTGGGGGACAAGGGGTTCTCCCGGTCAGAATCGGCCGCGCAGCATGAGGTTCCAGTACAGGAACGGCAGCCCGCGGCGTTTGAGGTACCACATGTCGGTCCGTTCCCGCGTGGTGTCGAGGAACGGGATGCTCGGCGCCGGGCGCATCGTGTAGTCGAACTCCGCCAGCAGCGTCTTCCCCCGCGCGGTCGTCAGCGGGCACGACGCGTATCCCCCGTACCGCGCCGGAGGCGGGGCACCCCGCTGCGCGGCGAGCAGGTTCGCCACCACGACCGGGGCCTGTTTGCGCACCGCCGCGCCGGTCTTGGAATTGGGCGAGGAACCGGCGTCCCCGAGCGCGAACACGTCCGGGTACCGGACGTGCCGGAGGGTGTGCTTGTCGATTTCGGCGTAGCCGCCCGGGTCGTCCTGGCCCGCCAGCCCGCTTTCCCCGATCCATTCCGGCGCGCGCTGCGGCGGCACGAGATGCGCCATGGTGTAGGGCAGCGCGAACGTCTCGCCGGTGGCGCGGCTGCGCACCGTCACCTCGCGAGCCCCCGGCCGGACCGCGGTCACCTCGCTCCCGAAGTGCACGGTGATCCCGTAGCGGCGGACCACGCCCGCGAGCACCTCGGCGTATTCGGGCACCCCGAACAACCCGGGTGTCGGCAGGACGAGGTGCACGTCGACCTTGCCGAGCACCCCTTCGCGGCGCCAGTGGTCCGCGGCGAGGTAGGCGATCTTCTGCGGCGCGCCCGCGCACTTGATCGGACCGGCGGGCATCGCGAACACCGCGGTACCCGACCGCGTGGTCCGGATGGCCCGCCACGTCGCGGGCGCGGACTCGTAGCTGTAGTTGCTACACACGCCGTCGACGCCGAGCGCGGACCGCAGCCCGGCGATCCCGTCCCAGTCCAGCCGGATCCCGGGGCACAGCACCAGTTGCTCGTAACCGAGCACGCTCCCGTCGTCGAGGGCGACTTCGCGGGCGTCCGGATCGGCCCGCACCGCGGACCGGCGGATCCACCGCACCCCGCGCGGCAGGACGGAAGCCTGCGGCCGGGCGCTTTCCCCGATCGGCGCGCACCCGGCGCCGGCGAGGGTCCACAGCGGCTGGTAGTAGTGCGTCTCGGTGGGATCGACCACGGCCACGTCGGTCTGCCCCGCCCGGCGGAGCCGCGCCGCGACGGTGATCCCCGCCGTACCACCCCCGATGATCACGACGCGGTGCCGTGTCCTCGTCACCAGGACCACCTCCCCGGTCGGAATGTCCGGGCAGGAACGTTAAGGTGCGTTCGTTCCGCGGCTCAACCAAATGTAGGGACATTTCGGCCCCGGGAGAAGCGATGCGCGAACCACTGTGGCGGCGGGTGCAGAACTCCGTACTCGAACGGCTGCGCGCCGGGGAGTTCGCCGAACGGTTCCCCGGCGAACTCGACCTCGTCGCCGAGTACGGGGTCAGCCGCACCACCGTGCGCCGCGCGCTCGACCAGCTGCGCGCCGACGGCGTGGTGAGCGCCGAACGCGGGAAACGCCCGCGCCTGCACCCCGCCCGCGACGTCGAACAGCCGCTCGGCAGCCTCTACAGCCTGCACACCGCGGTCCGCACGACCGAACGCACCCAGCGCAGCGTGGTCCGCAGGCTCGACGTGCACGCCGACGGGGTGATCGCCGATCACCTCGGGCTCGACGGCACCACGCCGCTGGTCCACCTCGAACGACTCCGCCTGGCCGGGGAGGAACCCCTTGCCCTGGACCGGGTCTGGCTCCCGGCCGAGCACGCGAGCTGCCTGCTGGAGGCCGACCTCACGCACACCGGCGTCTACGCCGTGCTGGCCCGGCGCGCGGGCCTGCGGCTGGACCGGGGCCGGGAAACGATCCGCGCCGTCGTCCTCACCCCGGCCGACTGCGCGACGCTCGGCTGCGCCCCCGGTTCGGCCGGCCTGTCGATCCACCGGCTCAGCCATTCCGGGGGCGTCCCGCTCGAATGGCGGCACACGCTCGTCCGCGGTGACCGGTTCACGCTGACCGCGACGTTCACCGGCACCACCGGGACCTGAGCGCCACGCCTATTCGTCGGCCGCGCCCTGCAGCTCCCACTCGCCCTTTCGCCGCAGTACCAGCAGATAGTAGAGCCCGAACACGACGGCGATCCCGAGCGTGACGAGCAGGCTGGGACGGCCGATCTCCGGGTCGAGGAAGTTCTGGTAGACGACGTAGCCGATGGCGACCAGCGCGAGGATCGGGGCGACCGGGAACCACGGCATGCGGTACGCGGCGTGCGCGGTGGACCCGTTGCGGCGCCCGGTCATCGTCGAAACGCACAGCGCGGCGTAGACGGCGATGATCGTCGTCGAGGTGACCACCAGCAGGAAGGTCTTGTCCGCGAAGCAGAACCCGGTGCCGATCGCCCCGGTGGCGAGGGTCGCGACCCACGGGCTGCCGAAGCGCGGGTGGATCCTCGCCAGTGCCCGGCTGATCGGCGACGGCCAGGCGGCGTCGCGGCCGGTGCTGAACACCATCCGGCCGGTCACCAGCACGATGGCGAGGACGGCGTTGAGGATCGCCAGCGCGACGGCGAGACTGATGACGTCGTTGACCACCGAGCCGGCGCGGGCGGTGATGAAGTAGTCCATCATGTTCTCCGCGCCGAACAGGCCGGGCAGCGACGGCGAGCCGAGCAGCACGGCGGTGATCGGGATCAGCTCGGCGGCGACGGTGATCCCCAGCGCCCAGAGGATCGTCTTCGCGATACCGCGGTGCGCGTCGTGGGTTTCCTCGCCGAGGTACACCGCCGCGCCGTACCCGTTGTAGGCGAACAGCGCGACGGCGCTGGCGGCGCCGATCAGCCCGACCGAGGCCGCGACCACCGTGCCGTTCCCGCCGGACACCACCGGATGCACGGTGAGCTCGGCCAGTGAGCGCTGCGGATGCCAGAAGCCGAGCACGCTCACCACGACCAGCGCGATCATCTCGATGGCGAGGAAGGTCCCGGTCACCCAGGCGTTGAGCTTGATGTCGAACACGGCCAGCACGGTGGCCACCACCGTGGTCACCGCGGCGACCGTCGGGGCGTGCAGCCCGGGGAAGAGCACCGAAAGATAGGTGCCGACGCCGAGCGCGATCACCGCGATGATCAGCAGCTGCGAGACCACGAACAGGCCGAGGACGACGAAACCCGGCAGCCGCCCGAAGGTTCTGGCCACGATCGCGTACTCGCCACCGCTGAGCGGGTACGCCGAACCGAGCTCGGCGTAGACGAAGGCCATGAACACCCCCACCACCGCGGCGATCACGAACGCCAGGAACGCGCCCGTGCCGGACTGGGCGACCACGCCGGGGGCGATGATGAACACCGACGAGGCCGGGGAGATCGCCGACAGGGTGATGAACAGGGTGCCGAGGAGCTTGAGCCCTCGTTGCAGCTGCGGGGCCATGGATGCCTCCTGAGCCGGGTTATTTGAGAGAGCATCAAAGAACTGTGACCGTGCCCACGTCAACCCCTTTGGAGGTAACGACTGGGTTTCGGAGGTGCGGTCTTGAGTTTTCTGACCATTGTGTAGAGAATCACCGACATGGCCAGACCCAGCAGGGCGCACGAAAAGCGCGCCGAACTCATCGACGCCGCCCGCGCGGCGGTGCTGCGACGCGGTGTCGTCGACCTCCGCCTGCGGGACGTCGCCGAGCAGGCGGACATGTCCACCGGCTCGGTGCTCTACTACTTCCCGGCACTGTCCGACCTGCTCCGCGAGGTGCAACGGGAAGCCGTCGAACGATTCTGCGTCGACCGGGAGGAGGCCGCCCGGCGCGAGCCCGATCCCCGGCGCAAACTGCTCGGGACGATCCGCGCCGGACTCCCCACCGGCCGCGACGACGAACTGTGCGTCCTGCTCTACGAACTCGGCGCGTTCGCGCGCCGCGACCCGGCCTACGCCGCCCAGCACATCCGCCTGGCCGAGCGGCAGGTCGCGCTGTACTCCACGATTCTCGAGGCGGGCGCGGCGACCGGGGTGTTCGCGCTGACCCGCGATCCGGCCACCGTGGCCCGCCAGCTCGTCATGCTCGAAGACGGACTCGGCCTGCACCTCACCCAAGCCGTTCCGACGCTCGACGCCGGGCAGGCCGAGAACCTGCTGCTGGCCTACGCGCACGACGCGACCGGCTGTGACCTGGAAGGTTTCCGCGCATGAGCGAAGCTTGCGAGCGAATGATCGACATCATGCGCCAAAAGGGATTCAGCACTATCTCGCGAAGCGAGGCGATCGCATGACCCGCCCCCGTGAACTCGGCCTCCCGCTGCCAGGGAAACCGGGCCAGCACAACGCGATCACCGACGTGCCCGGCGTGGAGGTCGGCTACCGGACGCTCGTAGCGGGCGACGCCGTCCGCACCGGCGTCACCGCGATCCTGCCGCGCGGCCGCGCGGCGGCCGACGTGCCGTGCGCGGCGGGCTGGTTTTCCCTCAACGGCAACGGGGAGATGACCGGCACGTCCTGGCTCAGCGAGACCGGGTCGCTCCGGCTGCCGGTGCTCATCACCAACACGCACGCCGTCGGACCGTGCCACCGCGGCGCGATCGACTGGGTGATCCGCGAGAAGCCGGCGCTCGCCGAGCAGTGGCTGCTGCCGGTGGTCGCGGAGACCTGGGACGGCTATCTCAACGACATCAACGGCCCGCACGTCCGGCCCGAGGACGCGATCGCGGCGATCGACGCCGCGCGATCCGGCCCGATCGCCGAGGGCTCGGTCGGCGGTGGCACCGGCATGAACTGCTACGGCTTCAAGGGCGGCAGCGGTTCCTCCTCCAGGGTGGTCGAATACGGGCCGGACAGCTACACGGTCGGTGTGTTCGTCCAGGCCAACTTCGGCTCCCGCCGGGAACTGACCGTGTGCGGTGTACCGGTGGGCGACGCGCTGGCGGAGGACAACCCCCTGGAGGACAGCGACTGGCGAACCCCGCCGGGCGCCGGTTCGGTGATCGTCGTCGTCGGCACCGACGCGCCGCTCCTGCCCCACCAGTGCACGTCACTCGCGCGCCGGGTCCCGCTCGGCCTCGCCCGCACCGGCACCACCGGGTCGCATTTCTCCGGCGACATCTTCCTGGCCTTCTCCACCGGGAATCCCGGGGCACTGACCAGCGGATTCCCGGACGGCGAGCCGGGCTACGAGCGGCTGGAGGTCATCCCGTGGAACCGGATGGACGCCTTCTTCGAGGCCGTCGTCCACGCGGTCGAGGAGGCGGTGCTCAACGCGTTGTTCGCCGCCGGCACGATGGTCGGCCGCGCCGGGCACCGCTCCCCCGCCCTGCCGGTGTCCCGGCTGCTCGGCCTCGTCACCTGAGCGGGCTCAGCTCCATTTCTGGTTGGTGGCGGCCGAACACGGCTCGGTGCGCAGTTTCCCACCGCCGATATCGGCGAGGCACAGCCCGGTGGACTGGTTCCGGAACTGGATGAGCTTGCCGGTGCGCAGGACCTTCCAGTTCTGGAACACCGCATTCGCGTTCCCGTCCGGCCAGCACGGTTTCACGGCGCGGATCCCGAATTTCTTGCTGTCGTCCAGACAGCGACCGGTGGCCAGATTCCTCAGCTGGACGTAGCCGTTCCGGGGATGCGCGTTCCACCTCTGGTAGTCGTACTTGTTGCACCCGAAAGTGCGCAGGCCGGACTTGGCGCTGTCGTCGAGACAACCGCCGGTCGCGAGGTTCCGGAACGTGTTGACCACGTCGGCGCTGCCCGCTTCGACCCGCCCCGGCGTGGTCGGGGCGGGCAGCTCACCGGCACTCGCCGACGACGCCAGGACGGTCACGAGCAGTGCGACCACCGGCAGGACCGGCAGCGCGCGAATGAATTTCATCATTTCTCCCTGAGGTTCCCCTGCCTTGAATACCGAACGCATCGGCCAGTGTCCTCGCCGATCACCGGACGGGAACAGCCCCCATTGGAGGGATGATCTTGGCTGTTTCTTCCCGTTTATCGCACCATTCACCGGTGTAGGTGAGACAATCGAACGCACCGTAGGCGAATCGCCTCGTCGAATACTCCGTTCCCGTTCGATGCCGAAAGTCACGAATTACACCGCGCGGTTTTCCCGGCAGCGGCCGAGGCGCCGACGGCCGCACTGAAGGACGCCTTCAGTGCATTGAGCGCACCGAAGGCGTCCTTCAGCACCTCGGCCATCCGGGCGACACCGGCCACGCAGTACTACGAGATGCCGATGATACGGAACTCATACTAGTTGCGGTACGCTGGCCGCATGACGAAAGCACGGACCTATCGCCGGATGGTCAACTCCCTGAACAAGGTCGTGATCGGCCTGCAGCGCGTCGGCATCGCCTTCGGGCCGATGCACCTGCTCACCGTCGCCGGCCGGCGCAGCGGGCAGCCGCGCACGTTCCCGATCGCGGTCCTCTCGCTGACCGGTGGCCGCTACCTCATGCAGGCGTACCCGAAGGCCGCCTGGGTGGTGAACGCCCGCGCCGCGGACACCGTGACCCTCACCCGCGGCCGGCGCTCCTCGACCGCGCGGCTGGTGGAGGTGCCGGTCGAGCAGCGCCGGGCACTGCTGCGCGAAGTCGTCGAAACCAGCCCGGCGAGTGTCGCCGAACGGCTCGTGACCACCGGGCTGGCCGACGCGCCCGCGCCGGACGCGGTCGCCGCGGCGGCCGAGCGCATCGCGGTCTTCCGCGTCGAAGCGGCCTGAAACCACGGCGCCACGCCGTCCCGTGTTGCACCCGGTACGCCGCGCCGTCCACACTGGACGCCATGACCGGCGGCCGCCTCACCGCGGGCACCCTGCGGCTGGCCGCGGTGCTCGCGGTCGCGGGCGGCTTCCTCGACGCGTTCACCTTCGTCGCGCACGACGGCGTGTTCGCCAACGCGCAGACCGGCAACGTGGTGCTGCTCGGTGTGTTCGCGGCACGGGGCGAGTGGGGCGAGGCGCTGGGCCACGTGCCGCCGCTGCTGGCGTTCGTGGCGGGCGTCGCGGTGGCCGAGACGGTCACCCACCCGCGGGTCGCGCCGTGGCTGCGCCGTCCGCTGCGAGTCGCGCTGTGCGCCGAGATCGCCGTCCTCGCGGTGATCGGATTCCTGCCGGACTCCTTCAGCAGCACCGCGATCGTGCTCACCGTGTCCTTCGTGGCCGCGCTCCAGAACTCCACGTTCGGCAAGCTCGGCGACTGGGCCGTCAACACCACGATGACCACCGGGAACCTCCGCACCGCGACCAGGGCCGCGTACCGCGCGGTGTTCCGGG
>NZ_BAABHG010000001.1:344298-829484 GCF_039541975.1 Amycolatopsis samaneae
GGGCGGAACCGGGTGCCGCCGCGCAGGCCCGTGCGTTCGGCGCGGTCTGCCTGGCCTTCCTGCTCGGCGCCGCGCTGGGCGCGCTGCTCACCGCGGCGCTGGGCAACCGGGCCGCGTGGGCCGCCGCGCGGTGTTCCGGGCGGAACCGGGTGCCGCCGCGCAGGCCCGTGCGTTCGGCGCGGTCTGCCTGGCCTTCCTGCTCGGCGCCGCGCTGGGCGCGCTGCTCACCGCGGCGCTGGGCAACCGGGCCGCGTGGGCCGCCGCGCTGCTGCTCTGCGCCGGGCTGCTGCTGTTCGTCCTCGACGAACGGCCACGACGCCGGAGCCCGTAGCCGCCGCGCGCGCGGCCGGGACCCGTCAGTCCACAGTGGAGTCTCGGTCGCCGAGGCCCCGCACGAGGTCGGCGAGCAGGTCGTCCACCCCTTCCAGGCCCACCGAGAGGCGGACCAGGCCCGGCGTCACCCCGCTCGCGCGCTGCTGACCTTCGTCCAGCTGCGCGTGGGTGGTGGAGGCCGGGTGGATCACCAGGCTGCGCACGTCCCCGATGTTGGCGAGGTGGCTGAACAACCTCAGCCGGTCGACGAACCGCCGTCCGGCCTCGATGCCGCCGGCCAGCTCGAAGGCGACCACCGCGCCGGCGCCGAGCGGCAGATAGCGCTCCGCCGCTTCGTGCCAGCGGTTCCCGGGCAGCCCGGCGTAGTGGACCCGCTCGACCGCGGGATGCCCCGCCAGCCACCGGGCCACCTCGACAGCGTTGCGGACATGCCGCTCCATCCGCAGCGAGAGCGTCTCGATCCCTTGTAACAGAAGGAAACTGTTGAACGGGGACACCGCGGGCCCCAGATCGCGCACGAGCTTGGTGCGCAACCGCAGGGCGTAGGCGAGTGCCCCGAACTCGGTCCCGAAGACCAGACCGTGATAGCTCGGGTCCGGCCGGGTGAACTGCGGCCAGCGGTCCGGTTCGGCGCCGAAGTCGAACTTCCCGCCGTCCACCACGATCCCGCCGATACCGGTACCGTGCCCGGACAGGAACTTCGTCGTCGAATGCACCACGAGGTCCGCGCCGTGCTCGAGCGGCCGCGTCAGGTACGGCGTCGGCACGGTGTTGTCCACCACCAGCGGCACGCCCGCTTCGTGCGCGACCCCGGCGACCGCCGCGACGTCGAGCACGTTGCCCAGCGGGTTGCCGACGCTCTCGGCGTAGAGCGCCCTGGTGTTCGGCCGGATCGCGGCCCGCCACGCGGCGAGGTCGTCCGGGTCCCGGACGAAATCGACCTCGACACCGAGTTCGGCGAACGTGTACGCGAGCAGGTTGTACGTCCCGCCGTAGAGCGTGGCGGCCGCGACGACGTGGTCACCGGCCCGCGCGAGGTTCAGCAGCGCCAGTGTCGAGGCCGCCTGGCCGCTGGCGACCGCGACGGCGGCCACCCCGCCCTCCAGATCGGCGAGCCGTTCCTCCACCACCGCGGTGGTCGGGTTGGACAGCCGCGTGTAGGCGTGCGATTCGAGGTCGCGCAACGCGAAGGCCTCGGCGGCGTGCCGTGAGTCGGCGAAGGTGAACGACGTGCTCTGGTACACCGGCGTCGCGCGGGCCCCGGTCGCCGGGTCCGGCCGGGCACCGGCGTGGATCTGCCGCGTCTCGAACGACCAGTCCGCACTCACGCGGCGGGTTTCCTTGGGCGCATGACATCCATGATCGCTCGCGAGCTTCGCTCACGCACGGTCGGCCAGGACTTCGCCCCACCAGCGTTCGGCGACCTTCGGATGCGAACGCAGCCAGCCGACCAGCGCGTTCTCCCCGTACGCCGCGAGCAGCGGATTGTCCTCGTCCTCGGTGATCCCGCGCGCGCCGGAGGCCAGTTCCGGCGGCAGCCGCAGCGGCTCGACGACCGCGTCCAGCCGGGGCGCGAGGAAGAAGGGCACCGAGAACCGCTCGACACCGGCGGGCGGGCTGACCACGCGGTGCCGGGTGGCCCGCAGGTAGCCCCGCGTCGCGATCTCCAGCATTTCGCCGATGTTGACCACGAAACCGCCCGGGATCGGGACCGCGTCGATCCAGCTCCCGTCGGCCGCCTGGACCTGCAGCCCGCCGACCTCGTCCTGCTGGAGCAGCGCGAGGTAGCCGTAGTCCTTGTGCGCGCCGACGCCCTGGTCGGCCTCGTCCGACGCGCGGCCGGGGTAGCGGATGATCTTCAGGTGGGTCGCGGCCTCCTCGTCGAACCACGCGTCGAAGTAGCCTTCGTCCTGGCCCAGCGCGGCGGCGAGCGCGCGCAGCACCTCGCGGGTGACGCGCAGCGCCTCGGCCTGCCAGGCGAGCGTCGTCTCCCGCAGTTCGGGCAGCGACTCCGGCCACTGGTTCGGCCCGATCAGCCCGCGCCACGCCGGTTCGCCGGGACCCGGTTCGACGGCGGCCCGCTCGGGCCCGACGTCGAGTTGCTCGCGCCAGTCCGGGGAACCGCCGGTGTACTCGTGCCCGGTACGCGTGTAGCCGCGGAACTGGCGCGAACGGAGGTTCTCGATCGCCAGCCGCGCCTCGACCGGCAGCGCGAAGAACCGCTTGGCCACCTCGAAGATCCCGGTCGTCAGCGCCTCGGGCACGCCGTGGCCGACGACATAGAAGAACCCGACCTCGCGGGCGGCGTGCCGCAGCCTCGCGAGGAAGGCGGCCCGGTCCGCGGCGGGGTCCCGGAACTCCGAAATGTCGATCACCGGCAGCGTGGTCACGTCTCCGAGCGTAGGCGGTGTCCCCTGCCCCGAACCGGTGCTCTCACATCGCGGGCGCCCGGACGGCGAGGAACTCGATCTTGCGCCGCAGCGCGAACCCGAGCGACTCGTACAGGCGGATCGCGTTCGTGTTGTCGGCGCTGGTGTGCAGCATCGGTGTCTCGCCCCGGTCCCGGATCTTCGCGGCCACCGCGAGCACGAGCCGGGTGGCCAGTCCCCGCCCGCGATACGCCGGGTCGGTGCAGACCGCGCTGATCTCGGACCAGCCCGGCGGGCGCATCCGCTCCCCGGCCATTGCCACCAGCGCCCCGCGCTGCCGGATGCCCAGGTACGTCCCGAGTTCGACGGTGCGCGGCCGGAACGGGCCGGGCTGGGTGCGCTCGACCAGGTCCAGCATCTCCGGGACGTCGGCGGCGCCGAGCCGGACGGCCTCCGGCGCCTCGGCGGGGACCACGCCGACGTCGACGAGCTGGACGCCGTGGATCCGGTCGACCACCTCCCAGCCCTCGGGCGGGGGCCGCTCCACGCCGAAGATCGCGGCGACGGCCCCGGGACCGGCCAGTTTCGCGACGTCGTGCCAGACCTCGTCGCCGGGTTCGCCGGACGTCGCGAAGAACGGCGTGACGTCGGCCTGGTACCGCGCCGCCCGGCCGTGCCGCTCGGCGAACCGCGCCTGCGAACCGGTCAGCGCCGCCCAGGCGGGATTGTCCAATGGTGATGCGTCCGGAAGCACAGCCATGATCGAACCACGGCCGTCCACAGCGCGGAAGGGCGTGCGGGCCACGATGTTTGGCCGAGCCCACCCACGGTCCGGCCGGTGCGCTCACCCGGGCACGGCGAGTACTCCGGCGAGCAACGCGGCGACGAGCGCCGTCCGTTCCGGTATGGCCGGGACCAGCACGTGCTCGTCGTCGGCGTGCGCGCCGCCGCCGACCGCGCCCAGCCCGTCCAGCGTCGGGACGCCCACGCCCGCGGTGAGGTTCCCGTCCGAGCCGCCGCCGACCGCGACGCCGGTGATCGGCCCGAGGCCCAGTTCGGCGCCGAGGCGCACCGCGCGGGCGAACAGCTCCGCCGACGCCGAGGGCGGCAGCGGCGGGCGGCGCGGGCCGGGGACCACCTCGACCTCCGCGCCCGCCAGCACCGGCCGCAGCGCGCGGATCGCGGTGTCCACCCGGGACTGCTCGGCCGGTTCGCGTACCCGCGCGTCCACCGTGAACGCGCCCTCGGCGGGAACGGTGTTGCCGGTGGTCCCCGCCCGGAGCACGGTCGGTGTGACGGTGGTCCCGCTCGACGGGTCGGCCAGCGCGGCCACCGCCAGGATCTGGTGGGCCAGCTCGACGGTCGCGTTGACGCCGCGTTCGGGTTCGAGGCCGGCGTGGGCGGCCCGCCCCCGGACGCGGACCTCGTACTGGGACACGCCTTTCCGCGCCGTCTTCAGCGCCCCGCCGTCGGCGGCCGCCTCCAGGACCAGCGCGGCGGCACAGCCCGCCGCCTCGTCCTGGATCAGCCGTTCGGACGAGGGCGAGCCGAGTTCCTCGTCACCGGTCACCAGTACCGTCACCCCGGACGGGTCGGGCAGCGCGGCGACCGCGTGCAGGGCCATCACCACGCCGGTCTTCATGTCGAAACAGCCCGGTCCGCGCAGGACCCCGTCCTCGACACGGAACGGGTGCGTCCGCAGCGATCCGAGCGGCCACACGGTGTCGTGGTGGCCGAGCACGAGCACCCGGCGCGGCCCGTCGCCCAGCCGCCAGCGCACATGGGTCCGGCCGTCGAGGACGATCCGCTCGGCCGGGACGCCGAGCAGCCGCTCCCCCAGCTCGGCCACCAGCTCCGCGCTCCGCGCCACGGCGGCCAGGTCGGCGGACGGGGACTCGTGGCACACCAGGCGCTCCAGGTCGGCCAGCATCGCGGGCAGCGCGTGCCGGAACCGTTCGGGCATGACTCGCTCGGCCATCCTTCTCCTCACCACAGTGCTCCGGCGTCCAATGGACCCCACCGCGGACACGGTGTCACACCATCCTGACGGACCCTTCGTGGCGCGGTACAAGAATCGGCGGTCACATTCGTGTGCCCGCACGACCCTTTCCCCCTCCTCCGCTCGTAGCGTGCTCAGCACATCGCCGGAGGGAGCACAGTGTCCACAGTAGACTTCGAGGTCCTGCCATGACGGCCGCGTCGCCCGGCGCGGCACGGCTCGCCGCCGACGCGGCGGCCACGGCGGGCGTCCGGATCCGGGAGGTCGCCGAGCCCGGCGAACTGCGGGAGCTGAACGAGCTCTTCCGCGACATCTGGCGGCCCGACCCCGGTAACCCGCCCCTCACCGAGGAGCTGCTGCGGGTGCTCGCGCACACCGGGAACTACGTCGGGGGCGCGTTCCTCGGCGACCGGCTCGTGGGCGCGGCCGTCGGCCTGTTCGCCGCCCCGGCGACCGGGGCGCTGCACTCGCACATCACCGGCGTCGGCGCGGCGGCACGGGGACGTTCGGTCGGGTTCGCGCTCAAGCTGCACCAGCGGGCCTGGGCACTGGAGCGCGGACTGGCGCGGATCACCTGGACGTTCGACCCGCTGGTCCGCCGCAACGCCCACTTCAACCTCGTCAAGCTCGGCGCCCGTCCGGCGCGGTACCTGCCCGACTTCTACGGCCCGATGGACGACCACATCAACGGTGGCGGCGCCACCGACCGGCTGCTGATCTCGTGGGAACTGGCCGGCGAGGACGTCGAAGCGGCCTGCGCGGGAAACCCCCGGCCGGCGGTCCCGCCGCCCCACGCCGCGCGCGTACTGGCGAACGAGGACGGCAGGCCGGAACCGGAGAAGGCCGACGCGCCCGTCGTGCTCGTCGACACCCCGGCCGACATCGAGGGACTCCGGACCGGGGACCCGGCGTGCGCGGCGTTGTGGCGCGAACGGATGCGCGAGGCGCTGTGCGACCGGATGGCCGGGGGCGCCGCGATCACCGGGTTCACCCGGGAGGGACAGTACGTGCTCCGGACACCGGAGGACTAGCACGACATCGCAAGAAAAAGGGGGGCGGCACACCGGAAAACGGAGGTTCACCGATGAATCCCGCACCCTTGACCGGGGAGTGGACGCGGAGCAGGATCCGCCGCACCGCCACCCTGACCATGATCATCCTGCTGCTCGCCTGGTCCATCGACTACGTGGACCGGTTCGCGATCGGCATGGCCCTGCCCTCGATCGGCGCCGAGTTCGGGCTGACCAAGACGGCGCAGGGGCTGCTGGTGACCACGTTCGCCGTGGTCTACCTGGCCTGCCAGGTCCCGGCGGGGTTCCTCGCCGACCGCTTCGGTGCCCGCAAGCCGATGCTCGTCACGCTGGTGCTGTGGTCGGGGTTCACCGCGCTGACCGGTCTCGCCGGTACCTTCGGCATCCTGCTCGCGATGCGCGCGCTGTTCGGGATCTCCCAGGGCTGTTTCCCCGCGGCGTCGTTCAAGGCGGTCGCCGAGCGCACCACCCCGGACCGGCGGGCGACGGTGACCGGGGTGATGCTGGCCGCCAGCGGCGTCGGGCCCGGCATCGCCCCGCTGATCGTCGCGCCGCTGATCGCCGCGGTCGGCTGGCGGCACACGTTCCTCTGGCTGGCGCTGGGCGGCGCGCTCATCGGCGTGCTGCTGTGGAGCCTGCTGCCGAAGCCGCTGCCCGCCCGGCTCAACGCCGCCGCCGTCGGCAGCGCGCCGCCGGTCACCGCGTCGCGCCGGGAGGTGCTGCGGTCGCCGCAGCTGTGGAAGTTCGCGGTGCTGTTCTGCTCGCTGAACATGCTCGCCTACGGCCTGATCACCTGGGTGCCGAGTTACCTGCTGGAGGCCCGGCACGTTTCGCTGGCGCAGACCGGCCTGCTCGCCGCGATCCCGATGCTGGTCACCGTGGTCACCACGATCCTCGGCGGCTGGCTGTTCGACCGGTTCTTCGCCCACCGGACCCGGTGGTTCCTCGCCTCGATCACCACCGGGACCGCGGTGCTGCTGGGCCTGATGACGTTCGCGAGCACGACGGTGGAGTTCACCGTGTACGAGACCTGCGCGATCGGACTGTCCGGGCTGAGCACGATGTGCGTGTTCGGCCTGCCGCTGCGGGTGCTGCCGCCCGCGCTCACCGGGACCGGGATGAGCGTGCTGAACTTCGGCGGCCAGGTCGCGGGCGCGAGTTCGCCGCTGCTGATGGGCTGGCTGGCCGACACGTTCTCCTACACCGCCGCGTTCGGCCTGCTGGTGGTGACCACGGTGCTCGCGGCGGTCTTCGCCTTCTGGGTCCCGCAGCGGCCGGAGCACCTGCGGCTCGGCCGGCAGCCGGACGCCACCGGGCTCGGCGAGGGCCCCGTCGTCGCCACCCCGTAACCCGCCCCGAGTCCACAGTGGACGCTCGGTGCGCTCCTCGGCGCAGGTCCGTGGGGGCCTCCTCGAGGGACTCCAGGTCCCTCAAGGAGGCCCCCACGGACCGACCGGCGAAGGTGGCTCTCGCAGTACCTGTATCGCCAGGGTCTCCCAGGAGTCCAGGACGCCTGTCAACCTCGTCGAGTCGGCCCGGCCACCCGGAAAGCGCCGACCACACGGCAGACAGGAACGAAGACCCATGGCGGACAGCCAGTTCACCACGCACTCAGACCTTTTCGATCTGAGTGGGAAGTACGCACTCGTCACCGGCGGGACCAGGGGCATCGGGATGATGATCGCGCGGGGCCTCCTCCAGGCGGGCGCCCGCGTCGTTGTCAGCTCACGCAAGGCAGACGCGTGCGCGGAGGCACAGCGTCTGCTGTCCGAATTCGGCGACGTCCGGGCGATCCCCGCGGACCTGTCCAGGCACGACGAGTGTCAGCGCCTCGCCGATCTCGTCAAGGCCGGCTCGGAACGTCTGGACATCCTCGTCAACAACGCGGGGGCGATGTGGCGCGAGCCGCTGGAGACGTTCCCGGCCGAGGCATGGGACGCGGTGCTCGACCTCAACCTCAAGTCACCGTTCTGGCTGGTACAGGCGCTGCTCCCGGCACTGCGCGAGGCGGGCTCCGCCGACGATCCCGCGCGCATCATCAACATCGGCAGTATCGCCGGGGGCATCCACGTCGCCCATGCGCCCAACTACTCCTACGCCAGCAGCAAAGCGGCACTCCACCAACTCACCAGGGTGCTCGCCAGGGAACTGGGCCCACAGCACGTCACGGTGAACGCGGTGGCCCCAGGAGTGTTCCCTTCGCAGATGATGGCGGCCACGATCGATGCCATCGGCGACACGATCGCGGCGAAGGCCCCGCTGCGCCGGCTCGGCCGCGCCGACGACATGGCGGGTGTCGCCGTATTCCTCGCCAGCCGGGCCGGGTCCTACCTGACCGGCACCGTCATCCCGGTCGACGGCGGCACCGCCACGACCGCGTCGGGCACCTAACGCACACCCCTGATCGGCAGCACCGCGAGACCGCCGAGCACTGCGGCGACGACGGCGCCGAGGAACAACGCGAAGTAGTTCGGCCCGGCGTTCCCGATCGCCAGCAACGGGGTCGCGAGCGCCGGGACGAGCAACTGCGGGAGCTGGTACGACAGCGCGATCACCGCCAGCCCCGTCCCGGCGTCCGCGCCGGGCGGGAGTACCTCGGTCATCATCGCCACGTCGACCGAGACGAACGCGCCCTGCCCCATCCCGGCCACCGCGATCCCGATCGAGAACGTCAGCAGGTCCGCGGAGAACAGGCTGATCAGCAGCCCCGCCGCGGTGCACAGCGCCGAGACCCAGACGATCGCCTTGCGCCTGCCGGTCCGGTCGGAGATCCAGCTGAACACGAGCGTGGTGACGACACTGCCCGCGAAGTACACGCCGAGGACCGTGCCGGAGACGCCCGCCGCGTCCTTTTCGGACACTCCGAGCCGGTCGGTGAGGAAGTAGAGCAGGTACCCCACCACCGACACCAGCGCCATGGTGACCAGCAGCCGGCAGCACCACGCCCACGCGAAGTCCCGGTGCCGCACCGGGTTGATCCAGTAGCTGCGCAGCAGGCCGCGCCAGTCCACGCGCGCGGGCCCGGTGCGCACGATGTCGCGCAGCACCGCCACCAGGCCGAGATTGGCCGCGAGCGCCACCCCGGCGGGCGCGCCGAACCACCACACCGGGTTCCCCGGCAGGATTCCGACCAGATGACTCCCGGCGAACGGCGCGATGCCGGTGCACAGCCCGAACGAGGCCGCCACCCTGGCACGGAGGCGGGCCGGGATCTGGTCCGCGAGCAGCGCGTTCAGCGCCATGTTGGTCGCGGCGAACCCGGCCTGGGTGAGACACCAGCCCGCGATCACCAGCGGCACGTTCGGGGCGAACGCGAGCACGAGCATGCCGAGCGCCCCGGCCACCGTGCCGCCGAGCAGGAACGGGCGCCGGATGCCCGCCCGCGCGGTGCTGCCGTCGCTGATCCGGCCGAGCGGCGCGGTGAGCACGATGACCAGCACGCCGCCCAGGCCCGCGGTCAGCGCCAGCAGCTGCGTCTTGTCCGCCGGGGCCAAAGTGGACAGTCG
Organism: Amycolatopsis samaneae; assembly: GCF_039541975.1. Taxonomy (NCBI): domain Bacteria; kingdom Bacillati; phylum Actinomycetota; class Actinomycetes; order Pseudonocardiales; family Pseudonocardiaceae; genus Amycolatopsis; species Amycolatopsis samaneae. The sequence continues at coordinate 353,537 of NZ_BAABHG010000001.1, forward strand.
CAGCGGGATGCTCACCGTCGCCGCCGACACCAGCGCCAGCGCCACGCCGAAGTAGGCGAGCACGAACAACGGCAGGAACAGCGGGGACTGCCGTTGCCCGCCCGGCACGGCGACGGCGTCGTCCCGGACCGGTTCGGCGATCTCGGACATCTTCGTCCCTTTCCCCGCTGTCCGCGGTCAGGAGTGCAGGGCGCGCAGCGCGTCCGCGATGGCGGCCTGCGCGACCCGAGCGGTGGCCGAAACCCTTTCGTAGACACCACTTTCGTGGGTCTGGCCCACCAGCCGCAGTGCCGCCACCGGCACCCCCGCGCCCGCCAGCGCGGCGGCGTAGGCCTCGCCGTCACCCCGCAGCGGGTCGATCTCGGCGGTGAAGACGTAGGCGGGCGGCAGGCCGTCGAAGCGCTCGGCGAGCAACGGCGACGCCCTCGGGTCGCGCCGGTCCTGTTCCCGGGGCACGTACTGCGCCACCACGCGTGCGAGGCCGGCCCGCTGCTCGTCGGTCAGCTCGACGGCGTCGAGGTCGAGATGCCCCGAGGTCAGGTCGAGCGCGGGGACCTCGAGGATCTGCGACGCCAGCGGATACCCGGCGCGGTCCCGGTTCACCAGGGTCAGCGCGGCCGCGATGTTCCCGCCGGAGGACTGGCCGGCCACCGCGATCCGCGTGCGGTCGACCCCGAGCCGCCCGGCCTCCCGCACCAGCCAGCCGAGCACCGCGTAGGCCTGCTCGACCGCCGCCGGGAACGGATGTTCCGGTGCCAGCGCGTAGGAAACCGCCGCGACGACGACACCGGCCCTGGCGGCGCGCAACGCGCACTGCGCGGCGACGCCCGGATGGTGCACCCCGCCCTGCCGCCACGCCCCGCCGAAGAAGAACAGGCACACCGGGAGCCCGGTCCCCGCTCCCGGTTCGTCCGGGTAGTACAGGCGCACCGGCGCGTCCGGATAGCCCTCGACCGGGACGACGTGCTCCCGGACCGGCAGCTCCGGCCCCGGCGGGCCGAGGCGGGGATAGACCGCGCATTCGTAGTCGTAGGCGCGTTTTCGTTGTTCTTCCGGGTCTTCCGCCTCGGCGGGCGGAGCGACACCGAGGCCGGCCAGCGCGGCGAACAGGCTCGGATCGAGGGGCACGACGGGGTTTCCTTCCTCAAGTCCTCAGTGGACGGTGGCGGCGGTGCGGCGGGCGCGCAGGAACCCGGAGACGCGGTCCTGCCATTCCCGCGCGATCGGCGACGTCGCGGTGATCCCCGCGGAGCCGTGGACCTGACGCGGCGCCCGCCAGGTCTCCACCGGCACCCCGGCCGCGGCGAGCCGGGCGGCGTAGGCCTCCCCGCAGTCCCGCAGCGGATCGCATTCGGCGGTGAGGACCAGCGCGGGTGGCAGCCCGGCCAGGTCGCGCACCTCGGCGGGCGCCGCCGGGCCCGGCGCCGGGTCGGCGCCGAGATACGCCGCGCGGATCTCCGCGAAGTCCCCGAAGTCCGCCAGCACACCGTGTTCGCGGAACGAGCCGTCCCGGTCGAGGTACAGGCTCGCCGCCGGGACCTCCAGCACCTGGTGATCCAGCGGCGGTCCGCCGGCGTCGCGCAGGTGGACCGCGGCGAGCGCGGCCAGGTTCCCGCCCGCCGAGGCACCGCCGACGCCGAGACGGCCGGCGTCGATCCCCAGTTCGGCGGCCGAGGCGGCCAGCCAGCCGAGGACGTCGACGCAGTCTTCGAGCCCGGCGGGGAACGGGTGCTCCGGGGCGAGCCGGTAGTCGATGTCGAAGATGTCGAACCCGCTGTCGACCGCCCTCCGGCGCAGCAGCCGGTCGTTGATCACCTCGTGCACGTCGCCGCCGATGAATCCGCCGCCGTGCACCGAAAGGTGCGCGGGCCGGGGCCGGTCGTCGCCCGGCGGGTGATACCGCAGGACGGTGACCTCCCCCGAGCGGACCGGGACGCGGTGTTCGGTCACCACACAGCCCGCCGGGCCGGGCAGCGTGAACCGGGTGGCCAGGACGTCGGCGAGTTCGCGGGCGGCGCGGCGCCGTCGCGGCCAGTCCGCCGCGCGCAGGTCCGGCAGCCCGGCGGCGATCTCTTCGTTCGCGGCGAGCCACTCCAGTACCGCGGCTTCACAGCCCGCGGCGCGGGCGAGCGCGACGTAGTCCGGCATCCAACCTCCATCGAAGTGCTTCGACAAAGGACTTTAAACCTCGCGGGACGCGAGGTCAACCACGATGCGGCGGAAGCGGGGCGCGGCGGATAGGGTGAGCCGGTGGGGAGTTCGGACGTGACGATCTACCAGGTGGCCGAGACCGCCGGGGTGAGCATTTCCACCGTGTCGCTCGCCCTCAACCACCCGGACCGGGTCAGCGAACGCACCAGGGAACGGATCATCGAGGTGGCGGGCGAACTCGGCTACCGGCCGGGCGCGACCGCGTCCGAACGGGCCCGCCGCCGCACCGGCCGGATCGCCGTGCTCGCGCCGTTCAGCAGCTACGAGTCGTACCGCACCCGGTTGATCGGCGTCCTCGAGGCCTGCGCGCCCGACGACGTCGAGGTGGTGGTGCACGACGCGCCTTCGGCGGCGGCCACCAGCTCACCGCTGCTCGACGCCCTGCCCGTCCGCGGCGACGTGGACGGACTGGTCGTCATGGGCGTGCCGCTCGCCGACGAAGGCGCCGAACGCCTGCGGCGCTGGGGCCCGCCCACGGTGCTCGTCGACTCGGCGCACCCGGCCTTCTCCAGCGTCACCTTCGACGACGAACAGGCCGGCTACCTGCTCGGCGCCCATCTGCTCGAACGCGGCCACCGGCACCTCGGATACCTGCACGAGCCCCAGCGTTCGATGAGCTACGTCTCCCCCGGCATGCTCCGCCGCGACGGTGTGCGCCGGGCGCTGCGCGAGGTGGACGGCGGTGTGCTCGACGATCTCGAACTCCCCGGCAACGACCTCGCCGCCGCCCGCGAATTCGCCGCCGGTTTCGCGGCCCGCGCGGACCGGCCGACCGCCGTCATCGCGCACCACGACGTGCTCGCCGCCGGGGTCCTCGCCGGGCTCCGCGCCGCCGGGGTGGCGGTGCCCGCCGAAGTGGCCGTCGCGGGAATCGACGACGGCCCGCTCGCCGAGGGACTCGGGCTCACCACCGTCCGGCAGCCGTTCGCGGAGTCGGGCCGCCGGGCCGGGGAACTCCTGCGCTCGCTGATCGGGAAGCCGGGCCGGACACCGGGCCGCACCCTGCTCACGCCCCGGCTGATCGTCCGCGAAACCACCTGACCCGCCACCCACGCACCCAATGTGGCGTTCGGTGCGTCCAACGCACCGAATGCCACATTGGGGCGCTCGTCCGCCGGGTTAGCGGACCGGTGCCGTCGCCTGCAGGTCCGCCAGCGCCTCACGGGACCGGGCGCGGAACTCCTCGACGCGCGCGAGCTTGATGTCCTCGTAGCCGCGGACCACCTCGGCCAGCTCGGCGATCGCGGTGACCGCGTCGGCGGTGCCCGGTTCGAGGCAGGCGAGCGCGTCCCGCACCAGCCGCTGGTACTCGCCGATGAGCGCGCGTTCGACACGGCGCACCTTCGCGTAGCCGAAGGCGTCGAACCGCGTGCCCCGCAAACCCTTCGCGGCCCGCAGCGTCTTGAACGCCAGCTCGGCCGAACGCTTCAGCCGGAGTTTGCGCTTCATGCCCATCGCCCGCAGCACCGGCGGGTGCAGCAGTACCGAGACCGAGGCGTCGGCGCCGAACTCCTCGTCCCGGCGGGCCTTTTCCACGGTGTCGAGGTGCAGCCGCGCGACCTCGTACTCGTCCTTGTACGCCATGAACCGGTGCAGTCCCTTGGCATACGCGACCGCGACCCGCTCCCCCTCGTCCCCCGCGCGCGCGGTCGCGAGGTCCGCGACCCGCCGGACCTCCTCGGCGTACCGGCGCGCGTAGTCCTCGTTCTGGAACCCGACGAGGTCCGCGACCCGGGTGGCCAGCACCCGGCCCAGCTCACCGGACGGGGCGTGCGCGGCGGCGATCGCGACGGCCACCTCGTCGACCGCCACCGTCGCGCGCTCCGGCGCCGAGGTCGCGGCGAGCACCGCGTCCCGGTCGAGCACGGCCGCGCGGCCCCAGCGGAACGCGGCGAGGGTCTTCTCGACCCCGGCGCCGTTGAGCCGGATCGCCTGCTCGATGGCCTCGGCCGACAGCGGGAGGCAGCCGTGCTGGAACGCGGCGCCGACGAGCAGCATGTTCGCGGGCATGTGATCGCCGAACAACGCCTCCGACAGCGCGAGCGCGTCGAGGTAGTAGTTGTCCGCGCCGCGGGTGGCGGATTCGACGCGTTCGAGCGCGTCGTCCGGCGAGCCGGGCACGACCACGCGGTTGGTCACCATCGCGGCGGTCGGCACCACGCTGGTGTTGACCACCGCGACGGTGTGCTCGCGATGGGTCACGGCCAGGTTCGCCTCGGCCGCGGCGCCCAGCAGGTCGAAGCCGAGCAGGACGTCCACAGTGGACTTCGACGCGCGCAGGGCACCACCGACGGGCTGCTTCGAGATCCGCACGTCGCTGATCACCGGGCCGCCCTTCTGCGCGAGACCGGTCTGTTCCAGCCCGGCGGCGTAGAGGCCGTCGAGGTGCGCCGCCATCTGCAGGATCTGCGACACGGTGACGACGCCGGTGCCGCCGATGCCCGGCATGCGCAGCAGCGTCCCGTCGCCGGTGAACCGGCGCAGCGGCGGGGTCAGCCCGACCGGCAGCGCCGGCACCTCGCGCTTGCGCCGGGTGCCCGGCTCGACGAGCAGGAACGACGGGCAGTCCCCCTTGAGGCAGCTGAGGTCGGAGTTGCAGGACGCCTGGTGGATCCGTGTCTTGCGGCCGAACTCGGTCTCGACGGGCCGCACCGAAAGGCAGGTCGAGACGTCGCCGCAGTCACCGCAGCCCTCGCAGACACGCTCGTTGATCACGACCTTTTCCGCCGGTGTCGGCAGCTGTCCGCGCTTGCGCAGGCGCCGTTCCTCCGCCGCGCAGCGGTCGTCGTGGATCAGCACCGTCACACCGTCCACTCGGGACAGTTCGCGTTCGACGTCGGCGAACTCGTCGCGGTGCCGGACCGACGCGACCGCGTCGAGTTCGACTCCGCGATAGGTCCCCGGCTCGGCCGTGGTCACCACGACGCGGCGGACGCCCTCCAGCGCGAGCCACCGGGTCAGCGCCGGGATGCCGAGCCGCCCTTCTGCCTGCTGCCCGCCGGTCATCGCGACGGCGTCGTTGTAGAGCAGCTTGTAGGTCATCGTGGTCCCGGCCGCGACGGCGGCGCGGATCGCCAGCGAGCCCGAGTGGTGGAAGGTGCCGTCCCCGAGGTTCTGCACGAAGTGCCGGTCGCCGGTGAACGGCGCGAGGCCGATCCACTGCGCGCCCTCGCCGCCCATCTGCGTCAGCCCGATCTGGTGCCCCCGGCCCGCGGTGTCGAGCGCGACCATCGCGTGGCAGCCGATGCCGACGCCCACGAGCGTGTCGTCGCCGGTGCGGGTGGAGGTGTTGTGCGGGCAGCCCGAACAGAAGTACGGCGTCCGGCTGTCCACTGTGGGCAGGGTGATCCGCGACGCCCGCGCCGGGGCGAGCGCTTCCAGATGCGTGGTCGCGGTACGGGGCAGCCGGTCGGCGCCGATCCGGGCGGCCAGCGCCCTGGCGACCTCGTCCGCGCCCAGCGTGCCCCGCGCGGACAGCAGCGGCCTGCCGTTCTCGTCGCGGCGGCCCACCACGTTCGGGGCGCCGGGGCGGCGGTACAGCGCGGCCTTGAGCGCGTCCTCCAGAAACGGCGTCTTGTCCTCCACCACCAGGACTTCGTCGAGGTCGCCGGTCATCTCGGCCAGCGCGTCCGCGTCGATCGGGAACGGCATGGCCAGCCGGATGAGCCGCACCCCGAGACTGTCCATGACGGCCTCGTCGATACCGAGGTCCGCCAGCGCGCGCAGCACGACCGAGTAGGCCATGCCCGAGGCCAGCACGCCGAGGGTGGCCCGTTCCGCGGTGAAGGTGACCCGGTTCAGCCCTGCCTCGCGGGCGTAGGCGCGGGCCAGGTTGAGCCGCCGGGTGAGCACGTCGTGCTCGGCGTCGACCGCGGCGGGCCCGACCAGCGCGCCGCGCGAGGGCCGCGGTGTCTTCGGCGGCGCCGGGATCGCGTGCCCGAACCCGCCGACGTCGACGGTGGCCGACGCGTCGGCGATGTCGGCGACGATCTTCAGGCCGGTCCACAGGCCGCTGGCCCGCGACATCGCGACCGCGTGCAGGCCGAGTTCGACGATCTCCTCGATCGAGCCGGGCGCGAGCAGCGGCATCGACAGGCTCTGGCACAGCTGTTCGCTCGCGCTGGGCAGCGTCGAGGACTTGCAGTCCGGGTCGTCGCCGATGAGCGCGACCGCGCCGCCGAGCGCGGCGGTGCCCGCCACGACGCCGTGCCGGATCGCGTCCGCCGCCCGGTCGAGGCCGGGGTTCTTGCCGTACCAGAACCCGGTGACGCCGTCGTGGCGCCGCCCCGGCGTCTCGCCGAGCAGCTGCGACCCGGCCACCGCGGTCGCGGCGAGTTCCTCGTTGAGCCCCGGCTGGAAGACGATGCCCGCGGGCTCGGTGAACCGCGCGGCCCTGGCCAGCTCCATGTCCAGCCCGCCGAGCGGCGAACCGGGGTAACCGCTGACGAACACCCGGGTGTCCAGTCCCCGCGACTCGTCCAGCTTCCGCTGCTGGAGCATCAGCCGGACCAGCGCCTGGATGCCGGACATCAGCACCCTGCCGTGCTCGGCCGTGTAACGGTCGTCCAGGGAGACGGCGGCGAGGTCGACGCTCACGGGGGAGCCTCCATCCAGGGTCGTTCGTGGTGGGCTACGCCACAGCAGAACCGACACCCGGCCTGTTGCGCAAGTAAGTCTCTCGAAGCTGGACCCAACACGCAAAGAACTCTGTGCGAATACTCCTCTCGCGGCTATTGTTTGCGTCCAGATCGAGGAGGCACCCGTGACCGACGTGGACGACACCGACCTGCGGGTCCTGCAGCTGCTGCGGGAGGACGGCCGCCGGACGTACTCGGAGATGGCCCAGGAGGTCGGGCTGTCGGTCGCGGCGGTCAAACGGCGCGTCGACCGGCTTCGCGAGCTCGGGGTGATCACCGGGTTCACCGTCGAGATCGACCACGCCAAGCTCGGCTGGGGCATCGAGGCGTTCACCGAGATCCGGTACGTCGGCACCACCGGCGTCGAGGAGATCATGCGCGACGCCGCCGAACTGCCCGAGGTGCAGACGGTGTTCACGATCGCGGGCGACCCGGACGCGCTGGTCCACCTGCGTGCCCGCGACATCGGCCACCTGCAGCAGGTCATCGACCAGCTGCGCCGCTCCGGCACGGTGACCGGCACCAAGACGCTGATGATCCTCGGCTCGCGCAGCCGCAAGAACTGATCCGGCACCCAGGTCCGTGAATGCCACATTGAGGGACTCTGAGTCCCTCAATGTGGCATTCACGGACCGCCGTATTCCGGGACGGGCCGAGGGGATTTCACCCGCGAAAAAGGAAATCCCCTCGGTGCCGGAAACGCGCGGATTTTCGTCAGCCGACGTCGGTGCTGCCCAGCACGGTGTCCTGGCTCGGCGGATCGAGGGCCAGGTCCACGTCGAACTTGGCCAGCGACGGATCGGACGCGTCGGTGGTCACGTGGGTGACCGACTTCGGTTCCACCGAGGTGGTCGCCTTTCCCGCCGGGGTGCCCTGCGGCACGGTGAAGTCCACTTTGCCCTTCGCGGTGAACTTCAGCGGCCCGCTCGCCGGCACCTCGGTGTCCGGGATGGGCAGGTTGACCTTCAGGGAAATGGCCTGCCCGCTGCTCACCTTGAGCGACACCGAGGCGTCGATCGCGCCGCCGACCTTCTTGGCGCCGACCAGCCGCAGGCCGTCCGCCGTGCTGTCCCCGGCGTCCACGTCGAGGCTGAACGGCACCGAAACCGGCTGGCCGATCGTCGCCTTCGCCGGGATGTCCACGTGGACGACCGTTTTCACGGTCTGGTCGCCGATGATCGGGAAGCCGCCCTTCCAGGTCAGCGACTTGTCCGCGGCGGCGGCCTGGCCCGCCCCGCACACCGTGACGACGGCCGCCGCCACCGCGAGGATCCCGGCCTTGGCGAACCGGGAGCGCGTACGCGTCATGGTTGCTGTCACCTTCAGCTCCTTTTTCTTCGCAGGAATACCGAACAAGGGGAGAAAATGGATGACGGGCCGGGCGCCCGGCCCTCGCCGGTCACAGTAGTGGGTGAATATTGACCACGACACCCCGCCGGTGTGACTTTCACGTAATTGCGGAGTATTCATCATCCGCACCCTGATTCATTCGATCGTCATTGTCATCCGCGAACGGATTCCCGCGTATTCCGGCCGAGCGGAGCCTCCACTGTGGACGCGGTGGACGCGGTGGACGCCGGGGTCACCCGAGCAGGAACGGGAGCAGGAGGCCGAGCAGCGCGTCGGGCCGGTCGAGTGGGACGAGGTGCCCGCAGTCCTCGACGAGGTGTCCTTCGAGATCGTCCGTGATCGGCCGCAGCTGGCGTTCGAGACTCCGCCCGACCGGGTGCGCGCCGACGGCCATCGTGGGCACGGTGAGCCGGTGGGCACGCACGGCCTCCCGGATCCGCTCCGCGCTCTCCGGCATCGCCCGGTAGTGGGCGAAGGCGCAGCGCAGGGCGTCGGATCCGGTGTAGGCGCTGACGAACGCGTCGCGGATCGGCTCCGGCACGCCCCGGCCGTGGGTGCCGACGTCGAGGAACCAGCCGACGTACTCCGCCTCGTGCCCGGCCAGGACCGTCTCCGCCAGCCCCGGCACGGAGTGGAAGCCGAACCACCAGGGTTTCCCGCCGGCCAGGAACTCCTCGGCGCCGGGCAGGGTGCCCAGCAGCGACTCCATCAGCACGAGCCGCCGGACCCGCTCCGGGCGGCGCAGCCCGAGCAGGAACGCCGGTGGCGTGCCCGCGTCGATGCCGACCACGGCGGCGGTGTGCTCCCCCAGCGCGTCGAGGATCCCCGCCGCGTCGTCGGCCAGCGTGTCCGCGTCGTAGCCATCGCTCGCCCGGGTGCTCGCGCCGAGGCCGCGCAGGTCCGGCGCGAGCACCCGGAAATGCCGCGCCAGCCGGGGAATCACCGCGCTCCACAACCGCCAGGTGTGCGGGAATCCGTGGAGCAGCAGCACGGCGGGGCCGGTACCGGCGACCGCGACGGAGGTCTCGATGCCGTTGGTGGCGACGCGGCGCAGGGAAATCTCTTCGACGGTGGTGGGCACGACCCCTCCCGATTGTGGTTACCATTGGTGACCAGATAAACGTAGGTAACCCGAAACGCCGTGCCAAGACGGCACTTTCCCGACAGGTGGTGAGCCCGAGGTGACCTCCTCTCCCGCCGGTGCGCCGGCCCCGGCGCGCGGCGACGTGTTCGACCCCGCCTGCCCGGCCCGGCGGCTGCTGGACCGCATCGGCACCAAGTGGACGTCGATGGCCGTCAAGGTCCTCGCCGAGGCCGCACCGGACGAAGTGCGCTTCGCCGAGCTGAAGCGCCGGATGCCCGGCGTCTCCCAGAAGATGCTGTCCACGACCCTGCAGGGGATGACGCGGGACGGACTGGTCGCCCGCCGCGTCGAACCGACCGTGCCGCCGCGGGTGCACTACCGGCTCACCCCGCTCGGCCGCTCGCTCGAGGAGCCGCTCGCCGCGGTGCGCGCGTGGGCCGAGGAGCACATGGCGGAGATCGACGAGGCGAACGCCCGCAGCGACGCGGCAGACCCCGGCCATCCGGGGCCGTAGGCCCGGCCCACCGCCGGTGCCACCACGACCGGCCGGCGTCGTTCGTTCGGAGTATCGGTGACCCCCGTTTACTGATAGCGTCCGCAGATCCCGAGCTCGCGGAGGCGTCAGTTCTTGCCGGGGAACGCCCGAGCGCGCGGTGGTGAGGCAGGTTCAGATGCGTGACGATGTGGTCCAGGCGAGTTCCGTGCTGGCACACCCGCCCGAGCGGGTGTGGGAGGTGGTCGGCGCGCCCGAGCGCTACTCGCGGTTCGTACCGGAGATCAGCTGGTGCGAGGTGGTCGAGCCGGCCTCGCCCGGCCGCGGCCCGCGTTGCCTGATCCGGCTCCGGCCGCGCCGGGGCGAGCTGGTCGAGGAGCAGATCCACGCCGTGGTGCACCGCTCCGGCGAACACGTCGTGTGGCGCGGCGTGGCGGACGAGCGCAGCTGGGTCTCGGTCGAACTCCACCCGCTTCCGGACAGCCGTACCGAACTCGTCGCGCGGCTCATGCTGCCCTCACCCCGCGCGGAGCTGTCCCGGTCTGCGCTCAAACGCAGTGTCCAGGAGATCGCGCGGCGGATCGACCGGCACCTCTCCGGTGACCCCGCCCCGCCGGAGGACCCGCAGCGGAACAAGGCCACCACGCTCCGGACCGCGAGCACCCTGGTACGGGCCGGGGTGCTGTCGGCCGGACGGCCCGACAAGGTCGCCCGGCAGCTGACCTCGCTCGCGCAGTGGGGCGCCACCCTGGCCGGCGGCTACCAGGCCGCGGCGGGGCGGGCGCCCGCCGAGCCCGCCCTGCACGACGAGCGCTGCGCCCGCACGTTCGGCCAGACCGAGGAGCGCAGCAACCGCCTGGCGAACGCCCTGGCCGAACGCGGGGTCAGGCCCCGTGACCGGGTCGCCCTGATGTGCCGCAACCACGCCGCGATGGTGGAGTCGTTCATCGCCTGCGGCAAGCTCGGCGCCGACGTCGTCCTGCTCAACACCGGGCTCTCGGCGAGCGCGGTGGCGAAGGTGATCGCCGTGCACCAGCCGGTGGCGGTACTCGCCGACGACGAGTTCGCCCGCGTGATCACCGACGTCCGCGGCGAGTTCCTCCGGGTCAGCACCTGGCCGGAGGCCGAGGCGGGCTACCCCACGGTGGACGAGCTGATCGCGGGCGCGAAGCCCGCCCGGCGCAAACCGGTGGACCGGCCCGGCCGGATCGTCGTGCTCACCTCGGGCACCACCGGGGTCCCGAAGGGCGCCCGCCGCCCGACCCCGAAGGGCGTCGGCGCGGCGGCGGCGCTGCTCGACCGGATCCCGCTGCGGTCGGGCGACCGGATCGTGGTGGCCGCTCCCCTGTTCCACACCTGGGGACTGGCCGCGATGCAGATCGGGATGGCACTGCGGGCCTCGCTGGCGCTGGTGCGCCGTTTCGACGCCGAGGAGACCCTGCGGACCATCGCCGAACAGCGGTGCGACGCGCTCTTCGCGGTGCCGATCATGCTGCAGCGGATCCTCGACCTGCCGTCCCGGATCCGCGGCCGCTACGACCTTTCGTCGCTGCGGATCGTGGCGAGCAGCGGTTCGGCGATGTCCGGCGCGTTCGTCCACGAGTTCACCGAGACCTTCGGCGACGTGCTCTACAACCTCTACGGCTCGACCGAGGTGTCCTGGGCGAGCATCGCCGATCCCGACGACCTGCGCGCCGCGCCGACGACGGCGGGCCGCTGCCCGCTCGGCACCCGGGTCGCGATCCTCGACGAGGACCGCCGCCCGGTGCCGCCCGGCGGGGAGGGCCAGATCTTCGTCGGCAACGAGATGCTGTTCGACGGCTACACCGACGGCGGGAGCCTGCCCAGGGCGCACGATCTGATGGCCACCGGCGACGTCGGCTACGTCGACGCCGACGGCAGGCTCTTCGTCACCGGCCGGGCCGACGAGATGATCGTCTCCGGCGGCGAGAACGTCTTCCCCCGGCCGGTGGAAGAGGCGCTGATGGCACTCCCCGGTGTCTACGAGGTCGCGGTGGTCGGAGTGCCGGACACCGAGTACGGCCAGCGGCTCGCCGCCTACATCGTGCCCCGGCGCAACGCGCGGCTGCACGCCGAGGACATCCGCGCCTACATCCACCAGCGGCTGGCCCGGTTCGCGGTGCCGCGCGACGTCTACTTCGTCCCGGAACTGCCCCGCAACGCCACCGGCAAGGTGCTCAAGCGGCTCCTCAACGACGACACCTGGCCGATGGACCCGGACGGCGGTCTCGCCCCGGTGTGGCCGGGGCACTGACCGGCCACCCGCAGGCTAGCCGCGCGCGACGGCCCGGCGCTCCCGCAGGGACTGGCCGAGCCAGATCAGCCCGAGCGCGACCCCGACGAGCGTGATCGTGGCCCCGGCCAGCGCGGGACCGCGCAGCTCCAGCACCGCGCTGAGCACGTACAGCAGCGCCGCGGGAACGACCGCGCTCGCGGTGACCAGCGCGGGCACGACGGCGGCGGCTCGGTTCGCTCCGGACATGTGCTTCCCCTTCCCCCGTGCGCCCGCCTCCCCTGGCCGGGCGTCGTCCTCCCACCGTATACCCGGGCCAGGACTCGCGGGCCGGGTATACGGGATGCCGACGGCCACCGCCGGGCCGGGGCCGCTCAGGTCCACAAAGGACACTACGGGGTGACGGCCTCCACCCTGGCGGGCACGTGCTTGTGCCACGGGGTGCCCGCCAGCGGATCGCGCAGGCCCAGCGAGGTCAGCTCGTTGGGCGCCACCCCGGCCACGCCGTGGTCGGGGTGATCGACGCCGAGGCCGTTGGGCAGCGAGACGTGGCCGGGCCGCATCATGTCGGTGATCTCGACGACGACCTCGGCGGCGCCGCGTTCGGTCACCACCCGCGCCGGGCCACCGGAGGTGAGCCCGAGCCGCGCCGCGTCGTCCGGGCTGACGCGGAGCGCGCCCGCCGCGTCCCGGCGCCGCCAGGCCGGGTCGCGGTAGATCGTGTTGGCGGTGAAGGACCGCCGTTCCCCCGCCGAGAGCACGAACGGGAACTCCTCGCTGACCCAGCCGGGTTCGGTGTCCCGCAGTCCGCCGAGTTCGCCGAGCAGTTCGGGGATCTCGACGGTGAACCGCCGGTCGGGACGGCGCACGTAGGTCCACACGTCCTCCCACTCGTCGACGGTGAACGTCACCCCCGACGGCGTCGACACGATCGCGTCGAACAGTTCGTCGCCGTCGGCGAATCCGGCGCGGCGCACCGCTTCGGGATGGGTCATCGCGCACAGCTGGGCCAGCCCCCACACCGCGGCGGTCCCGCGCTGCCCGTCGGGCAGGACCGTGCCCAGCGTCTCGTAGAGCACGAACGGCGCGAGGCCCATCAGCGCGGGATCGGCGCCCGCGGCGGTGAAGAACGCCGCCGCGAACTCGGCGCGTCCGGTCCGCGCCGCCGTGGTCAGCTTCGCGAGCACCGCGGGCTCGACGACGCCGAGGTGCCGCAGCACGCGGGCGTAGATCTCCGCCTCCGGCATCGTGCCCGGCAGCGGGTCGAGGACGGGCGGGCGCAGCTGGAAGGTGTTGTGCGGGAACTCGACGTTGAAGAACGTGGCCTCCCACTTCTCGAACTGGCTCGCCGCGGGCAGCACGTAGTCGGCGTGGCGCGCGGTCTCGGTGAACGCGACGTCGACGACCACGACCAGGTCGAGCGCCTCCAGCGCGGTGCGGAAGGTCCGGGAGTCGGCCAGCGAATGCGCCGGGTTCGTGCTGTCGATCCACATCGCGCGGAACCGGTCCGGGTGGTCGGTGAGGATCTCCTCGGCGATGGAATTGCACGGCACCAGGCCGGAAATGATGCGCGCGCCGGTCACCGGGGTGGTGCGCACCCGGCCCTTTCCGCTGCCCCCGGACCCGGCGCCCGCGATCGCCGCGAAGCTCGAGTGCAGGAACATGGTGCCGGGCCTGCCGAAGTTGCCGGTGAGGATCCAGAGCAGCTTGTTCAGATAGGACACCAGGGTGCTGTTCGGCGCCTGCTGCACACCGAGGTCCTCGTAGGTGGTGGCGCTCGACGCGGTCCCGACGCGCCGCGCCGCCGTCCTGATCAGCTCTTCGGGGACACCGCAGCGTTCCGCGTACAGCGCGACCGGGACCTCGGCCAGCGCGGCCACCACGGGCTCGGCGCCGGTGGTGTGCTCGGCGAGGAAGTCGTTGTCCAGCAAGCCTTCCTGGACGAGCACCCCGAGCATCGCGGCCAGGCACCAGGCGTCGGTGCCGGGTGCGACCTGGAGGTGGATGTCGGCCATCGCGGCGGTTTCGCTGCGCCGGGGGTCGAGCACGATCATCGTGCGGCCGGGGTCCTTGGCGATCGCGCGCAGCGTCGGCCGCGCCCGCGGGAAACTGTGTGACTGCCAGGGGTTCTTGCCCACGAACACGACGACCTCGGCGTGCTCGAAGTCGCCCTTGGTATGCCCGCCGTAGAGCTTTCCGTCGACCCACATCTCGCCGGTCTTCTCCTGCGCCAGCGCGTTCGAGAAGTACCGGACGCCGAGCGCGGCCTGCAACGCCCTGTTGTAGACGCCGCCGAGGTGGTTGCCCTGGCCCCCGCCGCCGTAGAAGAGGATCTTGTCGCCGCCGTGGGTGTCGCGCACCGCCGAAAGCCGTTCCGCGATCTCGCGGAGCGCGGTGTCCCAGCCGATCTCCTCGTACGTGCCGTCGTCCCGGCGCCGCAGCGGGGAGGTCAGCCGGTGCCTGCCGTTCTGGTAGTGATCCAGCCGCAGCGCCTTTTCGCAGGTGTACCCGGCGGACGCGGGATGCTCCTTGTCGCCGCGGATCCGGTCGAAGCGGCGGCCGCCGAGCTTGATCTCGATGCCGCAGTTGCACTCGCAGAGGATGCACGCGGACTTGTGCCACTGGTCGGTCATGACTTCGCTCCCCGCCACCGGTGTCAGGACGCCGCGGCGCGTTCGCGCTCGGCGGACTTCTTGAGATCGGCGAAGCGGATCGTCTGCCCCGCCGCGCCCCAGTTGCCCACCGGGACCTCCCGGATCAGCGTCCAGACGCGCAGCGCGTGCTCGGGCGCGAGCCCGGCGGCCGCGACCACGGCCGCGTGGACGTCGGCGACGAGACCGTCCTTGCGCCGCTGGGACAGCGCCCCTTCCGGCACGGTGATGTCGACGCGGTAGCGCGGGGCGCCGCCGGGACGGCCGCCGACCGCGAGCCCGCCGTCGGGGATCTCGTGCAGGTACACCCAGGTGATCTCGCGGAAGAACTCCGTGTCCGGAGCGCCTTCCCAGCGCAGCAGGATCGTCGCGAGTTCGTCCGGGAGGGACTTGGCCGCGGCGGGTTCGAGGGCTCCGGCGGGAATCGTGATGTCGATCAGCGGCATGACGGCCTCCTGGGGCGACGTTCGGCTACTGTCGAGTAACTATGGACTCTGTCATAGTATTGAGTCAAGCGGGTCCGACCGGTGGAGCGGAGGCGGAGTTGGGACGACGGCCAGGGCAGAGCCGGCAGCGCATGCTCGACAGCGCGATCGCGCTGTTGCGCGAACGCGGTGCCTCGGGGGTGAGCATCGACGCCGTCCTCGCGCACAGCGGCGCGCCGCGCGGCTCGGTGTACCACCACTTCCCCGGCGGCCGGAACGAGCTGATCACCGGCGCGGTCGGCCAGGCGGGCGAGTTCATCGGCGGGCTGATCGACCAGGCCACCGCCGACGGCGATCCCCGCGCCGCGCTCGGCGGGTTCGTCGCGTTCTGGAAGCAGTCACTGCTGCGCAGCGACTACCGGGCGGGCTGCCCGGTCGTGGCGCTCGCCGTCGACAACCGCGAGGACCTGCCGGAGGCGGCCGAACTGGTCCGGGAGATCTTCGCCCGCTGGCACGGAAAACTGCGCGACCTGCTCGTCGGCGGCGGGATCCCCGCCGACCGGGCGCACCGCCTCGCCACCCTCGCCGTCGCCGCGATCGAGGGCGCGGTGATCCTGTGCCGCGCGGAACGCGACAGCGCCCCGCTCGACGACGTCGTCACCGAGATCGCCCCGCTCTTCGGCTCCTGACATCGCACGAGGTCATGCGCCCCAATGTGGCGTTCGGTGCGTCCAACGCACCGAACGCCACATTGGGTGCGTGGAACGCACCCAATGCCACATTGGGGCGTTTGGAGCCCGGGAGAGGCTAGGAAGAGATGCCCGCGAGGAAGCGTTCGACGAGCAGGGCGATGTCGTCGGCGGTGCGGTCCGGGCTCGCGCTCGGCTGCATGATGTGGCTCAGCACGGTGCGCACGACGGTGTCGATGGCCACGTCCAGCTCACGGGCGGGCAGTGCCGGTGCCGTCGCCTCGACATGCTTGCGCAGCACGGTTTTCGCGGTTTCGATCAACGTCGCGGACTGGGTGGTCAGCAGCGGCAGGAGATCGTGGCCCGCGCCGTGCGAGGCGCTGACGATCGCGTGCAGCAACGGGGTCTTCGTGGCCAGCACGAGCACGTTGTGACACGCCCGCCGCACCGCGTTCACCAGATCTTCGGGGTAGGCCTCGAACGCGGCGTCCACCGCCGTCAGGAAGTTCTGCAGTTCCGCCAGCACGATCGCCTCGGCCAGCTGCCGCTTGCCGCCGATCTCGTTGTAGACGGTCTGCCTGCTCACCCCGGCCAGCTCGGCGAGCTTGCCCATGGTGACCGAGGACCAGCCGCTCTCCACGGTGGCCCTGGCCGCGGCGGCGACGATCCGGCCGCGCAGCGTCAGTTCCCGGTCCCGCGAGGACGGCGGCGCGACTGTCATGTCCGCGATGCTAGCCAATCTTCCGCCCCAGTGCGGCGAAGGTGAGAGCCTCCTCCCACGCGCCGCGTTCGGCGACCCGCCGCCGGTACTTCATGATCTCGCGGGGCCGGTCGACGGTCAGCGCGCCCACCAGCCGGTCACCCCGGCGGTACAGCGCGGCGAATCCCGCGACCGCGCGGGAAACCACGCGGACCTCGTCGGCCCGCGGGGTCCCCACGAACTGGAGCCGGTGCCCGTAAGTGTCCGACCAGAAGTAGGGCACCGGCTCCAGCGCGACGGCCGACGCGGGATCGAGCGCGTGGCGCGCCGCCGCCGCTCCCTGTTCGGCGGCGTTCGTCCAGTGCTCGAGCCGCATCAGCTCGCCGTCGAACAGCGGGCTGGCCGCGTGCGCCACGTCGCCCGCCGCGTAGACCCCCGGCACGTTCGTGGCCAGCCGCTCGTCGCAGACCACCCCGCCGTCGGCGCCGTGCAGCAGCACCCCGCTGTCGCGCAGCCAGCCCGTCGCGGGCGCCACCCCGATACCGACCACGACCAGATCGGCGGCGATCTCGTCGCCGTCGTCCAGCCCGACGCCGATGACCCGGCCGTGGTGCGAGGCGATCGCGGTGACCCGGGTGCCGAGCCGCAGATCGGTGCCGTTCTCGCGGTGCAGCTCGGCGCAGACCTCGCCGGCGTCGCGGCCGACCGAGCGGATCAGCGGCAGCTCCAGCGCCTCCACGACGGTGACCGGCAGCCCGCGCTTGCGTGCCGCCGACGCCACCTCCGACCCGATGAATCCCGCGCCGATCACCACCGTGCGGGCACCGGCGTCCAGCGCGGCCCGGATCGCCCGCGCGTCCTCGACCGTCCGCAGCTGGTGCACACCCAGAATCCCTTGTCCCATCGGGAAAGGATGCGGTGCGGCGCCGGTGGCGACCACCACCGCGTCGTAGGGCACCGGGCGCCCGTCGACGACCACCTCGCGCTCGGCGGTGTCGAGCGCCTGCGCCGGGGCACCGAGGCACAGCCGGACGTCCCAGTCCTCGCGCAGCTCGTCCGCGGACCGGAACGGCGTCACGACCCCGTCGTGCCCCGTGCCGAGGAAGGACTTGGACAGCGGCGGCCGGTCGTAGGGCAGGTGTTCCTCGGCACCGATCAACGTGACCGGGCCGGTGAACCCGCTGCGCCGGGCACTCTCGACCGCGCGAAGTCCCGCGAGCGAGGCGCCGACGACCACGAGGCTTTCCACGGCTTCAGCCCTTCAACGTCAACGCGAGCACCGGGCACGCGTCGACGGCGGCGGTCAGCTCCCGGCGATGCTCCTCGCCGGGGTTCTCGTCGAGGACGACCATCTCGCCGTCGTCCTGGACCTCGAAGAACTCGTGCGCCATCGCCTCGCACATACCGAGGCCCTCGCATTTCGTACGGTCCACCACGATGTTCATTTCAGCTCCTTGATTCCTGTGCGGTGGCTTGGAAATCGACCTTCTCCCGTACCCCGCAGTCCGGGCAGCACCAGTCGTCCGGGACCTCGCCCCAGGCGGTGCCGGGCGGGAAACCTTCCCGCGGATCACCGGCGGCTTCGTCGTAGACGTACTCGCAACCGGGGCAGACGAACCGGCTCACGACACAGTCCCCGCATACCGCGCGAGCACCTTGCCGCGCTTGCCGGGCTGGATGTTCGCCCGCGAGATGTCGCCGCCGAAATGGGTGAGCACGCGGCGGTCCATCACCCGGCGCCACACCGGCGGCACCAGCGCGAGCACGATCATCCCGGCGTACCCGGTGGGCAGCACCGGCGACTCCTCGAAGTCACGCAGGGTCTGGTAGCGGCGGGTCGGGTTCGCATGGTGGTCGCTGTGCCGCTGCAGGTGATAGAGCAGCACGTTGGTCGCGATGTTGTTGGAGTTCCAGCTGTGGCTGGGATCGACGCGCTCGTAGCGGCCCGTGCCGTCCGGCCCGGTGCG
Source organism: Amycolatopsis samaneae (assembly GCF_039541975.1). NCBI lineage: Bacteria > Bacillati > Actinomycetota > Actinomycetes > Pseudonocardiales > Pseudonocardiaceae > Amycolatopsis > Amycolatopsis samaneae. The sequence goes on from NZ_BAABHG010000001.1 coordinate 371,998, forward strand.
CTGGCGCAGCATCCCGTAGTGCTCCATGTAGTTCACGACCTCCAGCAGCGAGAAGCCGACCACGGCCTGGATGATCAGGAACGGCAGGACGCCGACGCCGAAGGCGATGATCATCGCCGCCCACAGCACCGCCGACATCAGCCACGCGTTGAGCACGTCGTTGCCGAGCCGGAACGGGTGCTGGTTCCGGCGCGCGTACCGCTTCTTCTCCAGGTTCCAGGCGCTCTTGAGCGAACCCCACACGGTCCGCGGCCAGAACCGGTAGAAGCTCTCGCCGACGCGGCTGCTCGCCGGGTCCTCCGGCGTGGCGACGCGGACGTGGTGCCCGCGGTTGTGCTCGATGTAGAAGTGCCCGTAGAAGCTCTGCGCGAGGGCCACCTTGGACAGCCAGCGCTCGTGGCTTTCCTTCTTGTGCCCCAGTTCGTGCGCGGTGTTGATGCCGATGCCGCCGACGCAGCCGATCGAGACGGCGAGGCCGATCTTGTCCACAAGGGACAGATCACCCTTCGCGATGAACCAGAACGCGCCGACGAACCCGATGTACTGGATCGGCAGGTAGAGGTAGGTGATCCAGCGGTAGTACCTGTCGTTCTCCAGCGCCTCGATGACGTCGTCCGGCGGGTTGGACCGGTCCAGGCCCGCGATGAGGTCGATGGCCGGGACGATCACCAGGATGACCACCGGGCCGATCCAGAGCCAGCCGCCCCAGCCGGTGAACTCCCGCATCCCCACCGCGAGGAACGCGAGCGAGGGCACCACCAGGCCGATCAGCCAGAGGTACCGCTTCTTGTCCTTCCACTGCCCGGTCGATCCCTCGGGGATCGTGCCGGTGTCCTCGGCTGCGACGGCCACTGCGTCCTCCTCGACGAGCGTGCTTTTACAACACCATAGATTTTGTACAGAGGATTTGACAAGTGGAAGCCAGTTGTAAAGTTCTGACGGCGTGTCAGATCGCCCAATGATGTCCGGGAGACTCCGTACGTGAATGCCACATTGAGGGACTCTGAGTCCCTCAATGTGGCATTCACGGACCATCAGGCCAGGCCCGCATAATGGGGGTCACCGAGCCGAACCGAGGAGCGCCGTGCCCGAGAAGCTGACCGTGGATCTCCACCCGTACTTCCGCAGCGACCGGGACCTCGACGCCGCCGTCCGCCGCACGATCTTCCGCGCGGCGAAGGACCAGGTGAAACTCGTCGAGTTCATCCCGGGCAAGGGATCGGGCAAGCTCCGCAAACGGGTGCTGGCGATGCTCAACCAGCCGCACCTCAAGAAGCTCTACCGGAGCGTGGAGGCCGACACGACGAACGAGGGCCGGGTGCTGGTCCGGTTCTGAACCGGACCAGCACCCGGCCCTCGGAGCCCGGGACTCAGGCGGTGAGCCGCCGCTTCTCCTGGCGCAGCCAGCCGTCGATCCACCAGCCCAGCTCGACCAGCACGATCCCCACCGCCGCGCAGGCCAGCCCGGACAGCGTGTACCCGAGGTTGCTCGGGTCCAGCAGGAAGATCTTCCGGCTCAGCGGCAGCAGGAACATCAGCGCGGAGATGCCGATCATCGCGACGATCAGCGCGAGCCGCCACCAGGTGTAGGGCCGCGCGATGATCGCCAGCACCCACAGCGCGATGGCCATCAGCGTGATCAGCGCGGTGGTGCTGGCCTGGACCTGGGCGGCCTCCCCCGCGTTGGCTCCCGGGTGGACGAGCAGGTAGGACACGAACGAGGACACCGCGATCACGACCCCGGCCGGCACGGCCATCCGCATCACCCGGCCCACGAACCCGCCGCGGGCGCGGTCGTTGTTGGGCGCGAGCGAAAGCACGAACGCGGGCAGGCCGATGGTGAACCAGCCGACGATGGTGACGTGCCGGGGCAGGAACGGGTAGGGCAGCGCGTCGAACCCGATCAGGCCGGGGATCCCGACCATGAGGGCGAGCAGCACCGAGTAGACGGTCTTGGTGAGGAACAGGTTGGCGACCCGTTCGATGTTGCCGATCACCCGCCTGCCTTCGCCCACCACGTGCGGGAGCGTGGCGAAGGCGTTGTCCAGCAACACGATCTGGCCCACCGACCGGGTGGCCGGGCTGCCCGCGCCCATCGCGACGCCGATGTCGGAGTCCTTGAGCGCGAGGACGTCGTTGACGCCGTCGCCGGTCATCGCGACGGTGTGCCCGCGCGACTGGAGCGCCTTGACCATGGCCCGCTTCTGGGCAGGGGTGACGCGCCCGAACACCGAGCCGTTCTCGACGATGTCGGCCAGCTTCTCCGGATCGTCGGGCAGGGTGCGGGCGTCGACTGGCGCGTCGGCGCCGGGCAGGTCCAGCGAACGGGCGACCGCGCCGACCGAGACGGCGTTGTCGCCGGAGATCACCTTCACCGCGACGCCCTGGCTCGCGAAGTAGTCCAGGGTCGCCCGCGCGTCCCCCCGGATCTTCTGCTCCAGCACCACCAGCGCGACGGGCGTGACCTGGCCGGGCGCGTCCTCGGCGTCGACCGCGTTCCCGGCGCGGCCGAGCAGCAGCACCCGCAGGCCCTTCGCGCCGGTTTCCTCGGCCTCGGCCCGTTCGGGCGCGTCCGCGGGCAGCAGGACGTCGGGCGCGCCGAGCACCCAGTTGCCGTGTTCGCCGAAGCTCGCGCCACTCCACTTCCGCGCCGAGGAGAACGGCGCGACGGCGGTGTGCCGCCAGCCCGGATCGTCCGGATGCGCCTCCGCGATGGCCTGCAGGCTGGCGTTCGGACGGGGGTCGGCCACCGCGAGCGCCGCGAGCACGACACCGGGGTCGGTGTCACCGGCACCGCTCAGCGGGCGTACCTCGGTCAGCCGCATCGCGTTCTCGGTGAGCGTGCCGGTCTTGTCCGCGCACACCACGTCGACCCTGGCCAGGCCCTCGATCGCGGGCAGCTCGTTGACCAGGCACTGCCGCCGCCCCAGCCGGACGACGCCGACCGCGAACGCGATCGAGGTCAGCAGGATCAGCCCCTCGGGCACCATCGGCACCAGCGCCGCGACCATGCCGCGCAACGCGTCGGGCAGCGCCTGGTCGCCGGAGAGCTGGTTGTAGATCGACAGCGCGCCCGCCGGGACCAGCAGGTAGGTGATGACCTTCAGGATCGTGTTGATGCCGTTGCGCAGCTCGGAGTTGACGAGGGTGAAGCGCCCGGCCTCCTCGGCGAGCTTCGCCGCGTAGGCCTCCTTGCCGACCTTCGTCGCCCGGTACGCCCCGCTGCCCGCCACCACGAAGCTGCCGGACATCACCGGGTCGCCCGGCGTCTTGACGATCAGGTCGGACTCGCCGGTGAGCAGCGATTCGTCGACCTCCATCGCCTCGGCCTCGAGAACCTCGCCGTCCACGACGATCTGGTCGCCGGGGCCGATCTCGATGACGTCGTCGGCGACGACCTCGTTCGGCGCGATCTCGGCGGTCTTCCCGTCGCGGCGCACCCTCGGCCGGACCTGGCCGACGATCGCGAGCTTGTCCAGGGTGCGCTTGGCACGCAGCTCCTGGATGATGCCGATGACGCTGTTGGCCACGATCAGCCCGGCGAACAGGCCGTCGAGCAGGTACCCGGTCGAAAAGATGATCACCGCGAGCACCGCGAAGATCGCGTTGATCCGGGTGAACACGTTGGACCGGACGACGTCCCAGGTGCTGCGGCTGGCCCGCGAGGGAACATCGTTGGTCCGGCCGTTGGCGACCCGCTCGGCCACCTCGGCCGCGGTCAGTCCTCGCTCGACGTCCTGCATCAGCAGCCGCTCATCCCCTGACATGATCCCGACCTTACGCACATTCCGGGCAACACGGTCCACCGAGTCCCCCGGTCGCCGCGGTCAGGCGCCACCGTCCCACACCAGGGTGAACAGTTCGCGACCGGAAGAACCCAGATCGGGTGGGACGTCCGGGTCGTGGCCCAGGTCGAGCAGGACCCGCCGGACCTCGCCGGCCGCCGAGGGCGGCAGGCAGAGCCGCCGCCGCGTCACCTCGACCAGATCGGGGAACGCGGCGTGCTCCGGTTCGGGCGGACGGCGCCAGCGGCTGACGACCGGCTCGACGCCGAGTTCGCGCAGCGCCGCCACGCAGTCCCCGGCGGTGGGCCCGGCCGGACGGGTGACGCCGTGGAAGTGCGTCCACAGTGGATTCAACGCGGTGAGCGGGTGCCGGGCCGCGAGCTCGGCGACCACCCGGCGGCGGGCACGGGCGGTCAGCGCCGTCACGAACGGTCCGAGATCGGCCACGTTGTAGAGGACGTTGCCGCACACGACGACGTCGGCGACCCCGGTTTCCGGCGCGACCTCGGGCCAGCGCCCGGCGATCGTGGTGACGGGCACCCCGGCCGCCGCGGCGTCGCGGGCGAAGGTCCCCAGCAGGTCGGTGTCGCCGTCGACCGCGGTGATCCCGGTGACCCGGCCCGCGGCCACGAGCGGGAGGCTGGTCGCGCCCGCCGCGGCCCCCACGTCCAGCACGGTCCCCGGTTCCGCCAGCGCGGCCAGCGCCTCCCGGTAGGTCGCGCCGACCGGCGCGGCGACCTGCTCGCGCGCCCGGCGGCGGAACACCTCGCGGGGCAGCACCCAGGGCGTTTCCCCGGCTCCGGCCAGGATTTCCGGCGGGATCGCCCACGCGGCCAGCGCCGCCGCCCATTCCTCGATCGCGCTCATCGCCGGCCATTCTCGTCGCGTCGGCCCGCCGTCCACCAGCTGGACACGCTCCGTAGGGAGTCGGATTCCGCTGGTAGTATTCGATCACGATGAGGACGCGACCGGTCACCCCGCGCCGATCCGGCCCGGCGCGAAGCCGTGCTCTCGTGGTCACGGCGGCGTTCCTGGTCCTGCTCGGCTACCTCGGGCTCCACGTCTCCCTGTGCTGCCTCGCCGGCGCGGGCTCCCCTGCCGTCGCGACCGCCACCCTCACCGGCCACGATTCCGACGAGCACACCGGCGACTGTCCGGACGAACACGGGCCGCACACCCACGGGCACGGCGACGTCGTCTGCGCGCCGCCCCGCGCGGACGACGGCGGCGCGCTGGCCGCCGTACCCGCGGTGCTGCCCACGGATTTCGTGCTGCGCCGGCCACTTTCCCGGATCCCGGCCCGGCGCGGGCCGCCCCGGTGGAGCACACCCGGCCGGGCGAAGCTGATCGACCTCTGTATCGCGCGGACCTGAGCGGGCCGCGCCCGTTTCCCACCTGTCCTTCCCCCGCCTCCGGCGTGGGGCGGGGGAAGGCGTGCCGGAAACGGGCCCCGCGACTCCCTTTCCGCCCGTGCCCAGGCACGCGATACCGAAGGAAGCCCTGTCATGAACAGCGTCGTCTCCGCGCCCGTCGCGGCACCGTCCGCCCCCGCGCGGCTGCTCACCAGCGCCGTCAGCTGCCACTCCCCCGCCACCGCCGTCGGCAACACGCCGGTGCTGTGGATCGGCGAACCACTCGCGCCAGCCGGGCGCGGTTTCTGGGCGAAACTCGAAGGCCACAACCCCGGCGGTATGAAGGACCGGCCCGCCCTGCACATGGTTCGGCGGGCGCGGGAGCGGGGCGACCTCGCGCCCGGCGCGCGCATCGTCGAATCCACCAGCGGCACGCTCGGACTCGGCCTCGCGCTGGCGGGCATCGTGCACCGGCACCCCGTCACACTGGTCACCGATCCCGGTATGGAGCCGATCGTGCGGCGGCTGCTGACCGCGCACGGCGCCGAGGTCGATCTCGTCGCCGAGCCGCACGCGACCGGTGGCTGGCAGCAGGCGCGCCGCGACCGGGTGCGGGCGGTGCTGGCGGCGCACCCCGGTTCGTGGAGCCCCGACCAGTACCACAACCCGGACAACGTCGAGGCGTACGCGTCGCTGGCGATGGAACTGCTCGCGCAGCTCGGACGCGTCGACGTGCTCGTGTGCTCGGTCGGCACGGGCGGGCACTCGGCCGGGATCGTGCGCGTGCTCAAGGAGTTCAACCCACATCTGCGGCTGGTCGGCGTCGACACGATCGGTTCCACGATCTTCGGCCAGCCCGCCCGCGCGCGGCTGATGCGGGGGCTGGGTTCGAGCATCTTCCCCCGCAACGTCGACTATCCCGCCTTCGACGAGGTGCACTGGGTCGCGCCCGGCGAGGCGGTGGCGACCTGTCGCGCGCTCGCCGCCACACACCACGCCACCGGCGGCTGGAGCGTCGGCGCCGTCGCGCTGGTCGCGGGCTGGCTGGCGCGGACGGAGGATCCGCACGTCCGGATCGCCGCGGTGTTCCCCGACGGACCGCACCGCTACTTCGACACCGTCTACAACGACGCGTACTGCGCCGAGCACGGCCTGCTCGACGTCCGACCCGCCGAACACCCCGACACGGTCGCGCACACCGGTGAACGCGAGGTCACCCGGTGGACGCGCTGCGCGAAGGTCGCCGCACCGGCGGGGGCGGCCCGATGAAACCGCTGACCGAGTTCCGCTCGTTCGACCGGCCGAGCCGCCTGTTGATGGTCAACCAGTTCACCATCAACGTCGGCTTCTACATGCTCATGCCCTATCTCGCCGGGTACCTCGCGGGGCCGCTCGGCCTCGCGGGCTGGGCGATCGGGCTGGTGCTGGGCGTCCGCAACTTCTCGCAGCAGGGCATGTTCCTGCTCGGCGGCACGCTGGCCGACCGGTTCGGGTACAAGCCGCTGATCGTCGCGGGTTGTGTGCTGCGCACGGGCGGATTCCTCCTGCTCGGCCTCGTCGACACGCTCCCGGCGCTGATCGCCGCCTCGGCCGCGACCGGGTTCGCCGGCGCGCTGTTCAACCCCGCGGTCCGCGCCTACCTCGCCGCCGACGCGGGTTCGCGCCGCGTCGAGGCCTTCGCGCTGTTCAACGTGTTCTACCAGGGCGGCATCCTGCTCGGCCCGCTCGTCGGGCTGGCACTGACCGCGTTCGACTTCCGGCTGACCTGCCTGGCCGCGGCGGCGGTGTTCGCCGCGCTGACCGTGCTCCAGATCCGGGCGCTGCCCGCCCGCGCCATTCGGTCGCCGGCGGAGGAACGCCGGTCGGTCCTGCACGACTGGCGGACCGTACTGACCAACCGCCCGTTCCTGCTCTTCGCGCTGGTGATGGTCGGCTCGAACGTGCTGACCTTCCAGGTCTACCTCGCGCTTCCCTTGCAGGCCAAGGCGATCACCGGTTCCGGCACGGCTCTCGTGACCGCGCTGTTCGTGGTGTCCGGCGCGATCGCGATCGCCGGGCAGCTCCGCGTCACCGCGTGGTTCCGGCGCCGCTGGGCACCCGGCCGCTGCCTGGTTGTCGGGACGACTCTGCTCTCCGCCGCGTTCGTGCCCCCGTTGCTGGCCGCGGGCCGGACAGGTCCCGGCTGGGAGGCGGCCGCGCTGCTGCTGGCCGCCGCGCTGCTCGCGCTCGGCACGGCGGCGATCTTCCCGTTCGAGATGGACACCATCGTCGGGCTCTCCGGCGAACGCCTGGTGGCCACCCACTACGGCTTCTACAACACCGTCGTCGGCATCGGGATCATGCTCGGGAACCTGTTCACCGGCAGCGTTTTCGACCTCGCCCGCGCGGCCGGCTACCCGTGGCTGCCGTGGGCCGGGCTCGTCGTGGTCGGCGTGCTGTGCGGCGCGGGCTTGTTCGCGCTGGACCACCGTCGCGTCCTGACCCCGGTTCCCTGATCATCCCGGTCCGTGAATGCCGCATTGAGGGACTCGGAGTCCCTCAATGCGGCATTCACGGACCATCGCGGAACCGGCTTCTCGACACCGCCGGGCCGTGAGAGCTCCTTCGGGACCTGTTCGTTTGGGTGCGTACTTCGTCGGAGTGGCGAGGCGTCCGAGGGACGCCCTGGGTGCGCTGGATGCACCAAGGGCGTCCCTCGCTGCGTTGGACGCACCGAAGGCGTCCCTCGGCACCCGGCCCGCCCGGGAAAGCCGCGCGCATCGGTTGCCTGCACCGAACGCCACATTGGGTGCGTCCGGCGGCGTCGGCGGCCAAAACGTTATACGAGGTAGCTTACGCTGTATGCTAACGTGACGCGGACCACGACGGGCAGGGCGGCCGGAAGGAGCGCGGTGGCCGGGCAGCGCACCCCACGGGGCACCCTCAGCCGGGACAAGATCGTCGCGGCCGCCGTCGAGGTGCTCGACCGGGACGGGTTCGACGGCGTCACCATGCGCTCGGTGGCGAACGTCCTCGACGTCAACGCGATGTCGTTGTACCGGCACTTCCACGCCAAGGAGGATCTCCTCGTCGCGGTCGTCGACGAGCTGCTGGGCGGCCTGCCGCTCCCGCCGCCGGACACTCCGCCGGTCGAGGCGGTCAAGGAGATCGCGCGGGCGCAGTTCGCCCTGCTGCTGCGGTATCCCGGGCTGCACCTGGTGGACACCGGCACCGATCTGGGGCCGGGCGAGCTGCGGGTGAGCGAGCGGCTCTACGCCGCGCTGTTCCAGTCCGGAATGGACATTCCGGACGTGATCGTCCTCCAAGCTGTGCTCCAGCGCTTCGTCGTCGGCTGTGCCTTCCGCCATCCCGCCCGGCGCGACTGGGACCACGACGTCGTCTACTGGAACGAACTCCGCGCCTCGCTGGCGAAACTCCCCGCCGAGCGGTACCCGACGCTCCGGAAGCTCGGCGCCGGTCTCGCCGACGCGCGGCGCACCCAGGAGGACGTCTTCGAGGAGGGGCTCGACACCGTCCTCGCCCCGCTGGCCGCACGGACGAGGAGGCGACGACCGTGACCGCACCGCCGCGACCGAGCCTGGGCCGGGTCGTCGACGACCTCGGCAGCACCCTGCTGCGCGTGGTCGCCGGGCCCGCCGATCCCGACCCGCAGGTCGGCTCGGTGTCGATCTACGACCCGGCCGACGGCGTCACGGTCGCGCCGGGCGGGATCCTGCTCGGCGTCGGGGTCACCGACATCGCGACCGTCGCCGCGCTGCTGGCCGAGCTCGCCCGGTGCGGGGGCGCGGCGCTGGTGCTCAAGACCCCGGCCCCGCTGGACGACGGGATCCGCGCAGCCGCGGTGCGCGGCGGCGTCCGCGTGCTCGAGGTGAGCCGCGCGGCGTCGTGGGAACAGCTCGTCGTGCTGCTGCGGACGCTGCTGGACCCGCCGGAGTTCGGCGACGCGAGCGAGGAGATCGCCGGGTACCCGGCGGGCGATCTGTTCCAGCTGGCCAACGCGGTGGGCGCGCTGGTGGACGCGGCGGTCACCATCGAGGACCGCTCGGCACGGGTGCTCGCGTTCTCCACCGGTCAGGAGAACACCGACGAGGGCCGCGTCCAGACCGTCCTCGGCCGCCAGGTTCCCGAGCAGCACCAGCGCACCCTGACCGAGATGGGGATCTTCCAGCGGCTCTACCGCAGCAGGGAGCCGGTGTTCATCCCGGCGATCGCCGACAGTTTCCTGCCCCGCATGGCGATCGCGGTCCGCGCCGGGGACGAGGTGCTCGGCTTCCTGTGGGCGGTCGTGTCCGAGCCGATGCCCGAACACCGCAGGCGGGCCTTCGCCGACGCGACCAAGATCGTCGCGCTGCACCTGCTCCGGCAGCGCGCGGGCGCCTCGGTCGACGCCCGGCTGCGCGCCGAGCTCGTGGCCCGGCTGTTCGACCGGGCGGGCGATCCCGCCGAGGCCGCCCGGCGGCTCGGGGTGCGGGACAAGCCGGTGTGCGTCCTCGGCCTCGAACTCACCGGCGCCGAGGACGACGAGGTCCGGCGGGCGGCGGAGGTCCGGCGGGTCGCCGACGCGCTCGCGCTGCATCTGAGCGCGCTGCACCGCTCCGCCGCGGCGACGACGCTCGGCGACGTCGTCTACGGCCTGCTGCCGGTGTCCGGGCAGGCCGACGGCGAGGCGATGGCGGCGCGCGTCGCCGAGGACTTCCTGGAGCGGATGGGAAGCCGGGTCGCGCTGCGCGTCGGGATCGGCCGGGTGGCCTGCACGCCCGAGGGCATCGTCGGCTCCCGCGCGGACGTCGACGTCGTGCTCCGGGTCCTGCGCGAGACCGGCCGCGCCGAACGCTGCGCCACGGTCGCTTCCGTGCGGCTGGACCTGTTGTTGTTGCGCCTGGCGGAAATCACGGACCTCGGCGAGGAGAACGACGACGGCGGGACCGTCACCAGCCTGCTGGCCTACGACGCCGAGCACCGCTCGGACCTCACCGGCACCCTCGCCGCCTACCTCGAGGCCTTCGGCGACATCGCGAAGGCGTCCGCCGCGGTGCACATCCACCCCAACACGTTCCGGTACCGGCTCAACCGCCTGTGCGAGATCAGCGGGCTCGACCTCACCGACGCCGACGCCCGCTTCGAGGCACTCATCGATCTGCGGCTGCACCGCCTGCGCCACGCGTCCGCGTGACCGACGGGGAGTCGTTCCCCAGCCCGAAAAACCCGGCCGGAGTTCGTGCTTCGGCACAGTCGTGCGCCGGGCGGCGCGCCGTAGGCTGCGAAGACGATCAGTGCTTACGCCGCGAAGGAGGCTCACGGATGGCCATCGACGCCACGGCATCGACGAACGGTGCCCCGCCGTACGACGTGGTTTTCTCCCGTGCCAGGGTGATCGACCCGGAAACCGGGCTCGACGGGATCCGCGACGTCGGGGTCACCGGCGGGACGATCGCCGCGGTGTCGGAGGCCCCGCTGTCCGGGCGCCGCACCCTCGACGTCTCCGGGATGGTGCTCGCGCCCGGGTTCATCGACCTGCACAGCCATGCCCAGACGCGGACCGGGCTGCTGCTGCAGGCCATGGACGGGGTGACCACCGCGCTCGAACTGGAGGCGGGCGCCGCGTCCGTCTCGACCGCGCTCGCCGGCGCCGAACGCGACGGGCGTCCGGTCAACTACGGCTATTCCGCCTCGTGGCTGCTGTCGCGGATGATGCTGTTCGACGACGCGCCGCTGGCCGACCCGATGGCCATGTTCGGCGCGAACCACGACCGTCCACTGTGGAAACTCGCGGCGAGCGACCGGGACGTCGACCGGCTGCTCGACCACGTCGCGCAGGAGGTCCACAACGGAGGGATCGGGATCGGCGTGCTCGTCGGGTACGCACCGGGGACCGGCACCGCCGAGTACTTCGCGCTCGCCCGCGCGGCCGAGCGACTGGGCGTGCCGACCTTCACCCACACCCGCTACATCTCCACGATGGAGCCGCACACCTCGCTCGAAGGGGCGCTGGAGGTCATCGCCGCTTCGGCGGGCACGGGCGCGCACATGCACATGTGCCACGTCAACAGCACCTCGAACCGGATGATCGACGACATCGCCGGCGCGATCGCCCGCGCGCAGAGCACCGGGGTCCGGGTCACCACCGAGGCCTACCCCTACGGCTCCGGGTCGACCGTGATCGGCGCCGACTTCCTCGCCCCGGAGAAACTGCCGAGGATGGGCATCACCCCGGACCGGCTGCGGTACCTGCCAACCGGGGAGATGGTCGCGACCGCGGAGCGGCTGGCCGAGCTGCGGGCCAACGACCCCGGTGGCTCGGTGGTGCTCCAGTGGGCCGACGAGGCCCTCGAAGCCGACCGGGAACTGCTGCTGCGGTCGTTGCTGTTCCCGGACACCGCGATCGCCTCCGACGCCGTGCCCATCGTCACGCCGGGCGGCGCGACGGTGTCGGACGAGTGGCCGGTGCCCGGCGCGTCGCTGACCCATCCGCGCAGCACCGGCTGCTACGGCCGGACCTTCGGCTGGCTGGTCCGTGAGCTGGGCGTGCTTTCGCTGCCCGAAGCCGTCCACCGGTGCACGCTGGTCCCGGCGCGGATCCTGGAGGAGGCCGTGCCCGCGATGCGGCGCAAGGCCCGCGTCCAGCCGGGCGCCGACGCCGACCTGGTCGTCTTCGCTCCGGAGACGTTCGCCGAACAGGGCGACTACCTTGTCGTCGCGCCGTCCACCGGTGTCCGTCACCTGCTCGTCGGCGGACGGTTCGTCATCGACGGCGGGGAACTCGACACGGCGTCCACCGCGGGCCGCCCGATCCGAAGTGGACAGTGAGGAACGGTATGGGAACCAAGGAAGACACCATCGCCGGGATCCAGGAGGCGGCCACGCGGGCGGGGGTGCGCGTGTGGCTGCACGCGCGGCCGGTCGACGGCGGCCCCGAACTCGGGATCGGCGCCGAAGACCCCGTCGTGACCGCGTCGGTGTTCAAGATCCCGGTGGCGGTGGAGCTGGCGCGGCAGGCCGCCGCGGGGGTGGTCGATCTCGCCGGGCAGCTCACCGTGCGGCCCGGAGAGGGACCGCCATCGCCCTACGGGCTCGCCACCTTCCCGCACGAGACGACGTTGTCCTGGGACGCGCTGGCCGGCCTGATGATCAGCGTCAGCGACAACGTCGCCACCGACCTCGTGCTCGACCGGGTTACCAAGGCGTCGGTGAACGCGCTGCTGACGGAGCTGGACCTCCCGGGCACCGCGGTCACCGAGAACTGCGCCGAGCTGCTGGGCGGCATCGCCGAGGAACTCGGCATCGACTACGAGGACGACGCGCGGGTGCTGTCCGACCTGACCGCGGACCAGCTGTCCGGCCTTCGCGCGCTGGATCCCGCGCGGACCTGCCGCACCACGCCCGAGGAGACTACCCGGCTGCTCGCGATGATCTGGCGGGACGAGGCGGCCCCGGCGCCGGCCTGCGCCGACGTCCGGCGCTGGCTCGGCGGGCAGGTGTGGCCGCATCGGCTGCGGTCCGGGTTCACCGGCGACGACGTCCGCGTCTCCGGCAAGACCGGCACGCTGCCCACGGTCCGCAACGAGGTCGGCGTGGTCGAGTTCGAGGGCGGCGGCCGGTACGCGGTCGCGGTCTTCACCCGCGCCGTGGATGCGCGATCCCAGGTCCCCGCCCGGGACGCGTTCCTCGGCGTCGCCGGGGCGAAAGCCGTGGAGTGGTTGCGCGGCAACGACTCCGTGTGATCGTGCTGAAGGACGCCTTCGGTGCACTCAGTGCACTGAAGGCGTCCTTCAGCGCGCCCAACGCACTGAAAGCGTCCTTCAGCTTCTCCGGAACTCGCGTGATCGAGCGGCGAACTCGCGTGCTTGGACACGGAACTCGCGTGACTGGGCGGCGAACTCGCGTGATTGGGCGGTGTCTCCCTGGCCAAGGGGCGCGCCGGGGAGACACCGCGGTTTTCAGAGTTTTGGCGCGGCACGGCCGCCGAAGTGGACGTACGGGGTTCCGTCGGCGAGGCGGTAGAAGAGCACGGGTGTCCACTGGCGCTCGCCGGGCAGCCGGGTCAGGTAGCGGTCCGCCGACTCGGGGACCAGGTCCAGCACCTTCGGCCCGGCGGCGGCCAGTTCGGCCATCGCGCCGCTCCGGACCACGCGCATCCGCACCGCACCGTCCTCTTCGGACACTTCGAGCCGGACGCCCGCCCGGTCGTACACCCCGGTCACGCGCGCGGCGTCCGCCGCGACGGACCGTTCGGGCTTCGCGGGCGGCGCGGGTGGCTCGACGTCCACGAGGTCGCGGAAGATCTCGCGGAACAGGGCGTCGTAGAGATCGCGGGCCGGGCCGCCGTTGGTCAGCAGGCACACCGCGAGTCCCCGTTCCGGCAGCATCCGCAGATGCGCGATCTGCCCGATCGTCCCGCCGTCGTGGCCGACGACCGCGTGGCCCTGCCAGTGGTGCCGGAACCAGCCGAGCCCCCAGGAATCGGCCAGCCCCATGCCTTCGGGCAGGGTGACCTGGTTCCGCCGCATGTCCGCGGTGAGCGCCTCGGACAGCACCCGGGTGCCGTCGGCCGCCACTCCCCCGCAAAGGTGCAGCCGGGCGAAGCCGAGGACCTCGCGCGCGGTCGCGGTGACCCCGCCCGCGGGGCCGGAGGACCGCGGGATCTCCCAGCGTGGCGCGGGAACGGGCACCCCGTCCCCGCCGTCGACGTGCCCGAGCGCGGTGTTGTACCGCAGCGCCTCCTCGGGCAGCGTCACGGTGGCGGTCAGCCCGAGCGGACGGAACAGCAGCTCGCGCATGGCCTCGTCCCACACCAGCCCGGTCACCCGCTCGATCATCCGGCCGATCAGGACGAAGCCGGAGTTGCAGTAGGACCAGGTCGCGTCGATGGGGTGGTTCTGGGCGACGTCGGCGAGCCCGGCGACGTACCGCTCGACGCAGTCGTCGCCCCGGCCGGTGTCGGTGAACACGTCACCGTCGATCCCGCTGGTGTGGGTCAGCAGATGCCGCAGCGTGACCCGCTTCGTCACCTCCGGATCGGCCAGTGCCAGCTCCGGCAGCACCTCGGCGACCGGGGCGTCCAGGCTCAGCTTGCCCTCGTCCACCAGCCGCATCGCGACCGTCGCGGTGTACACCTTCGAAATCGAGCCGATCTGGAACAGCGAGTCCGGGGTGGCGGGCAGCCCGGTGCGCCGGTTCACCACCCCGTACGCCGCTTCGGCGGTCTCGTCGCCGAAGCGGATCGCCAGCGACGCCCCGACCACGCCGTGCTCCTCGGCGAGCAGGTCCAGCCGCCGCTGCCAGTGCGCCCGGTCCAGCGGCACGGCGGCCGAGGGCGCGCCGTCCGGCGCGGCGGCGCGGGTGTGCCGGATGACCCAGTCGACGATCCGGCGGTTGTAGTCGGCGCGGTGCGAGGGTTTCCCGGTGAGGATGAACAGATGGGACGCCTCCGGGTAGAGCACCATTTCGGCCGGGACGCCGCGGGCGCGCAGCGCGCCGAACCACTGTTCGGCCTGGCCGACCGGGCACCGTTCGTCGGCCGCGCCGTGCAGCACGAGCGTCGGGCTGGTGACGTTGCCGACCTCCGTGATCGGCGACAGCGCGGCGAACCGCGCGGGATCGTCCCAGAACGTCACCCCGAGTTCGGCGCGGAACATCATCGGCCCGGCGTCACACGTGCCGGACATGCTCACCAGGTCGGCCACGACTCCCCCGGCCACCACCGCGGCGAACCGGCCGGTCCTGGTCGGCAGGCGGCAGGCCAGGTAGCCGCCGTAGCTGTAGCCGCACAGCGCCAGGCGCGCCGGGTCCGCGAGGCCCTCGGCGACCAGCCGGTCCACCGGTTCGAGGAAGTCGCGTTCGTCGGCCTCGCCCCACGCGCCGACCGCGCCGCGCAGGAACGCCTCGCCGTAGCCGTCGCTGGCCCGCGGGTTGAGCAGCAGCACCGCCCAGCCGCGCGCGGCCAGCACCTGGTGGTACAGATGTGCCGAGTCGCGGACCGGGCTCCACGCGTTGTGCGGTCCGCCGTGCATGTCCACCAGCAGCGGGAGCGGACCGGTCGCCGCGGGGTCGCGCAGCAGCCAGCCGTGCACCTCGCCCCCGTCGGACACGGTGAAGGTGCGTTCGACCGGGGTGAAGTGCGCGACGTCGCCGAGCGCGTCGGCGGTGTGCGTGGTAAGCGGGGTCAGCGCGCCGGACGGGTCCAGCAGATAGACCTCCCCCATGGTGTCCACTGTGGACAGCAGGACCGCGGCCGTGCCGGTCCCGGCCGCCACGGAAAGCCCCGACACGACGCGGTCCCCGTCGATCAGTTTCTCCGGCCCGTCCGCGCCGAGCCGGTACAGCCGTGTGCACCCACGATCCCTGGCACAGAACAGAATGTCGTCATCCCGGCGTTGCGGGAGCGCGCCGGGGTAGCCGCCAGCGCCCGGCATGACGTTGCGGTCGAGGTCCTCGGTCAGGTACGCGAACTCCCCGGTGGCCGGATCGGCCCGCGCCAGCCGCGCGTTGCGGACCTCGGTGTCGGGCGTACCGACGAGCAGGATGTCCTCGCCCACCCAGTTCACCGCGCTCACCGTGCCCCCGGACGGCCCGACGCGCCGGGGTTCGGTGTCGTCGCCGGAAAGACGCAGCACGAACGCCGAGGATTCGCCGCTGAGATCCGCGCCGGGCGCGAGCGCGTGGGTGTAGGCCAGTCGCTCGCCGTCCGGCGACCACGCCGGGACGCCCGCGTGGAAGTCGCCCCTCGTCACCTGCCGTACCGACCGGTCGGCGAGGTCGAGGACGAAGACGTGCCGGCGGATCCCGCGCAGCCGCCCGGCACCGTCGAACTTGTGGAACAGGCGGTCCTGCGCGAGCGGCGCGCCGGCGCGGGCACCCCGGTCACGCTCGGTCTCCGCGGCCGTCGCGTCCAGGTCGGCCGGGGCGGAGAACGCGATCCGCGTGCCGTCGGGACTCCACACCGGGGTACCGGCGCCCAGCGGCAGCTCGGTCAGCCGTTCGGGCTCACCGCCGTCCAGCCGGAGCCACCACAGCTGCGGCGGGCCGTCCTGCGCGCGCAGGAACGCGACACCGGTGCCGTCCGGGGAAAAGCGCGGGTCGGTGTCGGCGCGTCCGGTGGTCAGCGCGCGCGGGGCGGCGCCCGAGGTGGTGACCAGCCAGAGCCGGTCGACGTTCTCGTCGGCGTCGGTGTCGGCCGTGCGCAGGACGTAGACGACCCGGGTCCCGTCCGGGGAGATCGTGGGATCCGACGGCACCGCGAACCGGGCGAGGTCGGACAGGGCGGGTCGGCGCGGGTCGGCCATGGGTTCTCCCTACCTGAGGCGGGTTCCGGCGCGAGGCGGCCACGCCTCGCCCGGCGAGTCACCATCCCGAGGGTAGGAACGCGGCACCTCCGCCCGCCTCGTCGATTCGGCCGAAACCGCGCCGCCTACTTGGTGGGCGGCACCCAACGCGCCGCCACACCGTACACAGTGGACGGTGCGGCGGTCACCCGCCGGTACCGGCCGGGACGTCGCCGAGCGGGCGCCCCGGCCGGTCGCGGACGAAGAAGCTGGCGACGAGGCCGATGACGGTCATCACCGCGAGGTAGCCGCCGACGGCGTACACGGTGCCGGTGCCCGACTGCAGTGCTTCGGCGATCGTCGGCGCGAACGCGCCGCCGAGGACCGCGCCGATCGCGTAGGAAATGGCGGCGCCGCTGTAGCGCACCCGCGTCGGGTACATCTCCGCGTACAGTGCCGCCTGCGGGCCGTAGGTGAAGCCGAGGCCGACGGCGAACAGCACCAGCGCCAGGACGAGCAGTGCGACGTTCCCGGTGTCGATCAGCGCGAAGAACGGGAACATCCACAGCAGCTGCGCGACGAAACCGAGCTGGTACACGCGGATCCGGCCGATCCGGTCGGCGAGCCATCCGCCGAGCAGCGTGCTGGCCAGCCACGCCACCGCCGAGACCATCACCGCGAGGAGCACGGTGGACCGGTCCAGGTGCAGCGACCGGACCGCGTACGACTGGACGTACCCGCCGGTGGTCATGTAGCCGACGGCGTTGTTGGCCGCGAACAGCAGCGCGCCGAGCAGCACCAGCCGCCAGTGGTGCCGGAACAACGGGACGAGTGGCAGGCTCGACGCGGCCTTGGCCTCACGCACTTCCTCGAACACCGGGCTTTCCGCGACCCGGGTCCGGATGAGCATGCCGACGGCGATCAGCACGACGCTGAGCAGGAACGGGACCCGCCAGCCCCAGTCGAGGAACTGGGCGGGCGTGGTGAGCGCGGCGACCAGCGCGAGGACGCCGTTGGCGAGCAGCAGCCCGATCGGGACGCCGATCTGCGGGAACGCGCCGTAGAGACCGCGCCTGCCGGGCGGGGCGTGCTCGACCGCGAGCAGCGCGGCCCCGCCCCATTCGCCGCCCGCCGAAAGCCCCTGCACGATCCGCAGCAGGACGAGCAGGATCGGCGCGGCCACGCCGATGGCCGCGGTGTTCGGCACCACGCCCATCAGGACCGTGGACGCCCCCATCAGCAGCAGGGTGAGGATCAGCATGGCCCGCCTGCCGATCCGGTCGCCGAGGTGTCCGGCGACCACGGCGCCGATCGGACGGAAGAAGAAACTGATGCCGATCGTGGCGAACGAGAGCAGCAGCGCGTCCTTGCCCAGCGCCGCGAAGTACTGGGTGGCGAAGACCTGCCCCGCACAGATCGCGTAGATGAAGAAGTCGTACCACTCGATGGTGGTGCCGATCATCGCGGCGAGCACGACGCGCCGATGGTCGCTCCCGACGGCTCCGCCCGATCGCGCCATGACAGCTCCCTTGCTCCCGGCCACTCAGACGCCAGATCGTATATAGTCCGCCGACTCCCGGCAAGACACGGCCACCATCTCCGGCGATTATCGTGTCAGACATATACGATCGGCCCGTGTCGACGGAGCCCACGAGCAAGTCCCAGCGTGCCTACCGGGCCATCAAGGCCCGGATCACCGAGGGTGTCTACGGGCCGGGGCACCGGCTCGTGCTGGGCACCCTCGCCGGCGAACTGGACGTGAGCGCGGTGCCGGTCCGCGAGGCGATCCGCCTGCTCGAAGCCGAAGGGCTCGTGCGGTACGTGCACAACGTGGGCGCCACGGTCGCGGCGATCGACCCGGTCTCCTACCGGCACACCATGCAGGTGCTCGCGATCGTGGAGGGCGCGGCGACCGCGCTCGCCGCCCCGCACGTCACCGCGGCCGACCTGGCGAAGGCCGCCGGCCTCAACGCCCGGATGCGGGACTGCCTCAGCGAGTTCGACCCGACGGAGTTCACCCGGCTCAACCACGAGTTCCACGAGGTGCTCTACGCGCGCTGCCCGAACCCGGAGCTGCTCGGCTCCGTGCGGCAGGCCTGGTCGCGGCTGGCCGCGATCCGGGAGTCGACGTTCTCGTTCGTCCCCGAACGGGTCGCCGCCTCGGTCGCCGAGCACGACCAGCTGCTCGACCTGCTCCGGTCGGGCTCCGGTCCGGAATGGATCGAACACGCCGCGCGCGGGCACCGCATCGCGACCCTCGACGCGTTCCTGCGCTGGGAAAGCGGGCAGCACACCGAGCCGGAGTGAAGGACGTGGCACCTCCACGCCGTCGCCGCGAGCCGAGCGGTCCCGCTCAGCAGGTCACGGAGACCTTGGCGTTCGGCGAAAACGACACGTGGACGTGGTCGTAGTGGTTGGCGGTGGTGCCGCCGCGGTCCTCCATCATCGACCAGCCGCCGCCGTCGTTGTAGCGCTGGCGCCAGATCACGTAGGTGACGCCGAACTCCTTCTGGTTCGCCAGTACGTATTCCGCGAGCCGGTTGCCGGTGGCGGTGTCCACCATGAAGTCCAGCGCCAGCCCGAGGGGATGCTCACCGCCGCCGCTACGCCCGTTCGCGCCGCCGACGGTCTTGACGCCGAACTTCGCCTTGACGTGGTTGCCCACCTGCGCGACATGGGGTTTGGTGCCGGCGAGCGTACTGGCGCACGCCTCGGGTTCGGGGGTCGCGGTGGTCTTGGGCGCGGTCGTGCTGGGCGGCGGGGGCGTCGTGCTGGCCGGCGTCGGGGTCGCGCTCGTGGTCGTCGGCGGGGCCGGGGACGAGGACGGCGGCGTGCTCGAAGCGGAGGTGGTCGGGCGCGGCGGTGCCTGCAGGGCGAGCGCGGCGTCGGCGGGCTGGACCGCCGGGGAGTCGCCGGTGGTCAGCCACACCGTCGCGGGCAGTGCCGCGGCGACGGCGGCCGCCAGACCGGCGGGCAGTCTCCAGGAAGGGCTCTTCCGCTTGCGATGTCGTCCGGGCATTTTCGCTCACTCACCAGTTCGGGGCCGAAGCTGGCGCAACATTACGAAACGGACACGGCGATGTCACGCCAGAGTGTCGTCAGCCACATCGACGGCGTGTGACCACGTCGGCACAGGTCGACCCGGCGCGCGGTTTCGGTCGCCATTCCCCCGGCGGTATCCGGATTCCGGCGCGAACGACCTGGTCGATGACAGTTTCGTCTGCCCAGTACCACCGCGTGGCCGGGAGATCACCACCGGTCAGGAACCGAGATGCACTACGGTGACGCGTTCACCGTCCGTGACGGCGAACCTCGTCCCCGCCGGGTGCCCGGTGATCCGTCCGGTGGGATCGACCGCCACCCGGCGGCGACGTCGCAGAGTTCACCGTCCGACCATGCCAGTGTCCTGGCCCCGGGCACCGCGATCACGTCCCGCCGTACTTCTCGCACGAGACCAGCGTCGCGGTCCCCGGCACCCGTGTCAGCCGGATTTCCCGCCGGGCGCGTGGCTCAGCAGCGGGCGAGCATACCGGTGAGCGCGCTCTTCTCCTCGGTGGTGATGGTGAGCCGCCACTTGTGCTTCACGTGCGTCCACATCTTCGCGTAGGTGCACCAGTACGAAACCAGCGGCGGCTTCCACTCGTCCGGGGTCTTGTCGCCCTTCTCGCGGTTCACGTAGTTGGTCACCGCGACCAGTTGCGGACCGTCCAGGTCGTTGGCGAACGCGCGCCGCTTCGCCGTCGTCCAGGACGAGGCCCCGGTCCGCCACGCGTCGGCGAGCGGGACGAGGTGGTCGATGTCGATGTCGGACGGGGAGTCCCAGGTCTCGCCGTCGTAGGGGCTGTGCCAGCTGCCCGAGACCGGGCGGCAGTCCTCGTCGACCTTCACGTCGGCGCCGTCGCGCTTCAGGACGACCTCGCGGGTGTTGCAGCCGTCCCCCTGGTCGATCCAGTGCGGGAACTTCTTGCGGGAGTACCCGTCCATCGAGCCGTCCGCCGCGACCCGCAGCGCGGTGAGTTCGGCCTTCGCCGTCGGCGCGTCGGGGACGCCCGGCGGGGTGGCACCCGCGGAGCCGGCGAGCCCGACGACACCGACAAGTGCGACGAGTAACGTGAGAATGAACAACCGGAGTATTCTGCCGATATTCACGGTATTCTCCTGACAGTTCCGTAATCCAGGACGAAAATGTCGTGCCCGGTCATTCTCGCCGGATCCCGCCACCGGTGTCGACCCGCCACCCCGGGGAAACCGGAGCCACCGGCGCGGCGGGCGCGCGGACGGTATTTCTGCACGCTCGGCGCGACGCGGAGGCCCGGCACCGCGCCGAAGTGTCCCGAACGCCCCGTTCACGGCGTTCACCGCCGCCGTCGGTACATTCAGGACACCACGGCGAAGAAGTACGCGACCACGCGAGCGGAACAACACACCAATCGGCACGGAATGCCAGACCCGAGAATTCCTGATCATTTCCCGCGCTCGCCACAGCCATCGGTGATCGCGGACCGGAAATCCGCCTCGCCCACCGGATTTTCGCCCGATCACCCGGCACGCGCGCGAGTACGATCACCACGGATCACCTGCACAGGCAGGAAGTCCGTGAGAAACATCGCACTACTCCGGATGTCCGATCCGGGTGCTCCGGCGGACGCCCGGTACGGCGGAATTTCCGGTGAACGCTGTAACAAAACCGCGAAACCCGAAGCGGAACAGCGTGTCGCGCGACCGGAATGAACGCGTCGATAAAGGTTGACCTTTTGACCACTCGCCCACCACTCGAACGGCGGTGATGTCACTTCAACGCACCGGGGTATAAACATCCCGTTCACCTCTCGCGCGTACTCGGCATCGGAAAGGGATGATTTCGTGCGTTCGGTCAGGAAAGTGGCCGCGCAGGCGGCCATACCGTCCACGGGATCGGCTCTTCCGCCCGCCGCCGCAGGCAACCGGCGAGCACCCCGGTAGCGACCCCGGCCGCCTGCTCGCGCACCGCGCGAACGTGATCGAGGTCGAAGAGTGCTCGTATCTCCGGGTGCAGCCGGATCCGCGAGGTCAGGACTTTCGCCTCTGCCTGCCGTCCTCGGTTCACGTTGTAGATCTCACGACCTGACACCAAGGGGACCACATGGACCACGTCACGACCCTGGTAGTGGACGACCAGCCGCTCATCAGATACGCGCTCCGCCTTCTGCTGGAGAACTCCGCCGAAGTCCGCGCGGTCACCGAGGCCGGCAGCGAAACCGAAGCGCTCCGCCAGTGCGAGCGGACCAACCCGCGGATGGTCATCACCGAACTGTCGATCTCGGGCGAGCCCACCGGCGCGGGAATCTGCCAGTTCGCCAAGGAACGGCTCGACAACGCGGCCGTGCTGGTGTTCTCCGGCGACTCCTCGCCCGCCGCCGTCGCCGCCGCGCTCAACGCCGGCGCCGACAGCTTCGTGCACAAATCGGCCGACCGGAACCTGCTGATGGAGGCGGTCCGCTCGACGCTGGCCGGCCAGCGCGCCTGGGTGCTGGGCACCGAACCCGCCGGCGCGGCCGGCGAGGCCGCACAGCACACCGGGACCACACTGACCGGCCGCGAGGAGGAGGTACTGGCACTGGTGCTGTGCCGGTGGTCCAACGACGAGATCGCCGGCGAGCTGCACCTGGCCCGGCAGACGGTGAAGAACTACGTCAGCCGGATATTGCAGAAACTGGGCTACGGGAGCCGGAAAGAACTGTTCAGATCGTTCGACTTCACCGCCTGCCCACCGCCCGGCGGCGAATCGGCGGACACCGTCGCCGCCGCACGGAACAACTGATTCGAGGCCTCGTACCGCGAGTACTCGATCATGGCAAGATCAGGTACCCGGCGCATCCTGTGCGCCGGGTACCTCATTTCTATCCTGGATTTCGTGATCCTTTCAACGCCGATCAGGGAAAGACACGGAACACCCGGACCGCACACCACTGGCGACGCCGCCGGGAAGGCGGACCGCGCCGCCGCCGAGATCCGCAGCCTGCTCGCCGAACGCCGGATGGCCAAGGGCTGGTCGCAGTGCGACCTCGCCCACGAGCTGTTCGCCCTGTCCGGCAACAGCAGCGTCACCCGCGAGGACATCTCCCGCTGGGAGCGGGGAAAACGGATCCCTGGGCCGTACTGGCGGCACTGGCTCAGCGACGTGCTGGACATGCCATGCCACACCCTCGACGTCGCGGCGTGCGTGGCGCGGGAACACCGGCGCGCGCGGGACGACTGACGCCGGCAAAGGCGCGACGAAACTGGCCCCTTATGACGCCGGACCGATTCACCGACAATAGACAGGGCCGGAAGATCCGGCCAAGAAAATCCCCCGATGAAACATCAGGCCCTCATTTTTCGGAAAGGACTCTTCGCAATGCGTCGACTGTTGAGTGGTTCCGCCGCTCTCGCGATTCTGGCAACGAGCTTCATCACCGGCGCCGCGAGTGCCGCCGAAGGTACCGGCACCGAAGCCCAGCCCACGGCGTCCTCGACCGTGGTGATCAACGAGATCTCGACCCGGGGCCAGAACGGCCTGGCCGACCAGTTCATCGAGCTCCGCAACGTGTCGACCCGCGTCGTGGACCTGACCGGCTACTCGCTGCGCATCTACGGGCCGTCGAACAACCTGGTCGACACGATCTCGCTGCCCGCGGGCCTGCAGCTGCAGCCCCGGGACAACCTGGGCCAGTACGCGGTACTGGTCGCGAAGAACTTCTCGGGCACGATCCAGGACCAGACCAACGTGGTGCCGTTCAACCTCACCGGCGACCAGGCCATCCCGTCGAACGGTGGCGTCGCACTGGTCAGCCCGACGACCATGAAGGTCGACGGCATCGCGTTCAGCACGGGCGTCACCTCCGCCCGTGAGGGCCAGCCCGCGGTGCCCGAGAGCCAGGCGACCGAGCAGAAGAACGTGGCGAACGCCCGCGACGTGCTCAGCACCGACACCGACAACAACCGCGTCGACTTCTCGCTGCACCAGCGCACCCCCGGCGCCGACAACTGAGTGATCCAGGGGAGAGAACGGGCCCGAGCCGCCACCCGGCGGCTCGGGCCTTCTCATGACGTTGCTCTTTTGTGACACACTTTCGTGGCGGTCTGTCGCCAACGGCGACAGACCGCCACGGAGAGTCATGTTCTTCGGTAAACCGGTGGCTCATCCTCGACAGCACCCATCCGCGACGTCCGCGATCAGCGGTCGTCCCGCGGCGGTAGCCGAGGAGAGTGATACCGATGTTCACCCGCTCCCGTTTCCCGTACCGACGGCGTTTCCGCGGTCCCACGACGCTCGCGGCCACGACGATGCTCGTCCTTTCCACCGGCACGGCGATCGCGCACGCCGCACCCGCCGCCGGACCACCCGGCGCGTCACCCGCCCCACCCGGGTCACACCGGGTAACCCTGCTCACCGGGGACGTGGTCGTCTACACCGAGGACGGCGCCGGCCACCGCACCGCGCGGATCGAGCCCGCCGCGCGGGACGGGCAGCCGCCGCCCACGTTCCAGATCACCACCACCGCCGAGGGACTCGAGGTCTACCCGTCCGACGCGCTCCCGTTCGTCACCGGCGGGCTGCTCGGCCGCGACCTGTTCAACGTCACCGCGCTCGTGCGAGACGGCCGCGACGACGCGTCGACACCGACGATCCCGGTCATCACCGGCTACGACGGCCCGGCTCCCCGCTCGGCCGCCACGCTGGAAAGCCGGGCACAGCCACTCCCCCAGACCGAACGGCTCATCCCGCTCACCACGCTCAACAGCGTCGGAATCCAAGTACGCAAACCAGGGGCCGCCGAGTTCTGGCGTTCCCTCGCCACCCACGACGCCAGGGGAAAACCCGTGCTGCGACAAGGGATTTCCCGGGTCTCGGCGGACAAACGCGTGCGCGTGGCCCAGGACCGGAACGGCGGTACCGCCCAGGTCGGCGCGCCCGAGGCCTGGCAGCGTGGATTCACCGGGGCCGGGACCACGATCGCCGTCGTGGACACCGGGATCGACGAGAACCACCCCGACCTGAAGGGCAAGACCGTGGCCTCCGCCGACTTCAGCGGGGAGGGTGACACCGTGGACCGGCACGGCCACGGCACGCACGTCGCCTCCATCGCCGCCGGGACCGGCGCGGCCTCCGGCGGCAGGTACAAGGGGGTCGCCCCGGACGCCAAGCTGATGGTCGCGAAGGTGTTCGGTGCCGGCGGGGAGGGCGACACCGCCCAGGTCATCGCCGGTGTCGACTGGGCGGTGGCGCAGGGCGCGAAGATCGTCAACCTCAGCCTCGGCGCCGGGGTCACCGACGGCAGCGACCCGCTGAGCCAGGAGATCGACAGGCTGTCGGCGCGGTCCGGGACGTTGTTCGTGGTCGCGGCGGGCAACGCGGGGTCGGGGAACCGGACGGTCACCAGCCCCGGCACCGCGGTCTCGGCGCTGACCGTGGGCGCGGTGGACGGCAGGAACGCGCTGGCGTGGTTCAGCAGCCGCGGCCCGCGCCTCGGTGACGCGCTGGTGAAGCCGGAGATCACCGCGCCGGGCGTGGACATCACCGCGGCCCGCGCGGCGGGCACCGGCATGGGCTCCCCGGTCGACGACTACTACACCACCGCGTCGGGCACCTCCATGGCCACGCCGTCGGTCACCGGCAGCGCCGCGATCCTGCTCCAGCAGCATCCGGAGCTGTCCGGGGACACGCTCAAGAACCTCGTGGTGACCACGGCGAAGGACGCCGGGCTGCGCTGGTTCGAGCAGGGCGCGGGCGTGGTCGACGTCGGCAGGGCGGTCACCCGCACCGTGATCGGCCCGGCGGTCACCAGCTTCGGCCGCACCGAGCGGGACCAGCGGGCGACGGCCCCGGTCACCCGGGAGCTGACCTACGCCAACACCGGGGACCGGCCGCTCACGCTGAACCTCGGTCTTTCCGTGCAACCGTGGGACGGCACCGCCGTCGGCGGGATCAAACTGGACACCACCTCGGTGTCGATCCCGCCGCGGAGCACGAAAACCGTCCACCTGACCGACTATCCCGACACCGGGCCGTCCGGGGTCTACGGCGGCACGGTGGTGGCCACGACCGCCGACGGGGCGACCGCGGTACGCACCCCGATCAGCACCTACAACGCGCCGCAGCTGTACACGCTGACCCTGCGGATGTTCGATTCGACCGGCAATCCCGCGCAACTGGCCTCGGCGCAGCTGATCGACGACTCCGCGGGCGCGGCCAACCGCAACGATCCCTTCCTCGACCAGATCAGCCGTCCCGCCGACCTGGTGAACGGCGTGGCCCGCTTCTCGGTGCCCGCGGGAACCTACTCGGCACTGGGCTGGACACTGGAACGCGGGCCGAAGGTACGCCAGTGGTCCGCGCTGAGCGCGTCCGAGCTACGGGTGCCCGCGACCTCGGAGATCGCGCTGAAGGCCGCCGACACCGTGCCCGTCCGGCTGGTCACGCCCACGCCGACCGATCAGCGCGACCGCACGGTGATGCTGCGCCGCGTGATCCCGGCGGGACCGGGCACCGGCGGCTACATCGGCGAGTCCGGGTTCGTCGCGGCCGGTGGGGACTGGGACATCCGGGTCTCCCCGGTGGCCGGCACCGCGCACGGATCGATCTCCTTGCAGGACACCGCGACGCTGGCGCAGGCCGCCGTCCGGCTGACGGCCGACGGCTTCCGGGCGGACGCCCTGCAACCGTCCTACGACGTGCCGACGCTGACCGCGAAGTGGCCGGGTGACCGGTCGCTGCCGGTCGTCTACGGCAGCGCGGGCACGGCCGAGGACCTCGCGAAACTCGACGTCAAGGGCAAGGCCGTGCTGGCAAGGATCCCGGTGCCGCCCGACGCCCCCGACGCGCTCGACGCGCTCACCGAGGGCGCCGCGAACGCGGCCAAGGCCGCCGCGGACGCGGGCGCGGCGGCGCTGCTGCCCTACGCCGGGCTGCCGGACGCGCTGCCGATCCCGGGCCTGGCCAGCACCTCGCTGCCCACCCTGTCCCCGGACTGGACGCAGGGAGAAGCGTTGCGCGCCAAGGGTTCCGTGGCCCTGCGCCTGCGCGTGCAAGCCGTCCCGGACGCGATGTACAACCTGAGTTACCTCGACCCCAACGGGGTATCGAAGGAGCACGTCCGGCGGGTGGACCCGGCGACGCTGGTCGCGACGAAGACGTCGTACCACGCCGACCAGCCCGGCCTGAGCGGGCAGAAGACGTGGTACCCCTTCCCCGGCGGGCTCTGGAAGACGCAACCGGTACAGGGCACGCGGATCCCGGTGCCGGGCACGTGGACCGAGTACACCGGGCCGGTCGACGACCAGATGGTGTGGAAGCGGGTGGTGACGCTGTCCGGCAACGACAGGACGGGCAAACGCGCGTCGCTGGCGATGAACCAGCAGGACACCTACCGGACCGGCGAGCGCACCCGGCCCGACGAGCACTGGTTCGGCGCGGCGCTGCGCACCACCGCCGTCGAGCTCCAGCCGGATCACCCCGCGCGGTATCCGGCCACCGCGGACGGCTGGCGGGTGGCGTGTTCGCTGTGCCGGGGCGGCGACGATCCCGACCTGTTCGTGCCGGCGATGCAGTGGGTGGACGGGTTCGGCGGGGCCGGGCACTACACGAGCCCCTACGAGAACGCCCGGTACTTCGCGACCACGACGACACGACTGTCCAGGGACGGCACCGAAATCCCCCGGTCCAACGGGGACGATCCACTCGCGCTGGTCCCGACCTACCGCCTGGCGCCGGAAAAGGCGACCTACCGGCTGGACGTGACCGACGTGCTCTCGCCGAGGCCGGAGATCGGCGCGCCGAGCACCACGTTGTTCCGGTACGGCACGCGGACGGACACCACGTGGACGTTCACCTCGGCACGTTCGGCGTCCCCGGCGCCGGTGGGATTCGCCTGCTACCCGGCGGGCACGGCGTGCTCGTTCCAGCCGCTGATCCTGCTGGACTACCGGCTGCCGCTCGATGTCACCAACCGCGCGCCCGCCGGCGTCCCGTTCACCTTCGACGTGGCGGCGGCCGGACACAGCGGTTCGCGCGGCGGTCCGGTGACCGGGTTGAAGATCTCGGCGTCGACCGACAGCGGGACGACCTGGACGGAAGCACCCGCGCGGCCACGCGGGAACGGGATCTGGTCGGTGACCGTCGAGCACCCCGCGGCGGCGGGCGCCGACGGCACCGTCTGGCTCCGCGCCGAAGCGCGTGACGCGTCCGGCGACACCGTCACGCAGACGGTTCAGCGGGCCTACGGGCTGGGCGCGCCACCGGCGGCCGTGTCCTCCCGCGCCCGCTGATCCACCGGCCGCGCGGGGTCCGGGAACCCCGGCAGGGGAACCCAGCCCCGCGCGGCCGCCTGCAGACCGGCCTGGAAGCGGGTGTCCGCGCCGAGCGTGGTCATCAGATCCCGCAGCCGCCGCTGGAACGTCCGGTAGCTCAGGCCGAGTTGCTTGGCGATGCTCCGGTCCGGCATGCCGGTGGTGAGCAGCGCGAGCAGCCGGGTGTCCTCGAACGCCGGTGTCCGGGCCCCCCGCTCCGCGCTGTCGGGCAGCCGCAACGGCATCGCGTGGTCCCACAGGTAGTCGAAGAGCGTGGCCAGCGCGTCGAGCAGGCTGCACGGATGGACGACGAGCGCGGTACCGACCTGCGGGGTGCCCGACCGCAGCGGGACGAGCCCGATCCGGCGGTCGACGACGACCAGCTTGAGCGGCGCGTGCGACACCACCCGCGCCTGCTCGCCCAGCGCGAGGCCCGCTTCGAGGTCCGCGACCAGGTCGTGCAATTCCAGCGCGCCTTTGTCGTAGACACCGCGAAAACGTATTCCACGATTCAGCAGATCCTGTTCCGCCGGGTGCAGGACCGACGGCGGCTGCGCGTACGGCGGTTTGTCGACGAATACCACCTCACCGCGCGCCGAACGCAAAAGCCGTTCGACCCGTTCGGCGATGACCTCGTTTCCCTGCACGACCTCGATCAGATCGACCGGGTTTTTCCCCGGCGCCGCCCGATGCCGTTCCTGGAGCCGGGTGGCCACCATCCGCGCGTGTTCGAGCTCCTGCTCCTTGCGGCGGAACATCGCGTCCAGCGCGACACCGGGATTCACCGCCGAATACGCCGCGGGCGTGCCGGAAAACCTTACCAGCAGGCCCTTTTCCGTCAGGCCGCGCAGCACCGGGGTCAGCCGTTGCGCGCTCAGCCCGGTTTCGCCCCGCAACTGGGCGAGAGTCATCGACTTCCGCCCGGCGAACGCGGCGTAGACCGCGACGTCCACTTCGCGCAGTCCGATGACATCCAGCACGGCGACCTCGTCTCGCGATATCGGGTTTCCCTCGCCGGGAAGATTACCGGCCCCCGAGGGCCGGACCAACGAAAGTTTCCGATCGTTCCCGTGGTTCGCGAATTGCCGCCGCGGCACCGGGACCACCGCCGCGCCAGGGTCCAAAGACCCGATCGCGGCGGGCTTGATGACCGGCGCGCGCGGCGGGCGCGCTCCGTACCGTCGAACGGACCAACGGGGTGATCCACGAGGGAGGTGGTCGGGGTGGCCACAGTGTTCTCCACGAAGTTCTCCACGAACGGTCCGGTCCCGCCGCGACGGGAGCGCGAGACGACGGGAGGGACGGGCTCGTGACGACCATGCTCCCCCGGCCCGCGTCCCGCGAAGCGGGCGTCGCCCGGCCCCACGAACCCGAGGAGCGGCTGGTCCGCGCCGCGGTCGGCGGCGACCGCGAGGCGATCGCCCTGCTGCTGGCGCGGCTGCGGCCCATCGTGCTGCGCTACTGCCTCGGCCAGCTCGGCGGCGGGCACGGCTACGCCGGTGCCGAGGACTGCGCGCAGGAGGTGCTGCTCGCGGTGTTCGCCGGGCTGCCGCGCTACCGGCACGACACCAGCAAGTTCCTGCCCTATGTCTTCGGCATCGCCGCGCACAAGGTCGCCGACGCGCGGCGGTCCAAGGCCCGCGACCCGTCCGCGCCCACCGCCGACCCCGACCCCGGGGCCAGGAGCGGCGCCGACGACCCGACGCTCGAGGACGTCGAGCGGGCCGACGGGCTGGGCCGGATCTCGGCACTGCTCGACGGGCTCGCCCCTCGCCCCCGCGAGGTACTGGTCCTGCGGATCGTGCTCGGCTTCAGCGCCGAGGAAACCGCCACGGCACTCGGGATCAGCAGCGCGGGCGCGGTGCGGGTCATGCAGCACCGCGCGCTCACCGAACTGCGGCAGGTCCTGCGCGGCGGCGGCAGGCCCCGCCGCCGTCGCGGGGCCTGACCCGCGCGCGGTCAGTGCGAGGACCGCCGCCTGCGGTTGGCGAGGTAGACCGCGGCGGCGGTGCGGCGCTCGAAGCCGAGCTTGTGCAGCAACGAGGAGACGTAGTTCTTCACCGTCTTCTCCGCGAGATACAGCTCGGCGGCGATCTGGCGGTTGGTGAGCCCGTCCGCGACCAGGTCCAGCACCCGCCGCTCCTGCGGGCTCAGCTGCTCGTACCGCGGATCCGCGGTGGCGGTCTCCCCGCGCAGCCTGCTCAGCACCGACGCGGTGAGCGTGGCGTCCAGCAGGGAACCGCCCGCCGCGACCGTACGGACCGCCGAAACGAGCGCACCACCGGAAACCTGCTTGAGCATGTACCCGGCCGCCCCGGCCATGATCGCGCCGAACAGCGCGTCGTCGTCCGAATAGGACGTCAGCATCAGGCAGGCGGGCGGCGGGTCCAGCGCGGCGCGGATCTCCCGGCAGACACCGATTCCCTCCCCGTCGGGCAGCCGGACGTCGAGAATCGCCACGTCCGGCCGGGACGCCGGGACGCGGACCAGCGCCTCGGCCGCCGAACCGGCCTCGCCGGTGACCCGGATGTCGTCCTCGGCCTCCAGCACCGTCCGCAACCCGGTGCGGACGAGCTCGTGGTCGTCGAGCAGGAACACCGCGATGCTCATGCGGTCACTCCCCCTTCCCTTCGTCCATTGTGGACGGACGGAGTACCGCGGTCCACACGACACCGGTGCCGCCCTCGTCGAGACGCCGGGCGGTGCACGCCCCGCCCCAGCGGGCAGCGCGCTCGGCGAGGTTGGCCAGCCCGCTGCGCCGGACGGGCCGCTCGGGAATCCCGGTGCCGTCGTCGGTCACGGTCAGCCGCAGCTCACGGCCGGACCGGTCCACCGCGACGTCCACCGCGACCGACGAGGCCCCGGCGTGTCTGGCCACATTGGACAGTGCCTCGCGCAGCACGGCCACCAGATCCGCGCGCACGGCGTCACCGACCGCGGCGTCCAGCGGCCCGTCGAACCCGATCCTCGGCTCGAAGCCGAGCGCGTTCCCCGCCTCGAGCGCGACCCGCAGCAGCTCGGACCGCAGGCTGCCCCTGATCTCCTCGGGTTCCTGCAACGAGAAGATGCTGTTGCGGATCTCCCGGATCGTCCGGTCGAGATCCTGCACGAACCCGGTCACCCGGTCGGCGACCTCGGGCTCGGTGACCAGCCTGCCCAGCCCCTCCAGCCCCAGCCCGGTGGCGAACAGCCGCTGGATCACCAGATCGTGCAGATCGCGCGCGATCCGGTCGCGCTCGGCGAACACCGCGAGCCGCTGCCGGTCCGCCTGGGCACGGGAGAACTCCACCGCGAGCGCGGCGTGCGCGGCGAAGGTCTCCGCGAGCTGGACGTCGAAATCGGTGAACGGCGCCTTGTCCCGGAACTTCGCGACCAGCAGCACGCCGAGGGTCTCGTCGCCGACGATGAGCGGCACGGCGATGGCGGAGTCGAGGTCGCGGATCATCGGGGGCAGCGAGGTCACCCTGTCCCGCTGCTGTTTCTCGACGTACTCGCCGTAGTCACGCACCACCACCGACCGGCCGGTGGTGAAGGCGACCCCGGTGGCGGTGCCCTCGGTGGGCACCCGCAGCCCGGCGAGCCGGTCGGCGTCCGCGCCCGGCGGCTCGACCACCTCGAACACCAGCTCCGCGGAGTCCGGGCCGAGCGGCCGCGCCACCGCGCCCGCCGAACCGCCCGAGACGATCCTGGCGCGCTCGGCGATCAGCCGCAGGGTCGCGGTGAGATCCTGCTCGGCCAGCAGCGCGCCGGTGACGTGGTAGGACGCCTCCAGCCAGCGCTCCCGCCGCCGGACCTGGTCGAACAGCGTCGCGTTCTCGATCGCGACGCCCGCCGCGGCGGCGAGCCCGGCGAGCACCTCTTCGTCGTCCGCGGTGAACTCGCCCTTCCCGGCGAACCCCAGGTAACCGAAGAGCGTGCCACGGACCCGGATCTCCGCTTCGAGGAACGACCGCGCGAGCGGGTGTTCCGGCGCGCCGGCGTGCAGTTCGCCCAGCCGCCGCGGCCGCCGCCCGTCCCGTTCCGGGAGCGGGCCGTCCCCGCTCGCGTAGTGCTCGACCAGTTCGTCCAGCGTGCCCTCCCGGCCCCGCACGCCGAGCACACCGTAGGGCGCGCCGACCAGTTCGCCGCCGATCCGGACGATCCGGTGCAGGAGATCGGGCAGGCTGAGGTCCTGCGCGATGGCGACCATCGCGTCGAGCAGTTTCGGCACGCCGGTTTCGTTCACGACTCCCACGGGTCCCGCTGGTGTCACCCGTCCCGGACGGCGCCCGGGGACTGTCTTCCCTGGACCAGTCGACTACCGACAGTGGTTCGTTACCGGGCGGGTCGCCGAGATCCGGCGCCCGGACACCGCCTCGAACGGAATCCGGACATAGCGGTCGTCCGGTGCCGGGGCCCACGCCGTCAGCGGCAGCGCCGCCAGCTCGGCGGTCACCGCGGGATCGCGGACCTCGTGCGCCCGGCCGAGCGCGGTGACGAACCAGCCCCCGGACGCGCCGACCTCGTCGACCGAGATCGCGACGACGGTGTCCAGCGACGCGGCGAACACCGCGCCGCCGGAGGGCACGACGAAGACCGCCGCGCCGTCCCGCACGGCGAACCGGACCGGCTGTACCGCGGGCAGCGCCCGGTGGGTGAACACCACCCGGCCGATCGGCGCGGTGGCCAGCAACGCGACGCACTGCTCGCGGCCGAGCACCTCGAAACCCGATGCATCCGTCATTCGTGGTCCTTCGCCAGGCGTGATGTCCGTTCACGATGCGCGCCGCGCGCGGCGCGCCGCTAGGGCCGATGGACCCGGTAGCCATCCGGGCGAACGCGGGAGTGCTCCGCGGGGGTTCTCGCTACGCTGAACGCCCACGCACGAGAACGGAGGAACTCCATGGCGGAGTGGCGTGATCTGGTCACCTTCATCAGGCAGTCGTACCGGGTCGTCCGGGACGAGCCTGACGAGATCCGGATCCGGCTCGTCTTCGGCAGTGACGACCCCGACACCGAGAACCGCGCCCAGATCGTGGTCATCGCGCACGAGATCTTCGACCGCAAGGAGGACTGGGTGCAGATCGCGACCCCGTTCGCCCGCGCGGACGAGGTCGACCTGCTCTCCGTGCTCACCGAGATCGGCGAAACCATCGTGGTCGGCGGCGCCGTCGTGATGGGCGAGCACCTCGTGCTGCGGCACTCGCTGCCGCTGATCAACCTGGACATCAACGAGTTCATCGACCCGCTGGAGCTGGTCGCCGGTTCCGCCGAGCTGCTGGAGCAGCAGTTCACCGGGCGGGACGACTACTGAGTTCCAGGCCGGCCGCCGAGGTCCGTGAATGCCACATTGAGGGACTCTGAGTCCCTCAATGTGGCATTCACGGACCACCGAATTTCCTGACCCCTTGCCCCGCAAGGGAACAACCGGCCAGGTAAGTCTACAAAGGACAGTACATGACGTGCAGCCCGACCCGGCCCAGCGCCGGGTGCTCGAACGCGCCGGGGACCGTGCCGACGATCTCGAAACCGAGCCGCCGGTAGATCGCGACAGCGGCGGTGTTGGACGCGGCCACCGCGTTGAACTGCATGCCCGCGAATCCGCGTTCCCTGGCCCAGCCGAGCGCGTCCGCGCACAGCGCGGTGCCCACCCCCCGCCCGCGCGCGCCGGCGGCCACCATGAAACTCGCCGTGGCCACATGCGATCCCGGCCCCGGCCGGTTGGCGCCCATCTTGGCGGTGCCGAGGACACGGCCGCCCTCGGCCGCGACGACCGTCCGCCCCGGAGGCGCCTCGACCCAGACCTTCCGCGCCTGTCCCTCGGTCATCGCCGGGTCGTAGGTGTAGGTCTCCCCCGCCCGCACGATCTCTTCGACGATCGGCCACACGCTCGGCCAGTCGGTTTCGGCGAACTCCCGGATGCGCATGCCCGGCACGGTACCGCCCCAAGATCGGAAACGGCACAATGGCGTGATGACGGACGGAATCCGGGCGATCTGCTTCGACGTGTACGGCACGGTCGTGGACTACCGGCCCGCGCTGATCGCGGCGCTGGAACGGTTCGGCGCCACCGCGGGCCTCGCGGCGGACTGGCCGGCGATCGCCGACGAGTGGCGGGCGTCCGAACGCGTCGCGATGGACACGGTCAACGAGATCGGGCACTGGCGGGACCTCGACGCGCTTCGCGCGGAAGGGCTGCGCACGGTGTTCGGGGATCACGACCTGCCCGAGCCCAGCGACGCCGAGACCGCGGTCCTCGTCGGCGCGTGGGCGCGCGGACGGCCGTGGCCGGACGTGCCGGCGGCGATGGCGCGGCTGCGGGAGCGCTTCCTGCTGGCGACGCTGTCCAACAGCACGATCACCACCCTGGCCGCGGTGTCGCGGCACACCGGGCTGGTCTGGGACGCGGTGTTCTCCAGCGCGCAGGCCGGTGCCTACAAACCCGCCGCCGCGCCCTACCAGCGGACACTCGGCTGGCTCGCGATGGACCCGGCGGAGGTGCTGCTCGTGGCCGCGCATCCCTACGACCTGCGGGCGGCCAGGGGTCACGGCATGCGGACGGCGTTCGTGCCGCGCCCGCTGGAGTACGGCCCCGGCCGCCTGGCGCCCACCGTCGAGGACGGGGAGGTCGATCTCGTGGCGGACGACTTCGCCGATCTCGCCACCAGGCTGGGCGCCTAACGCGCCGGGCGCGGCCACCACGGGACGAGCGCCGAGGTGGTCCGCCGGTATTCGGCGTACTCCGGGTACCGGCCGAGGCTGATGCTCTCGGTGAACCGTGTCGAGCCGACGAACAACAGTGTCAGCAGGACCGCCCCCGTCACCGTCCACTGTGCCACCGAACCGGCGGCGATCGCGCCGAAGGCGAAGACGGTCCACCACTGGGCCAGTTCGCAGAAGAAGTTCGGATGCCGGGAATAGCGGAACAGCCCGGACCGCCGGAAGCGAGGGCTCGGTTCCCGGCCGGCCGCGAGTTCGGCGTGCTTCCACCGGTGGAAGGTCCACTGTTGCTGGTCCGCGACCGTCTCCCCGGTCAGGAAGGCCAGGAACGCCACCGCGGCCACCACGTCCGCCGGCCCGAACGGCGTCCTGTGCTGGAGGGCGGTGTACGCGGGCAGGGTGATCAGCAGCAGCAACGCGTTCTGGTAGATCGTGATGTAGCACAGGTTGAACAGCTGGAACCACCCCGGGGACATCCGCCCGCGCAGGACCGCCCAGCGGTAGTCCTCACCCCCGCGCGCGTAGCCGCCCTTCCGCGCGAAGTTGAACGTCAGCCGCGCGCCCCACAACGCGACCAGCACCAGCATCGTGTCGAGCCGGGCGTCGGCGAAGCCGGCGGCGCCCGCGAAGATCGCCACGTACACCACCGGCACGAGCGACCAGACCCGGTCGATCCAGGAGTACTCCCGCGTCGTGATCGACAGCAGCCAGACGACGAGACAGACGCCGCCGAAGACGGACAGGCAGACCTGGATCGCGTTCATGTCTTCGCACTCTAATCCGGACGGAGCCGGCCGGGTGCCCGCGCGTTCCCCGGCCGGACCGGCACGTGGCCCGGCTGCGCGCCCGCGCGGACGGCAGCTACGGTGGTGCTTGCGCACAGCGACGGTGTGGGAGGGTTTCCGTGACGGAGGAGGACGGCCCATGCCCCGGCGGGGTGACCCGCAACGAGCTCCGGGACGTGTTCGGCGGCTCCGTCCAAGCGGGCTCGATCACCGGCGACGTCCACCTCCAGGTGAACGGCCACGGCGTACGGACGCCGATCCCGCGTGAGCTTCCGCCGGACGTGTCCGGGTTCACCGGGCGGGACGCGCAGCTGGACGAGCTCGACCGGCTGCTCGCGCGTGCCGAGGACTCCACCGCGGTGGTGATCTCGGCGGTGTCCGGCACCGCGGGAGTCGGCAAGACCGCGCTCGCGGTGCACTGGGCGCACCGGGCGCGGGAGCGCTTCCCGGACGGGCACCTCTACGTCGATCTGCGCGGGTACGACTCCGGCCGTCCGACTCCCCCGGCCGAGGCGCTGGAAGGATTCCTCCGCTCCCTGGGTGTCGGCGACCGCGACATGCCGCGCGGGCTGGACGGCAGGGCCACCCTGTTCCGCTCACTCGTCGCCGACCGGCGCCTGCTGGTCGTGCTCGACAACGCGCGCTCGTCCCAGCAGGTGACCCCGCTGCTGCCCGGGACGTCCTCCTGTTTCGTGGTGATCACCAGCAGGGACACGCTGCCCGGCCTGCTCATCACGCACAGCGCGGTCCGCGTCACCGTCGACCTGCTGCCCGAGCACGAGGCGATCGCGCTGCTGCGGGGCCAGCTCGCCCGGCGCGTCGACGCCGAACCGCGCGCGGCCGCCGAACTCGCCGACCGGTGCGCGCAGCTGCCGCTGGCCCTGCGGATCGCCGCCGAGCTGGCGATCTCCCGGCCCACCGCCACCCTCGCGGAGCTGTGCGCCGAGCTGGCCGACGAACGGCACCGGCTGGAGTTGTTCAGCGCCAGCGGGAATCCCCGCGCCGCGGTACCGGCGGTGTTCTCCTGGTCCTACCGGCATCTCGGCGCGGCCGAGGCCAGGGCGTTCCGGCTGCTGAGCCTGGCACCGGCCGCGCGGGGCCTCGACGAGTACGGTCTCGCCGCGCTCACCGGCGGCACCCTGCCCGAGGCTAGGAACGTGCTCGCGATGCTGCTGCGCTCCCATCTCGCCAGGGAGACGGCGGGCGGCCGGTTCCACATGCACGACCTGCTCCGCGCCTACGCGGCCGGGCTGTCCGCCGAAACCGACACCGCGGACGAACAACGGGAAGCGCTGGCACGGCTCCACCACTACTACGTGCACGTGACGTGCCGGGCGCTCGATCTCCTCGCCCCCCGGCACGGGACGAACCGGCCGCCGCTGCCCGCGCTGGCCACACCGGCCCCGGAACTGCGCGACCCCGAGCGCGCCATCTCGTGGCTGACCTCCGAGCGGCCGAACATCGTCACCACGACCGAGCGGACGGCGGGCGACGATCCGGGCTCCCGCCTCGTCTCCGCCGTCGCGGAACACAATCTCGGGCTGCTCGCCCGCCAGGTCGACGCGGTCCCGGAGGCGCTGCGTCATTTCGAACAGGCCAGTGGGCTGCTCGAGGACGCGGCGCCGAAGTACGCCACCCGGATCTGGCTCGACCAGGCCGAGGCGCTGCTGACCGCCGGACTGGCCAAGGAGGCGGCGATCCGGCTCGACGAGGTGATCGCCGCCCTGTGCGCGGCACCGGAACCCGGTGACCTCGCCGAGGCCGAGGTGCTCCGGGCCGTCGCGGCGCTGCTCGACGGGGACGCGGCGACCGCGCACGAGTTCGCGCACGCGGCCGAGCGGCGGTTCGCCGCGCACGACGACCCCCGGTGGGCCGCGATCACCGCGCTCATCCGGCTGCGGGCCGACGTGCGGCTCGCACTGGGCACCGGCGCGGTGACGGATCTGCTGGTGGACCGGGCGCGGCGGCTCGCCGCGCTGCTGGCGGAGTTACAGCTGACCGACGAGTCGGCGGCGGCGGGGCTGCTGGCCGTCCGGGTCCTGCTGCGCCGCGACCGGGTCGCCGAGGCCGAGGCCGAGCTGCGCCGGGCGCCGCGGCCGCCGCGGGCCACCTCGGCCGACCTGCGGACACTGCGCTGGCTGTGCCGGGCCGAACTCGCGCTGGCCCGTGGCGGCCGCGGCGCCGCGCTCACCACCGTCCATCGTGGACTGTCCGAACTGGACGGCGCGCGCGGCCACCCGGCGGGGCAGGGCCTCGCCGGCGGTGCCGCGATCCACGGCCGCGAACTCGTCCAGTTCGGGATCCGGCTGATGCTCGAGGACGAGTCCGCGGTCGACGCGCAGCGGCTGTTCTTCTGGCTGGAACGCGCGGGCGCCCGCACCTACCGCTACGAACCACCGGTCGACGATCCCGCGCTGGCGGACCGGATCACCGACTACCGGCACCTGAGCCGGACCCTGCAGCTGGCCCAACTGCGGGGCACCCCGTCCAGGAAGCTGGCCACCCGGCACGCCGTGCTGCAACGGGAGATCTCGCGCCTGACCCCGCAGCCCACCCCCGGCCCCGGCTCGGGCAAGCCGGTCACCTTCGCCGCGGTGGCCGAAGCGCTCGGCGACCGGGGACTGATCAGCTTCGTCGCGGCGGGAGACGCCCAGCTCGCGATGGTGATCGCCGGTGGCGAGGTCCACCTGCTCGGCGTCGGCGCCCGCGGCACGGCCACGGCGCTGGCCTGGGAGCTCTACGCGGACATCAACGCGCTGGCGCCGGATCAGCTGCCGCCCCCGCTGGCCAAGGCGGTGTCCCGGTCCGCCGAGCGCCGCGCGGGATGTCTCGACACGCAGTTGCTCGGCCCGCTCGCGAAGCTGGTCGGCGACCGGGAGCTGGTCGTCGTGCCCAGCGGGCCGCTCTACTCGGTCCCGTGGGGCGCGCTGCCCTCCCTGCGCGGCAGGCCCGTGGTGGTGACGCCGTCCGCGACCGCGTGGGTGACCGCGAAGGCGAACCGGCCCGAACTCCGCCTCCGGCCGAAGGTGCTGGTGCGCGGTCCCCGCGTGTCCGGCCGGACCAGTGAGATGAAGCCGCTGAAGAAGCGCTACCCCGGCGCGCTCTCCCTCGACGGGGCCGAGGCGACCGTGGCGACGGTGCTGGAAAGCCTCGACGGCGCGGGACTGGTGCACCTCGCGGTGCACGGCGAGGACGAACCGGAGAACGCGCTGTTCTCCCGGCTCGAACTGGCGGACGGACCGCTGTTCGCGCACGACGTCTGCCGCCTCGCCCACCCACCGGCGCACGTCGTGCTCGCGGCGAACGAACTGGCGCTGAGCCACACCCGGCCGGGCGACGAACCGCTCGGCTTCGCCGGCGCGCTGCTCTCGGCGGGGGTGGGCACGGTGATCGCGGCGGTGACCAGGGTCGGCGACCGGGCCGCCGCGACCGCGATGACCGAACTGCACCGCGGGCTGGCCGACGGGATGAGTCCCGCGTCGGCGCTGGCGAAGGTCACCGCGCGGGATCCCCTCCACCGTCCCTTCCTGTGCGTCGGCGCCGGCGCGTAGCCTCGCGTTCCGCGCCACGGCGCCCGGTCGGCGCGATCGACAGTCCACAAAGGACATAACGGCGCCTTCCCGTCGCCACACCACCGGATACCGGCGCGTTACCGATCCGGCCAAAAGCAGGCCGTCCGCCGCGCGGCACGTAACCGTTGCCACGAAGCCATTCGGCCGTGACTGTGGTCGGCTTGGTAGCGATCGGCACAGCACTCCCTCGTTCGGGGGAACTCCGCGAGGGCTCCGCGCGCCCGGCACGCGTCCGGACTTTGTGGCTTCGGCCGGGGGATTCCCGGCCCCCGCCCGCCCGGCGGCCCCTCGTGAGGGTGACAGCCCGCCCCTGCCCCACACCGTGTCCTGTAGTTGCCGCGCCAGGTCGTCCGTGTTCGTATCCCTGCGTCAGCCACGGAGACCACAGACGAGGGAGTGCAGACTTCATGCGCAGGACAATTGTCCAGGCGGTGGTGGGCGCGGCGGTCGTGATCGCGACGGTCACCGCCTGCGGATCCGGCGACTCGAACGGCTCGGGTGGATCATCCAGCGCCGCCGCGCCGCCCGGCGGGTCCGGCACGTCGTCCGCCGCCGGTGCGCCCAGCTCGGCGGGCCAGGGCGCGATGAACGGCGCCGCCGGGCAGGTGAACTCGGCGATCGAGCAGGCGCTCCAGCAAAGCCCCGTCACCTTCGAACCGCAGAAGGCCGACCTGACGGACAAGGCGAAGCAGACCCTGGAACAGATCGCCAAGGCCATGCAGGGCAACGATGTGAAGATCACCGTCGCCACGCACGCCGGCTATCCCGACGCGCAGCAGGCGAAAACACTGTCGGAGAAACGGGCGCAGGCCATCGCGTCCGCGCTGGAAACCCACGGCGTGGCCAAGGACCGCGTCAAGGAAGACGCCACCGGCAGCGAGAAGGCACAGGGTGATCAGGCGCTGAACACCCAGATCAGCGTCGCGCAGTGACCTTTCGCGACAGTGCGGGCGAGCAGCACGGACTGCCCGCCCGCACGGCGCCGTCCCGAACCACCGCGAGCCGCTGCTACTACCTCGTCGGGCCCAGCGGCTACCCGAACTTCGGCGACGAGCTGATCGCCGCGACGTGGCTGCGGTATCTCGCGCGGACCGACCCCGGCGCCGAGGTGTGGCTGGACTGTCACTCACCGGGCCCGGCGCAGCTGCTGCTCGGCGACCTGCATCCCCGCCTGCGCTGTACCGACACCCTGTGGCGGCTGTGCGGCGAGGCGCCCTCGGCCGATCCGTGGGAGGTCGCCGCGTGGGTACAGGAGGTCGTGCACGATCCCGGACGCGCGCCGCGATGGGACGCGGGGATCGCTCTGCTCGGCCGCGCCGACGTCGTGCACCTGCTCGGCGGCGGATATCTCAACGCCCTGTGGCCGCGGCACCTCGGCCTGATCGCGGGTGCGGCGGCCGCCGCCCGGCGCTCCGGCGGCCGGGCGGCCATGACCGGCCAGGGACTCGTGCCGTTTCCCGCCGACGCGACCCACCTGCTGCGGTCGCTCGCCGACCGCTTCGACGTCGTCGACGTCCGCGACGATCCTTCCGCCGAGCTGCTGGCCGGCTGCGCCGCCGCCTACCGCACCTGCGACGACGTGTTCCTGGCACCGCCCGCGCCCTCCCCCGCCACCGCGGCCCGCGAGTTCGTGCTGTGCGTGCAGTCGGACATCGGCGCGCACGAAGTGTCCACTTTGGCCGCCAAGGTGCTCGGCATGCTGCGGGCCTGGCGGGCCGAACCCGGCCAGATCGCCGTCGTGGAAGGGATTCCGCGGGTGGACCGCGCGGTGCACTCCCTGCTCGAACACGAACTCGACGGCGCGGAGTTCCATCCGTTCCGGGACGTCTGGCGGCGCGGTGTGCCCGCGGCGCCGGGGCAGACCTGGATCTCCACGCGCTACCACCTGCACCTGGTCGCCGCCGCCGCGGGCGCGGCGGGTGTCGCGCTCAGCGTTTCGCCCGGCTACTACGCGACCAAGCACCGCAGCCTGATCGACCTCGGCTCCGGATGGTCGATGCTCGACGCGACATCGAAGCGGATACCGGATCGCCCAGACGGCACCGGATTCCCGGCGCAGGTCATCCGGCGCTGCTCCCAGCTGAAACTCTCGGTGGCCGAAGCGGTTTACGGTCCCCCGCCGGCCGTGCCGGTCGAACCGGGCGCCGAACGCGGGACGCGGCGCCGGGTGCTGCGGCCCCGCTGGTCCCGGACCGGCGGCTGAGACGCCCGACGGCGACGGGAAAGGGGCGGAGCCGCCCCTTTCCCGGGTGTCCGTGGCTCAGCGCCCGTGGTTTCCTTCCGGGTGACCGCCGCGCCGGGATTCCTCCTCGCCGTACCGGCTTTCGGCGTGCCCGCCGCCATATTCGCCACGGGGCTGTTCACCACCGAAGCCGCCGTCGGCCGGACCGCTCCCGGCGGGCCCGGCGTCCTGCCGCTGCCCGCCGGAATCACGGGATTCTCCGCCGAGGAAGCCTTTCGCCTTGTCCGCGACCGCGTCGATCTTGTCGGCGTGTTCACCGAACTTGGACTTCGCGAAGTCGGCCGCCTTGTCGACGTGCTCGTCGCTCACCGCGTTCTTGATGCCATCGAAGTCGATACCCATCGGCACTCCCTTGCGCGTTCGGACGAAGCCCGGTACGGGGAACCGGGCCCGCTGATACCTCCATCCAAGGTGACTCGGAGGGCTTCGCAAGTCAGGAGCGCGGGGTGGGTGAGAAACCGTGAAGAACCAAGCTCAATCCGCACCCAGCGCGTCCAACCCAGAGTAGTCCTCTGTGGACATTTCGAGCTCCGCGGCGGCGAAGTTCTCCTCCAGATGCCGCGTCGAGGACGTGCCGGGAATGGGCAGCATCACCGGAGAACGGTGCAGCAGCCAGGAAAGCGCCACCTGCGCCGGGGTCGCGCCCAGCCGGGCGGCGATGGCGGCGAGCGGCCCGCCGGGGGCGACGCTCGGCTTGATCGGCAGCCACGGGATGAACGCGATCCCGTGTGCCGCGCAGTGCTCCAGCACGTCCTCCGACGCGCGATCGGTGAGGTTGTAGCGGTTCTGGACGCTCACGATCGGCACGATCCGCTGGGCCTCGACGAGCTGGGCGACCGAGACCTGCGACAGGCCGATGTGCCGGACCTTGCCCTCGTCCCGCAGCTGCCGCAGCGCGCCGATCTGCTCGGCGAACGGGACCTTCGGGTCGACGCGGTGCAGCTGGTACAGGTCGATGCGGTCGGCGCGCAGCCGGCGCAGGCTCAGTTCGGCCTGCTGGCGCAGGTATTCCGGGCGCCCGAGCGGCACCCACGCGCCGCCCGGCCGGGCGTGCCCGCCCTTGGTGGCGATCACCAGGTCACCGGGGTAGGGATGCAGGGCTTCGGCGAGCATCTCCTCGTTCAGGCCGAGTTCGTAGGCGTCGGCCGTGTCGATGAAGGTGACGCCGATTTCGACCGCGCGCCGGGCGGTCCCGATCGACGCGGCGCGCTCGGCGCGGGTACCGCTGTGCAGGCGCATGGCGCCGAGGCCGAGCCGGTGCACGGGCAGGTCGCCGCCGAGGCGCAGGGTGGTTTCGACTGCTGGCACGAGGATTCTCCCTGTGATCGAGGTTCTCTCCCCCCACCTTGCGGTCTCCTGGTCGTTAAGACAATCGAGACTTTCTTTCCCTGACCGCTTAGCATCACTGATGTGTTGAATCTCGAACGCCTCCGGGTGCTGCGTGCCGTCGCCGACACCGGTTCGGTCCGCGGTGCCGCGGATTCCCTGCATGTCACCACCTCGGCGGTGTCCCAGCAGCTGACGCGGCTGGAGCGCGAGATCGGGCAGCCCCTGCTGGAGCGCCACGGCCGCGGCGTCCGGCTCACCGAAGCCGCCGCCCTGCTCGCCGAGCACACCGAGCGGCTGCTCACCCAGGTCGAGCTGATCGAAGCGGACCTGGCCGGACATCGCGGCGCGGTGACCGGCTCGGTGACGGTGGCTGCCTTCGCCACGGCCGCGCGCGGCCTGCTGCCCGGCGCGGTGCGCGCGCTGGGCGAGCGGTACCCGGATCTCGACGTCCGGCTGGCCGAGCGGGAGCCGCACGAATCGGTGCCCGCGCTCGCGCGCGGCGATCTCGACCTCGCGATCGTGCAGGACTGGCCGGACGCGCCGCTGCCGGTGCCCGACGGCCTGTCCCGCCGCGCGCTGACCGAGGACACCTTCGACGTCGCGGTGTCCACAAAGGACCCCCTGGCCCGGCGGAAGGTCCTGACGACCGCTGAGTTGCGCGAGCAGCGATGGATCGGCTGGACCGCCGGGCAGATCTGCCACGACTGGCTGACCCGGACGCTGCGCGAGCTCGGCGCGGAGCCGCGCGTCACGCACACCGCGTCCGAGCACTCGACCCAGCTCGCCCTGGTCGCCGCCGGACTGGGCACGGCGATCATCCCCCGGCTCGGCCGCGATCCGGTGCCCCGTGGCGTCCGGTTCGTCCCGCTGCGTCCCGCGCCGCGACGGCGGATCTTCGCGCTGTGGCGCACCAGCGCGTTCCCGCGGCCCGCGATCCAGGCGACGGTGCGGGCCCTGGCGGAATCGGGACACCACTCCCATG
Source organism: Amycolatopsis samaneae (assembly GCF_039541975.1). Taxonomy (NCBI): domain Bacteria; kingdom Bacillati; phylum Actinomycetota; class Actinomycetes; order Pseudonocardiales; family Pseudonocardiaceae; genus Amycolatopsis; species Amycolatopsis samaneae. Next base: position 415,312 of record NZ_BAABHG010000001.1, read on the forward strand.
CGCCCGGGACACCCGGCCCCCGAGGATGAACGACGACGCCGGGAATCCTTGGGGGACGACAATGACACTCAGCGCGACAGCCATGACGTGGGGCGCGGCGCTCCTGGTCGCAACGGCAGCGCCCGCGCACGCCGCCCCGTCGGCGGCCCGGCCGGACGGCGCCGAACCGCTGTACCGGCCCGCCGCGCCGGCCAGCGCGCAGAACGCCGCGTTCTCGCCCGACGGCGCGACGGTGGTGTTCACGCTGTTCCCGCGCGGCTACAACGCCGGGCCCGCCGCGCTCGAACTGCTCGGGTCCGGCCCCGGCGGCACACCCCGGCAACTCCTCCAGGAAGGCGACCAGAGCGCGGTCAACCTGCCCGGCTCCAGCTGGAACGCGGCGGCCGGACTGATCACGTTCTCCTTCGACGTCACCGATCTCGACGAGATCTGGACGATCCGGCCGGACGGTGGCGGGCGGCGGCAGGTCACCACGCACACCGGCCCGCGCGGGTTCACCGAGCCGAGTTTCTCGCCGGACGGCCAGTGGATCGTCTTCCAGGAGAACCTCGACCAGAGCGGACCGGGCGCGCTCGGCAGCGTCTGGAAGGTCCGCCGGGACGGCACCGGGCTGACCCGGCTGGTCGACGGGCCCGGCACCGGCACGGACAACCGCCAGCCGAACTGGTCGCCCCGCGGTGATCGGATCGTGTTCCAGTCGCGCGGCGCGACCGGCGACTACAAGCTGCGCACGATCGGCCCGGACGGCGGCCCGCCCCGCGCGGTGACCTCCGGCGCGGGCGAGGACACCGACGCGAGCTGGTCGCCCGACGGCACCCGGATCGTGTTCTCCTCCGACCGCGGCGGGCTCGCGCACGCGCAGCTGTTCGTGGTTCCCGCCGACGGTGGCCCGGCGGTCCAGGTCACCCGGGCGCCCACCTGGTACAGCGGGGCGCCGAGCTGGTCACCGGACGGCCGCTGGATCGCATTCGAATCCCGCGAGGGCGACGGCGAGACGCCGACGTCGTTGTGGCGGATCGCCGCGCCCGCCTGACTCCCCGGGCCGACGATCGCGGGTTGCCAGGGTGAAGGGGATCACGTACGGTCCCACGCTAACGCGAAAGTACTTCACGTTAGCGGGAGGAGTCACCGATGCCGGTGAACCGTCGTCACGTCCTGGCCGGGGCCGCCGCGCTCCCGCTCGCCACCGGCCTGCTCGGCACGGCCGCCGCGCCGGCGTCCGCCGCGCCCGCCCGCCCGGACGGGGAGTTCCTCGTCGGCGTCGGCATCGCCGACGTCACCGGCCCCGCCGCGGAGAACGGCATGATGGGCTACTCGATGCCGCAGCAGCAGACCGCGGGCATCCACCTGCGCACCCGCGCGCGGGCGTACGTGATCGCCGACGGCACGCGCCGGATCGCCTTCGTCACCGCCGAACTCGGCGCGTTGTTCCAGTCGGTGCACCAGGGCGTGCTGCGGAAGCTCGCGGCGCGGTTCGGCGACCTCTACACCGAGCGGAACGTCCTGCTCAACGCCACGCACACACACTCGGCCTGCGGGGGCGACTCCCACTACGCCGCCTACGACCTGTCGATCCTCGGGTTCCAGGAGCAGGTTTACGACGCCGTCGTCGACGGGATCGTCGCGGCGATCACCCAGGCCCACGCGGACCTCGCGCCCGGCTCGATCAGCCTCGGCCGCACCGAGCTCACCGACGCCAGCGCGAACCGCTCGCGCACCGCGTTCGAGCTGAACCCGAAGGCGGACAAGGACCACTTCCCGCTGTCGATCGACCCGGCGGTGACCGTGCTCCGCTTCCGGCGCGGCGGCGCCGACGTCGGCGCGATCACCTGGTTCGCCACACACGGGACGTCGATGAGCAACGGCAACCACCTGATCAGCAGCGACAACAAGGGATACGCGGCCTACACCTGGGAGCACGACCACGCCGGGGTCCGCTACCTCGACGGCGCGCCGGGGTTCGTCGCCGCGTTCGCGCAGACCAACTCCGGCGACATGACGCCGAACCTGAACCTGAAACCGGGCACACCGGACACGGAGTTCGAGAACACCCGGCGCATCGGCGAACTCCAGTTCCGGGCGGCGAAACGCGCGTTCGACGCCGCGAGCGAGGTCGTCGCGGGCGGCGTGGACCACCGGATGTGCTACGTGGACATGTCCGACGTCGCCGTCGACGCGAAGTACACGCCGAACGGGCGCCCGCAGCGGACCTGCACCGCGGCGATCGGGGTGTCGATGCTCGCGGGCAGCACCGAGGACGGGCCGGGCCTTCCCCTGCCCGAGGGCGTGAAGAACCCGTTCATCGACTGGCTCGGCGGGATCGACGCGCCCATCCCGCGCGCGCTCGCGGACGCGCAGGCCCCCAAGGTGATCGCCGTGCCGTTCGGGGCGATGAAGCCGTACCCGTGGGCGCCGGAGGTGCTTCCGCTGCAGATAGTCCGGATAGGACAGTTGCACCTGGTGGCCGGGCCCGCCGAGTACACGATCGTCGCGGGCCTGCGGATCCGGCGGACCGTCGCGGCCGAGCTCGGGGTGCCGCTGGAGAACGTGCTGGTGCAGGGCTACGCCAACGCCTACAGCCAGTACGTCGCGACGCCCGAGGAATACGACTCCCAGCAGTACGAAGGCGCCTCCACGCTCTTCGGCCGGTACACCCTGCCCGCCTACCAGCAGGAGTTCGCGAAGCTCGCGGCCGCGATGAAGGCGGGCCGGACGGTCCCGCGCGGGCCGGTCCCCCGTGATCTGCGCGGCAAGCTCGTCAACTTCCAGCCGGGCGTCGTGTTCGACAGCGCCCCGGCGCTGAAGAACTTCGGCGACGTCCTCACCGAGGCGAAGCCCAGCTACCGGCGGGGCGAGCAGGTCAGCGTCACGTTCGTGACCGGGCATCCGAAGAACGACCTCCGGCATGGCTCCACGTTCCTGGAGGTCCAGCGGTTCGAGGGCGGGAAGTGGACGCGCCACGCCGACGACGGCGACTGGGCCACGAAGTACCACTGGGCACGGAAGCTCGTCGCCGAATCGCAAGCCACCGTTACCTGGGACATCCCCGCGAACACCCCGATCGGCAAGTACCGCGTGGTGCACTACGGGAACTGGAAGAACGGCTGGAACGGGCACCTCACCGCGTTCAGCGGGACCTCCCGCGCCTTCGTGGTTTCCTGACCGCCCGGCAGAAAGGACCTCCCCGTGCGGAAACTGGCCGCGCTCGCCACCCTGGTCGCCCTGCTGCTGACCGCGACGCCCGCCCTCGCGGCCCCTGCGTCCACGGCCTCGGTGCTGAGTTTCAACCTCTGGCAGCTGCCATGGATCGCGAATCCGGACACGGCCGACAAACAAGCCCGCGCCCAGGCCGCGGAAAAGGTGATCCGCGCGAACGGCACCGACGTGGTCGTGCTGGAGGAGGCGTTCAGCGCCGAGGCCGAGTCGCTGCGTAAGCGGCTGACCGACGCCTGGCCGTACCAGACCCCGCTGGTCGGCCAGTACTGCTCGACCGCGCCCGGCTGGTCCACTGTGGACGGAAACTGTTCGAACTCGCCGGTCGTGGTCAACGGCGGGGTCGTCGTGCTGTCCAAGTGGCCGATCACCGAGGCGCACCAGCTGGTGTTCCGGAACTCCTACCAGGGCACCGCCGACTACCTGGCGAACAAGGGCGCCGCGCTGGTCCGGATCCTCGCGCACGGCAGCAGGCCGCTGTGGCTGGCCGGGACCCACCTGCAGGCCGACGAGGCCCCGGACACGCTGCCGAAGGCGCACGAGATCCGGATGGCACAGCTCGGCGAGATCCACGGCCTGGTCGCCCGGTACGTCCCCGGCGGCGACCCGGTCGCGATCGCGGGCGACCTCAACATCGAGTACTGGGCGGGGCAGGGCCGGAAGGACGGCCTCGGCCGCGGCCAGGCGCGGCAGGGCGAGGCGGCGCTGGACGGCGTCCTGCGCACCGCCCCGGCCGGGAAGTACACCTTCGACGCGGCCACCAATCCGAACGCGGCGAAATCCGTCCCCGCGACCTACCGCGACTCACTGGACTACATCGGCGCGCTGCGCGGCGGCGGGCGCCCGCTCGCCGACGTCGGCGCGGTTTCGATGGTGTCCTATGGCGACGGAACGCTCCCGTCCGACCACTATCCGGTACGCGCCTCCGTCCGCTTCTGAGCTCTTTCCCCGAACCCGTCCCGGACGTCGTCATCGCGGCCTAAGGTGCTGGCACGCAAGGAAAGGGAGGCCACCGCGTGCACATCAGGTCCCGGCGACGCTCGGTGAGGTTCGACGGCAGGACGATCACGATCAGTATCGCCATCAAGGACAAACTGGGTTTACCGGACGACCGGAAGCACCGGTTCCCGGCCCGGAAGATCACCAGGATCAAGCACGTCGAGCCGACGACGTGGAAGGACGGCTGGGTCACCTTCGTCGCACCCGGCCTTCCCGACGACGTGGTCACCAACGTCCCCGCCTTCGTACCCCGGGAACCCGCCAACGTCTTCCGGTACGCCGCGGACAAGAAGACCGAAGTCGCCGAACTCCTCGAAGCCATCGAAAAGGCACGCGGCTGAGCCGTCGCCTATTCGTCGAGGTAGCGATACCTCGCGTCGGCGGGCGAGATGAGGACCTGACCGGCACGGAGCCGCCACTCGCTCATGCCCTCGGCTTCGTGGCTGGCAAGGAACAATCCCCGGACGAGGTCGTCGTCCTCGTCCGGGGGTGGGACCCGCGCGATTTCCCGGAGCTGCCCGAGAAACCAGTCCACGGCCGACTCACGGATGTCGCCGCCGTAGAAGACGTACCTCCGCCAGTTGAACGGCTTGCGGGGAAAACCCCAGCCCCCGGAGTAGAAGTCATCGTCGTCATGCGCCGCGATGATCGCCTTGATGGCGGGGACCTGCTCGTCGTCGCATTCGAGCCAGCCCCTGATCGACACGTACGTACCCATTGCCCCGCCCCCCACCTCGACACGGGGAAAGCCGCGTCACCCAGGTGCATCTTGTCTCACGTCCCGTCTTCCGGTAATGACAGAAGACCCGGCTGCCGGAACGGCCGTCCCCACGACGAGGAGGACGCGCGATGCTCAGTGTGCTCGGCGACTACTGGCGGATCCTCCTGGCCCTCGTACCCGGGCTCGTGCCGCTGCTCCGGTACGTCACCGGCCACCGGGTGCCCCGCTGGCTGTGGGCGGGCTGGGCACTGCTCGTCGCGGCGGTGGCGCTGGCCTGGGCGGTGCGCATGTCGTGGCCCGGCACCCTCGTGCTGTTCGTCGCGCTCGTCTTCATCGCCGTGTCGTCCTGGATGAACGTGGCCGAGCGCCGCGCCCGCGCCAGGGAGGGACCCCGGTAGCGCTACCCCGGCGGCCGGTGCGCGGCGACCTCCGGCGGGGTGCCCGCGTACCGCTCGACCTCGACCAGCGCGTGCTGCCCCGAACAGCCCTGGGCCAGCGACGACGTCGGGCGATCGGCGGTCAGCACGTTCGGGTTGCCGTGGCGGCACACCGCCGGATCGGCCGGGTCGGGGTCGTACCAGGCACCGGTCGACAGCTGCGCGACACCGCGCCGCACGGCCGTGCTGGTCCGCAGCCCGGCCAGGCAGCTGCCGCGCTCGTTGAAGATCCGCACCACGTCACCGGAGGCCAGGCCGCGGGCGGCCGCGTCGTCGGGATGCATCCGCACCGGTTCGCGCCCGGCGATCTTCTCGCCCCGGCTGTGCGGGCCGTGGTCGAGCTGGCTGTGCAGCCGCGTCTTCGGCTGGTTCGCGATCAGGTGCAGCGGATGGGCCTTCGCCGCCTCACCGCCGAGCCACTCCTCCGGCTCCCGCCACACCGGATGTCCCGGGCAGTCCGGATAACCGAACCCGTCGATGGTCTCGGAGAAGATCTCGATCCGCCCGCTCGGCGTGCGCAGCGGGTTCCGGTCCGGATCCGCGCGGAACCCGGCCAGCGACACGTGCCGCACCGGGCGCACCGGCAGGTCCAGCACGTCCTCGCTCGCCCAGAACTCGTCGAACGAGGACACCGGGTTCCCCTCGCGTTCGCGGTCGGCGGCCCACTCCGTGTAGAGGTGCCGCAGCCATTCGCCCGCGGTCCGCCCCTCGGTGAACTCCTCCCCCACCCCGAGCCGCTCGGCGAGCTCGGCGAACACGCGGTAGTCGTCGCGCGCCCCGGCGTGCGGTTTCGTCAGCGCCCGCATCGGCACGAACACCGGATCGCCGTACCCACCACCGAAGTCGTCCCGCTCGATCGACATCGTCGAGGGCAGCACGATGTCCGCGTGCCGGGTCGTGGCCGTCCAAAAAGGATCGTGCACGACGACGGTGTCCGGCCGGGCGAACGCCCGCCGCAGCCGGGCGAGGTCCTGGTGATGGTGGAACGGGTTCCCGCCGCACCAGTACACCAGCCGGATGTCGGGGTAGGTCAGCCGTTGTCCGTTGTAGTCGTACTCCTGGCCGGGGTTGAGCAGCATGTCGGCGATCCTGGCCACCGGGATGAACGTGTCGCAGCCGTTGGCGCCCTGCGGCAGCGAGGGCAGCGGCACCGCGCGGACCGGCCTGCCACCGACGGCGGAGGAACCGTACCCGTGCCCGAAACCGCCGCCCGGCAGGCCGATCTGCCCAAGCATCGCGGCCAGCACCAGGCCCAGCCACAGCGGCTGCTCGCCGAACCGCGTGCGCTGCAGCGACCAGCTCACCGTGACCATCGTGCGGGACGCGGCCATCTCCCCGGCGAGCGCGCGGATCCGCGCGGCGGGGACCTCGGTGAGCGCTTCGGCCCATTCCGGGGTTTTCGGCACCCCGTCGGCGGTGCCGCGCACGTACTCCGCGAACCGTTCGTAGCCCACCGTGTACCGGCGGAGGAATTCCTTGTCCGCCAAGCCCTCGGTGTCCAGCACGTAGGCGAGGCCGAGCATCAGCGCGACGTCGCCCGCCGGGCGCGGGGAGATCCACTCCGCCTCCGCGTCGGCGTGCGTGTCGTCTTCCAGGGGGCTGATCGAGACGAACCGGCAGCCACGGGCCCGCGCGGCGGCGACCCACGAGCGCATCCCGTGCCGCCCGACCCCGCCGGGGGCCACCACGGCGTTCTTCGGGGACAGCCCGCCGAACGCGACGACCAGCTCGGTGTGCTCGGCGATCACCTCGTACGTCGTCGAATCGTCCATGATCGTCCACGCCGGGCCGACCACGTGCGGCAGCAGCACGGTGGTCGCGCCGAGGCTGTAGCTGTTCACCGAGTTCACGTATCCGCCGAGGCAGTTGAGGAACCGGTGCACCTGGCTCTGCGCGTGGTGGAACCGGCCCGCGCTGGCCCAGCCGTACGATCCGCCGTACACGCCTTCGGGCCCGTAGCCGTCGTACACCCGCCGCAGCTCACGCGCCAGCAGGTCGAGCGCCTTCTCCCAGGAGACCGGGACGAACGCGTCCTCCCCGCGCCCCGCCGCGCCGGGCCCGTGCTCCAGCCAGCCTTTGCGCACGTGGGGCTGGGTGATCCGGACGGGATGGTCCTGCACGTCCAGGATGTTCTCGAGCATCGGCGGCGGCTCCGGGTCCTTCGACCACGGCCGGACCGACCGCAGCCGGTCCCCGTCCGTTTCCGCCTCGAACATGCCCCAGTGGGTGAGATGGATCGTCATAGCGTCGCTCCCTCCACCCCGCATTATGCCTACCGAGGCGGGAAAAGCGATCAACTTTTCGGGTCGCCGCGGACGACGGCGTGTGCCGCCCGGACGAAGTCCTCCAGCGCCGGGTGCCGGGAGTTCGGCGGCCACGCGAGGAAGACCGGCACCGGCGGCGCGTCGGTCAGCGGCACGTAGACGATCTCGGCGTGCGGATGCAGCCTGCTGCTGGAGGCCGGGGTGATCCCGATCCCGTTGTTCGCGGCGACGTTGCTCTGCCAGTCGTCGACCGAGCCGACCTCCACGGCCACCACCGGGCGCGCCCCCGCCGCCCACAGCTCGGGGGTCGCCGTGCCCGAGTTCCGTTGCACGATCAGGCCGTCCCCGGCCAGGTCGGCGAGCCCGAGCGCGCGACGGCGGGCCAGCGGGTGCTCCACCGAGAGCGCCGCCACCCGCTTCTCGCTGTAGAGCAGTTCGCCGCGATAGCCGGGACGCGGCTGCGGGCCGCGCAGCACGCTCACGTCGACCCGGCCGCTAGCCATTCCCGCGTAGGGATCGTCCAGCCGGCACAGGTCGAGCGGCTGGTCCGGCCGCACCGCGCGCCAGCGGCGCAGCAGGGCCGAGGTGTGCTCCCCGAAGGCCGACCACGCGTGCCCGACCCGCAGCGGGCGCGGCCCGCCGAAGGGCCGCTCCACCGCGTCGGTGAACGAGGCCAGCGCGGCGGCGGCCTTGACCTGGAAGAGCTCACCTTCGGGGGTCACCACGACCCCATGCGCGGAGCGGGCGAGCAGTGTCGCGCCGACGTGGCGTTCGAGCTGGGCCAGCGTGCGGGAGACCGCGGGCTGCGCCAGCCGGAGCCTGCGGGCCGCGGCGGTGATGCTGCCCTCCTCGACGGCCACGAGGAACGTCTCCAGATGCCGGATGTCCAGCCCCATAACCGCAGAGCATACCCCATTGCGCATCGGCATTTCCGGGATGTCCACCCCGCTCATTACCGTCGGCCGCGTACCGATTTTCTCCCGGAAAACCTGCCGAGGTCTGGCCCCGATGTCCCGAAACAATGCGCTGTTCGTCATTTTCGCGCCCATCGCCTTCGTGCTCATGTGGGCGAGCGGGCCCATCGCCGTCGAGACGGGACTCGCCTCCAGCTCGGCGCCGACCTTCCTGCTCCTGCGCGCACTCGGTGCCGCGATCTCGTGCTGGGTCATCTGGTTCTTCGTCCGCGACCGGCTGCCGCGCACCCGGCCGGAATGGACGCGGACCGTCGTGGTGGCGATACTCCTGCAAACCGCTTATCAGGGTTTCTTCTTCATCGCCGTCGGCACCGGAATACCCGCCGGAATCGTCGCCGTCGTGCTCGGGACCCAGCCGCTGCTCACCACGCTGATCACCCGGCAGGGCCGGAGCCCGCGGTTCCGGGCGGGCCTGCTGATCGGGCTGGCCGGCGTCGCGCTGACGGTCAGTTCGGCGCTCGGCACGACGGCCGCGGCGGATGTCGCGGGCACGCTCACCGGGGTCCTGTTCGCCTTCCTCGCGCTGCTCGCGATCACCGGGGGCACCGTCGTCCAGGGCCGGACCACCGGTGTGGGCACCTGGGCGTCGCTGGCGATCCAGTACTCGATCAGCTCGGCGGCGTTCGCCGTGACGGTGGCCTGCACCGGCGGGCCGCGGCTGACCGGCCGCCCGGCGTTCTTCCTCGCGCTCGGCTGGATGGTCGCGGTGATCTCGGTCGGCGCCGCCGCGCTGCTGTACTTCATGGTCGCCCGCGGCGAGATCGCCAGGGTCACCAGCCTGTTCTACTGCGTGCCACCCGTCACCGCGCTGCTGGACCTGCTGATCTCCGGCACCGCGCTGACCGCGCTCGAACTCGCCGGGATCGGCCTGGTGCTGCTCGCCGTCGCCCTGATCCAGGCCGCGCCACGCGAACGAAAGACGGCCGAGCCCGCGCCGGGCGCGTCCGTGGTGTCCCGCTGACGCCCCACTGATGCCCGATGATGTCCCGCGCCGAACCTGGGTGCCGGTTGTGAGTCGCTGTGCCCGGCCTGTGCGTCCGGTGTTCCGAGGTGCCGCCGGGACGTGGCTGTGGTGATGTGAACACGTGCGGCTCAGAACTCTTCGCTCCGCGACACTGGTCGTGGTCCTGGCTTTCCTGGCGCTCGCGGCGGGCAGCGCCGGGGTCGTCGAGGGCACCGCCACCGCGGGCGCCCTCCCCCACGTGGCGCCCGCGGCGAACACCGCCCCGGCCGCGAGCGGCCTGGCCGTCGCGAGCCCGGCGGTGGGCGCGTTGTTCTCCGGTGGCAGGCACTTCTGCTCCGCGAGCGTCGTGCACAGCGGGGCGGGCGACGTCGTGCTGACCGCCGCGCACTGCGTCAGCGGCCGTTCCGGGCTCACCTTCGCGCCCGGCTACCACGACGGCGTCGCGCCCTCCGGCCAGTGGCAGGTGACCGGCGTCTTCGTGGCCCCGGGGTGGACCGCCTCGGCGGATCCCGACCTCGACTTCGCCTTCCTGACCGTCCACCGGCCGGGCGAGTCCCGCCCGGTCGAAAGCCTCACCGGCGCGAACACGCTGGGCACCGGACGGGGCTTCGTCAACGCGGTCACGCTCACCGGCTACCCCGACACCACCGACGCGCCGGTGGTCTGCCGGAACACCACCACCCAGTTCGGCGCCTACCAGCAGCGGATCGCCTGCCCCGGCTTCCCGGACGGCACCAGCGGCGGACCGTGGGTGACCGACACCGGGTTCGTCGTCGGGGTGATCGGCGGGTACCAGCAGGGCGGCAACTCCCCGGACGTGTCCTACAGCGCCTACTTCGACGCCGACATCCAGAACCTGTTCTCGACCGTCACCGGCTGACCGCGCGCGGCGCCAGCGCCAGCTCGAACGTGTTGCCCTCCCCCTGTACGAACGAGCTCAGGTACCCGGTGAACGCGCCGCAGCCGGTCAGCGGCGCCAGCGCGAAAGTGCCGGTGAGCGCGCCCCCGGCGGCCATCGCGAATCCCTCGCCCGTGCGCAGGTCCGCCGCCGCGGGACTCGAGGTCCGGCAGTCCGGCCCGCTGCTCACCGGCATCCCGAGCAGGGTGACCAGGGGCAGCGCGAGGTCGAACCGGGTGTGCGCGGTGAACCCGGTGCCGCCGAGTTCCCCGGTCTGCGGGCCGGACGGCGTGAAGACGAGGTCGGCCGTCCCCGGCAGGAACCCGAACAGCCGGAACTCCGCGTGCGCCCGGTCCAGCGCGAGGCCGCCGCCGAAGGTCTGTCCGTCACCGGCGCCGACGCCGAACCCGCCGGTGACGGGCGTGGTCGCGCCGAGTGCCCTGATCGTCGTCCGGCCCGACACCGTGTAGTCATGGGCGGTCGTGCCCGGCCCCGGGAGATCGACCGACAGCAGTACCGGGTCCTGGCCGGGGTCGAGCGTGCAGCCGGAGGTGAACGAGCCGAGCCCGGTGAACGAGCCGTCGACCTTCTTCGGCGTCAGCCGGGTGGTGAAGTCGCCGATGACCAGGGTGGTCCGGCCCGGGTTGGCGAGCTTGATCGCGGGCACCGAACCCGTCGCGTGCGGGCTGAACGTCCCCGACTGCGGGACCGCGGTCTTGGCCACGGTCAACGGAATCCGCACCGGAAGCGGCTTCGCGTCGCCGTTGGTCAGCGTGACGCCGGCCGCGGCGGTGCCCTCGATGCTCGCGGCGCCGACGAGGGCGAGCCCGCGTGTGGCCTTGTCGGGCACGGTCACCGACACTTCCGGCCCGGACGTGGTGAGCGTGCCGCCCGACCGGGTGGGGACGTCGAACTCGGCCTTGATCTCGACGGCGAGCTTCTGCAGCCCGATCAGCGGGAACGGGCAGGTGAAGGAGAGCTTCTTGTCGACGGGGGTGGACGCGGCCGCGCCGCGGACCGCGGCGAACAGCAACCCGGCGGCGATGAGTAGGAGGACGAGGCCCGTCGCGAGCAGCGCCCTGGCGGAGGAGCGAAGAGGCATGATCGCCTTCCGGTGCGCGGCGCCGGTCCCCGCCACCGGAGGGTGGCGGGGACCGGACGGCCTGGCTACTTCTTGGTGAGGTTCAGATCGAGCGTGTTGCCGTCGCTCTTGGCGAACGCGCTGATCCAGTCGTTGAGCTGACCACAGTTCTGCAGCGCGGACAGCGAATAGGTCCCGGTCAGCTTGCCGCCCTTGAGCAGGTCGAAGTCGGGGCCCGTCTTCATCTCGCTGGTCGAGGGACTGACCGTGCCGCACTTCGGGTCGTTGCTGATCGGGATCCCGAAGACCTGCACCGAGGGCAGGAACACGTTGAACTTGATGTGTGCCTTGAACCCGGTCCCCTCCAGCTCACCGGTCTGCTGGCCGACCTGCTCGACCTTGATGTCCGAACCGCCCTGGACGAAGCCGAACAGCTTGAAGTCCGTGTGCGACGGGTCGAGCTTCAGGTCACCGGTGAACGTCTTCTTCGCCAGGTCCACGTCCGCGTCGAAGCCGCCGTTGATCGGCGCGGTGCTGCCGAGCGCCTTCAGCGCGGTCTGGCCCTTGATGCCGAAGGAGTACTTCAGCCCGCCACCACCGGGCGGCGTCGTCGGCGGGGTGGTCGGCGGCGTCGTGGGTGGTGTGGTCGGCGGGGTCGTCGGCGGGGTGGTGGGCGGAGTGGTGGGCGGAGTGGTTCCGCCGCCGTCGCCGATCTTGATCGTGGCCAGGGTGTTCTGCTGGCCTGGATCCTGTGTGCACGGCGCGTCGATCGTGCCGTCCGGCGTGATGCCGGTAACCGAGCCGTCGGCCTTGCGCGGGGTGACCTTCAACTGCAGGTCACCCACGGTGATCTTGGCCTCGCCGGGCTGGGTGAAGGTGAGCGACGGCGTCTTGCCCCCGGCGTTGACCGTCATCTCGCCGGAGGGCGGGATGGGGCTCTTGGCGATGTCGTTGGGTACCTTCACCGGCAGGTCGAGACCGGGCGCGGCCACCTTCGCGTTCGCGATCGCCTGGCCCTCCAGCGTCGCCGCGCCGATCAGGTTGAGCCCGCTGACCGTGTCCGCGTTGATGGTGGAGACGGCCTTGATGTCGAACGTGCCGGTCGGCTGACCGGTCTTGACCGACAGCGGCAGATCGGTGTTGATCACCACCTTCAGCGGCTGGGAACCCACCAGCGGGTAGGTGCAGTGGTAGTTCAGCGTGAGCGAGATCGGGTCGGCGGCGCTGGACGGCGCCCCGATCACGAGTGCCGTGGCGACCAGCCCGGCGGCACCGGCAGCGGCGGCGGCGACCGCCCTCTTGGTTCCTCTTCGGTGACTCACAATCGTCCTTCCGTGGTATCAACGATGATACGAAACGGCGTATAATTCCCCATGTCGCCTGTTGTCCAGACCCCAGGGAATTTTCCGGGTAGCGACGATGTCTGACGGATCGCAACCGAACAGTAAACTAACGACGCGCCCCGGCGCCGATCAAGGGATTACCCGGAAAACTTGACGCGCCCTCGCCAAATTGTCATCCCGGAACGGCGCCGAAGGCGTGTTCCTAGCAGGATGCAGCGGGTTTTCGCAGCCCAGCGGCCAGGAGGCGACCGGAGATGCGGCCGCGAGAACCGCTGACGCGCGTGACAACAACGAGCGGGAAATTTCGCCCGCGCATGCCAATCGGCAATTCCGAGATCCCCAGCGCGCCCCGGCCGTCTTGCCCGGCGGAAGCTTTGGTGAGTAACCTCGCAGTTCAGCAGTCCGGTCACCGGCGACCGGCGCGGAATATCACTGCCGCCGTGCGCCCCGCCCCGGCTCCTCTCCCTTTCGCGAATTCGACGAGGACACCATGAAAAAAACGCGCCGCACGGCGTCGAGAATCGCGTTCGCCCCCGCGGCGGCACTGGCCGTCGTGGCACTGACCGCCTGCGGGTCGCCCCGGCCCGCCGACACCGGCCACCACGCCGACCCGGCCGCGCTCGCCTGGGCCGACAAGGTGTGCACCGGTGTGGCGGCGGGGTCGGCGAAGCTGTCCCGGCCGCCCGCGCTCGACCCGGCCGACCCCGGCCGGTCCAAGGACGCCATGGTCGGCTTCCTGACCTCGCTGGCGGCCGCGCTGGATGACATGGCGGGCGGCATCCGCGCCGCGGGCGTCCCGCCCGTCCCGGATGGACAGTCCGCTGTGGACAGGGCGACCACGACCCTCGGTGACACCAGGGCGAAGGTGGCCGACACGAAGGCGAAGATGCAGGACGCGAAGGTCACCGACCAGGCGGGCCTGCAGAAGGTGATCGGCGACGCCGACGGCACGATGAGCAAGCTGAGCGAACCGGAGGGCCCGATCAAGGACCTCAAGGCCAACCCCGAACTCAACCTCGCCTTCGCCGAATCCCCGACCTGTAAACGGGTCTACGGCACCGCCTGACCCCGTTCCCGTCCCCTTCCTGGAGGCCTGGCCGTGTTCCCGTTCCCCCACCCGTCCCGCGCGGTGCTCGCCGCCGCGCTGGCCGTCGTCCTCACCACCGCCGTGGTGGTCCCCTCCGGCGCGAGCCCGGCGGACGCGGACGCCCCGGCCACCGCCGGGACCGGGCCGTTCGACGACTCGTTCTACACCCCGCCCTCGCCGCTGCCCGCGGGCAAGCCGGGCGACGTCCTCCGCTGGCGCGCCTCGAAAGCCGGACCGCGCAAGGATTCCGTCAACGCGTGGCAGGTCATGTACCTGTCCACCGACGGACGCGGCAAACCGGACGCGGTGACCGGGACCGTGCTGGTGCCGAAGAACGCCGACCCGGCCGCCGCGCCGATCGTCGCCTTCGCGCCCGGCACGCACGGGCCCGCGTTCGGCTGCGCCCCGTCCTCGATGATCGATATGGGCGCGTTCTACGAACAGCCGGGGGTCGACGACCTGCTCGACGCCGGATACGCCGTCACCGTCACCGACTACGAGGGCTACCACCAGGACCCGAAGACGACCTACGTGGCCGGGCGGTCCGAAGGTCCCGCGGTCATCGACTCGGTCCGCGCGGCCCAGCGGCTGGCCGAAACCAAGCTCTCCCCCGGTGCCAAGGTGGTCTTCCGGGGCTACTCCCAGGGCGGCGGCGCGGCGGCGTGGGCGGGTCAGCTCCAGCCCTCCTACGCGCCAGAGGTGAACCTCGTCGGGGTCGCCGCGGGCGGGGTGCCCGCCGACCTCGTCCAGGTCACCCTGCAACTCGACGGGAAATTCGGGTTCGGCGTGTTCGCCTACGCGCTGGTGGGCCTGGACAACGCCTATCCCGAACTGAAACTCGATTCGTTCCTCAGCGACAACGGGCGCGCGAAGCTGAAGGAGATGCAGCAGAGCGCGTGCACGTTCGAACTGCTCACCACGTACGCGAACCAGAAGATCGCCGACTACACCACCAGCGCGGGCTACGTGAAGCCGGAATGGATCGCGCGGCTCAACGAAAACAAGCTCGGCGGCGCCCCGATCAGGGTCCCGGTCTTCCACTACCACGCCATCCAGGACCAGCTCGTCCAGTTCGCGCAGGACGACGCGATGCACAAGGCCTACTGCGCGGCCGGGGTCAAGGAGATCTGGAAGACCTACGACACCGACCACATCACCGCGGTCTACACCGCGAACGCCGACGTGCTCGCCTTCGTCAAGGACCGGGTCGCGGGCACGCCGGCGACCTCGAACTGCTGAGGCCCGCGGTGCCGAGACCCGCCCCGGTGTCCCCTGTGGACACCGGGGCGCGCGGGACGCGCCGACCCGGCGAGGGCGGGACCGGGAAACTCCGGGAACTCCTCCGGTTCGCCGCCGTCGGGCTGGCCGCGTTCGGCTGCACCCTCGCGGTGAACTACGGCCTGAAACTCACCGTCCTGCACACGAAGCCGGTGACCGCGCTGGCCGTCGCGAACGTCACCGCGACCGCGCTCGCCTACCTGCTGTCGCGGCGCTGGGCGTTCCCCACCCGCGGCGGCCTCCGGCGCGCGCCGGAGGCCGCGTTGTTCTTCGCGGTCAACGCGATCGCCGTGACGATCACGCTGTGCCCGCCGCTGGTCTCCCGCTACGTCCTGCGGCTCGAGGTGCCCCAGGTCGGCTTCGCCGCGCAGGAGGTCGCCGACTTCGTCAGCGGCATGCTGGTGGGGACCGCGGCGGGTTCGGCGTTCCGCTGGTGGGGCTACCGGCGCTGGGTGTTCCCGATCGCCGACGCCCGGGAACCGCGCGCCGAATCGTGAACGCCGCCGCGCTGACGCGGCACCCGCACGGTCGGCAGCACGCGCCGCCACCCGCGGCCACGACGGTGGCCGCCGTACGGCGACGGCGGTGCCGACCCGAAGTCGAAATCCGCCCGGCAGGCCATCAGCCCGCGACCGTCGTTCCGGCACGGCGCGTCGTCGCATCCATGCGTTTCTCCCGTACTCCCGGGTTACCGGCGAACGGTTTCCTGAGTACCGGGACACCGCGAAAATGTCGATACACCGCCACGGACCACAGCCGAACTTGGCACCCGCACGAGGACACCACCGCACGTTGTTGTCACGCCAGCGGCAATCGCTTCCCCCGCCCCGTTTCCGCGCTGCCGGACGAGGCGTTCCTGCGTTACTTTCCTTTGACGAGCGGAAAGGCGGCACATGGCACTCGACACGCACACGCTTACCCTGCACGGCCGGCGAATCCGGCTGCGGGAGTACCGCCCGCCCGGCCGAACCGGATCCGGCGACGTCCTGGTACTGCTGCACGGTATCTCGGGCAGCGGCGAAACCTGGCTTCCCCTGCTGACGTACTTCGAACGGACCGGATTCGGCCACCGCGTCCTCGTCCCCGATCTGCCGGGGCACGGCGACTCCGACGCCCCACGGGCCGACTACGGCCTCGGCGCGCTCGCGAGCGCGGTGCGGGACGTCCTCGTGCTCACCGGGCACGAGCACGCCACCGTCGCCGGGCATTCGCTCGGCGGCGGGATCGCCATGCAGTTCGCCTACCAGTTCCCGGAGATGTGCTCCCGGCTGGTCCTCGTGGGCAGTGCGGGACTCGGCCCGCAGGTGACCGCGGTGCTGCGCGCGACTGCGCTGCCCGGGGCCCGCGTGACACTCACCGTGACCGTCAACCGGGCCACGCTCGCGATCGCCCGCGCCCTCGCGGCGGCCGGGCGGAGGTGCGGCGGCGGGCTCGCGCCGGAGACCCGGGAGCTCACCCGGCACCTGGCCGCGCTGGCCGACCCCGGCCGCCGGCGGGCCTTCCTGAGCATCGCCCGCGGCCTCATCGACCTGCGCGGCCAGCGCGCGAGCGCGGTCGACAAGCTGTATCTGGCCGAACGGGTACCGACGCTCCTGGTGTGGGGCGCGCGCGACCCGCTCATCCCGGTCGCGCACGGCCGCCGGACGGCAGAACTGCTGCCGGACAGCCGCTTGACCGTGTTCGAAAACGCGAAACACTTTCCGCATGTGGCCGATCCGGAACGGTTCGGCCAGGTACTGGCACGTTTCCTCGCCGAGACCACGCCCGCTCGGTTGAAGCTGGCGGAGGTGGTGGCCACGCTCGTCGCCGCGAACAGCGTCACGACACTGGAGAACACCCCGGAAAAGTTGTCACCCGGACCTCATCCCCGGCGCCGGTAAATGTCACTTGCCACCGGTTCGCTCCACCCGTTCGGGTGTAGTCCGTACGGGTTACGTCAGCAGCCCCCGGAATTCGTTGACAGGTCTCCTGGCCGGATTTTATGTTGCGTGGGCCACAAAATCTGGATCGGCTTCACCGTTGAAGAGGCTGATTTTGTTGCCAGCAAGGATAAAACATGACCGACTTGGACACCGGGTTCGGCCGGCGCGAGCCGCGGACGGCCGCCCCGCAGTACCGGCAGGCTTCCGGACCGACCGCGCGTCCCCGTGCCTTCACCCCGGCACCGCGAACCCCTCTGGAGACGCGATCCGTGCGCAGCACCGGCGCGAATGGACTGTGGGCGTCGCTGCCCAGGGAACTGGGCGAGCGGTTCCGGCCCCGCGTCGACCCGATGGCACGAGCCATCCTCCAGGAGGTGCAACGCGCGGTCCCCGAGTACGCGCAGCCACTGGAGGGCGCGTTCGGCCAGATCATCACGCAGGGTATCCGCCAGGCGATCCTGCACTGCCTCGACAGCATCGGCGTCGGCACCGTCGCGCTCGACACCTGGACCACCGTCTTCCGCAACCTGGGGAAGGTCGAGTTCAACGAGGGCCGCAGCCTCGACTGCCTCCAGACGGCCTACCGCGTCGGCGGCCGGGTCGCCTGGCGGCACGTCTCCGAGTTCGGCCAGGCGATCGGCACCGACGCGGACACCCTGTGCACCGCGGCCGAAGCGATCTTCGCGTACGTGGACGAGATCTCCGCGCTGTCGATCGAGGGCTACACCGCCGCGCAGGCACGGGCCGCGGGCACCCGGGCCCGGCGCCGCCGGCGGCTGCTCGAACTGCTCCTCGCCGACCCACCGTCCTCTCCGCAGGCGATCGCGGCGCAGGCGGTGAACGCGCAGTGGGCCACCCCCGCCGAGGTCACCGTCGTCGCGCTGGAGCGCCGCCCGGGGCCGCACGGCCCGGCGGCCCCGGACCTGCACGACGACGTCCTGGTCGATCTCGAAGGCGCCGAGCCCTGCCTGGTCACCGGCGACCCCGGCACGCACCTGGCCGACCTCGCCGAGCGGCTCCCCGGCTGGCGGGCGGTGATCGGCCCCGCCGTCCGGCTCACCGACGCGCCGCGGTCGCTGTTGTGGGCCCGGCGCACGTCGCGGCTGATCCAGCGTGGCGTCCTGCCGGACGCCCCGGTCACGCGGTGCAGCGATCATCTGTCCACCCTCTGGCTGCTCGCCGACGAGTTCCTGGTTCGCGAGCTGTGCGCCCGCAGCCTCGCCCCGTTCGAGGGCCTCACCCCGAAACAGCGCGCCCGGCTCGGCGAGACACTGCTGATCTGGCTGCAGTCCCGGGGCAGCGCACCCGAGATCGCGAAGAAGCTCAAGGTCCACCCGCAGACCGTCCGGTACCGCATGCACCAGCTGATCGACCTGTTCGGCGACCGGTTGAACAACGCGGACGACCGGCTCGACATGGAAGTCGCCCTGCGCGCGGAGGCACTGCTCGCGACCGACTGACAGCACCGGGAAAGCGCTCGCCCCTCCCGCAACACCGGCGCACAACCACCCACTCACAACACTCACTCACAACGAGGTGACGAGGTGACCCGACCGCAGGGTGGCCGCAGTGGTGTCGAGGCGACGTTCGGCCCCCTGCTCGGGCCCGCACGGCCCGCCGCCGACGGCACGCGCCTGGTCCAGCTGTGGTCGCTGCTGCCCCGGGAGCTGGCGGCGGTGTACCGGCCCGTGCTTCCCGACGTGGCGGGCGAAGTGGTCCGCGAGATCCAGCGGACCATCCCCGACTACGCCCGCCCACTGGACGGCGCGTTCGGAAAAGCGCTGAAAGCCGGTGTCCACGCGGCGTTCCTGCAGTTCCTCGACCGCATCGGGCACCCGGACACCCCCGCCGAGGACCGCGGGCGGGTGTTCCTCGGGCTGGGCGTGCACGAGTTCGCCCAGGGCCGCGGCGTCGACGTCCTTCAGGCCGCGTACCGGGTCGGCGCCCGGGTGACGTGGCGGCGGATGGCCGAAGCCGGTACCCGTGCCGGTGTCCCGTCGGCGATCCTGTGCCTGCTCGCGGAGGCCATCTTCGCCTACATCGACGAACTGTCCGCCCTGTCGGTCGCCGGGCACGCCCAGGCTAGGGAAAAGGCCGCGGGCGCGCTCGAACGACGTCGCCACCGGCTGCTGGAACTCCTGCTCACCGAGCCACCGTCCCCGCCCGGCGTGGTCGAGGAGGCCGCCAGGCTGGCCGGATGGCACCTCCCGGACCGGCTCGTCGCCGTCGCGCTCGACGGTCCGGGCGACGAGCCACCCGCGGCCGCCGTGGACGCGCTGGCCGACCTCGAAAGCGCTTCCCCGTGCCTGGTACTGCCCGCACCGGAGGACCGGCGGGCACTGGCCGGGGACCTCACCGGCAGACGCGCCGCGATCGGCCCCGCCGTGCCACCCGCCCACGCGGCGCGTTCCCTGCGTGCCGCACGAGAGGCGCTCCACCTCGTCGAAGCCGGCGTGCTCCCCGACGAACCGGTCACCTGGTGCGACGCGCACCTCTCGCAACTGTGGCTGTTCAAGGAACCCTTCCTCGCTGCGGAACTCGCCCGGCTCAGGCTCGCCCCGCTCGCCGGCCTGACGACGAAACAGCACGCCCGTCTCGCCGGAACATTGCTGGCGTGGCTGGAAACCTGCGGGAACGTCCGTGAGGTCGCCGACCGGCTCGCCGTGCACCCGCAGACCGTCCGCTCGCGCGCCCAGGAACTGGAGGCCCTCTTCGCCGACCGGCTCCGCGACCCGGAGCGCCGCTTCGAAATGATCCTCGCCCTGCGCGGTGCTCGCTGACCCCTGAGTTTCCCGCCCGGAGCGCGAGTTCCGCGTTCGGGAGGACGTAGTTGCGGAGGGCACAGTTCCGGAGAGAACAGTGCACGTCGGCGTGCGGGATTCCATGACAACGCTCCTTGGTTTCCTTCGTCTTGATTGGCCTACCTGGATTTTCGAAGCGGGATTCACTGTGCCACGAGGGCCGCTGTTTCCGCGTCGCCTCCCGGGACGCGCCGACCGCGTCGGCGGCTTCATCACTTCAACCACGTTTACCAGATCCGAGACGAGCGGGCATCCTTTTCCTTCCGTCGAGCTTCTCGCACGAAAACAGGCAAGCAGGCACCCGAAATACTAGATATGACTCTCAATTTCCTTTATATGCCAACAAATTTCGACCATATATGTCCCTTGTGGACAGTAGGCCACAAGTTCGCTCGTGTGAGTGATGATCTCGCACGCGTGTTCGAGCTACCGTGGAGCACGTGACCAGTTTCGCCACTCCCCCATCCCCGGTCGACACCGCTGGTGCCGACGCGGCCCTGTCCGAATACTGCGATTTGGAGAAGGAGGTTTGCCGGTTGCGGGCGCGTCAGGTGCGCGCCCTGGAGCGCTATTCAAGTTGCGTCGGTTCGCGAAGATCCGCCACGGCCGAACTCGCGCTCGCCTCGTCGGTGACGGTGCGGCAAGCGGAGAAGAAGCTCAACCTCGCCGAGGCCCTGGTTCACCGGTTGCCGTGCACGCTCGCGGCGATGGACCGGGGCGAGCTCGATGAGCTCAAGGCATCCAAGGTCGCCGAGCCCACCGCGGCGCTGTCGGACGAGCAGGCGCGGCGGGTGGACGAGATCATCGTGCGGCGGCTCGCCGGAAAGAACTCGAGCACGCTGCGGCGCGCGGTGAACGGAGTCATCCTGACCGTGGACCCCGACGGATACGAACGTCGTTCGATCCTGCGGCGGCGAGCCCGGCAGATCCGGCTGCACCACGACGACGAGACCATCAGCACCCTCACCGCGAAGCTGCCGGTGGAGCAAGCCAGCGCCATCTACGCCTCGGTCGACCGCGCCGCCCGGCAGCTGCGCCGTCTTCCGGGGGAGGTACGCACGACAGAGCAGTTGCGCGCCGACGTGTTCGCCGAACGCCTGATCGCCGCTCGCGGTGGTGCTGCCGACATTCGCGCCGACATCCATGTCTACGTGGACCTGTGCACCCTGGCCGGGTTGAACAACGATCCCGCCGAGCTGGCCGGGTACGGGCCGATCCCGGCGTGGCTGGCCCGGCAGATCGCGACCGAGCCCTCCTCCACCTGGTCCCGGCTCATCACCGACCCCGACACCGGCCAGCTGCTGTCGGTCGGGCGCCGGAAGTACCGCCCACCCGCCGGCCTCGACGATTTCATCCGGGTCCGCGACCGCGAATGCGGCAGCCCCGGCTGTCACCGCCCGGCCCAGTTCACCGACCTCGACCACGTCAGGGCCTGGGGCGCCGCAAAAGGCGAAACCAGCGCCGACAACATGGGCGGGCGCTGCGGATTCCACCACAGGGTGAAGGACGAACCCGGATGGCAGCATATTCCCCATCGCGACGGCGGCTACACCGTCGTCACCCCCACCGGACGCCGGTATGTCCACCAACCCGCACCGCTCCATGAACCCCGCACCGCCGCCTAGCGCGCCGCGGCTACGTCGGGTTCAGCCGCCCAGCTGTGTCTTCCTCGGCTCGCCCGGCGACCACGCGAGGCGGGCGGCGTGCCGAACATCGTGGCGCCACGCGACCTCGTCATCCCCCATGCCCGCGTGCAACTCCCGCACCAGCGAGGTCACCGCGGACCGGGGGTCCACGTCGACGAGGCTGACCCGCAGGCCGGGGTGTTCGAGCACCAGAACGCGCACGAGCCCACGCAGGAAGTCCAGGCCCGGTTCCCCGGCACCGAGATCGGTGGCCGAACGAGTGACGACGTACAGGCGGGTGCCGCGGACGCGGCCGGCCGTCCTGATCAACCCGGTCACCGCGTGCATCAGCTCGTGGGCGTCGTCGGGATCTCGGTACGCGCCGGGCGGCCCGACCAGCAGCACGACCCCCCACACCGGGCGGGCGTCGACGGCGCGCTCGACGAGCAGTCCCGGCAGCTCGGCGATGTCGTCCTTCGGCAGGGAGAGGGCCTCGTCGCCGGTCGCGTCCAGCGCGATCGCCAGGGAGATGAGCCGGGCCAGGCTCAACGGATGCTCGTCGGTCAGCAGCAGCCACGACCGTGGCGCGGCCAGTGTCTCGTCCGGCAGGGCGACCTCCGGCCAGCACGTCTGGAAGGAGCCCGGCGTCAGTACGGCCTTGCCGAACCGGTCCAGTTGCTCCGCGATCCCGGCCTCTTCGTCGTTCTCCGGCTGCTCGTCGTTCATCGCCCGCACCCCCTCCGCCCGGTCACGCCGCGGCCAGCGCGGTGACCCGCCACCGGTCCCCGGTCCGTTCCGCGGTGACGCTCAGCTGGGCCGCGCCGGTGCTGCGCCGGCCGTCACCTCGGACGCCGGTCTGGTCGAGGAAGACCAGCAGCGCGGCGTGATCGCCGTCGAGCAGCTTCACCCCGGAGGTGACCGCCGACGAGGTGACGACGAGTTTCTGCTCGGCCGCGAGCTTCTTCACCTGCGCGAACAACTGGTCGTACTGGGTAAGGGCGGGACCGGTCAGCACCTGTTTCGCCGCTTGCTCGCTCTTGCCTGGCTCGTCGTAGCGGTACGAGAAGATCGTCGCGAGTGCCTTGCCGACCTGGTCGGTCACCTCCGCCGTCGCGGCGACGTCGGCCAAGGCGGTGTTGTGGGCCGCCACCGCCGTGGCGTCCCGTGCCTCGATCGCGAACCATCCCGCGAGCGCCGCCATCACCACCGCGACCGCACCGGACACGACCGGCCCTCGACGACGACGCGCCTGCCCCGCCCCCGGCTCAGGCTCCGTCGCTGGTACCGGCACAACCGGGTCGGCTACCGCGACCTTCTCCGGCTCGTCCTTTTCCAGCTCAGCGTGCGTGAACGTCCGGCGAGTACTTCCCGCCACCTTCACCGCGCGCCGTCCTGGTTGCGCGGTTCGTTTCGTGTGCATTCCCGCCCTCCGCGTCACGGTTTACCGACGGTGTTGTCCCCGGCATCCCCCGACACCGGGACCTGGCCGAGCGCCGTGACCCGCCACCCGTCCGGGGTCCGGTTCAGGTCGGCTTGGAACCGGTTGCGCTTGGTCACGGTGTCGCCGCCGTCGGGCCGCACCAGCAGCTCGACCGACGCGATCATCTTCGCGGTGCCGGCGCCACTGTCCACTTCGGTCACCGCGGCGTCGATCACCCGCCCGGTGGTCACCGTCTTCGCCTTGGCGATCCGGTCGAGTCCGCCCGGTTTGTCCTGGGACAGTTCGTCGTGCAGGGCACCACCGGAGAGGTCCAGCCAGTGTTGGTAACCCTGTGCGGCCTGTCGATAGTCCAAAGTGATCAGCCCGGTCACCGCCTGGCGGCCCGCGGCCAGCGCGTCTTCACGCACCTGGGCCCGCGCGAGACCGTCGTCGTGCCCGGTGTGCCACCAGGCGTAGCCGAACCAGGCGGCCAGCAGGGTCGCGAGTACCGCGGCCACCGGCGTGAGCCGGCGCGTGATCCGTGTCATCGCCTTCACTCCCTTCACCGGCCGCCCGCCGGAGCGTTCTGGGAACCGCGCACGTTCGTCGGATCGCCCTGGGGCAGGGCGCAGCGCGCGGCGGTGTTGAGCGGTCGCGCGGAGGTGTCGAGCCCGTCGCGGTATCCCGTGGTGTACCCGGTGACGCACGGCGGCGGATCGAAGAAGGTCAGCGAGAGGCCGATGTGCGCGCCGTCGGGGCCGACGATCGCGCTGCCCGCGGCGACGGCCTTGGGCGCGGTGACGAGCAGCTGCTCGATCCCGTTCCGCCGGGTCCGGAGGACGTCCGCGGTGGTCAGCAGGTTCGCCAGCAGGACACCGAGGTTGGGCCCGGCGTCCCGCAGGAGCGTGCTCACCTCGTTCGCCGCCGACGGCACCGCCGGGATCAGTTTCCGCAGGTCCCCGTCGGAGTTCTTGAGCGTCTCGGCGAGCAGCTTCGCGTTCGTGCCGAAGCTCCGGATCGCCTCCGCCTGCTGGATCTGGGTGTCGAGGACCGTGTGCGCGTCGGTGACGAACGTCGTCAGCGGCGCCACATGCGCGCTCGCGGCCTTGACGAACTCGATGCCCCTGCCCACGAGCTGGTCCAGCGCCGGGCCCGCGTCGGAGGTCGCGTTGTAGAGCTCGTCCACCACGGTCCGCAGCGCGGGTTTCGGTACCGAGGCGGCGAAGGAGTCCACACTGGACAGGACGACGTCCACCGGCAGCGGGATCTTCGTGTCGTCCTGGGCGATCACCGAGCCGTCGCGCAGCATGAGGCCGTTGTCCCGCCGGGGGCGCAGGTCGACGTACTGCTCACCGACGGCGGAGCGGTCCGCCACCACCGCCTCGGTGTCGGCCGGGATCGACGGGGCGCCCGGGTCGATCCTCAGGTCCACTTCGATCCCGGAGGAGACCAGCCGCAGGTCGCCGACGCGGCCGACCGGGACTCCGCGGTAGGCGACCTCGGCGTTGGTGAAGATCCCGCCGCCGCTGGTGAACCGCGCCTTGACGGTGTATCCCCGGTCGAGAACCAGCTTGTCGAGCCCGGCGTAGGTCGCCCCGACGTACGCGACCCCGAGCACGGCGATGACCACGAACACCACGATCTGCGCCCGTACGAATCTGGTCAGCATCAGCGACCACCCCGTGCCTTGAAGTCGAGGAATCCGTTGAGGTAGTCGCCGCGGATGGCGTCGAGCGCGGCGTCGGGGAACGGGAAGGTGAAGATCATCTCCATCGCCTTCGGCAGCTTGTCGCCGGAGTCGGCCAGCCGCCGCAGCATCGGTTCGAGCGCCTTGAGGTCGGCGACGAGGTCGTCCTTGCTGCGGTCGACCGTCTCGACCGCGACCGAGGTGAGCCCGTCCAGCGACTTCAGCATCCCGACGAGCGCCTGACGTTGCTGGTTGAGCACGTCGATCCCCGGGGTGAGCCCGTTCAGCGTCGTCTTGATCTTGTCGGTGTGCGCGTTCAGGGTGGCCGCCAGCTTGTTGACGCTTTCGATCGCGCGGGTGATCTCGGACCTGTGCTCGTCGAGCCCGCGCACGAAGGTGTCCAAACCGGACAGCAGGGTGCGCGCGGCGCTCTCCTTGCCGCCGAGCGCGTCGTTGAGCTGGCGGCTGATGTTCTGCACCTGCGCGACCCCGCCCCCGTTGAGCAACAGCGAAAGCGCGCCGAAGACCTCTTCGATCTCCGGCGTCAGTGAGGACCGGTCCAGCGGGATGACGGCGCCGTCGACCAGCCGCCCGTGCGGGCTGGCGTCGCCCGGCGGGGCGAGTTCGACGAACTTCTCGCCGAGAATGCTCGCCTGCCGCAGCCGCGCGACGGCGTTGGCCGGGAGACGGACGTCGCCGTTGACCAGCAGGCTCACCACGGCGCTGCGGCCGTCCGGCGCGAGGTCGACCGCCCGTACCTGGCCGACCGGGACGTCGTTGACCTTGACCCCGGACTGCGGCACCAGGTCCAGCACGTTCGTGAAACTCGCCGTGACATGGATGGGGTGCTCGCCGAGCGCGGCACCGCCAGGAAGCGGCAGATCGTAGACGTCGACCCCGCCGCTGCACCCCGTCGCGGCCAGCGCAGCCGCCAGCACCGCGGCGACCTTGAGCGGGCGGTT
Organism: Amycolatopsis samaneae; assembly: GCF_039541975.1. NCBI lineage: Bacteria > Bacillati > Actinomycetota > Actinomycetes > Pseudonocardiales > Pseudonocardiaceae > Amycolatopsis > Amycolatopsis samaneae. Next base: position 440,988 of record NZ_BAABHG010000001.1, read on the forward strand.
CATTTCGCCCCCGAGAACTCGGTGATGTTCCCGCGGCCGTCGATGGTCCCGTCGGCCTGGTTGTACGCGCCGAGCAGGTTCGTCAGCGCGTTCGGCGCGGTGTCGAACGCTTCGCCTAGTGACGCCTTCTGCTGCGCGAGCACCTTGGTGACCTCCGCCAGTTTGTCCACATCGGACTTCACCCGGCCCCGGTTGTCCTTGATGAACCCCTGCACCACCCCGAGTGCCTGGGTCAGCTCGGTGAGCGCGCCGGAGAACTGGTCACGCTGGTCGGCGAGAATCCTGCTGATCGAGGCCACCTGGCCGATCGCCTGCTTCACCTGGCCGTCGTTGGCGGCGAGCATCGCGGTGAACCTGCTGATGTTGTCCACCGAACCGAACAGGTCGTCCTTGGAGTCGCTCGCGGTGCGGGCGAATTCGCCGAGGTTCCTGATCGCCTCGCCGAGCGGCTTGCCGTTACCGTCCAGGTACTTCGCGGCGTTGGTCAGCACGTCGCTGACCGCGCCGTCCTTGTTGGCCCCCTGGGGGCCGAGCGCGGTCATCAGCTGGTTCAGGCTGCCCAGGAGCTGGTCGACCTCCACCGGCGTGGCCGTGCGCGCGACCGGGATCCGGGCACCGCCCGCCAGCTCCGGGCCGTGCGTGTACACCGGCGTGAGCTGCACGTACCGGTCGGCGACCAGGCTCGGGGTGATCACCACGGCGCCGACGTCGGCGGGCAGTTTCAGCTCCGGTCGCAGCGACATGGTCACTTCGACGTTCGTGCCCTTCGGTTCGACCCTGGTCACCGAGCCGACCGCGACGCCGAGCACCCGGACGTCGGAGTTGGGGTAGATCCCGACCGCCGCGGTGAAGGAGGCGACCAGTGTCCGGTCGGCGGGGCGTGTCACGAGCGGCCACACCGCGGTGACCAGCAGCCCGGCCGCGACGGCGGCCGCGAGCCGCCGCAGCCAGGCCCGGCGACGGTCCCGCGCGCCGAGGTCGACGAGGGTGAGGTGACGGGCCATCAGCGTCCTCCGTTCCGCGACGGCATACAGCTGCCCGGTGTGGTGCCGGTCGGCACGAGCCCGCAGATGTAGGTGTCGATCCAGCGGCCGTTGCCGACCGCGTTGCCCAGCAACCGGTAGAACGGCCCGGCGAGCCGCAGGCTGTCGTTCAGCTTGTCCTGGTTGCGCTGCAGCACGGTCGCGACGCGGTCGAGCTGGTCCAGTGCCGGACCGAGGGCCTTTTCGTTGTCCGCCACCAAACCCTTGAGCTGCACCGAAAGGTTCTTCACTCCGCTGAACAGCTTCGCGATCGCGTCCTTGCGCGCGTTCAGCTCGGTGAGCAACGTGTTCCCGTCGCGGATCAGCGACTCGATCTGCTGCGAACGCTCCCCGAGGGTCTTGGACACCTTGTTCGTGTTGGCGAACAGTTTCACCAGCTCCTCGTCGCGCGAAGCGAGGGTCCTGGACAGCGCGGTGATGCCGTCGAAGGCCGTCCGGACGTCCTGCGGTGTCGACGCGCCGAGCGTGCTCGACAAGGTCCGGAACGCCTCCACGAGCTGGTTGGTGTCGATCGCGCCGACCGTGCTCGCGAGGTCGTTGAAGACCGCGGTGACGTCGTAGGGCGCCGTGGTGCGCTGCGCCGGGATCGGCTGGTCCGGGTCCAGCTCGCCGTCCCCGACCGGATCGAGCACCAGGTTCTTCTGGCCCAGCAACGTCTTGATCTTGATCGCGGCGGTGGTCCGGTTGCCGATCCAGGCGTCCTTCACCCGGAACAGGACCTTGACGTGGTCGCCGTCGAGCCGGACGTCGGTGACCTCGCCGACCTTCACCCCGGCGACACGGACCTCGTCGTTGCTCTTCAGCCCCGCGGCTTCCTTGAACTCGGCCGCGTACGTCGTCCCGCCGCCGACGAACGGGAGGTCGTCGGAGAAGAACGTCGCCGATCCCGCCGCCGCCATCAGCACCGCCGTCACGGCACCGACCGCGATCGGGTTGCGGGCGCGAAAGGGCTTGATCCGGGGCGCTTTCATCGGCACCGTCCCTGCGTGACCGGGATCCCGACCGGCGGGCCGCCCGGCGCGGGCGCGGCGTCGGACCGCACCGAGCAGAGGTAGAAGTTGAACCACGAGCCGTAGGACACGAGCGTGCCGACGCGATCGAGCTTCTTCGGCAGATTGGCGAGGAACTGTTCGAACACCGGCGTGTTGTCGGCGAGGTTCTTCGAAAGGTCCCCGAGAGTGCTGATGCTGTCCTTGAGCGGGCGGCGGCCCTCCTGGAGCAGGTTCGCGGTGGCGGTGCTGAGCTCACCCAGCCCGCCGATGGCCTGCCCGATCGGTTTCGCGTCCCCGGCGAGGCCGGTCACCAGCCGCGCCGTCGTGTCGACGAGCCGGTCGAACTGGTCGCCCTGGGAGTTGAGGGTGTCGAGCACGGTGTTGAGGTTCCCGATCACCTGGCCGATCACCTGGTCCTTGCCCGCCAGCGTCGAGGTGAGCGACGCGGTGTGCCTGAGCAGACTGTCGATCGTGACGCCCTCCCCCTGCAGGACCTGGACGATCTCGAACGACAGCTGGTTGACGTCGTTCGGCGAAAGGGCCTGGAACAGCGGTTTGAACCCGTTGAACAACGCGGTCAGATCCAGCGCGGGGTGCGTGCGCTCCGGCGGGATCACCTCGCCCTCCGGCAGCGTGGTCGCGGTGTCGGCGCCCCCGGGGTCCACCGCGAGGTACCGCTGCCCCACGAGGTTGCGGTAGCGGATGGTGACCGACGCCGAGGACCGGAGCCGGTGCTTCACGTCCACCGAGAACTTCACGTCCGCCAGCCGGTGTTCCACCACCGCCACCGAGTCGACCTGGCCGATGCGCACGCCGGACATGCGGACCTCGTCACCGGGGTTGACCGAGGTCGCGTCGGTGAACCGGGCGGTGTAGCCGATGGTCATGCCCACCCCGGAATTGGCGATCGTGATGGCCAGTACCCCGGTGGCGAGCGCGGTGATCACGAAGAAGATCAGACCCTTGAGCGCCGGGCCCAGCACACTCCTCATCGGACGGTCACCTCCGTGCCGCGCAGCGCGGGCCCGGCGAGCACGCTGCTCCAGTCCGGGACGGCGGCCGCCGGCGTGCCGAGCGACGGCGCCAGGATCTCGGCCACCAGCCGCCGCTCCCCCGCCGAGTTCGCCGGGCCGAGATCGCCGTCGGTGGCGAAGGCCGACGCCGGGGAGGTGCCTCCCCCGCCGTAGCAGCGTGGCCCGCCCTTCTGGTCGTAGACCGGGGTGTCCCGACCGGGCACGTACTTGTCCCGAGGATCGTGCACCGACAGCTTCACGTGCAGGCCCGGTTCGTTCGTGCCCTTGCCCAGTGCCTTCTCCATCACCGGCTTGAGCCGGTTCACCGCGTCGAACAGGCACGGGAACTCGGGCGAATAGCGGGAAAGCAGCTCCAGCGTCGGCCTGCTTTCGACGCTGACGCCGATGATGTTCTCCTTGTTCTTCACCAGGAACCCGTTCAGGTCGCCGGACGCGGTGGTGACGCTGCCGTACAACGCGTCCAGGCTGCCCCGGGTGTCCACAATGGTCTTCGCGGTGACGGAAAGGTCCGACAGCGCCTGGAGAATGTCCGGCGCCGCCCCGGTGTAGAGGTCCGCGGCGTCGGCGAGGCCGGTGATGTCGGCTTTGAACCGCGGCATCAGCGGATTCACCTTCCCCAGCAGATCGCCCAGCTGGACTATGCTGTCCCCCAAGGGTTTTCCACGGTTGTCCAGCGCTTGGGAGATCGCGCCGAGCGAGCTGTTGAGCTTCTGCGGCTGCACCGCGCGCAGCAGCGGGAGCAGGTCGCCGAGCACCCGTTCCAGCTCGATCGCGTTCGCCGAGTGGTCCTGGGCGATGACGTCGCCGGACCGCAGCGCGCCGCCCTCGGCCCGGTCGGGCAGCACGAGGTTGACGTACCGCTCGCCGAACACCGTCTTCCGCAGCAGCCGCGCCGACACGTTCCGCGGCAGCTGGGTGATCTTCGCCGGGTCGATCGCGAGCTCGATCTCCGCCCCGGACGCGCCACTGCGCACCGCCCTGACCTCGCCGAAGGGCACTCCCCTGACCTTCACCTCCGCCGTCGGGGCCAGCTGGTTGCCGACCCGGTCGGTCCGGAGGGTGACGAGCTCGGCACGCGTGAAGTCCTTGTTGTAGACCGCGACCGCGAACCAGCCGAGCACCACCAGGACGAGCAGGAAGGCCACCCCGGCGAGCTGGGTGCGAAAGCGCTTGCTCATCCGGACACCTTCACCGTCGTGGTGGCGCCCCAGATCGCCAGGCTGAGAAACAGGTCGAGCACACTGATCAGCACGATCGACGTCCGCACCGCGCGCCCGACCGCGACGCCGACCCCGGCGGGCCCGCCCGCCGCGCGGTACCCGTAGAAGCAGTGCGTGAGAATGACCCCGACGCTGAACACCAGCACCTTCCCGAAGGACCACAGCACGTCGCCGGGTGGCAGGAACAACGTGAAGTAGTGGTCGTAGGTGCCACCGGACTGGCCGAAGAACACGACCGTGGTCACCCGCGAACCGAGGTAGGAGATCAGCAGGCCGATCACGTACAGCGGGATGATCGCGACGAACCCGGCGACGATCCGGGTGGTGACCAGGTACGGCATGCTGCGCACCGCCATCACCTCGAGCGCGTCGATCTCCTCGGAAATCCGCATGGCGCCCAGCTGCGCGGTGAACCCGGCGCCGACCGTCGCCGACAACGCGAGTCCCGCGGACAGCGGCGCGATCTCGCGGGTGTTGAAGTACGCGGTGAGGAACCCGGTCATCGCCGAGATGTTGATCTGGTTCAGCGCGCTGAAACCCTGGAGCCCCACCGTGATCCCGGTGAACACGCACAGGCCGACCATCACGCCGACGGTGCCGCCGATCACCGCGAGCGCGCCGGTGCCGAAGGTCACCTCGGCCAGCAGCCGCACCACCTCGCGGAAGTAGCGGGTCACCGCCATCGGGACGGCGGCGAGCGCGCGGACGTAGAACAACAGCTGGTCGCCGAGCGCGTAAAGGCTGTTGCCGGGCCGTTTGAGCGCGTCGCGGGCCCGTTCGGGAACGCTGGTCATGCGGGTCAGGTTCCCTTCGCCGGAACGAGCTGCAGGTACAGCGCGGTGAGGATGGTGTTGACGAAGAACAGCAGCAGGAACGTGATCACCACCGACTGGTTGACGACGTCGCCGACGCCCTTCGGCCCGCCACGCGGGTTGAGGCCCCGGTAGGAGGCCACCACCCCGGCGAGGAAACCGAAGATGAACGCCTTGATCGTGCTGATCACCAGGTCCGGCAGCTGGGCGAGCGCGTTGAAGCTGGCGAGGTACGCGCCCGGGGTCCCGCCCTGCACGATGACGTTGAAGAAGTAGCCGCCGAGCACGCCGACGACGCTGACCAAACCGTTGAGCAGCACCGAAACCCCGATCGCCGCCTGCACCCTCGGCACGACGAGCCGCTGGATCGGCGAGACACCGAGCACCTCCATCGCGTCGATCTCCTCGCGGATGGACCGGGCGCCGAGATCGGCACAGATCGCGCTGCCCCCGGCGCCGGAGATGATCAGCGTTGTCACGATCGGGCTGGCCTGCTGCACGACCGCGAGCACGCTCGCCGCGCCGTTGAACTGCTGGGCACCGATCTGGCTGGTCAGCGAGCCGAGCTGGAGCGAGATGACCGCGCCGAACGGGATCGAGACCAGGATCGCCGGTGTGATCGAAACGCTGGCGATGAACCAGAACTGCTGGACGAACTCGCGGACCTGTACCGGGCGCCGGAACATCGCGAGGACCACGTCGAGGCCCATCGCGCACATCCGGCCGAACTCGCGCAGCGCGTTCGCCGCCTTTTCCGGCGCGCGGTGCAGCAGCGTGGACGGACTCGTCATGTCAGCTCCCGCATCCGTTCGGCGGGCCACCGGAACCGACGCACCGCAGCTTGAGGTTGGTGACCAGCGTGTTGCCGGGCCCCGCGACGAGCCCGGTCAGCAGCGGGTCGAGATTCTCGCGGACCCCGCAGCCGGCGAACCCCGGTGTCGTGAAGGTCGCGGTGGCCTTGACCGGCGGCGGGTTCGTCGGCTGGAGCGGGAGGAGCGCCTTGATCGTCACGGCCGCGGGCCGCGCCGTGCGGCAGTTCGGGCCGACATCGAGGACCCGGCCGTCCACCTTCACGTTCGACAGTTTGATGAACACCTTCGTGGTGACGTCGGAGTCCGCGCACAGCGAGGTGCCGACACTCGTGCAGTCCTTCGAGCCGAGGATCTGGGTGGTGCCGGTGGCCTCGCCGTCCTGGATCAGCTCCACCGTGCCGGTGGCGGGCATGAACCGGAACGACACGAAATAGCTCGCTGTGGCCGGGACCGAGAGCGTTCCGGTCAGCGGCACCCGGCCGGACAGGCCGAGCAGGACGGCGTCGAAACGGCCCTGGGGAAAGGTGATGTCCGAGCCGAGTTTCGCGACGTGGCTCGTCGTCGGCTGCTGCTCGTCACCGACGTAGAAGCCGACCGGGAAACGGGTCCCCTGCTGTGGCTGCTGCTCGGCAGCGGCCACCGGGGCGGGCGCGGCGGGATCGGCGGCGGAGGCGGAAGCCAGTGACAGCGTGACCAGTCCCAGTACCGCCGGGAACAGGAAAGCGCGCGAAACACGCCCCATCAACGCTGACATTCGGGCTTCCTCACTTAGATTTCCCGGCCGAACGGCCACTGAGCAGCACGTTACTGGTGGGCCGGCACGGAAACAAGGAATACCGAAACTTCGCCGGAGAAAGGAGTTTTCTTGTAACCCCGCTGACTGTTCGGAGCCACTTCGTTCTCGTGGTGGATCACAAATTTTCTCCCGCCACCGGACAGCCGAAGGCCGCCATGAGAGCGTCGGGAGCGCGCATGGCGGCCTTCGGGTTTCCGGTACTACCGCGGGAGGTTCACTTCTTCGTCAGGTGCGCTTCGAGGGTGTTTCCGTCGCCGGAGGCGAGCAGGCTGATCAACGGGGTGAGAAAACCGCAGCCACGGAACCCGGGCAGGGTGTACTCCGCGGTCAGCTTCCCGCCCTTGAGCGGATCGAATCCCGGCGACGAGGTCAGCGGCACGGTCACCGGTTCACCGGTGTGACACGCCGTCGAGGTCAGGATCGGGAATCCGAAGACCCGTACCGAAGGCAGCCGGACGTCGATCTTCGCGGTGGCCTTGGCGGAACCGCCGGCGAGCGTGCCCGTCACGTCGCCGAGTTGCGCGAACCGCACCGTCGCCGAGGCCGGGAACAACCCGAACAGGCGGAACCTCAGCTGCGACTGCGGCAGCGAGAGGCGGCCGGTGAACCGGCCCGACGCGTCGAGTTTCGCGGCGAACTCGCCGGGCCCGAGCGGAAGCGTGGCCCCCAGCCGCTCCAGCTGTGTCCTGCCCTTGACGGTGTAGGTGATCCGGGTGTCTCCCGGCGGTGCGGTCGGCGTCGTCGACGTGCTCGGCGTCGTGGGCACCGTGGTCGAGGTGGTCGGCGTCGTCGTCGGGGTGGTCGGTTCCGTGGTGGGAGTGGTCGGGGTCGTCGGCGCGGTGGTGGGTGTCGTCGGTTCCGTGGTCGGGGTGGTCGGCGTCGTGGGCACCGTCGTCGACGTCGTCGGCGTGGTGGGAGTCGTGGGCGTCGTCGGTTCCGTGGTGGACGTCGTCGGGGTCGTGGGCGCCGTGGTGGGGGTCGTCGGCTCCGTGGTCGGCGTCGTCGGGGTGGTCGGTGCCGTCGTCGGCGTGGTCGGTTCCGTGGTGGGAGTGGTCGGCGTCGTCGGTTCCGTGGTCGGCGCGGTGGACGTCGTCGGGGTCGTCGGCTCCGTGGTCGAGGTCGGCGGCGTCGTCGGCGTCGTGGTGCCGCCGGCCGGTTTGATCTCGAAGGTGCCCAGCTGCTGGTTCTGTCCCGGTTGGACGGTGCAGTCCGAGGTGAACGTGCCGAGGTCGGTGGGCTGGCCCTGCGCGTTCTTCGGGGTCATCGTGGTGCTGAAGTTCCCGACGGTCACCGAAGCGGTCCCCGGCTCGGGGAAGGTGACGGCGGGCGCCTTGCCGCTGGTCCTGACGTGGAACTCCCCGGAGGAGGGCACCGGTGTCGACGGGATCGTCAGTGGCAGGCCCAGGTTCAGCGTCTTGCCGACCGGGTATTTCAGCGTCGCGGCGGCCTTCGCGCTGCCTTCGACCGTGGTGGCGCCGACCAGCGCCAGCCCGGCGGTCGCGTCCGCGGGCACGGTGACGTCCACGTCGAAGGTGATCGGGCTGGACGTCTTCCCCGCCACCGCGTCGTCGGGCAGCACGGTGTCCACCTTCACCACGAGGGTCTGGTCGCCGATCAGAGGAAAGGGGCAGGTGTACTTCAACGTCAGCGACGCCGGCGCGGCCTGGCTCTGGCCAGCCCCGACGATGCCCAGGGTCGCCGCGACGGCGGCCACGGTACCGGCCGCCAGCGCGTGCACGGATCTTTTCGACTTCGCGGAGAACTTCACAGCGGTCACTCCCTGAAGGGGAAAAATTGTGGTGGTACAGCCGAAACACCTCGGCAGAGGAGAGTCGAAACTACCTCCGGTACCACACCCCGGCAAGGATCGGAAAAGCCGCCGCTCCCCTTTTGTCATCCGCGTCAGGCGGGCCGCCGAACGGACTGGCATCGCGTTCTCCCCGAACCGCGGCGCGGACCATTTTTTGTCATCCGGCTCAGTCCCGGCCCCGGGAAAACTGTCACCACGGAGCTGTCCACCCTTCTTGTGATCCGGGTACGGGAAGCACACCGGAAAACTGTCACGTGGATATCCACTACCCGGGAATTCGTTGCGGCCACGCCGGGCCGCTGGGTACTTTCGGACGGAATCGAACCTGGGAGTGGCGATGGAGCAGGCTGCCATCGAGGTGACCGGCCTCGCCAAGAAGTACGGCGCGGTGACCGCGCTCGCGGAGGTCAGCCTGCGGGTGGCGCGGGGCACCGTGCTCGCCGTCCTCGGCCACAACGGTGCCGGGAAGACGACGCTCCTCGACATCCTCAGCACCCGGACCCGGCCCAGCGCGGGCAGCGCGCGGGTGTGCGGATTCGACGTGGTGCGCGCCGGACGGCAGGTGCGCAAGCGGATCGGGGTCACCGGCCAGTTCGCCGCCGTGGACGAAGCCCTCTCCGGCCGGGGCAACCTCGAACTCGTCGCCCGGCTGCTGGGCGCGAACGCCCGCCAGGCCCGTGCGCGCGCGGCCGAACTGCTCGCGGTGTTCGAGCTGGAGGACGCCGCGGGGCGACCGGCACGGACCTACTCCGGCGGCATGCGGCGCAGGCTCGACCTCGCGGCAGGTCTCGTCGGCGATCCCGAGGTCCTCTTCCTGGACGAGCCGACCACGGGGCTCGACCCGATCAGCCGCGCCGGGCTGTGGGGTACCGTCGAACGGCTGGCCGCGCGGGGCACCACCGTGGTGCTCACCACGCAGTACCTCGAAGAGGCCGACCGGCTCGCCGACCACGTCGTCGTGCTGGGGCTGGGCCACGTCACGATCTCCGGTCGTCCCGCGCAGCTCAAGGCACGCCTCGGCGAACGGACCGCGACCCTGACCTTCGGTACCGACCTCGCGGCCCAGCGCGCGCGGACCGCGCTCGACAGGCTGGGCCTGCGCCACACCAGCGCGGACCCGGGGCTGGTGCTCGGCGTCGCGCTGGCCGGCCCGGCCGACGTGCCGGTGCTGGTCCGCGCGCTCGACGCGGCGGGCGCGCCGTTGAAGGACCTCACCGTCACCGAACCGACGCTGGACGACGTCTACCTTTCCCTGCACCGGAATCCGGCGGTGCCGTGATGACCGAGGCACGGCACCGGGCGGCACCGCGACCGGTGCTGACGAACCCGGCCACCTGGCCGGAAAGCGGTTTCGGCACCCAGGTCCGGGTACTCGCCGCCCGATCGCTGCGGACCGCGTTCGGCGACCGGCGGCTGGTGTTCTTCGGGCTGGCGCAGCCGATCGTGCTGCTTTTGTTGTTCAGCCAGGTTTTCAGCGGCGTCAGCACTCTTCCCGGCGTCGCGGCCTATCAGGGGTATGTGAACTTCCTCGTCCCGGCCACGCTGGTGAACATCGCGATGACCACGGCGATGAGCTCGGGTGCCGGTCTGCTCGCGGAGATCCACAGCGGGTTCACCGGGCGGTTGCGGTGCCTGCCCATCAGCCTCACCGCCGTCCTGGTGGCCCGCACCATCGCCGACTCCGCGCGGCTGGCCGTCCAGTTGCTGGTGACCGTCATCGCGAGCGTGGCGCTGCTCGGTTTCCGGCCGACCGGCGGGGTGCTCGGCCTCGGCGCGGCGCTGCTGCTCACCCTCCTCGTCGGCTGGTGCCTGAGCTGGGTGTTCGTCGCGATCACCACGTGGCTGCGCAAGGCGGAGACGCTGCAGCTGGCGTCCTTTGTGGTCATGTTCCCGCTGATGTTCTCCTCCAGCGCGTACATGCCGCTCGACACGATGCCCGGCTGGCTACGTGTGGTCTCCGCGATCAACCCGCTCACCTACGCCATCGACGCGGCGCGGGCGCTCGCACTGGGCCGGCCGCCGGGCTGGTCGATCCCGGTCGCGCTGGGCATCGCCGCGGTCGCGGCGCTGGCGGGCGGCTGGGTCGCGGCGAGGACGTTCCGCTCGGCCCGGGGCGTCGCGCTGCCGTAGCGGCCGCGTCAGGAGGAGCCGTCGGCGCACTCGTGGTAGTCCACCGGAAACCCGTCCGCGGTCAGGAAGTCGTGGAGCCGCGCGGCCAGCTCGTCCTTGGCGGCACCGGCGCCCAGCCGGGTGGTGACGGCTACTTCCCAACCGCCGTAGACCGCGCGCCACGGCTTCAGTGTCCACGTCAGCGCGATGTGCCCGCGCGGCTCGTAGACCGCGCCGACCGTCAGGTCGCGGTCGGCGTTGACCCAGCGTTTTTCGCCCTGCCAGCCACGAAAGTCCAGCTCGTCGACGAACCGCGCGAGACCGCGCCCCAGCACGAAGTTGGTCACGGCCTCCAAGCGGGCGTCCAGCCCCGGCGCCCCGGCCCGCACCGTGAAGAACATCCGGCGGTCCAGTGGGTGCACCGCCGCGTGCCGTTCCCCGAAGGTCACCGACACCGAGGGATCGTCCTCGCAGCGGAGCACGACCTCGGTGTCGTCCAGGCACGCCAGCTCCGTCTCGGGCCGCAGCCAGCCGTGCGGGCAGTCCGTTGTCACCCGGGCGAATCTACTCGCGTGCGGACCGGCGGACTTCCTTGCCCGTGCCGAGAACCGTGACCGGCTCCGTGGTGACGAAGGCCGCGACGCGTTCGAGGGCGTCCGCGGCCTCCGGGATCGGGAACAGCGGCCAGACGTGCAGCATGCCGGGAAACTCGTGCCAGGCCAAGGGAATTCCGGCGCGCTCGGCCTTCTCGCGCAGCCGGTGGGCGTCGACGTTGAGGACGTCCCGGGTCCCGGTGAAGACCGCGATCGGCGCGAGACCGGCCAAGGTCCCGAACAACGGGCTGACCACCGGGTCGCGCACGTCGAGGTCGCCCGCGTACACGCGCCCCAGTTCCGGCAGTCCCCGCGCGGGCAGGATCGGGTCACGACGGTCCAGGCGCGCGAGCCCCGGATCACCGAAAGTCGCGTCGACACACGGGGAAAGCAGCACGAGCCGCGCGGGCTGGGGCAGGCCCGCCGTCCGCGCCTGCATGGCGAGGGACAGGGCGAGGTTGCCACCCGAGGAATCCCCCATCACCGTCAGCTCGCCCTCGTCGGCACGGGCGGCGAGCTCGGCGTAGAGGGGAAGCAGCATGGCGAACGTTTCGCGCGCGGTGTGCTCGGGCGCGAGCGGGAAGCCGGGCACGATGACCGCGCAGTCCAGCCGCCGTGCCAGCTTCGCGATCAGGCCCCAGTGGGGATCGGTGATCGAGAGCGTCCAGCCACCGCCGTGCAGGTAGAGCACTCGCCGCGTGGACGGGGCGCCGTCGCGCGGGGCCACGACGTGGACACGGTGGCCGGAAAGCTCCTCTTCGCGCACGGAAAACCCGGCCCGGACCTTCGCCGGTGGCGGGGTGGGGCCCCGGCGCCGGTCGCCGGCGACGGCGCGGCGGATCCGTTCCGGGCCGTCGAATGTGGTGTGCACACGCAGTGCCGCGACCGCGACGGCCAGCAGACGCGCTCGGACACTAGGCATCGGACCCGCTCTCGGGAGTGCCGGGGAAACGACGGGTCAGCAGGGGAAGCAGGACCTCGTCGACCAAGGTGGTCAGGAAGACCGCGTCGAGCGGGTGACCGAGCAGCGTGTGCCGGACGATCTGGCCTTCGGCCACCTGATGGGCCAGGCCCGCGTCGGTGCCGCCGGGCAGTTCGCCGCGGCCGATGGCGCGGGCGACGATCACCGGGAACGGCGAAAGGTCCTCATTGTCCACATGGGACCGCAGCGCCTCGGCGAGTCCGGGATCCAGGCGCATCGCGTGGATCAGGCCGGTCATGAGGACCGCGTACCGGTCGTCGATCCGCGCGCAGGACGCGCGCAGCGTGGCCAGGAGGTCACCGCGCAGGGTGCCGGTGTCGGGCGGGTCGGCCACCGCCTCGGCGTCGAGGTCGTCCAGCGCCGCCTTGACCAGTTCGGGTTTGCCGTTCCACCGGCGGTAGATCGTGGTCTTGCTGGCGTGCGCCCGCGCGGCCACCGCGTCGATGGTCAACGTCCCGTAGCCGACTTCGCCGAGCAGGGCGAGCGTCGCGGCCAGGATCGCCTGCTCGCGTTCGATTCCGCGGACCATGTCACCTCCAAGTGTACGAGACCGTATCGTACACATCAGGCAAGTGCGTGTGTGGAGCTCGGCGGCGCCGGGCTCGACGAGGTGGTCACCGCACTCGGACCGCATCGCGGCGTCGACGACCCCGCGATGCGGTCCATGCAAGACGAGGCGCGACGCGTTCTGGCCACGGGGGCCGCGCCTCGCTCGCCGCTAACCGCGTGACCGCTCCGCGATCCGGGCACGAAACCGCCCGGGGGTGATGCCGAACTCCCGCTCGAAGGCGTGGGAAAACGCGTAGGGACTGCCATATCCGACCCGGCCCGCGATGGCGGCGAGCGTGTCCGGGGTGTCCCGGAGCAGCGTGGCAGCCAGGGTCAGCCGCCACCAGGTGAGGTACGCCATCGGCGGACGGCCGACCAGTGCGGTGAACCGCCGCGCGAGGGTCGGCCGGGACACCCGCGCCGCCTTGGCCAGGCGCTCGGTGGTCCACGGCTCGGCCGGGTTGGTGTGCAGCGCCCGCAGGGCGGCGGCCGTCACCGGGTCGCCCAGCACCCGGGGCCAGGCCCCGCCGGTGGTCCCGGCCAGCCAGGACCGGATGACGTAGACGAGGAGAAGGTCGAGCAGGCTCGGGAGCGCGACGCAGGAACCCGGCCGCCGCTCGTCCAGCTCCCCGGCGAGCAGGTCGAGCACGGCACGGAGTTCGAGGTGCTCACCCACCCGGTTCGGCAGGTGGACGACGCCGGGCAGTTCCGCGATGAGCGGGTGCAACCGGCTGCAGTCGAGCCGATAGCGGCCACAGAGCAGCTCCGTCTCGCCGTGCGCGGGCCGCGCCCCGCCGAGCCAGCGTTCGAACGGCACCGCCTTCTTCCGCGCGGCCGCCGGAGCGACCGGGGAATCGGCGAGCACGTGGCCGGCGCCGTGCGGCAACAGCACCACGTCGCCCACCCCGAGGGACCGCGGTTCGTCGCCGTCGGGCAGCAGCCAGCACCCGCCCTTCAGTACGACGGCGACGCCAGCGCCGACGTACGGTTCCCGCCGCACGCACCAGGTCCCGTCCGCCCCCACCCGGGTGAACGAGGGCTGCCCGAGCCGGACGGCGGAGATCGCGTCGCTCACCACGTCCATCGCGTCAGGATACCGATCAGCTCAGGAATGAGACGCACGCGTATTCGGATGAGCCGGATACGCATTGGGAAGCTCGCTGGAGCTTCCTAAGGTCGACGGCATGACGAACACAAGCGTGCAGCGTGTCGTGCTGGGCGAGGTCGAGGTCATCCGGGTCGTCGAATGGCACGGCCCGTTCCTGCCCACCACCGGCCTGGTCCCGGACGCGCCCGCCGAGGTGTGGCGGGACAACGAGGACTGGCTGGCGCCCGACCACTGGGAGCCGGGCAGCGACCGGGCCGTGCTCGCGGTGCAGTCCTGGGTGCTGCGCAGCGAAGGGCGGACCGTCCTGATCGACACCGGCGTGGGCAAGGGACGCGAACGGCCGGGCTCGCCGCCGTTCCACCACTGGCGGAGCGACCTGCCCGCGCTCCTGGCGAACGCCGGTGTCGATCCGCGGGAGGTCGACGTCGTGGTCAACACCCACCTCCACGTCGACCACGTCGGCGGGAACACCGTCGCCGCGGACGGGGAATGGGTACCCGCGTTCCCCCGCGCCCGCTACCTCATCCCGGCCGCCGACGACCGCTTCTTCGGTCCGGACAACGCCTATGGGAACGGCGCGCAGGCGGACGGCCGCGCGGTCTACGAGGACAGTGTCGCGCCGGTGCACCGGGCCGGGCAGGCCGTGCTGTGGGAGAACGAGTACCGGATCGACGAGCACCTCACGCTCGAAGCCGCGCCCGGCCACACCCCCGGTTCGTCCGTGCTACGGCTGGCTTCCGGGCACGACCGGGCGGTGTTCGTCGGCGACCTGCTGCACAGCCCGGTCCAGCTCCTCGACCCGTCCTGCAACAGCGCCGCCTGCCTCGCACCGGAGCAGGCCGCGGCCAGCCGCGGCCGGGTCCTCCACCGGGCGGCCGACGAACGGGAACTGCTCGTCCCCGCGCACTTCGGCGGCGCCGGCGCCGTGGAGGTCCGGCGAGGGAACGGCGGGCTCACCCTCGGCCCATGGGCGTCGTTCGGTCCACAGTAGACGGTCTGGGAGGGACCGGTCCCTCCCCGGCGGCGGTGCACTGGTCGTCGTCCCCCGCCGGAGGAGGTGCCGTGTCCGCCGCGCTGCCGCCGAACCTGGCCGATCTGGCCCGCGAAAGGCGCCTGGGCGAACTGGAAGACCGGTTCGGGTACCGTCCCGGCGTGGCCGGCGCCCTGCTGCTGGCCTTCGTCGGGAGCACAGCGGCCGGAAACCTCGTCCGGGTCGTCTCGGGGGCGGCGGGCACCGCCGAGGGGGTGGCCACCGTCGTCGTCCTGGCGCTGGTGGCCTGGCGGGTCCGGCGGATGTGCGCGCGGCTACGCGGTGGTGTCTATCTTTTCGAGGGCGGGATCGCCGAGGCGTACGGAAACAGAAGACGCCATGCTGCTCGACGGCAGGCTGGTCGCGGTGCGGCGGGTGGCGATGACGGTCGCGAGCCGGATCGGCCAGCCGCGTCCGCCGTGAGCCGGCCCGCCGCGGACGCCTCGCGGACCACAATGGACACCGCTCAGCGCGTCGTCACGCCTGTTCCGGGCGGACGACCAGCACCGGGCACCGCGCGTGCTGCACCAGCGCCTGGCTGGTCGAGCCGAGCAGCATCCCGGTGAACCCGCCCCGGCCCCGGCTGCCGACCACCACCAGCCGCGCCCCTTCCGACAGCTCCAGCAGCGCGTGCCGCGGCCGGTCCGCCCGCAGATCGCGCCGGATCTCGACGTCGGGGTACTTCTCCTGCCAGCCCGCCAGCCGCTCCGCCAGCAGCCGCTCCTCGCCGTCCTTCACCGACTCCCACCCGGGCAGCAGTTGCGCCGTGTTCCCGATCGAGTCGTAGGCGACGTCGCTCCACGCGTGCAGTGCCACCAGCGGCGCGTTCCGCAGCGACGCCTCCTCGAACGCCACCGCGACCGCCCGCTCGCTCACCGGACTGCCGTCGATCCCCACCACGACCGGCCCGTCCGAAGGCACTTCGCCGGTGTCCTCCCGGCCGCGGACCACCGCGACCGGACAGCGCGCGTGCGCCACCACCGCCGCGGTCGTCGACCCCAGCACCGCCGAGAGGAACTCCCCGCGCCCGGCACCACCGACCACCAGCATCCGCGCGTCCCGCGACTGCTCGACCAGCAACGGCACCGGCGCCTCCGGCAGGGTGCGCCCCTCGACCCGGATCCCCGGGCTCACCGACCGCGCGATGACCTCGCCCTGCCGCACGAAACCCTCGCTCGCCTGCTGCAGATCGTTCAGCATGCTCTCCGGTGGCGGCGCGCCGACGCCGTAGTAGAGGCCGGCGATGTTGACCGCGCTCACGATCCGCAGCACGTCGCCCCGCGCCGCCGCCACCCCCGCGGCCCACGCCACGGCCCGCTCCGCGTCGGCCGAGCCGTCGGTGCCGACCAGGATCGTGTCACTCATCGGGTGCTCCCTCGTGTCCGGAAAACAACGGGTATGGCCTGGCACCGACGGTATCCCGCCAAGCCCTCCCGCGCAGGGTTCCGTTCGTCACCACCGGGGGTGACCTACGTCCCGCCGGTCCACAGTGGAAACCGGACGAGTCCTCCGTCACGGGCCGCTACCCGGCGCCCGGCGCGGCGACCGGGACCAGGGCCGCCAGCCGCTCGACGGCGGCGGTGGCGCCTCCGGCGGCGGCGAACGAGGCCCGGATCGTGGCGGCCCCGGCCGCGTACCGGGGTTCGGACAGCACCGCGGCGACCGCCTCCCGGATGTCCGGCGCCTTCGCGCGGTCGAACCGCAGCCGCAGGCCCGCCCCGGCGGTCACCACCTGCCGCGCGAGCATCGACTGGTCGTCCCGGATCGGCGCGACCACCAGCGGAACGCCCGCCGCGAGCGATTCGCACACCGTGTTGTGGCCACCGTGGCACACCACCGCCGCGGCCCGGCGGACGACCTCGGCCTGGGGAATCCGCGTGGCCAGCAGGATCCCGTCGCCGGCCAGCTCGCCCGCCGGGTCGACGACCAGGCCCTGGACGTCCGGCGTCCCGGCCAGCGCGTCGGCGCTTTCGGCGAGGAAACGGCGCCCCGCCCCGGCGTTGGCCGTGCCGAGGGTGACGAGCACGAGCGGGCGGCCGTCGAGCGCGTGCCACGGGAAGTCGGCCGCGGGCGCCGGTGCGCGCGCCGGGCCGACGAACCGGACCCCCGGGTGCGGGGCCGGGCCCGCCAGCGCGGCCGTGGTGAACGCGAGCACGAGATCCGGTGAGAACCGCAGGTCACCGCAGACGACGCCGTGCCGCGCCCGGAGCCCGTCCTGCAACCCGTCGATCCACGCGGCGATCTTGGGCAGCGCGCGCAACGGTTCGGCGAGTTCGGTGGGGGTGGAGGCCGAGGTCACCCACGGTATCCCGCACCGGGTCGCCACCAGCGCGCCCGCGAACGCCTGCTGGTCGGCGACCACCACGTCCGGGCCGAACTCGGCCACCGCCGCGGTGGCCCCCGGCATCATCGCGTCGGCGAGCGGGACGAGGTAGGACTCCCACAGGAACTTCAACGCCGCGAAGCCCCGCAGCCCTTCCGGTCGCCGTTCCACCGCGAACGCGGCCGCGTCGCCCGCCGGGAACACCGTGGCCGCCCCGGTCAGCTCCGAGGTCGCGGGTTCCGGCCCGCACCAGGCGACCTCGTGCCCGCGCGCCGTCAGTTCCGCGGCCACCGCGCGCAGCGGCGCGACGTGCCCGGTCAGCGGCGGGACCACCAGCAGGAAGCGGCTCATCCGCGCGCTCCCCCGTGCCGGGCGATCCAGTCCAGCAGCAGCTCCCGCACCTCCCGGTGCTGCTCGACCAGCACCGAGTGCCCCTGCCCCTCGAACACGTGCAGCTCGCCCCGGGGCAGCAGCGAGGTCAGCGCCTCCAGGTCGTCGGACTGGTAGCCGTGACTGCCCAGAATGGACAGTACGGGGCAGTCGATCGCGGCCACCTGCTCGGCGGTCAGCAACGGGCCGCGCGGGACGTCCTCGGCCATCGTGGTCGAGGAGATCCGCTCCGCCGCCATCCTGGCGAGCCGCCGGTGGTGCGCGCTGTAGTTCGCCTCTATCCAGGCGAAACTCTCCTCCACCTGGAGAAAACGCACGGTGTGGTCGAGGATCCGGGTCATCTTGTCCGCCCACAGCGCGGTGGCGGGTTCCGACTCGATGCACACGATGCTGCGCACCCGCGCCGGGTTCGCGGCGGCGTAGCTGTAGGCGAGCGTGCCGCCGAAGCTGTTGCCGACCAGGTGCACCGGCCGGTCGAGATCCAGCTGCCGCAGCAGATCGTCCAGATCGGCCACGAAGTCCCCGATCGTGTAGCCACGTTCGGGACGTTCGGTCCTGCCGTGCCCGCGCAGGTCGTAGCTGATCACGTCGATGCCCGCGGCGGCGATCGGCGGGGCGAGCGTGAGGTAGAAGCTGGCCAGGCTGTCGGTGCCCATCCCGTGCAGGAACACCACGGTTTCGGTACCCCCGCCCGCCACGAGCTGCACGTTCGTCCGCAGCCCGTTGACGGTCATCGTCGGCATCGGCTCAGCCCCGTCCGGCCAGCCGGGCGGCCACGAAGTCCGCGATGTCGCCGACCCGCAGCCCGATCACGTCGTCGAGGTCCTTCTCCGCCAGGAATTCCGCGAGGTTGACGTCCGCGCCGTAGTGCTCGGCGAGGATGCTCGCGAAGGTCACCAGGTCGATGCTTTCCAGGTGCAGATCCTCGTGGAACGTGGTTTCCGGCGTGATCTCGATGCCCAGCACCTCGGCGTCACCGACCAGCTCGCCGAGCAGTTCGGCGACGGTGGCGAAGACGGTGGGCGGGCTCTGCTGTCCGATCGTCATCTCGTGCTCCTGTTTGTCCCACAACGGTTCCAGGCCACGACGTGACCCGGTATCGCGGCGAACTCCACGCCGGCCCCGATCTCCTCGGCCAGCCCCTCGGTCTCCCCCGCCACGCGGACGGCGACGCGGGGCGGCACCGGGTCGTCCCGGTCGCGGACGAGGGCGACCGCGACCTCCCCGATCCGCGCGACGGCGACGGCGACGGCGAGATCCGGCAACTTCCGGCCGTGCTGCCCGGAAACCGCCGTCCCGTCGGGGTGCACGCGGATTTCCGCCGGGTAGACGCCGTCGCCGAGCCGCGCGCGGACGGCGTCCTTGATCGCGATCCGCTCCAGCAGCCAGCCCCGCTGCCGGCGTGGTTCCAGCGCTGCGTACTCGGCGCGTTCGGCGGCGCCGAGGTACACGCCCGCGTAGATGTCGCGGGCGGCGACACTCGGCCAGCGGTCGGTGACCAGCGTCCAGGAACCCTCGCGTACCTCGGAAAGCCCGTGCCGGTCCGGGAAGGCGTAGACGCGGTGGGCGGCGCGGTCGCACGGGAAGCGCACGTCGCGCCACCGCTCGATCCTCGCGAGCACCCGCCCGTCCCGGACCAGCTCGGCGTCCATCTCCAGCACGTCCGGCCGCGGCAGGCGGACCCGGACCAGACAGTCCACCCGCGTTCCCGGCCCGGGTTCGGGGCCGTACCAGGTGATCCGGCCCATCGAGGCGGGGAACGCGAGCAGCCCGTCGGCCTGGGTGGCCATCAGCCAGCACCCGAGCAGCTGCCCGACGTTGTCCAGCAGCGCGCCGGGGGCGGGCGGTACGACGAGTTCGGCGCGGATGTGCCGCTCACCGATCCCGTCCAGTCGCGCCAGCCCCTGGTACGCCGGGCCGTGGAACATCTCGCGGCGACGGTAGACCTCGGCCGCGTTCCACGGGGCCGAGGTTTCCGGTCCCGGCACCGGTAACGGTCGCGGCGCGGGCAGATAGCCGCGTCCCAAGTGGACGGTCAGGGTGCTGTACGGCCCGATGCCGACCCGCACCCGATCGGCCTCGCGGATCAGCGACAGCGGCACTCGTCGCGCGGGAGCGGCGATCAGCCAGCGGGAGAACGCCGCGTCCTCGATCCCGGTCGCGACCGTTCCCGGCCACGCCCGCTCCGCCGCCCGGCAGGCCAGGTCGACCAGCGCCGTCGCGGGCACGACGGGCCGGAAGTCCGCCTCCTCCGGCCATCCCTCACGCTGCCGGAAGAAGCGGTGGTCGGCCAGGTGGGGCATCGCCGCCAGTGAGACGTCCACTGTGGACTCGACCGGCCCCGGGCCGGAAGCGGCACGCACGACGCTCGCCGCCGCCTGCCGGGTCTCGGCCAGCAGCGCGGTGAACTCGGCGACGATCGCGTCCGGCACCCCGTCCGGGATCTCCGGCAGCGCCTCGCCGCCCTCCAGCATCCCCCTGGCTTCCTCGCTCACCGAAAGCAGCGTGCTCGCGGTGTCGATTCGCGTCCGCCTGGCCTCCAAAGCGGCGAACCGCGGCTGCCCGCCCTCGGCCCACACCGCGGCCGCCACCCGCCGCAGCTGCCCGAGGCCGGACCGGGTCCCGGACGCCGCGGCGACGACCAGGTGCGGCCGGTCCCCCAGCGTGTCCGCCACGAACGAACCGACCTGCCCGGCACCGGCCTGCACGAACACGCGGACACCGTCGGCGTACAGGGCCTCCGCCAGTTCGCGGAACCGGACTTTGCGCACCAGGTGGGCGAGGTACAGCTCGCGGACCTCGACCGCGGCGGACGGATAGGGCCGCGCCGTGGTCGCCGACCACACCGGGATCCGCGGCGCGCTCAGCTCCAGCTCGGCCACGAGCCGGGTGAACGGGCCCAGCCGCGAACGCAGCAGCGGCGTGTGGAAACCGGAGCGGAACGGCAGTGTCCTGGCGACGACGCCGCGTTCGGCGCACACCCCGGCGAGCCGGGCCGCGGCCGCCGGGTCCCCGCACACGATGGTCTGGCGGGGCGCGTTCTCGTGCGAGATCATCAGCTCCGGTTCGTCCGCGAGCAGGTCCTCCGCGCGCTCCGCCGAACACCCCAGCACCAGGAACTCCGCTTCGGGCAGGGTGAACCCGTGCGGCCAGTAGCGGGCCATCAGGTCCGGTGTGGACGGTGGCGCGTACATCCCGGCGGCCTGCATCGCCGTCCACTCCCCGACGCTGTGCCCGGCCAGCACGTCCGGGGTGACGTCGAGCCGTCGCAGCGCGGCGTCGAGCAGCAGCCCGACCTGCCCCACGCTCGCCGCGCGGTCGAGCACGCTCGCCGTCGACCACCCCGGGCGCGCCAGCCCGAAGTGCCGGGCGACGTCGGCGCAGTGCGGTTCCGCGTCCGCTTCGAGCCCGGGGTAGACGAACGCGGTCTTCGCCCCCGGCCGCCGCAGCAACGGGTCCACCGAGCACCAGATGTCGTTCGGGCCGTGCCATCGGGTCCCCTCGGCGGCCACCTTCGCGAGCACGCGCCGGGCCACCGCGAGCCGTTTCTCCTCCGGCCCGACGACGGCGATCCGGCACCGCCCCGGACCCTCCACATCGGACTGTTCGGGCCGGTCGAGCAGCGCGCGCAGCGCGTCCGGAGTGGACGCCGCGAGCCGTAGCACGCGTTCCGGCTCGGCACCGATCCGCGCGCGACGCCGCCGGGCCGGGGCGGGGTCGCCCTCCTCCAGCACGACGTGCGCGTTGACGCCGCCGAAGCCGAACGCGTTGACCGCCGCGCGTCGTGGCCCGTCACCTTCCCAGGGCCGCGCCTCGGACAGGACGCGGAAGCGGGTCTTTTCCAGCAGGGGGTTCGGGTCCGCGCAGTGCAGGGTCGGCGGCAGGGTGGCGTGGTGCAGCGCGAGCGCCGCCTTGACCAGGCCCGCGACGCCCGCGGTCGGCAGGGTGTGCCCGATCATCGACTTGACCGAGCCGATCACCCCGGCCGGTCCGGCGGGCGGGCCGAACACCTCGGCGACCGTGGCCAGTTCCGCCGCGTCCCCGGCGGGGGTCGCGGTCCCGTGCGCCTCCAGCAGGCCCAGCGCCCCCGGTTCCGCCGGATCCAGCCCGGCCGAGGCCCACGCGCGGCGCAGCGCCAGCGACTGCCCGGCGACGGCGGGGCTGAGCAGACTCGCGCCCTTGCCGTCGCTCGACGTGCCCGAGCCGCGCACCACCGCGTACACCCGGTCGCCGTCGCGCCGCGCGTCGTCAAGGCGTTTGAGCACCACGACCGCGGTGCCCTCGCCGATCAGCATGCCGTCGGCCGCGCGGGAAAGCGGGCTGATCCGCTGGCTCGGCGACAGCGCGCCGAGCTGGGTGAACATCGACCACAGCGTGTCGTCGTGGCAGTGGTGCACCCCACCCGCGAGCACGACGTCGCACCGGCGCCGCGCGAGTTCGCCGATCGCCTGGTCCACCGCCACCAGCGAGGACGCGCACGCCGCGTCCACCGTGTACGCGGGACCGCCGAGATCCAGGCGGTTCGCGACCCGGGAGGCGGCCAGGTTCGGCACCAGCCCGACCGCCGTGTCGGGCCGGAACTCGCCGAGCGGTTCGAGCAGCGCGGTCCGCAGCCGTTCCAGGACCTCCGGCCCCGCCGAGGGCAGCAGTTCCCCGACGGTGCGGGTGATCTGCCGGACCGACCGGACCCGCTGGTCGAACCGCAGCAGTCCGGGCGAAAGGTAGCCGCCGCGGCCGAGGATCACGCCGACGCGTGCGGGGTCGCCCAGCCCGCGCGGGCCTCCGGCGTCGTCGACGGCGGCCACGGCCACCGCCAGCGCGGTCAGCTGGTCCGGTTCCATCGCCTCGACCGAGCTGGGCACGATGCCGAACGCCGCCGGGTCGAAGTCGAGGGTGTCCGCGACGAACCCGCCCCGCCGCCCGTAGGTGCGGTCGGGCGCGCCCACGCCATCGGGGGAACCGCCGTGGAAGCTCGGGTCCCGCCGGTGCTCCGGGATCTCGGTGACCGCGTCGGTGCCGGAGACGAGGTTCCGCCAGTATTCGTCCACAGTGGATGATCCGGGGAGGAAAACACCCATCCCGACGATCGCGACCGGTTCCTGGCGGCCCACGGCGTTCACCACAGCGCTCACCACAACGACGCCGTGTACAGCACCGAGCGGACCTCGGGTGAGCCGTAGGCCAGCTCGCGCAGGAGCGCGGCGGTGCCATCGGCGGGGTCGATCAGGGCGACCTCCCGACGTTCGTACTCGCGCGCGAGTTCGGGGGAAACCATGCCACCGTGGTCTTCCGAGGGCGCCCATGGTCCCCAGTGGACGGTCAGGGCCCGGCGGCCGGTACGGCGGGACCAGCGCTCGCCGAGGGTTTCCAACGCGTCGTTCGCCGCCGCGTAGTCGGTCTGCCCCCGGTTGCCCAGTACCGCGGCGATGCTGCCGAAGAAGGCGACGAACCCCGGCCGCGCGCCACACTGCTCCAGCGCGTCGAGCAGTGCCCTCGCACCGTCCACCTTGGTCCCGAACACCGTGCGGAAGGACTGCTCGTCCTTGTCCGCCATCAGCCTGTCGTCGATCACCCCGGCCGCGTGGACGACACCGTCGATCCGGCCGTGGCGGGTGTGCAGGTCCTTCACCACCTGCCGGACGGCGGCGCCGTCCCGCGCGTCCAGCACGCGGTACGCCCCCGTTCCCCCGGCCGCGTGGATCCCGGCGAGGGTACCGGCGATCTCCCGCTGGGCGAGGACCGTCCGGACCCGCCGCTCGATCTCGGCGACGGTGCCGCCCCGGGAGGCCAGTGCCGCGCGCAGCGCCTGCGCGTCACCGGGCAGCCCCTCGTCGTCCGGCTCGGCGGGCCACGGGGTGCGCCCGGCCAGTTCGATCCGGCATCCGCTCCCGGCCAGCGCGACCGCCGTCCGCGCGGTGATCCCGCGCGCCCCGCCGACCAGCAGCACCACCGAGTCCGCGCCGAGTCCCAGCGCCCGCGTCTCGCCGCCCGCGGGACCGGCGCCCGCATAGGCGATCGCGCCGAGGTCGGCGGCGGTGGGTTCGAACGTCGCGCGTCCCCCGGCGTCGTACCGGACCACCGCGGGGCCGTCGGCGAGTACCTCGGCGAGCACCACTTTTCCGATGTCCACAGTGGACTCCAGTTCGACCAGCCTGGTTCGGCCGTCGCGCTCCCGCGCCGCGGCACGCACCAGCCCGCGCAGCCCGGCGCCGTGCTCCGACCCGGGCCCGGCCACCACGACCACCGTCCCCCGTGCCGCCTTGACCTGGCCGAACACCTGCGGCGCGAGGAGTTCCTCCGCCTCGGCGAGTGGGGTCAGCACCACCACGACGTCGGCGTCATCGTGTACCCCCGGCACCGCGCCGGCCTCGGTGAACGCCGACCGGACGGACTCCGCGAGCTCTTCCTGCCCCGGTTCGCCGAGGACCGCGACCGTCCGGCCCCGCAACTCCCCGCTGTCCGGCGTACCGAGCGGCGCGGGCACGCGGGTGAGCACGTATCGCGCCGGGGCCTTCCCCGCCGGGGCCGCGGCGGGGAAGGCCCCGACTGCCGCGGGTGCGGGCGTCGGCGGCTGATCAGGGCTCACCCACTTCTCAAGCCGGGCGGCCAGCGCGGCGGCCGTACGGTCGCGGCCGAGCCGGTCCTGCCCGTCGTCGGGCACCCGCCCGGACAGGCCGAGCTTCGCCAGCAGCGTGCCCGCGATCTCGGTGCGCTTGATCGAGTCGATGGACAGATCGGCTTCCAGGTCCAGCTCGCCGCCGATCATTTCGGCCGGATAGCCGGTGCGTTCGCTGATCACGCCGATCACCGTCGTGAGAACGTCGGCCTCCTCCGCGACGACCACCGGTTCGGGCTCGGGCTCCGGCGTCACCACCACGGCCTCGACCGGGGGCGGCGACGACACCGGCGCGGCCACCGGGGGCGGCGCCGCGCCGAGATAGCCCAGCATCACCTCCCGTTGCGCCGCGACGAGTTCGCGGGTGGTGCGGAGGAAGTCGACGACGGCCTGGTCACGACCGGGCGCGGGCTGGTTCATGGTCGTCCTCGGGATTCGTCGGGCGGGCGCGAGCCCGTGCGCGGGGATCTCGCCGCCGGGAGCGCGGACCAGCTGTCCGTCCACCGTCCACAGTGGAGTTCCGGCGGGACCGGGCCGGACCCGGCCGCGGAAAAGCCGTTCGGTGCGCACCCCGGCCCCGGCCACCGCGAGCCGGGCGAGCGCGGTGAGGAAACCCCGCAGGCCGGGGCCGCCCGGATCGCAGGCGATCACGGTGTGCGGCCGGTCGCCGAGGATCTCCCCGGTCAGGCGGGACAGCACCCGGCCGGGCCCGGCCTCGACGAAGGTCCGCGCGCCCGCCGCGTACATGTCCTCGATCAGGTCGGCGAACCGTACCGGCGCGCCGATCTGCGCGGCCAGTTCCGCCCGCACCGCACCGGTTCCGTACGGCCGCGCGGTGCGGTTCGACCACACCGGCAGGCCCGGTTCGGTGATCTCCGCAGCGGCCAGGTCGACGGCGAACACCGCGCCCGCCCCGGCCACCACCGGGCTGTGGAACGCGCACGCGACCGGGATCCGCTTCGCCGCGACGCCCCGCTCACGCAACCGCCGGACGGCCCGTTCCACCGCGGGAACCGGTCCGGAAAGGACGGTCTGCCCCGGCGCGTTGTGGTTGGCCAGTACGACGTCGGGACCGATCAGGTCGAAGGCGAGTTCTTCGCGGGACGCCTTCACCGCGGCCATCGTGCCGGGATCGGCACCGGCCACCTCGGCGATCGACCGGGCCCGCGCCCGGCTGAGCGCCACCAGCGTCGCGGTGTCGAAGGCCCCGGCGACCGACAGCGCGGCCAGCTCGCCGTAGCTGTGCCCGGCGAGCAGGTCCGGCCGCACCCCGAGTTCGGCGAGCAGCCGGCAGACCGCGGACTCGACGAGCCCCAGCGCGGGCTGCGCCACCCGGGTGTCGGTGAGCGATTCCTCCTGCGCCGCGAGGGTTTCCTCGTCGAAGGCGCGGGGCGGGAAGATCGTCGCGGCGACGTCGGGGGCCAGCCGCAGCACCCCGGCCAGCTCCGGGAAGTGCACGAACAGGTCCGCCAGCATCCCGGTCCGCTGGCTGCCCTGCCCTGGGAACAGGAACGCGAGCTTTCCGGGTTCACCGCTATCGGCGGTGATACCGCCCCGCCCCTCGGCGGCGTCCCGCAGTTCGGCCAGATCGCCCGCGACCACCGCCAGCCGGACCGGCTCGGTGCCCGCGTCGGACCGCGCACCGGCGAGCGCGGCCAGCTCCCGCAGCGGACGGCCCTCGTGGGTGTCGAGCAACGCGCGCAGTGTCCTCCGTGCACTGTCCACATCGGAGCCACGGACCAGGAACAGCTCGGCCGCCCAGTCGCGGAGGCCGTGCCGCCGGTCCGGCGGCACCCCGGGCGCGCCCAGCACCGCGTGGAAGTTGGTCCCACCGAACCCGAACGCGCTCACGCCCGCGAACGCGCGTTCGCGTGGCACTGGCGACGGCCGGGCACCGGTGGAGAACGTGAAGGGACTGCGCGCGGCGTCCCAGGCGGGATTCGGCTTGCTCAGGTGCAGCGTGGGCGGCACGACCTCGTGCCACAGCGCCAGCGCCGCCTTGATCAGCCCGGCCAGTCCCGCGGCGCACTTCGTGTGCCCGATCTGGCTTTTCACCGAACCGAGCACGCACTCGCCCGGCGCGGCACCGGCCGCGGTGAAGAACTCGGTGAGCGTGGTCAGTTCGGTGGCGTCACCGACGACCGTGCCGGTGCCGTGCGCCTCCACCATCGTGACGTCCGCCGGGGACACCCCGGCGTCGCGGTAGGCGCGTTCCAGCGCGCGCCGCTGCCCGTCGGGGCGCGGCGCGGTCAGCCCCAGCGCCTTGCCGTCGCTGGCCGCGCCGACGCCCTTGACCACGGCGTACACCCGGTCCCCGTCGCGTTCGGCGTCGGCGAGCCGCTTCAGCACGAGGCAGGCGGCGCCCTCGCCGAGCGCGATCCCGTCCGCCGCGGTGTCGAAGGGACGGCACCGCCCGGTCGGCGACAACGCGCCCGCGGAGGTGAACATGAGGTAGTCGTTGATGCCGTTGTGCAGGTCGACCGCGCCGCACAGCACCATCGCGCTGGTGCCGGCCCGCAGTTCCTTCACCGCGAGGTCCAACGCCGCCAGCGAGGACCCACACGCCGCGTCGACCGTGTAGTTCGCGCCGCCGAGGTCGAGCCGGTTGGCGACCCGGCCGGAGATGACGTTCGCGAGCGTGCCGGGGAACGAGTCCTCGGTCAGCTCGGGCAGCTGGGCGAGCAGTTCTCCGGGGACGTCTTCGAGGTAGCCGGGCAGCAGCGCCCGCAGCACGCCCGCGTTCGCCAGGTCTCCCCCGGCCTCCGCGCCGAACACGACGCTGGTGCGTTCCCGGTCGAAGCCACCCTCGCCGTAACCGGCGTCGGCGAGGGCCCGGCGCGCCATCTCCAGCGACACCAGCTGCGCCGGGTCGATGCTGCCCATGGACGACGGCGGGATCCCGTAGGAAAGCGGGTCGAAGTCCAGCGGCGGCAGGAACCCGCCCCACTTCGAGGCCGATCCACCGTCGCCCTGTCCGAAGTAGACACTTTGGTCCCAGCGGTCCTCCGGCACCTCGGTGACGGCGTCGGTGCCGCGCAGGATGTTCGACCAGAACGCGGGCAGGTCCGGTGCGCCGGGGAACGCGCAGGCCATGCCCACGATGGCGATCTCACCATCCACAGTGGACGTTTCGGGCTCTTTGGCATCGCGCGTCCCCGCACGAAGCAGCTCGGCGGCGCCGTCGGTGACCTCGCGGTGCAACGCGGCGATCCCGGTGCGTTCCCCGCGCAGCACCGCGACCTGACCCGCCAGGTACATGCCCTCGGCGAGCTGGCCCTCCTCGCCGACCGCGACGAGGTCCGCGCCGTCGCGGCGGATCCCCTTGCTCGCGATCCGCAGGCGTCCGGTGTTCAGCTCCTCCAGCCGCTGCCAGGTCTCCTGCGGCGGGAGCCCCCGCGCCCGCAGTCGCTCCTTCAGCGCGGCGAACTCCTCGGTGTAGGGACTGGGCAGGCACCGGGTGAGGTGCCCCGGCGCGGTCTCCAGGGTGACCGTGGCCCCGGCGCCGAGCAGCCGCTCCTGGAACAGGCCGGTGACGGCGCCGTGCGTCACCGCCTCCTCGGTGAACAGATAGGCGGTGCCCATCAGCACCCCGATCCCGGCGCCCCGCGCGGCCACCGGGGCCGCCATCGCGGCGACCATCGCGGCGGACCGCGCGTCGTGCACACCGCCCGCGAACAGCACTTCGACGTCTTCGGCGCGGTAGTCGCCCAGCACGTCGAGCTGTTGTTCCCAGAGCGCGAAACTCGACCGCGGGCCGATGTGCCCACCGCATTCGGCGCCCTCGAACACGAACCGGCGGATCCCGGCATCGAGGAACTGCCGCAGCAGGATCGGCGAGGGCACGTGCAGGAAGGTCGCGATGCCCTCGGCCTCCAAGGTCCTGGCCTGCGCGGGTTTGCCGCCCGCGATCAGCACGCACCGCGGGCGCGCGGCCCGCACCGCGGCGAGCTGCTGGGCACGCAGTGCCTCCGGGACGAACCCGAGCAGGCCCGCGCCCCACGGCCGCTCGCCGAGCCGGGCCGCGGTCCGGTCGAGCAGCTCGGTGCTCTTCGCGCCGTTCGCGGTGGCCACCGCGACGAACGGGAACCCGCCGTGGTCGGCGACCGCGGCGGCGAAGCCGGGCTGGTCGCTCACCCGCGTCATCGGGCCCTGGACGACCGGCAGCGCGGTGCCCAGCGTCCGGCACAGCGGGGCACCCTGCGCCGCCGGATCCACCACGACCGGCGCGGCCAGTGACCGCACCACCGACCGGACAGCGCTTTCCGCGTCCGGGAACCGGTGTGCGAACACGGCCGCGAGCCCGTCGTCGGCACGGGCCAGCTCCTCCCTTGCCGCGTGCGGGACCTCGGCCTCGGGGAACAGGCCGAGCCCGTCCAGCACCACGCCCGCCGCTCCCCCGGCGACCGCGGCCACCGCCGTGCGCGGCCCGATGCCCCCGTACGCCCACACCGGGACGTCCCCGCCGAAGCGCGCCAGCAGCCGTTGCAGCAGGACGAACGTGGTGAGCTCGGCGCCACCCGCCTCGCTGCCGCGGGCGACCAGCCCGGCGGCACCGGCGCCGAGCACCCGGGCGGCCTGCTCGACACCGGTCACCTCGGCCAGCACGGGAAGGTCGCTACCCGGCCACGGCGCGCCCTCGGCGAGCAGGACGAGCCCCGCGCCGCTGTCCCGCACCACCTCGGGCCGCACCGGGTGCTCCGCGCGGATCCGGACGCCGAACGGCAGTCCACTGTCCACAATAGAGCCAGCGGCATCGCCGGGGCCGCCGAGGTCGAGGACGCCAAGCCCGCCACCCCTGGCGACGGCGGCCACCAGGCCGGGATCCGGCCACCCGAGCGGATGCACGCCGAGCACCCGCGCCCGCGCCGTCGCGTGACTCATCGGTGTCCTCCTGTTCACCCCCCACCCGGCCGGATCTCGTGGATCCGGCGATCTTCACCGGGGGTTTCCAAGAAATAACCTACTTGCCGCAGGGAGTGCAATACTCGCACCCGAAAACTCGGGAAACAAGAGAGGACATGCTAAAGTCCCGACACCGGGAACAAATACACCGACAGCGCAGAACAGCGCGATGACCAGCACTTTTATCATCCGCCTCGCAGCTTTCGACGACAATTTACTCACCGGCGTCACAAAACACCGGAATAGCCACCGGAGTACGACAAAAATGGCACTGGAGCACACGTGGAAGTGACAGGACGAGTCGTCGTGCTGACCGGCGCGGCACACGGGATCGGCGCCGCGATGGCGCGGCGCTTCGCCGCCGACGGCGCGGCCGGGGTGGTGGTCTCCGACCTCGACCTCGCCGCGGCCGAACAGGTCGTGGCCGGGATCGCCGCCGAGGGCGGCACCGCGATCGCGCGGCACGCCGACGCGACGTCCAAACAGGACCTGAAGCGGCTGGTCGCCACCGCGCGCGCCGAGTTCGGCCCGGTGGACCTGTTCTGCTCCAACGCGGGCGCCGCGTTCGGCACCGGGGTGCACGCGGCCGACGAGCAGTGGGCGCGGTCGTGGGCGGTCAACGTCATGCAGCACGTGCACGCCGCGCAGGTCGCGCTGCCCGCGATGCTCGGCCGCGGCGAAGGGTACCTGCTGATCACCGCGTCCGGCGCCGGGCTGCTCGGCACGCCGGGCGACGCGCCGTACTCGGTCACCAAGCACGCCGCCGTCGGGCTCGCCGAATGGCTGGCCATCACCTACCGGCCACGCGGCGTGCGGGTCAGCGCGCTGTGCCCGCTCGGGGTGCGCACGGCGCTGCTCGAACCGGGCCTGGCCGCCGGGCATCCCGCCGCGCTCGCGATCGCCGCGGCGGCGCCGCTGCTGGAGCCGGAGGACGTGGCCGCCTCGGTCGTGCGCGGCCTGGCCGCGGAGGAGTTCCTGATCCTGCCGCACGAGTCGGTCCGGGAGACCTACGCGCGCAAGGCGCGCGGGCTCGACGAGTGGATCGACCACACCATCACCGAGACCGGCGCGAGGAAGGGCTGAGCATGGAACACCGCAGGCTCGGCGACAGCGGGCTGGCCGTCAGCGAGATCGCCTACGGCAACTGGCTCACCCACGCCGACGGCGCCGCGTGCGTCGCCGCCGCACTCGACGCGGGCGTCACGACCTTCCACACGGCCGCGGCCTGGGCCGAAGGCGCGGCGGAGGAGGCGCTCGGCGCGGCGCTCGCCGGGGCCCGCCGCGACGATCTCGTGCTGTGTACCGGGGTGTTCTGGCCGGAGGGCGCCGGCCCCAACGCCGCCGGGCTGAGCCGCAAGCACCTGCGGGCTTCCCTGCACGGCTCGCTCCGGCGGCTGGGCACCGACCACGTCGACGTCTACCAGCTGCTGCGGTTCGACTACCGGACACCGCTCGACGAAACCTTCCTCGCGCTCTCGGATCTGGTGCGGCAGGGGAAGGTCCTCTACGTGGGCACCGCGGAGTGGACGGCCGACCAGCTGGCACAGGCGAGTGCCGCCGCGCGGCGGTTCGACGTCCCGCTGATCGCCAACCAGCCGCACTACTCGATGCTGTGGCGGGTGGCCGAGGCACAGGTGATGCCGGTGTGCGCGCGCGAGGGCATCGGCCAGTTCGCGTCGGTCGCCCTCGCCCAGGGCGTGCTGACCGGCAAGTACCGGCCGGGGCACGTCCCGCCGGGATCCCGCGCGGCCGCCGGGGGCGAGGCACGGAGGTCCGTGTGGCCGCTGCTGATGCCGGACCTGCTCGACCGCGTCGGCCTGCTGCGCGGGGTCGCCGACGACGCCGGGCTGACCATGGCCCAGCTCGCGCTGGCCTGGGCGTTGCAGCACGACACCGTCGCCTCGGTGATCACCGGCGCGAGCACCCCCGCGCAGGTCGTCGAGAACGCCAAGGCCTCCGGGATCTCCCTCGACCTCGACGTGCTGACGCGGATCGATCAGCTGCTGGGCAGCTTCGTGCAGACCGATCCGCGCCTGACCTGGTCCCCGCCCGCGACCGGCTAGCGGGCCGCGTGCTCCCGCAGTGCCCGCGCCTCCGCCTCGGTCGACACCGCGGGCGGCGAACCCGGCAACGGCTTGCGCGCGGACTCCTTGGTGAAGAAGCACGCGACGGCACCGATGATCCCGGCGATGATGAGGTAGTACCCCGGCCAGTTCAGGTCGCCGGTGACCGCGATGAGCGAGGCCGTCACCACCGCCGTCGTCCCGCCGAAGAGCGACACCGAGATGTTGAAGGCGATCGACAGGCCGCCGTAGCGGATCTCGGTCGGGAACAGCGCGGGCAGTGTCGAGGGCATGGTGCTGTTGAAGCACACCAGCATCAGGCCCATCATCGCCAGCCCGCCGAAGACGGGGCCGACCCCGCCCGCGCGCATGAGCAGCACCGACGGCACCGCCAGTACCACCATGAACGCGCAGCCCGCGAAGATCACCGGCCGCCTGCCGATGCGGTCGGACAGCCGCCCGACGAAGGTGATGAACACCATCATCAGCAGCAGGACGACGATCTGCAGCACCTGCGAGGTGGTCTCGCTGATGCCGGCGTGGTCCGGCAGCCCGGCGAGATAGGTCGGCATGTACGAGGTGAGCATGTAGTTGGTGACGTTGAAGACCAGCACCAGCCCGCCGCAGACCACCATCGGCCGCCAGTACTTGACGAAGATCGTGCGGATCTCGCGCAGCGTCTGACTTCCCTCGCGGCCCTGCGACTCGTCGGCGAGCGCCTTGAACGCCGGGGTCTCCTCCAGCTTGAGCCGCAGGTAGAGACCGATCAGGCCGAGCGGCCCGGAGATCAGGAACGGGATCCGCCAGCCCCAGCTGAGCAGATCCTCCTCCGGCAGCACGGTGGTGACCACGGTCGCGATGGTCGCGCCGAAGGCGTACCCGGTCAGCGTGCCGAACTCCAGCCAGCTGCCGAGGAAACCGCGCCGCTTGTCCGGGGCGTACTCGGCGATGAACGTCATCGCGCCGCCGTACTCGCCGCCGGTGGAGAAACCCTGGAGCAGCCGGGCCGCGAGCATCAGCATCGGCGCCGCCGCGCCGATCGCGCCGTAGCTGGGGATGAACGCGA
This sequence comes from Amycolatopsis samaneae, assembly GCF_039541975.1. Classification (NCBI taxonomy): domain Bacteria; kingdom Bacillati; phylum Actinomycetota; class Actinomycetes; order Pseudonocardiales; family Pseudonocardiaceae; genus Amycolatopsis; species Amycolatopsis samaneae. Next base: position 473,238 of record NZ_BAABHG010000001.1, read on the forward strand.
TCACGAACGTGCCGACGGCCATCAGGATGACCGTGATCGAGAGCACCTTGGTCCGGCCGATCCGGTCACCGAGCGGGCCGAAGAACATCCCGCCGAACGGACGGACCAGGAAGGCGACCGCGAACAGCCCCAATGTCCCGATTGTCCCGACTGTCTCGTTGGCGCCGGTGAAGAAGACCTTTCGGATGGTCACTTCGAGGTAGGCGAACACCCCGAAGTCGAACCATTCGGTCACGTTGCCGATGGCCGCCGCGCCGATGGCCCGCCGGATCACCCCCGGCTCGGTCACCGTGACCCTGCCCGCCTCCGCGGGCCGCTCACCTGCGACTTCGTCCGGATTTCCCACGGACCCACCCTCCTGTCTCGCATCCGGCGACCCACTGTCCGGCCGCCGATCACGGTCTCACCGCCCGTGAAACCGTCGCGGTCTCCTTCCGCACCAGGAAACCGTTTTACCGGACGCGAGCGGTCACCGCTGAGTGAGGTGGGCGGCGGCTGCCACGGTGTGCCCGAGCAGCAGGGCCGTGGTGACCGGCCCGACACCGCCGGGCACCGGGGTCAGCGCACCGGCCACTTCGGACACTTCGGGCGCGACGTCCCCCACCAGCCCGCCGTCCCCGGCCGGGTTCGTGCCGACGTCGACCACGACGGTGCCGGGCGCGACGTGCCCTGCCGTGACCAGCCCGGCCCGGCCCGCCGCCACGACCAGCACGTCGGCCCGGCGGGTCATCCCGGGCAGGTCGGCCGTGCGGGAGTGGCACACGCTGACCGTGGCGTCGCGGGCCAGCAGCAGGTGTGCCGCGGGCACACCGACCACTGTGGACCGTCCGACCACGACGACATGCCGCCCCGGCAGCGGGACCTCGTGGTGGTCGAGCAGCGCCACGACGGCCTCGGCGGTGGCGGGCGCGAACGCCGGGAGCCGCGCGGCGAGCCGCCCGAGACTCGCCGGATTGGCCCCGTCGACGTCCTTCGCCGGGTCGATCGTGCCCGCGAGGTCAGCCGCCGACGCCCCTTCGGGCAACGGTGTCTGGAGGATGACTCCGTGCACCGTGTCGTCGGCGCTCAGCGTCTCCAGCGCGCGCCGGATCTCCGCGACCGTGGCGTCCGCGCCGAGGTCGACGACGTCGCACACGATCCCGGACTTCGCGGCGGCCTTCGCGATCGAGCGGACGTACCAGAGACTGGAGCCGTCGTCGGTGGCCACCACGACCGCGAGCCTCGGCGGTGTCCCGGCGGCGGTCAGCGCGTCGGCGGCCTCCTTCGCCCTGGCCCGCAGCGAAGCCGCGAGTTCCTTACCGGACAACGAAATCGCGCTCATGCGATCGCCTCACTCCGCGAGACGGTGTTCGATCCTTTGTGGCGCATGACATCCGTGATTCGCGCGCAAGCGTCGCTCATGCGCCCAGCCCCGCCCGCACCTCGGCGGTGACCTTGTCCGCCCGTGCGCGGATCCCGTCCACACCGTCCTTCGTGGCGACCAGCCCGGCGCGGGCCTCCTCGTCACGGACACCGCCGAGGTTGACCTCGATGTTGACCCGAGCGGTGGTGGCTCCGGCCCGCGCCGCTTCCACGGCCGCGGCGATGTCGGTGACGACGTTGCGGTTGCCGACCGGCAGCAGCCGCTCGGCCAGCGTCACCACCTCCCCGGCGGCGCCGATCACCTCGGCAGGCGGGCGGCACGCGCCGAGCAGCGCGTCCGCGATGGCGTGCGACCTGGCCTTCTTCTCGTCCTCGGTCCCCTTGGGCAGCGCGTACGCCGCGGTGACCGCGGTGAACGCCGACGCGTCCCTTTCGGCCAGCCGTAGTGCCCGCTGCCGCAGTTCGTCGGACTCGGCGACGACGCCGTCGATCACCTCACGGGCCCCGGCGTACTTCGGGCCGTCGCTGTACCGGGCGACCATCCCCACCAGCGCGGCGGCCTGCGCGACGTGCAGGGCCGCCGTCGCACCCCCGCCAGGGGCCGGGACCCGCGCGGCCAGCCGTTCCAGGAACTCACTCAGGATCTGATCGCGCATCGGGCCTCGTCCTCCGGTCGTTCGTCACGGATCGTGCTCAGCGGCGGATGCGCTCCATACCCGGGTCGAACAGCGGTTCGGCGGCGACGGTGGCCGCGACGCGGCGGCCGAAGTACTCGATCTCCACCGCCGTGCCGACCTCGGCCGTGGCGGGCAGCCACGCGTAGGCTATCGGCCCCCGGACGGTGAACCCGTAGGCGGCACTGGTGACGTAGCCCGCGGGCCGCCCGGCCACGAACACCGGCTCCTTGCCCAGCACCACCGAGCGCCCGTCGTCGATGGTGAGACAGCGCAGCCTGCGCGCCGCCGTCTCTTCGCTCCTCCCTTCGATGGCCGCCCTGCCGACGAACTCGCCCTTGGCCGAGCGCACCGCGAAGCCGACGCCCGCCTCGTACGGATCGTGTTCGGTGGTCATGTCCGTGCCCCACAGCCGGTAGCCCTTCTCCAACCGGAGGCTGTTGAACGCGGCGCGGCCCGCGGCGATGACACCGAACTCCTGCCCGGCGGCCCACAGCGCGTCCCACAGCCGGAGCCCGTTGTCCGCGCCGGTGTAGATCTCCCAGCCCAGTTCGCCCACATAGGACAGTCGCATCGCGGTGACCGGTACCCCGGCGATCCGCGCCCGCCGGGCCCGGAAGTACTTGAGGCCCTCGTGCGAGAAGTCCTCCCGGCTCAGCGGCTGGACCAGCTCCCGCGCCGCCGGACCCCAGACACCGAGGCAGCAGGTCCCGCCGGTGACGTCCCGCACCCGGACGCTCCCGTCGCCGGGCAGGTTCTTCCGGAAGTGGTCGACGTCGAGGGTGCCGTTGATCCCGATCTGAAAGACGTCGGCTTCGAGGCGGGCCACGGTGACGTCACTGCGGATGCCGCCCGCGTCGTCGAGCATCAGCGTGTAGGTGACCGAGCCGACCGACTTGGTGAGCTTGTTGGTGGTGAGCCGCTCCAGGAACGCGAGCGCGCCCGGCCCGCTGACCTCGACCCGTTTGAGCGGGGTCATGTCGTAGAGCGCGACGGCGGTGCGGGTCCGCCACGCCTCCGCGGCCGCGATCGGCGAGTGGAACCGCGCCGACCAGCCGTCCCGGGCCGGGGGCAGCCACTCGTGCGGCATCTGTTCGACCAGCGGCGCGTTCGCCTCGTACCAGTGCGGCCGCTCCCAGCCCGCGGCCTCCAGGAAGAACGCGCCCAGCTCCCGCTGCCGCGCGTGGAACGGCGTGACCCGCAGGTCACGCGGGGAAAGCTTGGGCTGCAGGGGATGCAGGACGTCGTAGATCTCGACGAAGTTCTGTTTCGAGGTCTCGTCGACGTACTCCCGCGCGAGCTGGACCTCCTCGAAACGGTTGACGTCGACCTCGTGCAGGTCGGTCTCCGAACGCCCGTGCACCAGCTGCTCGGCCACGGCCTTCGCGATCCCCGCCGAATGGGTCACCCAGACGGCCTCGGCCACCCAGAACCCGCGCACGTCCGCGGACTCGCCCACGAGGGACTGGCCGTCCGGGGTGAAAGAGAAGATGCCGTTGAACCCCTCCTCCACCTTGGTCCGCCGCAGCGCGGGCAGCAGCAGCGTGCTCTGCTCCCAGGACGGCGCGAAGTCCGCCTCGGTGAACGGGAGCATCGACGGCATCGCGTGCTCACTGACCTCCGCCACATCATCCACTTCGGACAGTTCGACCGGCATCGGCCGGTGCGCGTAGGACCCGATGCCGAGCCGGTCGTGGTGCTCGCGGAAGTAAAGATCCTGGTCCTGGTGGCGCAGGATGGGCAGACTCGCCTCGGAGACCTCGGTGGTGCGCCCGGCGAGCTCGGCGAGCCGGCCCGTCCTGGCGTACTGATGCGCCAGTGGCAGCAACGGGATCTCCATCCCGGCCATCGCGCCGATCCGGCGCCCCCAGAATCCCGCGCAGGACACCACGATGTCGGCGTCGAACACCCCGGCATCGGTTTCGACCCCGGTCACCCGGCCGCCGCTCCGGCGTACCCCGGTGACCCGGGTGCCGCCGAGGAACCGGGCGCCGCGGGCCTCGGCGCGACGGGTCAGCGCCACGACCGCGCGCCCGGCCTTCGCCAGCCCGTCGGTCGGGACGTGCAGCGCGCCGAACACCATGTCGACGTCCAGCAGCGGATATCGGCGGAGGCATTCCTCCGGGCCGATGAGCGCGGACTCGATGCCCCACGACGTCGCCCAGCCGTGCTTGCGTTTGAGGTCCTCCCAGCGCGCGGGTGTCGTCGCCACCTCCATCCCGCCGACGGGGTTGAAACACGGCAGCCCGTCCACCTCGAGCGCGGAGAACTTCTCGACGGTGTAGCGCGCGAACTCCGTCATGGTCTTGGACGCGTTGGTCTGGAACACCAGGCCGGGCGCGTGCGAGGTCGAGCCGCCGGTCAGCGGCAGCGGGCCCTGGTCGAGCACCGTGACCTCGGCCCACCCCCGGGCGGTCAGCTCGTCGGCGAGGTTGGCGCCCACGATCCCGGCGCCGATGACGACGACACGTGGCGATGCGGCCATGGGAATCCTCCTGGATCGGGAGTGGTCGGGGCCTGGTCAGCGAAAGACGACGGTGCCGGCGCCGTTGAGCAGGACCCGGCGTTCGCAGTGCCAGCGGACCGCGCGGGACAGCGCGAGCGCCTCGGCGTCGCGGCCGACGGTCACCAGCGCGCGGGGCCCGTAGCTGTGGTCGACCCGCTGGACCTCCTGCTCGATGATCGGCCCCTCGTCGAGATCGGGGGTGACGTAGTGGGCGGTCGCGCCGACGTACTTGACGCCGCGCTCGTAGGCCTGGTGATAGGGCTTGGCACCCTTGAACCCGGGCAGGAACGAGTGGTGGATGTTGATCGCGCGCCCCTGGAGCTTGCCGCACAGCTCGTCGGAGAGCACCTGCATGTACCGCGCGAGCACGACGAGGTCGATCCGGTGCTCGTCGACCAGTTCGAGCAGCCGCCGCTCCGCCTCGGGCTTGGATCCCGGTGTGACCGGCACGTGCGCGAACGGGACACCGGCGGCCTCGGCCATCGGCCGCAGGTCCTCGTGGTTGGACACCACCAGCGCGATGTCCGCGCCGAGGCTGCCCGCCCGCCAGCGGAACAGCAGATCGTTGAGGCAGTGCCCGAACTTCGAGACCATGACCAGGATCCGGTCCGGGCGTCCGTCGGAGAAGGCGAACTCCATCGCGAACTCCCGTGCCACCGGCCCGAAATCCTGGGCCAGACCGTCCACAGTGGTCTCTTCCGGCCGCACTCCGCCGGGGTGGGTGAAGGACGTGCGGAGGAACAGCGTGCCGTGGACGTCGTCGTCGAACTGCTGGTGCTCGACGATGTCGCAGCCCCGGCCGAGGAGGAACGACGTCACCGCGTGCACGATGCCGGACCGCTCGGGACAACTGAGAGTCAGGGTGAAGGGCGGGGCCACGGAAATCCTCCTCGATGCCCAAGGGACCAACTGGAGAACACTTGATATATCAGTTGCATGTTACGCGCTCGGGTGGCGCCGGGTCAACCGGCGGGCAAGGCACCGCTGCCCGCCGCCGAGGTTGTCCTTTGTGGACTCCGGTGCGGTGAAGGACCCCGGGTTCAGTGTGCGTGGTCTGCCGGATCGGGGCAGGGGGTGGGCGTTTTCGCGTGATTGGAGGCAGAACTCGTGTGATCGGACGGCGATCTCGCGTGATCGGCGGCGTCACTCGGTGGCGGCGTCCAGCAGCCAGGCGGCGCAGTACTCGGCGAAGGAGGACCGGACCAGCAGCGCGAACCCGGCGCGGGCGGCGTCGCGGACCAGCAGCACGATTCCCGTTCTGGCGAGCAGGGTCTGCACGCAGGTCCCGGTGCCGGCCACGGACGGGTGCAGGTCCACCGAGCATCCGTGGGCGAGCACCTCCCTGGCCCTCGGCCCGGACAGCGTCAGCAGCGTCCGCTGGCCCGACACGTCGACCACCGCGCCCGCCGCGGGAGCAAGCGCCGCACGCACGGTGTCCTCCAAAGCTGTGTCCTCCGAAGCGGTGTCGTCCAAAGCGGTGTCCTCCGGGGTGGGAGGACCACCGAGGACGAGGTATTCGTCCGGCCCCATCCAGCAGATCTCCAGCGTGCCGTGGGAACCGGAACCCCGGGTGAACGTGCAGGGCCCGGACGGCAGCGCGACTCCCAGTGCCTCGCCCACCCGCGTGGCCGCGGCCGCGTCGCGAACGCGCACGGTCAGCTGGGACGTGCGGGGTTCCTCGGCCACGCGCAGCGCGGGCGCGAGCGCGGCGAACCGGGCGCTCCACTCCGCGAGCGGCGAACGCCGGGTGACCTCAACCGTCACGGCGAGCCCCTTCCTTGTCGTACAACACCGATTCGGTGACCGTCACCGGGACCACGCGACCCTCGACCGGCACGTACAGCGTCGACCCGATCCGCTCGCGCCCGGACCGCACCACGGCCAGCGCGAAGGTCCGCCCCAGCGCCGCGCTGCGGTAGCTCGACGTCACGTGGCCGAGCATGCGCACCGGCGGCTCGGGCAGGTGCTCGGTCCCGACGAGCTGCGCGCCCTCCGGAAGCACCAGGTCCGGATCGACCGGCAGGAGGCCGACGAGCTGTTTGCGGTCGGGGCGCAGGTTCTCCGCGCGGGTGAACGACCGTTTCCCGAGGAAGTCGGCCTTCTTCTTCGACACCGCCCACGACATCCCGAGATCCTGCGGCGTCATCGTCCCGTCGGTGTCCTGCCCGATGATGGGATACCCCTTCTCCGCGCGCAGGACGTGCATCGTCTCGGTGCCGTACGGCGTGATCCCGTACGGCTCCCCCGCCGCCATCAGTGCCTCCCACAGGGCGAGGCCGTACCAGGACTTCACGTTGATCTCGTACGCCAGCTCACCGGAGAAGCTGATCCGGCACACGCGGGCCGGGATCCCGGCGACCTCGGTGTCCCGCCAGGTCATGAACCCGAAGGCGTCGTTGCCGACGTCGAGCCCCGGCGCCACCGCGGCCAGCACCTCGCGCGAGCACGGCCCGACCAGCGGCACGGTGACCCAGTGCTCGGTCACCGACGTCGCGAACACCGTCAGGTGCGGCCACTCCGTCTGCAGCCACTCCTCCATCCAGTCGAGGACCATCGCCGCGTTGCCGGTGGTGGTGGTCACCAGCCACCGGTCCTCGGCGGCGCGCAGGACGGTGCCGTCGTCGATCACCATGCCGTCCACACCGCACATGACGCCGTACCGGACCCGGCCGACCTTCAGCGTGCTCATCATGGTGGTGTAGAGCAGGTCGAGGAACGTACCGGCGTCCGGCCCCTGGAGGTCGATCTTGCCCAGGGTGGACCCGTCCATCATCGCCACGCCCTCCCGGGCGGCGCGGCATTCCCGCAGGACGGCGGTGTCCATGCTCTCGCCGGGAAGCGGGTAGTACCACGGCCGTTTCCACTGGCCGACGTTCTCGAACCTCGCACCGCGCGCCACGTGCCACGGGTGGATCGCGGTGACCCGGACGGGGTCGTGCAGCTCGCCGCGGTCACGTCCGGCCAGCGCCGCGAACGGCACCGGCGTGTAGGGCGGGCGGAACGTGGTGGGCCGTCCTCGCGCGAGATCGGTGCCCAGCTCGTCGGCCACGATCCCGGCGGCGAGCATGCCGGAGGTCTTGCCCTGGTCGTGCGCGGTGCCGATGGTGGTGTACCGCTTGACGTGCTCCAGCGAGCGCAGCCCGGCACCGGTCGCGCGGAGCACATCGGTGACCGTCGCGTCCCGCTGGAGGTCGACGAACCGGGTATCACCGTCCACAAGGGACTTTCCGTCGGGCACCCGCCACAGGACCGCGCCCGCGACCTCCTCGGGCCGGGCGCCGGACACCGGCAGCGGGAAGTCCGCGGCCACGGCGAATCCCGCCGCGGCGACCGCGGCGTTCCCCGCCTCCCTGCCCTGCCGGACGCACCCGGCCAGGTCGGGCACGCCCGCGGCCGATCCGGCGACACGCAGCGCGGGCAGGGGTTCGGCCGGGACGTACGCGCCGAGTGCGGGCGCGTACCGCAGCGTTCCGCGCGCCTGGCCGAACAGGTGCACGACCGGGTTCCAGCCCCCGGACACCAGCAGCGCGTCACACGGGATCGTGGTGACCTCGCCGCCCGGCGCGGCCACCTCCACCCCGGCCACCCGGTCGGCCCCGGAGGTCCCGGTGACGAACTGTCCACAACGGACTTCGATGCCCCGTGCCGCGCACTCGGCCAGCCGCTCCGCGGGCCCCTCGGCCCTGGCGTCGACCACCGTCGCGACGCGCACCCCGGCGTCGGCGAGGTCGAGCACGGCGCTGTAGGCACTGTCGTTGGTGGTGAACAGCACGACGCGGCGGCCCGGCACGACCCCGTAACGGTGCAGGTACGCACGGGCGGACGCGGCGAGCAGAATGCCCGGCCGGTCGTTGCCCGCGAACACCACCGGCCGCTCGTGCGCGCCGGTGGCGACCACGGCCTGCTTGGCCCGGATACGCCAGACACGCTGGCGGACAAGGGTTTCCGGGGCCACACCCAGATGGTCGGTCCGCCGCTGGAGTGCCAGGAAGAACCCGTCGTCGTAGGCACCGAACGCCGTCGTGCGTTCCAGCACCAGCACCTCCGGGAGCGACCGCAGCTCCTCGGCGACGCCTCGGATCCACTCCCGCGCGGGCCGGTGGTCCAGCAGCTCGTTCGAGCCGAGCAGCGATCCGCCCGCCTCGGGCCGCTCGTCGACCAGCACCACCCGGGCACCGGTGCGCGCGGCCGCCAGCGCGGCGGTGAGCCCGGCCGGCCCGGCCCCGACGACCAGGACGTCACAGTGGACGTGCTGATGGTCGTACCGCGCCGGGTCGGGCTCGTCGGCGAGCCGCCCCTGACCGGGCAGCCCGCGCGCGACCAGGCCCTCGCGCAGTTCGACCGTGGTGGCGGTCAGCATCGGCTCGGGGAACGGCTTTTCCAGCTGTACCAGCGCGTTCGGCTCCTCGGCCCCGGCGGACATGACGCCGCGGGGGCGGCCGAGCCGGACGCTGGTGGCGACCCGGTGCACGCCGTGGGCCAGCAGCGCGGACGCCAGGGTGTCGCCCTGGTAGCCGGTCAGGACCCGGCCGTCGAAGAGGAACTCGATCGGCCTCGCGCGGTCGACGTGCCCGCCGGTGGGCAGCCGGAAGGGCGCGCTCACGGGAGCACCGGCCGGGGCTCGTCCAGGCGGTACACCGCGAGGAACTCGTGGGAGACGGTGTCGCGGACGGCGTTGAACCAGCGGCGGCAGCCCGCGGAATGGCTCCACCGCTCGGCGAACGGACCGGCCGGGTTGTCGCGGAAGAAGACGTACCGCGCCCATTCCTCGTCGGACAGTGCCGAAGGGTCGGCCGGGTAGGGCACATGGGCCTGGCCGCCGTAGCGGAACTCGGCCTCCTCGCGGGGCCCGCACCAGGGGCAGCGAATCAGTTGCACGAAAAACTCCAGAAGCTCAGTGGGCGACGGCGGCCGCGCCGTGCTCGTCGACGAGCGCGCCGGTGATGAAACGCTCCAGGGCGAACGGCTCCGCGTACGGGTGTGGCTCGTCCTTCGCGACGGTGTGCGCGAAGCAGTCGCCGACGCCGGGGGTGGCCTTGAATCCGCCCGTCCCCCAGCCACAGTTGAGGTACAGGCCGCCGACCGGGGTGAGCCCGACGATCGGGGACGCGTCGGGCGTGACGTCCACGATGCCCGCCCAGGTGCGCAGCAGGTGGGCCCTGGCGAAGACCGGGAACAGCTCCAGCGCGGCGGCCATCTGCTGTTCGATGATGTGGAACGAACCCCGCTGGCCGTACCCGGTGTAGCCGTCGATCCCGGCACCCATCACGAGTTCGCCCTTGTGCGCCTGCGAAACGTACACGTGCACGGCGTTGGACATGACGACCGTGGGATGCACCGGTTCGAGCAGCTCGGACACCAGGGCCTGCAGCGGATGCGAGGACACCGGGAGTTTCAGCCCGACCATCGACGCCAGCACCGCGGAGTGCCCGGCCGCGCACAACGCCACCCGGCCCGCGGCGACCCTGCCCCGCGTGGTCTCGACGGCGGTGACCCGGCCCTGCCGGGTCTCGATGCCGGTGACCTGGCAGTTCTGCACGAGGTCGACCCCCATCGCCGCCGCCGCGCGAGCGAAGCCCCAGGCCACGTAGTCGTGCTTGGCGATCCCGGCGCGGGGCTGGAAGGTGGCGCCCAGCACCGGATAACGCACCTCGGGCGAGATGTTGACGATCGGGCAGATCTCCTTCACGCCCTCGGCGTCCACCCATTCGGCGTCGATCCCGTTGAGCCTGTTCGCGTTGACGCGCCGGACACTGTCGCGGACGTCCTGGAGGCTGTGCGCCAGGTTCAGCACGCCACGCTGGTCGAACAGGATCGGGTAGCCGAGATCCTCCTCCAGGCCCTCCCACAGTTTCAGGGAGTGCTCGTAGATCCCGGAACTCTCGTCCCACAGGTAGTTGGACCGGATGATGGTGGTGTTGCGGGCCATGTTGCCGCCCGCGAGCCAGCCCTTCTCCAGCACGGCGACGTTCGTGATGCCGTGCACCTTGGCGAGGTAGTACGCGGTCGCGAGCCCGTGCCCCCCGCCCCCGACGATCACGACGTCGTAGGAGCGCGCGGGATCCGGGTCGTCCCACAGGAAATCGGGGTGCTCGGGCAGCCGCGCCCCGGGAGCGGTGGCGGTCACGGGACTCCTTTCCGTCTGGTCGACTACTGGTATATCAGTCGTCGATGTAGACTAACTCGGGTGAGCACACAGGTCAACAACCTCTCCCTGGCGGAAAAGGCCTACCTCCACATCCGCGATCGCCTGGTCATGCTGGACATCAAACCGGGAGAGCCGATCAACGAAGAGGGGCTCGGCGCCGCCCTCGACATGGGGCGCACGCCGATCCGGGAAGCGCTGAAGCGGCTCGAAACCGAGCGCCTCGTCGTCGCGTACCCGCGTCGAGGCACGTTCGCGACCGAGGTCAACATCTCCGATCTCGCGCACATCTCCGAGGTGCGCCGGACGCTGGAGCCGATGGCCACCGCCGCGGCCGCGGAGCGCGCCTCGGCCGCCGAACGCGAGGCGCTGCGCGTCCTGCGCGGGCAGCTGGACGTGGCGGCACCGGGGGGCGACAACGCCGATCTCCTCCAGGCCGATCTGAGCGTGCACCGCGCGGTCTACCACTGTGTGCACAATCCCTTCCTGGAGGACACGCTGCTGCGCTACGACAACCTCGCCACGCGGATCTGGTGTGTCTTCGTGCCCCGCCTGCGGGGGATGGCGGGGCACGTCACCGAGCACGTCCCGCTGCTGACGGCGATCATCGAGGGCGAGGCGGACAAGGCGGCCGCGCTGACGCTCGACCACGTCAAGGGGTTCGAACGGGCCATTCGTGCCCTCATCTGAGCACCTCAGGCGAGCCGGGCGCGGACCCAGTCGTGGAACTCGCCGATGTGGTGTTCGCTGGGCACGAGCACCCCGCCCCTCGCGTACGAGCGTGAGCCCATCGCGAGCTGGCACCGTTCGCACGCGTCGAAGTCCTGCTGGTTCACCCGGTGGAACAGCTCGACCGAGCGGGTGAGGTCCACCCCGGACTCCACCACCTCGGGCAGGTACAGCCAGTCACAGCGCACGATCGTGCGGTCCGGGGCGAGCGGGAACATCCGGTGCACGATCACGTGATCGGGCACGAGGTTGACGAACACCTGCGGCCGGACGGTGATCGCGTAGTAGCGGCGGTCCTGGTGCTCCCCCACGCCGGGCAGCCGGTCGAGGCCGGCACCGCCGTCCACCGTGAATCCCCGGACCTCGTCGCCGAACTCGGCGCCGTGACCGACGTAGTACTGCGCGGCGTAGCCGTCGGCGAACTCGGGCAGCACCTCGGTCAGTTCGGGGTGGATGGTCGCGCAGTGGTAGCACTCCATGAAGTTCTCGATGATCTGCTTCCAGTTCGCCCGCACGTCGTATTCGACGCGGCGGCCCAGCGCCAGCTCGTCGACGGCGTAGGCGGCGATCTCGTCCGGCCCGCCGAGGCGGCCGTCGACGTCGGCCATCACGGTGGTCTCGAAGGACGGCGGCTCCTCGGCGAGGCACACCCAGGCATACCCCAGGTACTCCCGCAGGTGCAGCCGGATGAGCCCGAACTCGGCGCGGTCGACGTCCGGCATGCCGGTGAGGTTGGGCGCGGCGATCAGCCTGCCGTCCAGCCCGTAGGTCCAGGCGTGGTACGGACACTGGAAGGACCGCCGGACCGCGCCGCGCTCCTCCGTGCACAGCCGGGCCCCTCGATGACGGCAGACGTTGAGGAACGCGCTGAGCGTCCCGTCGCGGCCCCGGGAGATCAGCACGCTTTCCCTGCCGACCTGGACGGTTTCGAACATGCCCGGCGTCGGCAGGTCCGCACTGCGCACGGCACAGAACCACGAGGTCTCGAAGATCCGCACCTGCTCCAGCGCGAAGATCTCCGGGTCGGTGTAGAAGTGGCCGGGCAGGGTCGCGATGAGACTCGGGGGCAGTTCGGTGCGCGGCAGATCGGTACTGGTCATCACGAAGCTCCTCTCGGTGGTGGGACGGTCGGTGCGGGACGCGGGAGGGTCAGAACAGCACCACCGAGCGGAGGACCTCGCCGTGGCGCATCTTCGCGAACGCCGCCTCGACCTCGCCGAGCCCGATCGTCTCGCTGACGAACGCGCCCAGTGGCAGGCGGTCCTGGCGGTAGAGGTCGACCAGCATCGGGAAGTCCCGGCCGGGCAGGCAGTCCCCGTACCACGACGACCGGACCGCGCCACCGCGCGAGAACACGTCCACCAGCGGCAGTTCGAGGCGCATGTCGGGGGTGGGCACGCCGACCAGCACGACGGTGCCCGCGAGATCGCGCGCGTAGAACGCCTGCTCGAACGTCTCGGGCCGGCCGACCGCGTCGATCACGACGTCGGCGCCGTGCCCGCCGGTGAGCCCGCGGATCGCTTCCACCGGTTCGGCCCGTTTCGCGTTGATCCTTTGCGTGGCACCGAGTTCGACGGCCTTGGCGAGCTTCGCGTCGTCGATGTCGACCGCGATCACCTCGCGGGCCCCGGCCAGCCGCGCCCCGGCGATCGCGGCCCCGCCGACGCCGCCGCAGCCGATCACGGCGACCGTGTCGCCCCGGCCGACCTGCCCGGTGTTGATCGCCGCGCCGATCCCGGCCATCACCCCGCAGCCGAGCAGGCCCGCGACCTCCGGCGGGACACCGGGATCGACCTTCGTGCACTGCCCGGCGGCGACCAGCGTCTTCTCCGCGAACGCGCCGATGCCGAGCGCCGGGGACAGCGGGGTGCCGTTGGTCAGCGTCATCGGCTGTCGCGCGTTGTGCGTGTCGAAGCAGTACCAGGGACGCCCGCGGCGGCAGGCCCGGCACACACCGCACACCGCGCGCCAGTTGAGCACCACGAAGTCACCCTCGGCCAGGTCGGTCACGCCGTCCCCGACCGACTCGACGACACCGGCGGCCTCGTGCCCGAGCAGGAACGGGAACTCGTCGTTGATGCCGCCCTCGCGGTAGTGCAGGTCGGTGTGGCAGACACCGCAGGCCTGGATCCGCACCACGGCCTCGCCGGGGCCGGGGTCGGGAACCACGATGCCGGTCACTTCGACGGGCGCGCCCTGCTTGCGCGCGACCACGCCACGAACCTGTTGTGACACAGGCTTTTCTCCTCTCCGCGGGGTCCGGGTACCGCAGCGGGAACGGGCAGCGCCGCGGGTTCCCCGGCCGGGACGCCGGTGGGATCGAGAGGCGCGAAGGAGGATTGAGTTGCGTATTACGCATGCGGTTGCCCTAGTGGAAACTCACGATGACGGGGCGTCCAGCCGGTGTCAAGACGCGTTCCCCGGCGCGCCCTGAACGGAGCACACCGGTCCGCCGGTCGTGAAAATTCCGCCGAAACTACCTGGCCGTAGCTCTTGACGCGTCCCCGCGGCGGGACTCAAACTTTGTTGCGCATCTTGGTTTGAGTTTCGCAGTACGCAACTCAGCCACTCACAGTCCCACACTCTCCGACACATCGGCCCGGCACTTCCGGAGGTTCGACATGATGCGCGCGTGCACGGTGGACGAGCTGCCTCCCGGGGAATCCGTGCGGATCCCCGGGCCCGCGCCCATCGCGGTGTTCAACGCCGACGGTGAGCTGTATGCCATCGACGACACGTGCAGCCACCAGGACGCCTCCCTCGCCGAGGGCTGGCTCGAGGGCTGTTTCGTGGAATGTCCCCTGCACGCCGCCCTCTTCGACCTGCGCACCGGCATGCCCTCGTGCCTCCCCGCGAAGAAGCCGGTGCGCACCTACGCCGTCCTCGTCGAAGACGGCGTCGTCTACGTCCACGCGGACAACGCGGACAACGCGGAAGGCCAGGAGGACGCCGCGTGAGGAGCGTCGCGATCGTGGGGGCCTCGCTGGCCGGTGCCCGCGCACTCCAGGAGCTGCGCGGTCAGGGCTTCGACGGTGAGGTGGTGCTGATCGGCGAGGAGCCGCACCGGCCCTACGACCGACCACCGTTGTCGAAGGAGTTCCTGGCGGGGGCGATCGACCGGGACGCGCTGGACCTGCTCGACACCGAGGACGACCTCGGCGTCACCTACCGCCTCGGCGTGCGCGCCGAGCGGCTCGACCCGGCCAACGGACGGCTGACGCTCTCCGACGGCGGCGAGGTCTTCGCCGACGGTGTCGTCATCGCCACCGGCGGGCGGGCCCGCACGCTCCCCGGCGCCGAGGGTGTCGCCGGGGTGCACGTCCTGCGCACCCTCGACGACGCGCTGCGGCTGCGTGCCGAACTGAGCGGGTCTCCCCGGGTGGTGGTGGCCGGTGCCGGGTTCGTCGGCGCCGAAGTCGCCTCCACCTGCCGGGGTCTCGGCCTTGAAGTGACAGTGCTGGAGGCACTCGACGCCCCGCTTTCGCGCGTGTTCGGCCCGGAGCTGGGCGCGGTGTGCGCGCGGCTGCACGCCGAGCACGGGACGCGGCTGCGCTGCCGGTCCGTCGTGAGTGGACTGACCACAGTGGACGACGGGCCGAGGGGGCGCCGGGTCACCGGGATCGATCTCGCCGACGGCGGGCACCTTCCCGCGGACGTCGTCGTGGTGGGCATCGGCATGTCGCCGGCCGCCGACTGGCTGATCGGCTCGGGCCTGACCGTCGGCAACGGGGTGCACACCGACCGCGGCCTGGTCACCGAACTGTCCAATGTGGTCGCGATCGGCGACGTCGCGCGGTACGCCGGCGAACGGGGCGACCGGCTGCGTCACGAGCACTGGACGAACGCGACCGAGCAGGCCGGGGTCGCGGTGACCAACCTCCTGGCGGGCCGGACGGTCCGGGGCCACACGGCGAGCGGGTACGTCTGGTCCGATCAGTACGGCGGCCGGATCCAGGTCGCCGGACATCCCGCTCCGGGCGACCGGCTCGTCCTCGTCGAAGGGACCACGGAGGATTCGTCCTTCGCGGCCACCTTCGAACGGGACGGTGGCACAGTCGGCGTGTTCGCGCTGAACAACGCGAAGCTGTTCAACCGGCTCAGGCGTCAGGCGCTCCGGCCGCCCGCACCGGTCGCCTGACGCCGTCCGCCCGGCTCAGTGCCCGGCGTGCCAGCTCGCGCGCAGGACACGCTCGCCGTGCTCGTCGATCACCGCCCGCCAGGTCATCCGCAGCGCGGGGCGCGTGGTGACGGCGGACCGCTCGATCGGCCGCCGGGGCGCCGGAGTGGTCGTGTCAGTGGCACGCGAGTAGATGGTCGTGGTCATGGTGACCTCCCGGAGGTTCGAGGGATGTGGATGAGCCGGGACTGTGTTCTGGACTCATGGCCCTCACCTCCTCCGGTCGGCGTTCCGTTGCCCCCGAGTAAACCCCAGGTCACCCCCGTTAGTCAAATGATTGCGCAAGTGTTCCAGTGTCGACGGTCGCGAGGCGCCGGAACAGCGGGCGCGCTCCGGGCAGCCGCCCGTCCCGCTCCGCGCAGGCCTGGGCCACCCGTCCCGCCGCGTCCGGCAGGAAGGGCGCCAGCTCCTCGCCGACGGTCCGGCACGCCCGCACAAGGGTGGCCAGCACGGCGTCGAGTTCTCCCGGGTCGGCGCGCTCGGCCTTCGCCAGTTCCCAGGGCTTGGCCTGGTTGACGAAGCGGTTGGCCTCGTCGACGATCGCCTGCACCGCCGCGGTGGCACGGCGGAAGTCGAACTCCGCCAGGGCTTCGGCGATCTCCGCCGCGGCCACGCGGCACGCGTGGTCCACCCGCTCCGCGCCCGGTGCCCGGCCGCCGGTGGGAACAACCCCGTCCCGGTACCGGTGGACCATCGCGACGACCCGCTTGACGAGATTGCCCAGCCCGTTGGCGAGTTCGTCGTCGGACCGGGCGACGAGCCGGTCGCGTGTGAAGTCGGCGTCCCCGGCGCGGGGCACCTCCCGCAGCAGCCACCAGCGGACGGCGTCGGTGCCGTACTCCCCCGCCAGTACGGCCGGGTCGACGGTGTTCCCGGCGGACTTGCTGATCTTGCGGCCCTCGTGGGTGAGGTAGTCGTGCACGACGATGTCGGTCGGCAGCGGTTGCCCCGCCGAGAGCAGCATGGCCGGCCAGTAGACCGCGTGGAACCGGAGAACTCCCTTGCCCACCAGGTGAATCCGGCGATCGGAATCGAGCCACCAGCGCCGGTGCGCGGCGTCGCCGGACCCGTAGCCGAGCGCGGTGAGGTAGTTGCCGAGCGCGTCCCACCACACGTAGATCACCTGCCCGGGGTCGCCGGGCACCGGGATCCCCCAGCCTCGCGCGCGGTTCGCCGAGCGGGAGACGGAGAAGTCCGAGAGCCCGCCCGCCAGGAACCCGAGGACCTCGTTGCGTCGCTGCGCCGGTTCGATCCGGAGGCGTCCGCTCTCGACGAGGTCGCGCAGTTGGCCGGTGTAACGGGAAAGCCGGAAGAACCAGTTCTCCTCGGCCACCCGCTCCGGCGGCACGTCGTGCTCGGGACACCGCCCGCCGGGCAGTTCGGACTCGCCGTAGAACTGTTCACAGCCGACGCAGTAGAGCCCCTCGTAGTACCGGCGATAGAAGTCCCCCGCCTCGGCGCAGGCATGCCACAACTTCTCGACCCCGGTGCGGTGCCGATGATCGTGGCTTGTGCGGAGCACGTCGTCGGTGGACAGGGAAAGCGGCTCGCGCAGGGCGATGAACGCCGCGGCGTTGCGGTCGACGAACTCCCGCACCGGTATCCCCGCCGCCTCCGCGGCCAGCACGTTCTTCAACGAGTTGTCGTCGGTACCGGTCTGTAGCCGGACCCGGTCGCCCAGCCGACGCCGATGCCGGGCGAGCACGTCGGCCTGGACGAGTTCCAGCGCGAAACCCAGATGTGGCCGGGCGTTGACGTACGGGATGGTGGTGGTGAGGTAGGTGGTGGACAGCGGAACCTCCGGGTGGACACGGGGCTCCGAGATCGTTCGAGGCCCCTGGACAGGGCCTCGGACAGATCATCCGCGCAGAGTCACCGGCCCCGGGAACGGGGCATCATGGCGGTACGCGCGGAGATCATGACGTGAGGCTAGCCGACCACGTCCGGTCCCGCCACCGGTTTACGCCAGCCCCGGCCAGTCGCCCGTCCGCGCGCGGACCAGCCGCGCCACCTCCTCGGCGGAGCGATCACCGGTGTCGACGCGGAAGTCGCCGATTCCCGCGCGGTCCAGCTCTTCCGCTTCGCGTGCCGCCCGTTCCGCCAGCGAACGCAGGTCTTCGGCGGATCGGCCGTTCAGGTCGTCACCGGGAATCGGGGGTCCCGCACCGCGCCCGCGCCGCAGGATCCGGTCGGTCAGCGCGGCGGGGCCGGCACGCAGCAGGCACACCTTCGGCCGCGTACCTGGTACGGCGGCGAGGTACCGGTCCACGGTGGCCTGGTCACCGGCGCCGCCGGACACGATCAGGCACCGGGCCCCGGCGGCGTGGAAGTTCGCCCAGAGGGCACCGAGGTTGCGTGCCTTCAGCCGGTGGCCTCCCGGATCGTCCGGCGCGGGACGGCGAAACCCGAGCTGCGCCAGGTCGACATACGCGGTCCGGACGCCGGACCCGATGAGCCCGGCGAAGATCTCCCAGGCCACCGCGGACTTGCCGACCCCGCGCGGGCCGCACAGCCACAGCATCGGCGCCGCTCCTTCGTCTACTGTGGACGGTGGGATCGCTCGCTCCGCCGTCCCTTCGACGACCGGCGGCCAGCCGGTCTTCTCCCGGACCAGCCGCGCCACCTCGGCCACGGACAGCCCGTCGGTGTCGACACGCAGTTCGCCGGTCTCCGCGCGGTCCAGCGATTCGGCGTGCTGGACGGCGGCGTCCGCGAGCTGCGGCTGCCAGCCCCGAGCCGTGATCCGGTCCCGCAGCGTTCGCTCGCCCGCGCGCAGCCGGCACAGGGTCAGCGCGATCCCCGGCATCCGCTCGGCGTACGCCCGCACGGCGTCGGCGGTTTCCAGAATCCCCGACACCAGGAGTCCCCGCGCCCCCGCGTCCCGGACGACCGACCCGACCGCGGCGAGGTTGGCCGCCTTGAGCCGTTCGTTGCCCGGATCGTCCCCGGGCGCGGGATGGCACAGGCCGAGCTGGTCGACGTCGACGTACACGGTGTCGACGCCGGTACGGCCGAGTTCGCCGAAGATCTCCCACGCCACAGTGGACTTACCGACGCCGGAGGGGCCGTGGAGCCAGAGCAGGGCAAAGGAACCGTCGCGCACGCGATCAGGCTAGGGGAAGCCGCGGTGCCCGGCGATCGGATTACCGGCGCGCGACCCTGATCGCCGGGGTCACCCCGGGATCGTCGCTGCGCAGCGTCCAGTCGCCATTCCACTCGAAGCCCGGATTCCGCACCGCCAGCCCGATCGTCTCGACGTTGTCCACCCCGACGTCGACCGCGAGGTCGGCCGCCGGGCTGGTGGTGCAGAGCTGGAAGGCGAGGGTCACTTCGTCCTTCCCCCGCGCGAACTCGGTGACGTCGATCGGCCCCTGCCCGGATTCGCCGTTCATCCACAGCCCGGCCCACCAGTCGGCCACGTCGTGCTCGTAGACCACCTGTCCGTCGACCAGCGCCCGCTTGACCAGGTGTCCCTGCGCGGCCGGTGTCCTGGCGTACTGGTCACGGTCCCAGAACGAGATCTCGTACCGCGCCGAGGACCGGTCCACGCCGACGACCTGGCTCGCCGACGCGCACGCGCCCGCCCTGGTCGCGGTCCGTTCCGGCACGGTGAACCCCAGCCGCCCGTGCCCGTACATCGCGCTGTCGTCGGTGCGGTAACCCCGCGTCGGCGGCTCGGGCGGGTACGGGCGGTTCACGAACGGCAGACCACGCAGCGTCGTGGCGACCGCCTCCCGGATCCGGGCGGGCCGGTCCTGGACGTAGTGGTCGAGCGAGGGCAGCAGCGCGCGGTTGTCGGACACCAGCCGCCAGCCACGGTCGTTCTCGAACCCGCCGTTCACCACGGTCAGGCCCTCGCCGGTGACGTCGTCGAAGCCGACGTCGAGCGGGAAGTCGCCGACCCCGTTCCGGTCGAGGATCCGCAGCGTGATGGTCGCGGATTCCTTGCCCCGCAGCGCTTCGGTCAGGTCGACGGTGTGCCGCACCCAGCCGAACCCGCCCGGATCGGTGACGTCGGACTCCCACGCGACGGCGCCGTCGACGAGCAGTTGCTTGAAGTGGTACCCGGCGCCGCCGAGATTCCCGTAGTTGCCGTCGTAATCCACAAAGGACAGTGATTTCCCCGCCGCCGCCGTGTCGACCCGGACCCGTTGCTCGGCCCCGGCGTAGTCGCCGGGCCTGGTCCCGATGAAGGACGGGAGCGCCACGCTCAGCCTGCCGATGCCGTGCGCGGCCCGGTTGCCCGCGGTGATGTTCGGCTTGTCCCCCAGCGGCAAGCCGTAGTTGTTGATCCCGAGGATCCGTCCGTCGCGCGCGTAGGGCAGCGCGGCCTGGATCGACGCCGCGACGTAGTTCTCGTCCGGCGGCAGGGCCGCGTCCAGGAACCTGTTGGTGTACAAGAGGAACAGCACGCCCATGTCACGCGGTTTCGCCTGGGCCAGTATCGCGTCCAGGTTCGGCCGGACCGCCGCCGGGTCCTGCGTGTTGCTGGTGAAACCGAGGTAGGGGTACACGATGCCGTCGATGAACGGGGCGAAACGCTCGTAGAACGCCGGGCTGATCGCGTCCGAATAGTACGCGGTCGTGTAGAACCCGAGTTTCGGGTTGACCGCGTCCTGGGCGTCGACGATCTTGTGCATGTACTCGGGCGTGAACAGCTGCCCGTTCTGGCCGATCAGGAAGTCGTCGATCGCCCACGCCACCACGTTCGGGTACCGCACGGACAGCTTCGCGATCTCCCGCGCCCAGGTGACGAAGTCCAGTTTGTACGGTCGCGAGCACCGGCCGCTCCGCGACGGGACCGGGTCGTCGAAACACTCCGACGGCGGAACCACGTACACCCAGATCCGGATCCCCGCGGCGGCGGCCACGGGCGCGAACTCGGTACGCAGGTCGTCCCAGTCCGTCGGGGCGTCCCAGATGCCGTAGACGTAGGTGTTCAGCCCCTCCCGTCTCAGTTTCGCCACGAGCGACGGCGTGTCGATGTGGCGGTAGCCGTCGGCGCGCGGGCGCGGCTCACGCACGACGGCGTCGACGGTGTTCCCGCCCGACATCGCCGCCTTGATCCCGCCTTCGGGCACCACGGACCGGCGGATCTCGGCCAGGGACGCGGCCTTGACCCGCCGGGTGTCGTGGCCGGGCTGGGCCACGGCGGGCGTGAACGCCGTCATGGCGAGTGTCACGCAGGATCCGAGGACGAGCACCAGCCTCGGCAAGTGACGGGGACCGCGCATGGTTTTCCTCCAGCCTGGTCGGGAACCTCAATCCGGTGGCGGCAGCAGATCCTCGAACTCCGCGAGGAACCGGCCGACCATGGCGGTCTCCTCGCGGTCGAGCCGATACCCCGGCTCACGGCAGTGCGGGCTCTCGAACAGGCCGCGCCGCACCGAGATCAGCTTCTCCGCGGCGATGATCAGCTCCTGGTCGAGCATCCAGTACGAGATGTAGGGCAGCAGCCGCCGGTGCAGCTCCTCCCCGCCCACGTGCTCGCCCTCGGCGAACCGCCGCCAGATCTCGACGTAGATCTCGGTGAACGAGCAGCCGGGCTGGGTCCCGACCGCGCCCCGGCGGAACGCGTCGGGCAGCTGGACGCCCGCGTACCCCTCCACGGCAGGCAGCGGCGGGTCGCCCTCGGCCAGCTCGGCGATCAACGCTCCCGGCGGGCTGGCCTCGACCTTGACCAGCCGCAGGTTCGGATGCTCCCGTGCCAGCGCGGACAACGCCGGCGCGTCGAGACTCGTGCCCGTTTCGGCGGGCGCGTACTGCAGCACCACCGGAGTCGGGGCGACCGCGGCCAGCACCGCGCCGACGTGGGCGAGCACCGCCCGCCGGGACGGGGCCAGGAAGTGCGGCGGCAGCAGGTTGACCAGGTCGGCGCCCGCCTCCACCACCGCGACGGCCCTGGCCACCGCGAGCAGGGTCGCGTGGTCCTGCACCGCGACGATCGCCGCGACGTCGTCGGCCGCCGCGGTCTCGGCCAGCAGGATCGCGGTGAGCCGCGCGCGTTCCGGCTCGTCGAGCTTGTGGAACTCCGAGGCGAACCCGGGGAACATCACGCTGCGCACACCGGTGCCGAGCACATGCCGCACCACCCGGTGGAATCCGGGGACGTCGACCGCGCCGTCCTCGGTGAACGGCACCTGCAGCACCGGCGAGACTCCCCGCACCGGCGGCTCCGGCACGCCGCTCACCGGCGATCACTCCGGGCGGCGCCGAGCAGGCCCAGCAGCGTGCCGCCGAGCACGGCCGCGCGCTCGTCCTCGCCGATGGTCCAGTCCCGCACCCTGGTGACCTCGGATTTCGCGACGGTGTAAGGGGAATCGGTGCTGAAGATCACCCGTGACGTGCCGATCTCGGGGTCCCGCGCGAACTCGCTGAGCACGGTGTCCCACGGCGCGTACGCCGTGTCCGCGTACAGGTTCGGCGCGTACCGCAGCGCGGGCGCGGCGTCGATCCAGAAGTCCGTCGCCCCGCTGCGGCCCATCAGGAAACGCACCCCGGGGTACCGCCGGGCGAGGGTGGCCAGCGGCAACGGGAGCGCGCTCGGCGGTGTGCCGGTGCGGACGTAGACGAGCCAGCCGTGCTCGCCGGCGAACCCGAGCAGCGGGTCGACCAACCCGTCGAGCAGGTCGAAACCCTGCAGCACCGGATCGACCGCGAGCGCCACCGCGCCCGCCCCGGCCGCCCGCGCCAGCTCGGCCAGCGCTGCCGCGCCGTGCCACGGATTCGCCACCGCATAGGCGGACAACCGCCCGCCGGACTCCCGCGCGGCGGTGGTGACCAGGTCGTTGCCCTCGCCGTTGGCGACCGCGGTGCACCGCTCGTCCGGCGCGATCAGTGCCCGGTCGATGCCGAGCTGGTCCATGGTCGCCAGCAGGGTCGCGGCGTCGAGGGCCACCTCCCGGCCGGTGCCGAGCCGGACGTGCGCGTCGACGACCGGAACACGGGACGCGTTCACGAGGGCACCTCCAGACCGAGCGCGCCGAGCGCGTCCGCGTGGATGATCCGTTCGACGGCCTCCGCCGGTACCCGGGGCAGCTTCGTCCCCTCGAGGATGTCGTTGACCCGGCGCAGCCCGGCCATCGCCTCGCCGGTGTCCGCGATCGGGAAGTCACTGCCCAGCAACAGCTTTCCGGCGCAGCCCCACTCGACCGCGGCCAGCAGCGACTGGTAGCACACCCACGGCCGCAGGTAGATCGAGGACACGTCCGCGTAGACGTGCGGATGCTTCCGGATGGTCACCACCGTCTCGGTGCCCCACGGATGTCCCATGTGCGCCATGACGATCCGCAGCTCCGGGAACCGCAGCGCGACCTCGTCGGTGACCAGCGGATAGGTGTAGCGCAGCGGCGCGTGCCGCATCGGCGACGCGCCCTGGTGGAACAGGATCGGCAGCCCGTGCCGCTCGCAGTGGGCGTAGAACGCCAGTGCCCGCTCCTCCAGCGGATCGAAGTTCTGGTAGTTCGGGCCGAGCTTGACCCCGGCCAGTCCCAGCTCCACGCATCGCTCGACCTCCTCGAAAACGTTGTCCCGCAAGGGGTTCACCGAGAGGAAGCCGATGCGGCGGCGCGGGTCGGCGGCCACGAACTCGGCGGTCGCGTCGTTCGTGCGCTCCGGCGGGTAGGGCAGGCCGGTCATCGCCTCCGGATCGTCCACCGCGATGTTGAACACGATCGCGACGTCGGCCCCGGCCACCGCGGCGGCGTGGTCGGCCCACGAGTTCGTGGTCGTGACCGGCCGATCGGTGCGCCAGTTCTCGTACACCCGGCGCTCGGCCTCCGGCACCGCGTCGCGGTGGGTCGGCGTGTGCGTGTGGACGTCGACGATCACCTGAACCTCCCGCGCAGGTCGCCGCGCGGCACCACGCCCAGCCCGGCGCCCTCGCCGAGCCGGACCCGGCTGCCGTCGCTGTCCAGCGGTTCCGCCAGCACGTCCTCGGCGTAGTAGTGCGCGCCGATGATGTCCGAGGGCAGCGCGGACAGGCGGGGCAGCGCGCAGGCCACGTGCAGCTGCGCGGCCGCGCCGATGCCCAGCTCGCCGTTGGAGCCGAGCAGCACGTCCAGCCCGGACACCTCGGCGAGCCGGGCCAGCGCCACCGCGCGGCCGGGACCGCCCGCCTTCCCGACGTACACGCTGACGACGTCGGCGGCGTCCGCGCGGGCGAGCCGGAGCAGGTCGTCGGTGCCGAACACCGCCTCGTCCGCCACCACCGGCAGCCCGAAGGACCGCAGTGCCGCCATGCCTTCGAGGTCGCCGGGCGCCACGGGCTGCTCGACGAAGGCCGGGCCGGACTCCGCCAGCCCGCGCAGCGCCACGCGGGCTTCGGCCCGGCTCCAGCCGCCGTTGGCGTCCATGCCGAGGAACGCGTCCGGCCCGGCCAGCTCGCGGGCCCGTGCCATCCGCGCCAGATCGCCCGGCACCCCGAGGCCGACCTTGACCTTGAACGCCAGGAACCCGGCCCGTGACGCGGCCGCGTACGCCCTTTCCAGCTGCTCACCGTCGCCGGAAAGGGAGAGCTTGATCGGTACCTCGTCGCGGTAGGGCCCGCCGAGCGCCGTGGCCAGTGAAACGCCGAGTGTGCGCGCGTAGGCGTCCCACAGCGCGATCGACACCCCGGCCTTGGTGAACGGGTTCGCCGCCAGCACTGTGTCCATAGTGGACTCCAGGGCGCCGACCGGGGCGAGCGGCCTGCCCAGCAGCGCGGGCGCGAGCGACTCGGTGACGAAGTGCCGCGCGCTCACCCCGTCCTCGCCACTCCACAGCGGGGTGGCGCTGACCTCGCCGTACCCCTCGACGCCGTCCGTCGTGACGACCCGCACCAGCAGGAAGTCCGACCGGTCGTGGGCCCCTTTCGCGCCGCGCACCATGAGGTCCGGGTGTGCGTCCAGGGTCACCGGGGCGGTCTGGACCGCCTCGATCCGGGCCGTGCGCGGGTTCACCGGAGCCTCCCCAGCCGGTCGCCGAGCAGCCGCAGGGGATTGTGCACCAGCAGGTCCGCGCGCTGCCGCTCGGTGAGGCCCCAGCCCTCGACCTCGGCGACCCTGGCCACGGCGTAGTCCTGACCGGCCTTGTCCGACAGCCCCGCGTCCGTGCCGAAGACGACCTTGCCCGGCGGTGCCTCGGCCACGATGCGGCGGGCCGCGTACGGCGGGGTACCGCACAGGCACAGGTGGAGGTTGGCCGTCTCGCACGTCACGGCGAGCGCCTCCCGCCAGCAGTCGTGCAGGCCGCCGTGGCCGAGCACCACCGGCAGCGTGGGATGACGGCGCGCGAGCGCGGCGATCTGGGCCGGGGTCGAGTACGGCGGGGTGCCGTCGTGCGAGAGCAGGATGCCGCCCGCCTCGGTGACCACCTCGCAGATCGGGTCCAGCACGCGCTCGTGCATGCTGAACCCCTGCAGCCACGGATGCAGCTTCAGCCCGCCGAGGCCCAGTTCGGCGAAACACCGCCGGGTTTCCTCCACCGCGCCGGGGTGCCGCGGGTGCACCGTGCCGAACCCGACCATCCTCGCCGGGTCCGCGGCGGCGAAGGCGGCCAGCTCGTCGTTCGACTCTCGCGTGGCGTTGAACAGCCCGTCGTGGGCGAGCAGCACCGCGGCGTCGATGCCCGCGCTGTCCAGGAAGGCGAGGAACTCGGGCGGCCCGAACTCGGCGCCGCCGAGCCAGGTGCCGGTGCGCCACGCGGGGGTGTGCGTGTGGAAGTCGATCATGGCCGGTTCGCCAGTGTGCTCAGCCTGTCCGCCAGCGCGCCGAGGCATTCGTCGAGCCAGGCCATGCCCCGCTCGCGCGTCGCCCGCGCGGGGTCGTCGGTGTAGCCGTCGATCCGCCGCCACGCCGCCGCCTCGTGCACCTCCACACCGTCCACACCGGACTCCGCGGGGAGCGTTCTCGGCTGCCGCCGCCGCACGAACTCCGGCCGGAGGGCGAGCAGCATCGCCGTCTCGAACTCCCCCGCGTGCCCGGGGATCGGGGTGTCCGGCACCCGCGCGAGCAGATCCCAGTAGTGGATCACGGCCACGGTCAGGTCGTACGCCGAGGCGGCCTTCGCCGCGGCCGCCTGGGCGACACCCCGGTTCCCGCCGTGGCCGTTGACGATCACCAGCCGCCGCCCGCCACACTCCACAATGGACCGGGCGAGGTCGGTGAGTACCGCGATCGCGGTCTCCGGGGACAGCGACAGCGTCCCGCCGAAGGGCAGGTGGTGCCCGGACACGCCGAACCGGAGCGGCGGCGCGAGCACGAGCCGCGCCGAATCGGCCGCGCGGACGACGGCGAACCGGCAGATCGCCTTGACGATGGCGGCGTCGGTCCCGGTGGCCAGGTGCGGGCCGTGCTGTTCCGTCGCGCCGACGGGCAGGACGACCAGGCTGTCCGGCAGTGCCTCCCGCAGTTCCTCGCGGGTGCTTTCGGCCCAGAAGAGAAGCGTCATCGTCGTCCCTCCAGGAGCGTCGTGATGCGTTCGGCGAGGGCGAGCGTGGCGACCCCGGCTTCGAGACCGGGATCGGCCTCGTGGCGTACGCCGGTGATCAGCTCGACGAACCGGGCCAGTTGCCGGTCGAAGCACCGCGTCGTCCGGTCCGGTTCGAACTCGAACCGCTCGATACCCGCCGCGGTGCTCAGCTCCACGGTGAAGCTGTACCCGTCCAGCCGGACGTGACCCCGGTCGCCGAGGACGCTGATCTCGCACCGGGGCGGCGCGTCGGTGAGCCAGCCGAACTCGGCCAGCACGACCGTCCCGTGTGGACAGAGCAGCCGCACGCCGCACAGGTTCGGCGCGGGCAGGCCGTCCCGGGTGGCCAGCGTCCAGGCGTCGTCGACCCGCTCGGGCGCGCCGAAGAGCAGGCGGAACCAGTCGAAGACGTGCGCGCCCTCGTGGACCAGCGGCAGGCCGTGCCGCAGGGTCTCCTCGACGCGCCGCGCGTGCGCCGGGTCGGCCGGATCCCGCCGTTCGTCGTAGATGTGCGCGCGGACCAGCAACGGGGAGCCGAGCAGCCCGGAGCGCAGCCACTCCCCGAGCAGCTCCAGCGCGGGATCGTGCCGGTAGGTGAGCCCGGCCTGCACCCGCCGCAGCTGCTCTTCGGGCAGCGCGAGCAGCTTTTCGCCCGCTTCCAGTGACGTCGCGACCGGTTTCTCGGCCAGGACGAACCGGCCGCTCCCGGCGACCTGGGCGATCAGGCCGGCGGTCACCCACGGCGGCGTCGCCAGCACGACACCCCGCACCGACGGATCGGCGAGCACCTCGCGGACGTCCTTCGCCACCGGGGCGCGGGCGTGCGCGGCCGCCAGCGCCCGCCGCGCCGGGTCGGGGTCGACCAGCGCCGCCACCGTGACCTCCGGATTCCGCAGCAGCGCGGGCAGATGGGCCCGCAGGGCGATGTCCCCGAGGCCCACCAGCGCGACGCCGATCATCGGCCCACCCCCTCGAGCGCGGGGATCGCGTCGATCAGCGACCGGGTGTAGGCGTGCTTGGGCGCCTCGAAGATCTCCTCACGAGTGCCCGTCTCGACGATCCGGCCGCGGTACATCACCGCGAGCCGCGGCGCCAGGTACCGCACCACGGCGAGATCGTGCGAGACGAACAGGCAGGTCAGCCCGAGCCGGGCCTGCAACTCGCGGAGCAGTTCGAGGATCTGCGCCTGGATCACCACGTCGACCGCGGACACCGCCTCGTCCAGCACGAGGAACGACGGGCCGGGGGCGAGCGCGCGGGCGAGGTTGACCCGCTGGCACTGCCCGCCGGACAGCTCGTGCGGGTACCGCCCCGCGAACGAGGCGGGCAGCCCGACCAGATCCAGCAGCTCGGCCACCCGGCGCCGCCGCTCCCGCCTCCCCGCCTTCCGGTGCACGAGCAGGGGAAGCCCGACGATGTGCCCGACCGTCTTGCGCCGGTTGAGCGAACCGACCGGATCCTGGAGCACGATCTGCATCTCCCGGCGCAGGCGCCGCAACCCGGCGCGGCCCAGCGACGCCAGCTCCGTACCGCGGAAGGACACCTTTCCCGCGTCCGGCCGCTCCAACCCGAGCAGCAGCCTGCTCAGTGTCGACTTGCCCGACCCCGACTCCCCCACGAGGCCGAAGGTCTCGCCGCTCCGGACACTCAGCGAGACGTCGTCCACGGCGGTGACCCCGGTGCCGAACCGGCGGACCAGCCCCTCGGCCTCGATCAGCACGCCCTCGCCCGGCGGGCCGGACTTCGCCGGGGTCGTGCTGAGCGTGACCGCGGAGGCGACGAGCCGCCGGGTGTACTCGTGCCGCGGGGTGGTCAGTACCTCCCGCAGCCCGCCCGACTCGACGATCCGGCCCTCCCGCAGCACGTGGATCCGGTGGCACAGCGCCGAAGCCACCGCGAGGTCGTGGGTGATGAACAGGACCGCCATGCCCCGCCGCTCGGCCAGCTCGCCGAGCAGCCGCAGGACGCGGGCCTGGGTGGTGACGTCGAGCGCGGTGGTCGGCTCGTCGGCGATGAGCACGTCCGGCGCGCACGAGATCGCCATCGCGATCATCACCCGCTGCCGCATCCCGCCGGAGAACTGGTGCGGGTAGTGCCCGAGCCGGTCCGCCGCCTCCGGTACGCCCACCTCCACCAGCAGCCGGATGGCCTCGGTGTGGGCCCGCGCGGCGGTGACCTCCCGGTGCGCGCGGATCGCCTCGACGAGCTGCCCGCCGACGGTCCGCACCGGATTGAGGCAGGACAACGGGTCCTGGTAGACCATCGCGATCCGGCGGCCCCGCACCCGCACCAGCTCGCGTTCGCTCGCGGTCACCAGGTCGGTGCCGTCGAGCAGGATCCGGCCGCCGGTGACCGCGACCGGCCCGGGATTGAGCCGCGGGATCGCCAGCGCCGTCATCGTCTTGCCGCTCCCGGACTCGCCCACCAGCGCGGCCCGCTCGCCCGAGCGCAGGGTCAGGTCGACCCCGCGCACGATCGGCCGCCCCCGCACGCCGAGGGACAGTTCCTCCAGCCGCAGCACCTCGTGCGTCATCGGCCGCTCCACGCCGTACCACGCAGCACGCGCTGGACCTGGTCGCCGACGGTGTTCAGCGCCGCGATCGCCGCGATGATCAGCAGCGCGGGCGCGACCGGATACCAGACCGACTCGTACAACCGGTCGTAACCCGCCTTGAGCAGCGTGCCCCACGACGCGTCCGGCGGCTGGATGCCGAGGCCGACGAAGCTCAGCGTCGCCTCCAGCATCAACGAGGTCGCGACGTTGAGCGAGGCCTGTGCCAGCAACGCCGGGAGCGCGTTCGGCAGGACCTCGGCGAACAGGATCCGCGACCGCGACGCGCCCACCGCCGTCAGCCCCCGCACGTACTCCGACTTCAGCTCGGCGAGCACCGCCGACCGCGTGATCCGCGCGGTGAGCGGCGCCATCAGCAGCCCCGCGACGATCGTCATGGCGAGGATCCCCGACCCGAACGCCGCGACGAACACCAGCGCGAACAACAGGGTCGGGATGGCCAGCGCGGCCTCGGCGACGCGCATCAGCACCTCGTCGAGCCAGCCGGGCCGGGCGGCGGCGAGCAGTCCCCACGCGACGCCGAGCACCATCGCGATCGCGGTCGCGCCCGCCGCGAACCCGAGCGAGGCCTGGCCCGCCTGGGCCACACGGGAAAGCAGGTCACGGCCCAGCTCGTCGGTGCCGAACGGATGCGCGAGGCCGGGCGCCCCGAACTTGTGCCGCGTGTCGATCCGCGTCGGCGAGGCCAGCGCGAACGGCTGGATCACCGCGAGCAGGACGAACACGCCGAGCACGGCCAGCGCCACGACCGCGGGCGGGCGGGCCAGGAACCGGCGCAGCACGCCCCGCCCCACCGCGTCCACACTGTCCATTTCGGACAATTCGAGTGTACTCACGGGACCGCCTCCCCCACCCGCAGCCGGGGGTCGAGGACGCCGTACAGCACGTCGACGAGCAGGTTCACCAGGACGAACACCGCCGCCAGCAGCAGCACCGTGCTCTGGATGACCGCGTAGTCCCGTTTGTACACCGAATCCACGACCAGCGAGCCCAGCCCCGGCCAGCGGAAGACGAACTCCACCACGACCGCGCCGGAGAGCACCTGTCCGACGGTGACGCCCAGCGAGGTCAGCGCGGGCAGCAGCGCGTTGGGCAGTACGTGCCGCAGCACCACCGACCGCCGGGGGATCCCCTTGCCCACCGCGGTGCGGACGTGCCGCGAATCCTCCACTTCGGACAGTCCGGCCCGCAGGTAGCGGATCAGCGGGGCGGACAGGCAGATGCCCAGCGTCACCGCGGGCAGCAGCAGGGCGCGGAGATTGCCGCCGAAGTCCGCCGACGGGGCCACGTAGCTTTCGTCGCGCAGCACCCCGAGCCGGACCACGAACAGCGCGATGAGCACGATCCCGAACACGAACGGCGGAGCCGCCATGCCCAGCGTGGTGTACCCGCCGACGAGCCGGCCCAGCCAGCGCCCGCCCAGTATCGTCGGCAGCACCGACAGCACCAGCGCGAGCACCACCGCGAGCGTCACCCCGGCCAGCGACAGCTCCAGCGTCGGGCCCAGCCGCTGCCCGACGAGCACGCCGACGTCGAACTGGCTGAAGTACGACCGGCCGAGGTCACCGCGGAGCAGCCCGGTGATCCAGTGCCAGTACTGCACCGGCAGCGGGTCCTCCAGCCCGAGCTCGGTACGCAGCTGCCGCAGCGCGGCCGGATCGATCCCTTGCGCCGCACCGACCTTCGTCACCGTCGGATCCCCGGGGAGCAGGCGCAGCACCACGAAGACGAGCACGGAAACGCCGACGAGCATCAGCGCGCTGACGCCCGCGCGCCGCAGGACGTACCGGCCCATCACCCACCCCCTCTCCGTGGCCGGCGACCGCTACGCCGCGAACCCGGCCTCCTCCAGATGCAGTGTTCCTTCCGCCTGTACCCAGGCACCACGCACGCTAGCGGCGGCCACCGACAAAAACGCGGTGCTGCCGATCACCACGACCGGGCTCTCGCGGTTCAGCACCTCCTGGGCGGTCCGGAACGCCGCGTCCCGCACCGGACCGTCCCCTGTGGACTCGACGGCGGAAACGGCGTCGTCGTAGGTCTTCGGCGCGGCCCAGTTGCACTCGCAGGTACCGGACCCGCCGGCGAACCAGGAGAGCGCGTAGCCGTCCGGAAGCGGGGTGAAGGACACGTAGTTGGCGGCGATCGTGTTCGGGTACCGTTTGCCCTTGGGGTAGAACTTCGCGCTCCACGTACTGTTCTCGGAACCGCGGATGTCCAGGCCGATCCCGATCTTCTTGAGGTCCTCCTGCAGGATCTGCGCGATCGTGGTCCACTCCGGGTTGCTGCCGGCCTTGGTCCAGAAGACCAGCGTGCTCCCCTCGCCCACCCCGGCCTCGGCGAAGAGCCGCTTCGCCCGGTCCAGATCGAACCCGTGCGCGGGCAATGCCTGGTCGTAGTACCGGTTCTTCGGATTGACCGGCACGTTCCCCGGCGTCGGCACACCGTAGCCGACGTAGGCGGCGTCCATCATCACCGCACGGTTCGCCGCGTACGAAAGTGCCTGCCGTGCTTGGGGTTTGTCGAACGGCGGCGAGGAGGTGTCCAGTTCCCACACCACGTACCCGGCCGGTTCGGCGGCGGTGAGCAGCTGGCGGCCGCCGGTGGCGAGGTTCTTGACCGCGTCGGGCGCGACCGCGCCGAGCACCTGGAGATCACCGGAGCGCAACGCCGTCTGGGCCGCGGTCGCGTCGGCGTAGCGGGCGATCCGGACGCCGTCGAAGTGCGGCCTGCCACGGAAGTAGGCGTCGTTGCGCACCAGGTCCACCGTCTGGTCGGGGACGAACGCCTTCAGCCGGTAGGGCCCCGTGCCGTTCGCCGTCCGGTTCACCTCCCCGATGGCGTCGACGTCGGTCATCTTGACGTCGACGACGTCGACCGCGAGCCCGGGATCCGGCGAGCTCAGGTCGAGCACCAGGGTCGTGTCGTCGGCCGCCGTCACCTTCGCGACCATGGCGATCTTCGTGGCCACCTGTGCCGTCGATCCCGGGGCCAGCACCCGGTCGAAGTTCTTCTTCGCCTCCGCCGCGGTGAACGGCTTTCCGTTGTGGTACTTGACTCCGGGGTGCAGCCGGAAGGTCCACTGCCGGAAGTCCGGGGTGTGCGTCCACGAGTCCGCGAGGTCCGGCTGCGCCGAGTTGTCCGGCGCCCACTTCGTCAGCCCGTTCCACAGTAGCGTCTGCAACTGGGTCTGCGCGGCGCTGGAGATCTTGTTCGGATCGAGCTGGGTGACGCCGTCGGCCTGGCCGTACACCAGCGTGCCGCCGTCCCTGACCGCGCCCTGCCCGCTCTTCGCGGACGCGGTGACCTCCGGCCCGCCCGCGTCGCCACCACCACACGCCGCGAGCAGGACCGCGACGGCCACCGGTACACCCACGACAGCGAAACGACGTTGTGCCCGCACAGCTACCTCCACACAGGGACGCTGTACCGCTCCGGGATCACTCGCTATTTCGAAAATACCTTCCGCCAGTTGAAAAAGAGTAAGCCGCGTACGTCCGGGGACGCAAGGCCACCCGGGTTCGGCACCGGTTCAGAAGCCGAGCCCGGCCGAGATCTCCCCGGCCTGCCCGACCACGAGCCCGGCGGCCGCGGCGAGCCCGCGTTTCGCGATCTCGCGGGAAAAACCGGTGACACCGACCGAACCGACGACCCGCCCTTCGGCGTTGAAGACCGGCGCCGCGACGCAGGCGATCTCGGCCTCCTCCTCTTCGTCCTCCACCGCGTAACCCGTTTGGCGGACCTTGGCGAGCTGGGCGCGAAACGCCCGTGGCGTAGCCCTTTTCGCCTTGGGGCCGGTGCCGGGCACCAGCCGG
Source organism: Amycolatopsis samaneae (assembly GCF_039541975.1). Lineage (NCBI taxonomy): Bacteria > Bacillati > Actinomycetota > Actinomycetes > Pseudonocardiales > Pseudonocardiaceae > Amycolatopsis > Amycolatopsis samaneae. The sequence goes on from NZ_BAABHG010000001.1 coordinate 505,667, forward strand.
GACAGCAACGGCTCGAGTTCGGCATCGGGCAGGTGCGCCGCGATCGCGCGGCCGAGCGCGGTGAGGTTGAACGGCGCCAGCTTGCCGGGATAGGTGTCGAACTGGATGAACCCGGACGCCGCCGCCTTCGCCACGTACACCACCGACGCGCCGTCGAGCACCCCGGCGTGCGCGGGCATGTTCAGCTCGTCGGCGAGCACGCGCAGGTACGGGCCCGCGATCCCGGCGAGGTCCCCCTTTCGGACCAGCGAGGAACCGAGGCCGTAGAGCCGCATCGTCGGCCGCCAGAAGTGACTGCGGCCGACCACCCGGCGCGCGGCGTAGCCCCGTTGTTCGAGTGTGTAGGCGATCGAGGCGCAGGTGGCGAGCGAGATGTCCGCCGCGTGCGCGAGCGCGGTGAGGGTCAGGCCCTCCCCGGCCGCCACCAGCGTCTCCAGCACCGTCAGGACGCGGTCCGCCGACGGCGAGGCGGGCCGTCCCGGCGTTTCCGGCATCCCCATCACCGCGATCCTTCGTATTCCCGAAGCCGTTTTCGGTATGGGGATACTACGCCCAGCGCCACCCACTCCGTCCTTTGTGGACTTTGTAGTGCCGAGGGACGCCTTCGGTGCGCTGGACGCGCCCCCGCACTGAAGGGAGCTTTCAGTGCATTGAGCGAGCTGAAGGACGCTTTCAGTGCGTCGAGTGCACTGAAAGCGTCCTTCAGCACACCTGCGCAACGGTTCGGTCGGCCCGGCTGCCGTGTCCGCTGGGAGAGAAACCTTACGCGCGCCACCCCCGGTCCTGTTAGCTTCGATCTCGTGACCGGGGAGGGGACGGCACGGCTGGGCAAGCGGTTCGCCAGGCTGTGGGCCGCGAGCACCACGTCGGCGCTGGGCAGTGGCCTGGCGACCATCGCCGCGCCGCTGCTCGTCGCCTCGCGCACGAGCGACCCGCTGGTGGTCTCCGCCGCGGCCGGGGTGTCCTGGCTGCCGTGGCTGCTGTTCGCGCTGCCCGGCGGCGTGCTGGTCGACCGGGTGGACCGGCGGCGGCTGATGATCGTGATCGACTGGGTCCGGGTCGCCGCGCTGCTCGTGCTCTCCGTCGCGATCCTCACCGGCACCAGCGGGATTCCCTTGCTGTACACGGTTTTGTTCGTGGTCAACACCGGCGAGGTGATCTTCCGGTCGGCCGGCCAGGCGATGATTCCCGCGGTGGTCCCCCGGGCCGGGCTGGACCGGGCGAACGGCTGGCTGACCGGTGGCGTCACGCTGATGCAGAACATGATCGCCGGGCCGCTGGGCGGATTCCTCTTCGTCGTCGCGGCGAGCATCCCGTTCTTCGTGAACGCGGCCACCTACGCGGCGAGCGCGATCCTGATCGGTCTCGTCACCGGCGCCTACCGCGCCGAGCGTCGTCCCCCGGACGCGGCCGACGGCGCGGGCGCCCCGCCACGGCGGTCGGTGCGGCACGAGCTCGCCGAGGGGTTCCGGTGGCTGCTGCGCCAGCGGCTGCTGCGGACCATGGTGATCCTGATCGGCCTGCTGAACCTGACGCTGGTCGCGGCCACCGCCGTGCTCGTCCTGCTCGCCAAGGAGCGGCTGGGGCTCGATTCGGTCGGCTACGGCCTGCTGTTCACCGCGCTGGCGGGCGGCGGCGTGCTCGGCTCGCTGGCCGGTGACCGGATCATCCGGCTGGTCTCCGCCACCTGGACCCTCCGGATCGGTCTCGTCGTCGAGGCCGGGACCCACCTCGCCCTCGCGGCGTCGCGCGACGCCTGGCTCGTCGGCGTCGTGCTCTTCCTCTTCGGCGTGCACGGATCGCTGTGGAGCATCGTCGGCAGTTCGCTGCGCCAGCGCCTGACGCCGCCGGACATGCTGGGCCGGGTGAGCAGCACGAGCCTGTTCATCGTCGCGGGCGGCAACTGCGCTGGCGCGCTGCTGGGTGGGCTGGTGGCGGCGAAGTTCGGCCTCACCACGCCGTACTGGGCCGGTTTCGTGGTGGCCGCGATCGTGACCGCGGCGACCTGGCACGTGTTCGACCGCGCCACCGTCGAGCAGGCCTACGCCGAGCCCGCCGAGGTCAGTCCACCCGTGGCGAGGTGACCCGGGTGGCGCGGCGCAGCAACGGGAACGTCAGGCCGGTCACCGCGAGGACGCCGAGCACCGTCACCACGGCCATCCCGCCGAGCGTGGCCGGGTCGAGCACGACCGGTGTCCCCGACAGGTGCAGCACGGGCAGGGTGAGGCCGACCCCGGCGACCAGCGCCAGCACCACGCCGACCACCACCGGAAGCGCCGTCTGCCACAGCAGGCTCCGCGCGAGCACCGCGCGGGGGACGCCGGCCGCGGTCAGCGCCGCCAGCAGACGCCGTCGCTCGGTGATCTGCTCGACCGAAAGCATGAACAGGCTCAGCACGGCCACCACGAGCACGAACACCGACGCGGCCAGCGTCACGGCGCGCAGGCCGGCGCTCTGCCGGTCCGGCGGGGCGGACGCGGCGGCGGGGTCGTTGGCCCGGACCGTGACCCGCCAGTTCAGCGTGCCCAGTGCCGCGGTCACCCGGTCGGCCAGGTCCGGGGCGGGCCCCGCCCCGGTCATCAGCACCGTGGCCGGTACCCCGAGCCGGGTGAGGTCGACATCGCGCAGCGCGCCGGGCGTCACCAGCAGTGCGCCGTCCGCGCCCCGTACCGCCGCCCCGGCCGGCACCCGCCGCACCGGCGCCGGGACCGTCCATTCCGGACCGGACCGGCCGGGCGGCAACAGGACGGGACCGGGCGGCAGCGGGCTCCGGTACCCCTCCGGCCGCCCGTCCACGGCGAAGACGTCGCCGTCGTGGCAGGGGCCGATCCCGGCGCGCAGGGCGAGCGCGGCACAGTCCCCGATCTGCAGCGTTCCCGAACCGTAGTCCCGTCGTTCGACGTGCACCTCACGCACGACGTGCACACCGCGCACCCCGGGCGCGGCACCGGCCCGGTCGAGCGTTTCGGACAGAAACCCTTGCCCCGCGGTGATTTCCACCGGCGCCCCCGGCATCGCCGAGGTGCCGGGAGGCGCACCGGCCGCCCGGACCGCGACGAGCACGTTCTGCGCGAGGAGCAGGCCGGCCAGCACCACGACGAGCCCGGACACCACGCGGCCCGCCGTGCCACTGTCGAGTTGCAGCCGCCGGATCGCGAGCTGCCACGACGGCGGGCCGCCGGTGAGCCGTCCGACGATCCGCTCCACCGCCCACGGCAGCAGGGCGACCACGCCGAGCAGTACCAGGACGGTCCCCGCGCCCATCGCGAAGATCACGAGGCCGTCTTTCGTCCGTTTCTCCGCCGAATACGTGTACGCCAAGGAAAGCAGGCCGAGCCCGATGATCGTCCAGCGCCACCACACCATCCGTTCGACCGTCCGGCCGCGACGCACCACGCCGAGCGGTTCGACCACCGTGCGGCGCAGCCCGAACACCGCCGCCGCCATCGCCAGCACGGGCACCAGCGCCAGGATGACGGCGGCCTGCGCCACGGGCGGCACGAAATCCGAGGCGAAGACCCGGATCCCGAACAGGTCGAGCCGGCCGATCACCGCGCGCAGCCCGAGGAACAGCAGGCCACCGAGCACCACCCCGGCGCCCGCGCCGAGCAGTGACTCCGCGGCGGCGATCCGCCGGGTCCTGGCCGCGGGCACCCCCAGCAGGCGCAGTGCGGCCAGCCGCCGTTCCCGGTGCGCCGCGCCCATGCGCGACGCCGTCGTCACGAAGATCAGCAACGGCAGCAGCACGACCACGGCCAGTGGCACGACGAGCAGGAAGATCCGGCTGCCCAGCTCGAACCTGCCGGCCGGATCGCCGAACCCGAAGACCTTCGCGACGAGCGGGTCGGCGGCGAGTTCGGCGGTCTCGTCACCGGTGTAGAGCCGCAACTCCCCCGCGTCGTGCAGGCCCGCTTTCCCGATCTCCCCGGTCACCGTGCCGGGGAACCGCGCGCGCAACGGCGCCCCGTCCGGCGAAGCCAGTTTTTCCGCCAGCGCGGGCGAAACCAGCAGCTCGCCCGGCGCGGGCAGCCGGGAAAGGCCCGGCGGTACCGGGGAGGTGGCGTCCGACGCGGCCACCCGGCTCGCCCAGACCTCGTCCCCGTGGACCCGGGCGTCGTCCGTGCGCAGGTACAGCGGCCGCACGCCGGGCTTCGGCGCCGTCACCAGTGCGGTGGCCGCCAGCCGGTCCGCGCGCGAGTTCGCCACGTTCCCGGCCGAGGCCGCGGCCAGCAGCGTCGCGACCGCGAGCGCGATCCCGGCCGCCGTCAGCGCGAGCCGGGGCAGCGCCGCGCGGAACTGCCCCTTTCCGCCTGTCGACAAACGGATTCCGAGTGCGATGTCCCTGCCGAGCATGATCACGGGCGCGGACTATACACAGGAGGTATACCTCCCGTGCATACCGTCCCGTCAGTCCCAGTAGTTGAAGAGCGCTTCGCCGAGGGTGCCGGGCCGCCAGTACTTGATGTCGTAGGGCGAGACATGGGGCCAGGCCGTGGCGTCGAACGGGCCGTCGAGGTCGGCCGGGGTGAGCACCTGGAACACCGGCTGCGACACGGCCAGCGCCGCGACCAGTTCGGGGGCATCGACAAAGATCAGCGGGCCGCAGTCCACGGCGCCATCGCCGACGATCCGCGGCTCCGCCACTGCCAGTACCGCCGAGTCGTGGGCGCGGACCACGGCGACCGTACGCTCGCGGTAGGCGATGAGCCCCTGGTCGAAGTTGGGAGTCACCTCGGTGGCGAGCCGGAACTCGAGCACCCGGCCACCCGTGCTGCGGGCAGCCGCGTAACAGGCGCCTCGAAAGGTGCGGACATCCGTCATCCGGCGAAGATACTGGCGCTCGTGGGACGCCCGGTACCCGATTACGACCGCTCCGCGGCGAGCGGCCACCGGCGGTTAAGCTCGCCGATCGGGAGGGGAAAGGTGATGGCGATGAAGATCGAGGATCTGCTGACCACCCTGCGCACCGCGGTTTCGGCGCGGGCCGTCTTCGGTGAGCCGGTCGAGCGGGACGGCGTGACCGTGGTCCCGGCGGCACGCGTGCTCGGCGGTGGCGGTGGCGGGCAGGACCTGCCGGAGGGGGAAGGCGCCGGCCTCGGCTACTTCGCGCGTCCGGTCGGCGCCTTCGTCATCGAACGGGGCCGGGTCCGCTGGGTACCAGCCGTCGACGTGACCCGGCTGGTCACCGTGGCCGGGGCGGCCGTGGTCACCTGCCTGCTCACGCACCGGGGTTTCGTGCGGGCCAAGCGGCGGCGCGGCTGACCCCGTCCGCCCCGGTTTCGGCGAGTGCCTTGACCGCGGCCAGGGTGTGCTCGATGGAACCGGCGTTGAACCCCGGCCGGTCGGCCTGCCCGGTCACCCGCGGGCCGAGGAAGCGCTGGACGAACCGGTTGCCGACCCGGTACCAGTGCTCGGTGAGCACACAGCCGCCTTCGGCCGGGGTGATCTGGTAGGCCCAGCGGGAAACCCGCATCCCGAACGGGCTGCGCACGTCGAAGGCGAACCAGTGCCCCGGCTCGCAGGCGATCACGGTGACCCGGGTCCACCACCGTTTGGCGCCGTTGTGGTTGGTACCGCGGAACCGGGCCCCGAGCGCGGGACCGGTGGCGCCGCCGACCCAGCGGCCGCCGGCGTTCTCCGGGCTGAACCGGCCCATGCTCGGCAGGTCGGTCACCAACGCCCACACCGCGCGCGGCTCGGCGGCGACGTGCACACTGCGCGAAATCGTCGGGTCCACCCAGGAAAAGTACCCAGCGCTTTCCCACCGCGACAACACGCGCGGCGGGAAAGCGCAGCCGAGGAGAGGGCTATTCCGGGACGGTGGCACCGCGTGTGGTCAGGTACGCGTCGAGCGCGGCCGCGCCGGACAGCATCGCGAGCCCCCGCCGGGTGAGCCGGGACCGCCAGTCGGCGAGCGCCGCCTCCAGCGCTTCGGCGCCGCCCGCCTCCCGGACCCTGGCCAGGACCGGGGCTATCCGGTCGAGCAGGTACCCGCCGCGCCGGAGCTGGTGGACCAGCCGCGCGTCGCGGACGTCGGCGGGCCGGTAGACGCGGTAGCCGGTCCGCGCGTCCCGCCCCGGCACCACCAGTCCCGCCCGTTCCCACTTGCGCAACGTCGCGGGCCGGACGCCGAGCCACCGGGCCAGTGTCCCGACGAACACCGCCGCCCCGGCCGGATCCGGCTCCGTGGGCACCAGCCCGCCGATCGCCGTTTCCACCGAGGACAGCGTCCGGCGGTCCTCCCCGAGCTGCCCGTGACTCTCGTCGATCAGCGTGAGCGCGTCCTCGACCCTGCCCTCGTGCACCGCGCGCATGATCGCCGTCGCGCCCGCGTGGCCGTGTGCCGGTACCAGCGCGACGAAGGCGGAAAGCGCGTCGGAATGCACCGGGGTGTAGACCCGGTATCCGGAAGGAGTGCGCTCCGCCGGGGGCAGGATGCCCGCGTCCTCGTAGTTCCGCACCGCCTGGGTGGACAGCCCGTGCCCCCGCGCGAGGTCGACCGGGCGGAGCCGCACCTCGGCCACACTGTCCTCCCAGTTGAAGGTTTTCCCGATTTCTCCGCAGAACTTCCGGAAAAAGTTTACACCGATAGTTCAACGATACGGTTGAAGGTACCGCCAACCGCGAAAAGAACGGGAATTCGACATGACCTTCAGTCCCCCGATCGAGGACGCCGTCTGGGCCTTCGCCGAAGGCCATGGCACCGACATCGGCGCCGTACTGGCCCAGCTCCTGCCCGCGCTCACCACCCGGCCCCGGCTGCTCGGCCTCGGGGAGCCCACCCACGGTGTGGAGGACTTCCTCCTGCTGCGCAACCGGCTGTTCCGGCACCTGGCCGAGTACGAGGGGTTCCGGTCGATCGCGCTGGAGAGCGACTGCGTGGCGGGACTGCTCGTCGACGATTTCGTCGGCGGCGCACCGGGTTCCGTCGACGAGGTCACGCGGAACGGCTTCAGCCACGGCTGGGGCACCTCGCCCGCGAACCGCGAACTGGTCGGCTGGATGCGCGAGTACAACCAGGGCCGCCCGGCCGCCGACCGCCTCCGGTTCCACGGTTTCGACGCGCCGACGGAGATCACCGCCGCCCCCAGCCCCCGGCAGGCCCTCCTCGCGCTGCACGGCTACCTGGCCGCGAACGTCGACGCCGAACTGCTGTCCCACAACGCGGAGACCATCGAACGGCTCGTCGGCGCGGAAGAGCGCTGGACCGAACCCGCGGCGATGCGGGATCCCGCGCGCTCGGTCGGTTCCTCCGAAGACGTCGCGAAGCTGCGCCTGCTCGCCGACGATCTCCAGGAGCTGCTTCTGGAACTTTCACCGCACCTGCTCACCGTGACCTCGCCCGGCGCGTGGTGGCGGGCGCGCCTGTACGCCAGGGCCGCGACCGGCCTGCTCCGCTACCACGCCGCGATGGCCGACGACTCCCCGGCGCGCTTCACCCGGCTCACCGGGCTTCGCGACACGATGATGTCCGCCAACCTCGAGTCCATTGTGGCCGAACAGGCCGAACGCGGGCCGACCATGGTGTTCGCCCACAACCTCCATCTCCAGCGGGAAAAGAACAGGATGACCATGGGCGGCCAGGAGCTGGGGTGGTGGAGCGCGGGGGCGATCACCGGTGCCCGGCTGCGTGATCGGTACGCCTTTCTCGCCACGGCCGTGGGCGGCCTTCCGGCGCGCGGGCTCGGTGTGCCGGAGGACGAAAGCCTTGAAGGCATCCTGTCCTCGCTGCCGGAGAACGGCTACCTCGTCGACTCGGCGCGGCTGGGCGAGGCGCTGCGAAAGTCCGGAATCACACCGAAACCGCGTACCGACGCCTCGACGGCCTTCGGCTACTTCCCGCTGGACCCCGAACACCTCGAGGACACCGACGGCATCGTCTTCCTCAAGGAAGCCGGCTGACGGTCTCCCGTCCACCGGTGGCGCGAGGGGCGCGCACCACCGGCGGGCCGGGCGCGGTCAGCCGAGCGTGAGGGTGACGTCCTGGGCCGCGTCCACCTCCGGCGAACCCGTCTTGGTCGCGTCGAGTGCCGCCGCGACGAGTGCCGAGTTGCCGGCCTTGTAGTCCGTCGCGTCGTTGTCGTTGTCCACCGGGATCACCACGGTGTGACTGGCGCCGTCGCACGTGGCCACGACCTCGTCGCTGCCGCCGAAGGCCGAAGCCGTGCTGTCGTTGACATAGGCGACGATTTCGCCGGTGTACCCCGCGTCGCAGGTGTAGGTGACGGTCACGTTGACCAGATCGTCGGCGGCCACGACGGCGCCGCCGATGCTCAGCGTGGCCGCCGCCGTCGCGGCGGTGGCGGGTGCGGCGGAGAACACGGCGAAGGCGGCCGTCGCGACGGCGACGGTTCCGGTCCAGGCTCGGGCGGACTTCATGACGATCACTCCCTGTCCCGTGATCACGGATCGGTGCGGAGACGTGGCCCGGTGCCCAGCAGCGGGCCACGCCGTGGTGGGGTGGGTGAGGCGCGGCGAATCTTCTCCGGCGTCGAGCCCGCCGGAGACGCCACCGGCGGCCGGTCCCGTGTCGCGGACCGGCGGCGCACACGGTCCTGTCCGGACCGGTCCCGGTCGCCCCCGCTGAGGGACCGGCACCGGCGCGAGACCGCCCGAACAGCATCCATCCTCACCGGCCCGCCGGAAACCGCCGTTGTGGCACAACGGATTCCGCTGCGTGGCCTAGCACCGTCCCGTCCGGAACCCGCCGCGCGGCGAGCGGGGACCGCCGGAAGGCGGGCTCAGCCGACGCGGACCCGCCCGCCGCGCGCCTCGTCGTCGGTGCCGTAGAGCACCCGGTCGCACACCGGGGAAAGACAGGTCAGCGCCTCGATCTTGTGCCCGGGAAAGGTGCCGATCCGCACCGGCGGCGCGGCGAGTTCGATCGTGCCGCCGGCGCCGAGCTTCCCCACCGCGTACACCGCGGAGTCGAAGGGACCGTCGTCGCCGGGATCCGAGGCCGAGGAGACCAGGATCCGGTCGTCCCCGGTGATCGCGACGTCGGAGGTGTGCCGCACGTCGGTGGTGGGATAGGGCGCCCGGAAATCCACGAAAGCCGGTTTCCCGAACGACCGTGTGGCGAGGTCGAACCCGGCCGCGGAAAGCGTCGCGGGCCTGCCGTCCTGGCCGCGGTCGGCCCAGACCGCCAACAGCCCTCCAGCACCGGATTTCAGCGCGAATCCCTCATAGTTGGCGCCCGGTTTCCCCGCCGGAAGCGGGAAGGTCGCCAGCACCCTGGCGCGCGGCCCGTCCAGCCGGAGGTGGAAGCCCTTGCCCGCGCTGGCAAGCGCGACGTACTCCCCCGGACGGCCGGGCACCGCCGCGACCGCTTCCAGGTCCACCGGCGTTTCCCCGGACCACTCGATCGGATCGACGCCGGTCACCGCGCCCCCGGTCATCCGCACCCGCGCCGCGCGGTTCTCGCCGGGTTTCTTGTTGTCCCGCACCACGAGCGCTTCGACGCTATCCGGCCCCTGGCTCAGGACCGCGACGCCGCCGGCTCCCGAGGTCATCCCGTCGCCGATGCTCTCCCAGCCGTCCGCGGCCGTGGCGGCCGGTGCGGGGACGGCGAGGACGGCTACGGCGAGAAACCCGAAAACCACGCGTTTTCCGCCGGAAAGCGGAGCCGAGGCGATCATCGGACGAATTCGTCGCGCACCCGGGGCGGCCACTCGCCGGCCGCGATGATCCCCGCCGCGTAGGCCCGCGCGACCAGCTCCGTCCGGTTGGCGGCGTTCAGCATTCTCATCAACCGCGAACAATGGTATTCCACTCCCCTGACGCTGAGTACGAGCCGCCCGGCCAGACGGCCGGTCGAATGTCCCGCGGCGACACCGGCCAGCACGTCGGCGGCGAGGGCACTCATCGCGTACCCGCCCACTCCGGTCGCCGCGGAAGGTTCTTCCGCCACCACGGTCATTTCCGGCCGGTCGCCGTCGCCACCTTCCGCCGCGGCGGCACCTCGGCCGGGGCCACCGGCGGCGAGGACGCCCCGCTCGTTTCCCTCCCGCGGCCCGGCTGCCGCAGGAAACACGCCAGCAGCGCGGAGAACAGGCACATGCAGCCGGCGAGGATCCACGCGCCGGTGTAGCCCACCCCGCCGACCACCCACGCGGCGATCCCGCCACCGCCGATACCGCCCACCAGTTTCGCGCTGTAGAGCAGGCCGTAGTTGGAGGCGTTGTTGTTCTCCCCGAAGTAGTCCGGCACCAGCGCGGCGAACAACGGGTAGAAGGCGCCGCCGCCGAAACCGACGAGGAAGGCGAACACCATGAACAGCGCGCCGTTGTGCGTGTTCCCGGCCCACAGCAGCCCGAACTGCGCGACGGCCGCGATCAGCAGCACGAGCACCAGCGTCGGTTTGCGGCCGATCCGGTCCGACGCCCAGCCGACCGCCGCGCGCCCGGTACCGTTCACCACCGCCAGCACGCCCGCCGCCGAAGCCGCGACCAGCGCGCCGAAGTCGCTCTTCTTGGCGAAGTCGACCATGAAGTTGATGCCGAACAGCGAGACGACGCCGATGCTCACCATGCACACCCACATCAGCGGGAGCATGCCGGTCCTGATCGCCTCCATCGGCGTGTACTGCCGCACCGCGGGCGGGTTCTTCGCCAGTCCGGTGCGCTTGGCCCTGTTCCGGCCCCAGGCGACCGGGTCGACCTCGGCTGGCCACCAGCTCTTCGGCGGATCCTTGAACAGGAACCCGCACGCGCCCACCACTACGACGATGTAGCCGGCGATCAGATCGAGGATCGGCCTGTAGTTGTCCTTGGTGAGGAAGGCGGCGAAGATCGCGAGGAAGGGCAGGGTGCCGTAGGCGAACCCGCCGTTCACGAACCCGGTGCGGGCGCCCCGCTTTTCCGGGTACCACTTGCCGACCATGTTGACGCAGGTGGCGTACACCAGCCCGGCCCCGGTCCCGCCCAGCACGGAGTAGCCGAGGAAGGCGACGATCAGGTTCCCGCTGTGCGCGATGGAGATCAGCCCGATCCCGCAGCACAGCGCACCGGCCAGCATCGCGGCGCGCGCCGAGACGATGTTCCTTTCCCGCAGCCGTCCGGCGGGGAAGGCCACCGCCGCCTGCAGCGCGGCCCAGACACCGGCCACCCAGAACGCCTCCGCGGTCGACCAGTGGTACTTCGTTTCGAGCGTCTCCTCGACCGCGCCGAAGCCGTATTCGAAGACACTCACCGCCATCATGGCGATCCAGGGCAGCCAGACCATCCACGCCCGCGACCTGCCCATGATGTCGTGGGGACTTTCCCCCACCCGATATACCCGCCCGTTCTCGTCGGCTATTTCCTGATAACCCGCCATAGGAATACTCTTTCGCGATGGATCTCGCACTCGGGAAAGGTGCGGGAAAATGTGAACGCGGTTTCGGCAACTCCGCTCCGGCGGGCCCTCGCGGTCGCCGGATTCGATGGATCGAACCTAGGGTTTTACCCCGTTCGGGTCAACGGCTCCCGGCAACCGGCCGCTTAACCCCCGTGCCCACGGCGCGGCGCGGTTCGGTCGGGCCGGTAGTACCGTCCCGATCTGCCACATGGTCGCTCAAATGCCGATGCGGCAAGGCTTTCCGGCCGCCACGCGCGCGTGGCGGCCGGGCACGGACGGACGAGGTCAGTGCGGCGAGTTCTCCGCGCCCGCCACCGGCCGCAGCCGCGCGGCGAGGTCCTTGCGATCGGCGACCCCGAGTTTCCGGTAGATGTTCCGCAGGTGGAACTCGACCGTTCGCGGTGACACGAACAGCGTTTCCGCGATTTCGTTGTTCCGTCGTCCCCGGACGGCGAGCTCGGCCACCCGGCATTCGGTGGCGGTGAGGATTTCCGTGCGCATTCCGGACAGTTCGGTGCTGGGAATCGACCGGGCGCGGCCGCCCGCGGCCTTCAGCACGGCTTTCGCGTCGGCGGCGAGCGCGACGGCCCCGCACGAGGTGCCGAGATTGAGCGCCCGGCGCGCGTACTTCCGCGCCCCTTCCCTGTCCCCGGCCGCGAGCAGGGCCCGGGCGAGCAGGAATTCGGTGCGCGCGAGTTCGAGCCGCGCCGGGGACCCGGCCAGGACACCGGCCGCCTCCTCGAGCAGTTCCACGCCGCGGGCCCCGCCCGCCGCGATCCCGGCCGAGCGCACCGCGACGCCGTGCGCTCGCGGGGTTCGCCACCGCCGCGCCGCCGCCAGCTCCCGCTCGGCCAGTTCCACGGCACGGTCGCGCTCGCCCAGCGCGGCCAGCACCTCCACGCGCAGCGGCTCGGTCAGGCTCCCCGCCGGCCGGTCGGCAGGCTGTGCGCCCTGTTCGAAGCAGGCGAGCGCGCCACGCAGGTCGCCGCGCGCCAGCCGGATCCTGCCCCGCACGTCGAGGAAAACCGCGCGCACGAAGAGGAATCGCTCCTCCTCCCGCTCGTCGAACCGGTCGAACGCCGCCTCGGCTTCGCCGGTTTCCCCCCGTTCGAGCAGCAGCAGCGCGCGCACCAGGTCCACCGCGGAACACCATTGGCCGACGTCGTGACGGAACCGCTCCGCGGTGTCGACGTCCACAGTGGCCCGTGCCAGCTCCCCGGTCCGATACCGCAGCAACGCCCGCGCGGCCAGGCCGTGGAGGTACATCCACGGATCGACGCGCCTGCTGCCGTCCACCAGCCGGGTCAGCGCTTCCTGCGCGCCGTCGACGTCGTCGGCGGCCAGGAGCACTTCCCCGGCGCACAGCTGGGCGAGCCCAGCCGGGCCGTCCCCGGCTTCCCCGAGGGCGGCGCGAGCCAGCCCAGCCGCCTCCGCCGCGGGTTCACCCCGCCGGAGCGCGACCACCGCCAGCCCGGCCAGCAGCGATCGCTCCGCGTCGGTGTCCCCCTTCGGTCGCGTCAGCTCCCGCGCCCGCCGCATCGCGACGTCCACAGTGGACTCCGAGGTGACACTCGTCAACAGCAGCGCGGCCTCCGCCGCCCTCAGCAGCTCCCGCCGCGCCTCGTCCGGTTCGGCGGGCAGGCCCGCCCGTAGCCCGTCGAGCGTCCCGGCGAGCAGCGGCACCACCTCCGCGGCCCGGCCCGCCCGCACCCCCAGCCGCCCCGCCGTGATCCCGATCCGCGCGCGGGCCACCGGATCCGACACCTCGGCCAGCACCGCGCGCACGACGCGCAGCGCCTCCGCCGGGTCGATCCGGCCCAGCGGTTCCACGGTTTCCAGCAGCAGTGCCGTCCTGGACGTCCCGTCGTCGCCGTCGAGCGCGCGCCGCAGGTACCGCAGGGCGGCCTCCGGGTGACCGCGGCCCAGCTCCTGCCCAGCGGCGGCGCGCAGCACGTCCGTCATCCACGGTTCGGTGCGCCCCGGGACGTGCACCAGTTGCTCGGCGACGTCGACACCGGGGCGGCCCGCCTCGTTCAGCAGCCGCGCGGCCCTGGCCCGGCACCCGGCCAGCTCACGCGGTGTCAGGCAGCCGAGCACCGCCGAGCGCAGGACCTCGGAGCCGAGATCGCCGCTCGCCCCGGAGCCGAGCCCGAGTTCCCGCAGCACCCAGCGCGCGCCGTCCACCAGCCGCGGCGGCACCCCGCTCAGCTCGGGGACCAGGTCGAGATTGCGGGCGCCGAGAATCGCCGCCGCGCGCGCGACCTCGACGACGTGCCCCGGCTGTCCTTCCAGCCGGGCGGCGACCATCGGCGCGACGACCTCGCCGCTCAGCTCCGCCACCCTGGACGCCCCCGCCGCGTCCGGTGGCACGCACTCCGCGCGCAGCTTTTCGATCAGCTGCCGCAGCGCGCGGGGATTCCCGCCGGAAGCCTGGGCACAGGCAGCGGTGAAAACGCTGTCCGGGGCGGCAGGAAAGGACGCGCACAGGATCTCGTGCACCTGCGGCACGGTCCGGGGGTGCAGGTCGACCACCGCGCAGCGCGGGTCCGCGGCGAGACCGCCCAGCCCTTCGGCGCCGGGCCCGGTGCGACCGGTACGGCGGGACAGCAGCACCAACAGCGGCGACCGGTCCGCGCGGCGCAGCAGGAAGTCCAGCCACCACATGGACGGCTCGTCGCACAGCTCGGCGTCGTCGACGACCAGGGTCAGCGGCCGCTCGGCCAGCAGGCTCGCCGCGAGCCAGTACAGCCCCTGCAGGGCGGGATACGCGTCGTCGAGGGTGACGGAGCCCGCGAAACCGTTGGGCGAGTAGAGCCCGGCCACCGCGCGGCGCGCGACGTCGTCCCGGGCACGGTCGTTCTCGACCAGCGCCCGGACCGGGCGGAACAGAGCGCGGACCACACCGAAATCCGCGACCTCGCCGAGGTCGCCACAGCGGACCGGCAGCACCCGGGACCGCGCGCGCAGTGCCGACGCGGTCGTGTCGAGCAATCTCGTCCTGCCGATTCCCGCCACGCCGCGCACGAGGGCGATCCGCGCGGTGCCCGCGAGCGCCCGCTCGATCGTCGAGGCGAGCGCGGGAGAGCCTGCTTCCCTGGCGGACACGGAGCTACCCGCCCATTCGGTAAATCGTTTTACTGCCTGCCACCATTCGCACTATACGACTACCCGGAGCGGTTGCCAATTGTCCCGCGGCGGCTACTCAGCGGAGGCAACGCACCTCCCCCGTCCGATACCTGCCGCCATCCAGGGGACGATCCCCTGGTCGACACCGGGAAAGCCCGGTCACGAAGCGTGAGAAATCCCTTCCCACCCTCGGAGTTGTCGCGGCGGAGAATCACCCGGAGAGGCAACGGAATACGCCGGAGCTACCGGTCAACGGGAACCCCTGAATGTCTTTCATTTTCCTTGGTGGCACACGGGTTCGGAGAAACGGGAACACTATGAACACAAACGCCGGACCACGTCCACGCCGTGCTATCAGGCGCGCCAACGGTTTCCGGCGCGCTACGTTGAAAATTCAACGTCCACACCGGACAGAGAATACGTCATGGCGGGCGTCGGCCCTCACCTCCGCCGTCGCGCACGGTCTTTCCCGGCGTCCCGGCGGGCGAGCTCCGCCGTCTTCGACAGCCACCGCTCCCGCCGCGCGTCGTCCGCCCCTTTCACCGGGCCGAGCCGGGTCGTCCACACCGGACGGATCCCGCAGTAGCGCAACGTCGCCCGCCGCAGCTGTTTCCCGGCGCTGTCCCCCATCAGCCACAGGTACCACCACGGCGAGTCGGTGGTCACGATCAGCCGCCCGGTCCCGTTCAGCAGGCCGAGCGGACGGCCGTCCGGCCGGATCTCGAAGGCCCGCCGGGGAAGCAGCACCCGGTCGAAGAACCCCTTCAGCAGCGCGGGCACCGACCCCCACCAGATCGGGGCGACGACCACGACGTGCCCGGCGCCGGCGATCCGGTCCCAGGCCCGCCGCAGATCGGGTTCCAGTTCCTGTCGCGCGCGGTAGCCCTCACGCAGGTGCGGGTCGAAGTCCAGGTCCCGCAGCGCGAGCACCGTCGCGTCGCCGTGGGCGTCGGCGTACGCGCGGGCCACCGCGGCGCACAGCGACGCGGGATTCGGGTGACCGTCGATGACGAGGGCGGACATCGTTCTCCGTTCGAAAAGCTAGCAAAAGCGGAAGCGGATTCCTCTTCCGCCAGAAACGTAGTCTCGTCGACCTCTCCAGGTCAACCGGTAGCGGAATCCGCTTCCGCTTCGATAGGCTCGGCGTCATGCCCGACGCACCGCCCCGCAGACGCAAGGACGCCCAGCGCAACCGCGAACGCGTCCTCACCGCGGCGGGCGAGGTCTTCGCCGAACTCGGCGCCACCGCACAGGTCGAGGACGTCGCCAGGGCCGCGGGCGTGGGAGTGGGCACCATCTACCGGCACTTCGGCTCCCGGGACGAGCTCGTCGCCGCGCTGGTCGCCCACCGGATCACCGGCTGGGCCGCCGAGGCCCGCGCGGCCAGGACGGCGGCCGGCCCCGATCCCTGGCAGCGGTTCTCCGGTCTGCTGTGGTCCTACGCCGACTCGTGCGTGACCGACCACCAGCTGCTCGACCTCGGCTGCGCGGCCGTCCTCGACCTGCTGTCGGGCGACCACGAACACTCCGGCGAACTCGTCGCCCTGATCCAGGAGACCCTCGACGAGGGCACCACGGCGGGAGTGCTCCCGGCCACGCTGACCGTCGAGGAGGTCCTCGCGCTCATGACCGCCATCGGCGGTGTCGCGGCGGTGCCCGATCTCGACTGGCGGCCCGTGCTGCGCTACGCCCTCGACGGCATCCGGCACGCGGCGGACGGGTCAGTCCGCCTCGGGTAGCGCGGGGGCCAGCCCGGCCCGGCCCGCGATCCCGAGTTTGCGGTACACCTTGGTCAGCTGCTTCTCGACGGCGCGGGTGCTCACCCCGAGCGCCTCCGCGATGTCCTGGTTCGTGGCCCCTCGGGCGGCGGGGCGCGCAACCCTGGCCTCGGCCGCCGTCAGCTCCACCGCCGCGTCCGGTTTTCCGGCGGGGTCGAGGAGATGGGTGGCAGCGCGGGATTCGGCCAGCTCCCGGCCTTCCCGCAGCTGTTCGGCCGCCTGCCGGTGGTGTCCGGCCGCGGCGAGTGCCCGGCCGAGCCGGACCTTCGCGACGGCGAACTCGGCCCTGTCCTCCGACCGGCCGAGGAGGTCGACGGCCTCCCGCAGCAGCGGGACGCCGTGGTGGCCGCCGAGCACGTCCGCCCTGATCCGCAGCGCGCGGCCGAGCGGCCCCGGCGCGCCCCAGGCGAGCGCCGACCGGTGCGCCCGGTCCGCGAGCACGCCCGCCCGTGTACGGTCCCCCGCGCGCAGGCACAGCTCGGCGGTCATCGCGTGCCACGGGACGATTCCGTTGCCGTGCCAGCGATCCCGCTCCAGCGCGCGACCGGCGTCGAGCGCGTGCTCGACCGCCTGCCCCGCCTCGCCCCGACCGGCCGCGAGCATCGCGTCGACCAGTCCCCACAGTGGCCGGGTGAACCGGGCCCGGCGGCGTTCGCGGGCCGGGTCGAGCCGATCGGTGGCCAGCCGGAGGTCCCCGGTGCGGATCGCGGTCAGCGCCAGTGTGGCGGCGAGCTGCTCGCCAGGGTCGTCCGCCATGAGTTCCCACGCCTCGACCGCCGCCGCGCGCGCCGGGCCGAAATCGCCGGTGTGCAGCAGCACGAGCGCGCTCTGCGCGCACAGTTCGCGGTACACGACCGGGGCGCTCCGCGCGTGGGCACGCTTGAGCGCGACCTCCAGCCACACCGCGAGTTCGGCGGTCGCGTCCGCCGCGATGAGCACCGAAACCAGGAGCGGCACCATGGTGTGCGGCTGCTCGGGATCGACGGGCTGGGCCGCCAGCAGCCGGTTCGCCAGGTCCGCGGCCCGTCCCGCGGGCAGGGCCGCCCGCCGGGCCGCTTCGTGCAACAGCACCGCGTGCAGTTCCCGTTCGGCGTCCGTCGCCGGTTCCCGTTCGAGCGTCGCGAAACCACCATCGGGCAATGGGTTTTCGAGGCCGGGATGCCGCAACCGCGCTTCCAGCCGCAGCGCGAGTGCGCGCGCGGAGCCGGAAAGCCGGGCGGGATCACCGAGGTCGCCGACGGCCTGACGCACCAGTGCGAGGACCGGGCGGGGCGCGGTTCCCGGCGCCAGCGGCGCGAACGGGAGCAGCGCCGCGCCACGGTCGGCGGCGGTGGGCAACTGGGGAACGGCCTGCCCGAGGTGCCGGGCCGCCGTGCCGGGATCGAACCGGCCTTCCACCGCGGCGAGGTCGATCAGCAGCTCCGCGCGGCCGGGCCCCTCTCGTGGGCGGTGCGCCAGCGCGCGCCGCAGGAGTTCGACCGCGTTTCGCCCTCGGCCGTCGCGGATCGCGCTCGTCGCGGCGGCTCGCAGTACCTCGGCCGCCCATGTCCCTTGTGGACGGTCGACACCGAGCAGCAGGTTCGCGACCCGCTCGACGGGGTGTCCGTGCCGGTGCAGCGAGCACGCCGCGGCGAGGTGCGCTGCCTCGCGCCCGGAGGGCGGCGGCAGTTCGCCGACGACCGCGCGGACGGCGGGGTGCGCGAACCGGGGCCCGGCGGGCGAGGGCGTGAGGAGCCCGGCCGTCCGCAGCACGCGTTCGGCGTCTTTCGCTTCGCCCACACCGAGCCCGGCGGTCTCCGCGAGCACTTCGAGCCCGATCGGGTCACCCACGACGGCGACGGCGGCGGCCAGCGCCGTCACCGCGGGCGGCTGCCTGCGCAGGAAGGACAGCAACCGCTCGCGGAGGTCGCCCGGCACCACCGCCCGCACGACGCTCGCCGGCACACCCCGCGGCGCCGCCCCGTCCGCTTCGAGCGCGCGCAGGAGCGCGGTGAGCACCATCGGATTGCCCGCCGCGCGCTCGTGGCAGGCCGCGCGGAAGTCCGGGTCCGCCCGGCCGAACACCGCGCCGGTCAGCCGCGCGCTCGCCCGCGCGCTCAGCGGGCGCAGCGGCAGCGTCTCCCGCGCCAGCGAGGTCAGCTCGGCGAGGCGCCCCGGCCCGGCGTGGTGGTCTTCCCCGTGCGTCGCGGCCGCGATCACCACCGGCAGGCCGGCGGCCCGGCCGGCGAGGCAGCCGAGGCAGCGCAGCGAGGGCACGTCCGTCCACTGGAGATCGTCGACGAGCAGCAGTAACGGCGTCCGCGCGGCCATGTTCGCGGCCAGCGCGCGTACTCCTTCGCACAGCGCGAGATCCGCGCCGGACCGGGGTGCCCCGGCAGGGACGTCGTCGAGCAGCGAGCGGGCGGCGGACGCCTCCCCGCCCAGCCAGGCCGCGCGACGGCCGGGATCCGCCGCGCGGACCGGGCCCTGGAACAGCTGCCGCACGACGCCGAACGCGAAATCCCGTTCGAACGGGGCCGCGCCCGCGCGCAGCACCCGCGTCCCCTCCGCATTCGCCTGCTCCGCGAAAGCGTTCAGCAGCACCGTTTTCCCGATGCCCAGCGGACCGGAGACGAGGACGAGGCCGCCCGCGCCGCGGTGCGCCGAGCGCAGCACCGACGCCATGACGGCCAGTTCGGCCCCGCGTTCCAGCAGCATGGTTCCCACTCACCTCCCGAACCGCGACACGGCCGGGGCGTCCACCCGGCCCGCTTGCCCAGGCGCGGAGGTGGCGACCGGGTCCACCCGCGGCATGGCGCCTCCTGCCCCCGAGCGGCGGACAGTCAAGCCTCGGCAGTGGATAATGTATACAGTATGTTCAAGTCAGTCGACAGTCTTTGCTTGGTGCCAGTGGGTCGTTCTGTGGATTCCCACAGTTACTTCCTGTCGTCGCCCTTGCAACGGCGCCCCGGCACGACTCCCCCGTGCTGGGGCGGTTTCCGCCGGGCACGCCGGGCGAGAGCGGCCTGTGCCCGGGTCGGCGGCGACTCCGGGCACAGGCCCCCTGCTCCAGGGCACGGTCGAGACACCGCCGCGGTCTCCACGCGTAATCGTCACGCAAGGGCTCGAATTCCCGCCCGTGGCACCACAACGGACGTTTCCCGGGCGAGAAGATGCTGCAGGTGGGCGCGAGCCCTGGCTTCTCGATCACCCGCGACCGTCGACGCTCCGGTTGCGCCAGATCGAGGTTTTTTCAGTAGGGGCGGGCGTGTTGGTGTCGGGGTGTGCTGAAGGACGCCTTCGGTGCACTGAGCGCACCGAAGGCGTCCTTCAGCACGGTCAACGCACTGAAAGCGTCCTTCAGCACCCTGCTCACCCCGCCAAAGGCCACCAGCGTCGCTTACCGTCCCCAACGAGGCGTACGAGACATCCTGACCCGGCGCACGTCCCGAACGACGCGTCCGGAACGTGCGCACACCACCCTTGATGAGAAAACCTCATCGTGGAACAGGTCGTCACTTTTCGCTCGCCCCGTCCGAGTCGTTCTCGCCGTTCGTGAGCGGTTTGTGTTCGTCCTGCCGGGGCACCTGGTTGCCGCCGTCCTTTCGCGCACCCCAATCCTTCAGGACATCCAGGATCTGCGCGGCGGGCATGGCCCGGAGCAACGCGTCGACACCGTCGCCGCCGCCCGCTCCGCTGATGACGTTCGGGACCTGCGCCTTGGCGTACTGCGCCAGCACGCGCTCGAACCCGACATACTCGGGACCCAGCTGCTCGGCAAGCACCTTCACCTTGACGTATTTCAACTTTTCCCGTTCTTCCTCTACTTTCACTCGCATCATCTCGATACCGGCGAGCACTTCTTCGTTCTTCTTGTCCGCTTCGAGTTCGGCGAGCCGGGCGTTCGCGAGGACCACCGCTTGTTCCTGCAGGGCGACCCGCCTGCGGCGCTCGTTGATTTCCGAGTCCTCGCATTCGAATTCTTCGAGGTTCGTGGTGGTCGCGAGGACACCGATGGGCGCCAGCGCCTGCCGGACCTCACCCGTCAGGTCGTTGCACAGTTCGTTGTACTTTGTGATGAAGTCCAGAATCGTGCGCTCGGCGGAAACCCGCCGAAAGTATCCGTCCACAGTGGATACGATCACCTTCTCGACGAGCTGCTTCACCGTAGCCCGTCCGCCGATGTCGTTCGTCGTCCCGAACCGGAGGACCAGAGCCGGCGCCGCTTCCCTGGGGATCTGCACGGTCTGCTTCATGTCGAGCCGGACCGTGTGTCCCTGCACGTTCAGCACGATCTGGTCGAGCGAGGCGTCCAGATTGTCGTCGGACTTCTTGTGTTTCGCCCACTCCAGGATCAACTCACGTGTCGGGATCCTGACGACATGGGCGAACCAGGGATTGATGGAATAGCGTCCGGAGTCGTGCAACGTCTCCTGCTGGACGCCTTTCTGGCCGTTGCCTGCCAGAAAGACCCACGGCTCCTGGAAGCTGTTGTGGCCGGGCACCCTCGGCGCGACCGACGACCGGTCGTCGGGGCTTTCCGCGCCCAGGTGCGTGACGACGACACCGGTCTCGGCGACCTCGAGCTTGACGTCCCGCAGGTCCGCGAGGTCGATGCCCTCGCGTCCGGCCGCTTCGGCCGTCTCGACCGTGATGACCTCGAACATCTCGGTGTTGATGTCGTAGTAGCCACCGGTGAGGATCTGCTGTTGCGGCCCCTGCTCGCCACCGTCGGCGAGGAACCTGACACCGTCCCGGTAGCAGTCGCACTCCACGTGCTTGGCCATCTGGCTCCCGGCTGGGCGAATCCCGCCCACCTTGGCCACGACGACGCCGATCGTCCCGTCCGGGACGTGCGTCCTCGGCACGGTCCTGACCTCGAACATCTCGGTGTTGATCTCGTAGTAGCCGCTCATCAGGACCTGCTGTTGCGGCCCCTGCTCACCGCCGTCGGCGAGGAACCTGACACCGTCCCGGTAGCAGTCGCACTCCACGTGCTTGGCCAGTGAACCCCCGATCCGGCGGTTCTTGCCGACCTTCGCCACGACGATGCCGATCATCCCGTCCGGGACGTGCGTCCTCGGCACGGTCCGGAGCTCGTAGACGAACGGCACCAGCCAGCGAAGGTCGTTGGCCTTGAGCGTTCGCGCCTGTACGCCCTTTCCCCCGCCGCGGCTGACCGCCGGGTCGTCGTCCCCCTCGGCTCGCAGGCCGATCGTCTTGGTGACGATCCCGACCTTGCCCGCCGGAACGGTACGCAGCCCGGCGACCCCGACGTACCCCGCGGCGGCGAGCACCACAATGAGAACCACGTACTCCACGTCACCACTCCAGTTGCCGCAGTCGCCTATGGACGGACATGATCGTGGAGGCCCATTCGTCATGCCATTCCGGATAGACCTCCCGCTCCGGATTTCGCAGCGTCGGGTAAAAGGGCTCGCTTTCCACCGCCTGCCGCGTGAACAAGGGATAGCGAAGCGATACCTCGTCCTGCTCCGCGCGCCAGCCGAGCCGCACGCAGACCTCGCGGAACTCCCGGCGCCCGGCCAGGCCCAGATCCGCCAGCCTCCGTTGCTGGGCACGGAATCCCCAGGCCCCACCGGAGGATTCCGCCCACACCGCGTCCAGTTCGGCGATCAGGGCGAGCGGCAACCCCGTGCCGTCGGCGGACCGCAGCCACCCGTTGCGGCCGCGGCCCGCGGATTCGACCAGCGTCACCGTGGTCAGCGTGTCGGCGCTGCCCACCCGGCCATCCCGCAGGAACTCCCCGATCTGCCGCACCCGGTCCTTCGTCCCCGGGTCCAGCTCGTCCTCCGGCCCCGGGTCCGGCCCCAGCTCGGGCGCCGGGCGTTCCCCGGGCGATGCCGGCGCGTTCTCCGGGCCGGGCCGTTTCGGGAAGGCGATCCGAAAGGGAAAGGCCGGCTTCCCGGCCGGCCTTTGCGAGGGTGGTGAATCCCCTGGTACGCATACGTAGGCGGTCTCGCGAAACTCCTTGACCGCGACTTGGACCGATCGGAACTGCTCCGGCCGCAGCCCGCCCAGTCCCGACCCGACGACCTTCTGGTACACGGGCCGGGAAACGATCTGCACGAGGTGCGCGCGGGAACTCTCGTCCAGCGCGGCCCGCGCCGGCTTCGAGTCGAGCAGGCGGGCCGTGACGATCGGGGCGGGTCCAGCCCAGCCGAGCGGCCCCGCCGTCATGACGTCGCTGTGCATCGCGACGCGCAGCCGCATCTGCATTTTCGTGTTGTGGTCGTCGTTGTGTTCCGCGAGCCGGATGTCCAGCTCGTTGACGAACCCGCGGACAACAGCGATCAAATCGACATCAGGCGGCAATATCGCGAGTTCGCCGTCGCCCCCGGTCTGCCGTTCCCACCGCGCACGACTGATTCCCGCGTTCTCCGCCGCCTCGTTCAGGATTCGATCAAGTTCCCGCTGAAGTACGACGTGCCCACGGGTGGGCCGGTCACTGTACTTCTGGATATCAACTCCGATCATGAAACGCTCGAAAAGAGACACATGACCTCCAGCGCGGCACCCCGGGCTACTAGTAGCCGCCACGACACTACTCCTCATGGCCGCCCGCCTCCGTGTCAAATGACACAACGGAAATGATCCACAAAACGCGTGATCCCGTCGTTCGGCAGTGGTGCCGCGAGCCGGGGAAATCGACGAGTACCGGAACGGCCGCACCACGGGACGAGGGCCACGGCGGCCCGGACACCTGGCAGCCGCGACCCTCGAATCCCACCCGCCTGGTCACGATTCAATAACCAAGTGCGACTCCTCTTGACGAGACATCCGCTTCGACACCTCGCTGGTCGTCAGCGCCCCGTGAACCCGCGGTTACCACCAGGGGACCACCACCCGGCTTTGTGGCAGATCTGGAGCGAACGGCCGTCCGGCCGGTGTGGCCTGGGCCGCTTTTTGGATGGTTCCTCCAAAACCGGGGCCACGGCATGCGTCATAGGTGACATTGGTGTACCGGCTGGTAAGAGAGCACTGTGTAGGCAGGAGCAGGCGACGCCCCAGGACAAGGGGACGTCGCCTTCTGTGCGTACTTGGGAGGCTCAGTCGGTGTTCAGTCGTGTCGCCATCGTGAACCGGGGAGAGGCCGCGATGCGGCTCATCCACGCAGTCCGGGATCTCTCCGCGGAGACCGGGAAGCGGATCGAGACCGTGGCTTTGTACACCGACGCGGACCGGACGGCGACGTTCGTGCGCGAAGCGGATCTCGCCTACTCGCTCGGCCCCGCCTCGGCGCGGCCCTACCTCGACTACGCCGTGCTGGAGCGCGCGCTGACCGAGACCGGCGCCGACGCGGCGTGGGTCGGCTGGGGATTCGTCGCCGAGGACCCGGTCTTCGCCGAGTTGTGCGCGAAGCTCGGGATCACCTTCGTCGGGCCGAGCGCCGAGGCGATGCGCAAGCTCGGTGACAAGATCGGCGCGAAGCTGATCGCCGAGGAGGTCGGGGTCCCGGTGGCCCCGTGGAGCCGTGGCGAGGTGGCGAACCTCGACGACGCGCTCAAGGCGGGCGACCGGATCGGCTACCCGCTGATGCTCAAGGCCACCGCGGGCGGCGGCGGGCGCGGCATCCGCAAGGTCACCTCCGCCGACGACCTCGCCGACGCCTACGAGCGCACCAGCCAGGAGGCGCTGCGCGCGTTCGGTTCCGGCGTCGTGTTCCTGGAGCGGCTGGTCACCGGCGCCCGGCACGTCGAGGTCCAGGTGATCTCCGACGGGGAGACGGCGTGGGCGCTCGGTGTCCGCGACTGTTCGGTGCAGCGGCGCAACCAGAAGATCATCGAGGAGTCCGCGTCGCCGGTGCTCGCCCCGGCGCAGACCGCGGAGCTGAAGGCCTCGGCCGAGCGGCTCGCCGTGGCGGTGAACTACCGCGGCGCCTGCACGGTCGAGTTCCTGTATCACCCCGGCGAGCAGCTGTTCGCCTTCCTCGAGGTCAACACGCGGCTCCAGGTGGAGCACCCGATCACCGAGGTGACCACCGGCACCGACCTGGTCAAGCTGCAGCTGCACGTCGCGAACGGCGGGAAGCTCGAAGGCGCCCAGCCCGCCGAGCTCGGGCACGCGGTCGAGGCACGGCTCAACGCCGAGGACCCGGACCGCGACTTCGCCCCCTCCCCCGGCCGCATCGCGCGCCTGGCCCTGCCCGCCGGACCGGGCATCCGCGTCGACACCGGCGTCAGCGAGGGCGACACCATCCCGGCCGACTTCGACTCGATGATCGCCAAGATCATCGCCTACGGCCGCGACCGTGACGAGGCGCTCGCCCGCTTGCGCCGGGCGATGGCCGAGACCACCGTGCTCATCGAGGGCGGCGCGACCAACAAGAGCTTCGTGCTCGACCTGCTCGACCGGCCCGAGGTGATCGACGGCAGCGCCGACACCGGCTGGATCGACCGGGTCCGCGCCGAGGGCGGGCTGATCACCCACCGGCACTCGGCGATCGCGCTGGCCGCGGCGGCGATCGAGGCCTACCGCGACGAGGAGGACGTCGCCCGGCAGCGGCTGCTGACCACCGCGCACGGCGGACGTCCCCAGGTACAGCACGAGAGCGGCCGGCCGCTCGACCTGAAACTGCGTGGCGTCGGCTACCGCGTCGGCGTCGCGCGCGTCGGGCAGACGCGCTTCCGCGTCGGCATCAGCGGCGGTGGCGACTTCCGGCCCGCCGACGTCGAGATCGAGCGGTTCGACCGGCACAGCGGGCAGATCACGGTCAACGGCACGCGTTTCCGTCTCGTCACCGGGACACACGGGCCGATCCACCTCGTCGAGGTCGACGGCGTCGCGCACCGGATCAGCCGCGACGAAGGCGGCGTCGTCCGCTCCCCCGCGCCCGCGCTCGTCGTCGCCACACCGCTTTCGGTGGGTGACGAGGTCGAGTCCGGCGCGCCGATCCTGGTGCTGGAAAGCATGAAGATGGAGACGGTGCTGCGCGCGCCGTTCCGCGCCCGCGTCCGGGAGTGCCCGGTGTCGGTGGGCAGCCAGGTCGAGACCGGCGCGCCGCTGATGCGGCTGGAACCGCTGGCGGACGGCGACACCGCCGAAGAGTCCGATCAGGACAGTGCGGTGGTGGAGATCGACCTGCCCGCCCAGCCCGACGGCGCCTCCGCCGCGGACCGGGCCGCCCGCGGCCTCCAAGACCTCCGCAGCCAGCTGCTCGGCTTCGACGTCGCCGGGGAATGGACCCCGTCGCTGACGGACTACCTGGCCGCGCGCGCCGAACTCGGTGCCCCCGAACAGTTGCTGACCGGTGAGCTCGGCCTGCTGTCGGTGTTCGCGGAACTGTCCGAGCTGAGCCGGAACAAGCCCGCCGGCGAGGACAGCGAGCCGAACACCCCGGTGCACAGCCCGCGCGAGTACTTCCACACCTACCTGCAGAGCCTCGACGTCGAACGCGCCGGGCTGCCCGAGCAGTTCCAGGCGCGGCTGCGCCAGGTGCTCGGCCAGTACGGGGTGACCGAGCTCGAACGGACGCCGGAGCTGGAGGAGGCGGTCTTCCGGATCTTCCTGGCCCAGCAGCGCGCGTCCTCGGACGTCGCCGTCGTCTCCGCGCTGTTGCGCCAGTGGATCACCGAGGCACCGCCGGTGGACTCGATGCGGGAACCCACCGGGCTCGCGCTGGAACGGCTCGTGGCCGCCACCCAGGTACGTTTCCCCGCGGTGTCCGACCTCGCGCGTGGTGTGGTGTACCGCTGGTTCGCCCAGCCGCTGCTGCGGCGCAGCCGCGCCCAGGTCTACGCCGGGATCCGCAAGAACCTGCGTTACCTCGACCGGTACCCGGAGACCCCGGACCGCGCCGAGCGGATCGCCGCCATGGTGTCCAGCGCGGAACCGCTGGTACGGCTGTTGGGCCAGCGCATCGCCCGCCCTGGCGCCGGTACCGCGCCGCTGCTGGAGGTCGTGACCCGGCGCTACTACGGCAACCGGGCGCTGGAGGACATCCGGGCGCGGGTGCTGGCCGGCTGCGTGTTCGTCACCGCGGAGCACACCGCCGCCGAGCGCCACACCCGGGTCGCGACCACCGCGGTCGACTTCCCGGCGCTGCCCGAGGCCGTCCGCGTGGTCGGTGACCTCGCCGGCGAGCTGTCCGGGGACAGCGAACTGGTGGCCGACCTGTACGTCGCCTGGGACGGGCAGCCCGACGCCGACGCGATGGCCGAGCAGCTCGGCCGGGTGCTCGCCGCGCATCCGCTGCCCGCCCGCGTCGACCGGATCACCACCACCGTCGCCGGGAGCGACGGCGCGGTGATGCACCACCACTTCACCTTCCGCCGTACCGGCGACGGGTTCGCCGAGGAGCGGCTGATCCGTGGCCTGCACCCGCAGATCGCCGAGCGGCTGCAGCTGCGGCGGCTGCGCGAGTTCGACCTCACCCGGCTGCCCTCCTCCGACGAGGAGGTGTACCTGTTCAAGTGCGTGGCGCGCAGCAACCCGGACGACGAGCGGCTGGTCGCGATGGCGCAGGTGCGCGACCTCACTCCGCTGCGCGAGGCCGACGGCAGGCTCGTCTCGCTGCCCGCGGCGGAGGACACGCTCTCCGCGTGCCTCGACGCGATCCGCCACGTCCAGCCCCAGCGCCCGGCGAAGAAACGCTTCGACACCAACCGGATCGTCATCTACGTGTGGCCGCCGACGGACCTCACCATGGACGAGCTGCGCATGCTGACCGAGCGCATCCTGCCCTCGGCCGTGGGCGCCGGGCTGGAGGAGGTCAAGTTCCTGGCCCGCCAGCGGGACCGGGAAACCGGTGAGCTGACCGACGTCGAGGTCAGCATCACCTCCGACATCAGCGCGCGCGAGGGTTTCCAGCTCTCGGTGAGCGAACCGGCGACGACGGTGGTCGAGCCGCTGGACGACTACCGGCAGAAGGTGCTGCGCGCCGCGCGGCGGGGCACCGTCTACCCGTACGAGCTGACCGCGATGCTCGCCGGGAACCGGGGCGGCTTCGTCGAGCACGACCTGGACGAGGCCGGGGTCCTGGTCCCGGTCGACCGGCCGCGCGGCCACAACAGGGCCGCGATCGTCGCCGGGGTGGTCAGCACGCCGACCCGGCGCTACCCCGAGGGCGTGACCCGCGTGGTGCTGCTGGGCGACCCGACGAAGTCGCTGGGCGCGCTGTCCGAACCGGAATGTTCCCGCGTCATCGCGGCGCTGGACCTCGCCGAACGGATGCGGGTCCCGCTGGAGTGGTTCGCGCTGTCCTCCGGCGCGCGGATCTCGATGGACTCCGGCACCGAGAACATGGACTGGGTCGCGGCGGCGCTCAAGCGGATCGTCGAGTTCACCCAGGCGGGCGGCGAGATCAACGTCGTCGTCTCCGGCATCAACGTCGGCGCCCAGCCGTACTGGAACGCCGAGGCGACGATGCTCATGCACACCAAGGGAATCCTGGTGATGACGCCGGACTCGGCGATGGTGCTGACCGGCAAGCAGGCGCTGGACTTCTCCGGTGGTGTCTCGGCCGAGGACAACTTCGGCATCGGCGGTTACGACCGGGTGATGGGGCCGAACGGGCAGGCGCAGTACTGGGCGCCGAACCTCGGCGCGGCGCGGGACGTGCTGATGTCGCACTACGACCACACCTACGTCGTCCCCGGTGAGACCTCGCCGCGGCGCGCGAGCACGAACGACCCGTTCGACCGGGACGTCTCGGTCTTCCCGCACGCCGTCGTCGGCAGCGACTTCACCACGGTGGGCCAGATCTTCTCGGCCGAGCACAACCCGGACCGCAAGAAGCCGTTCGACATCAGGACGGTGATGCGCGCACTGTCCGATCAGGACCATCCGGTACTGGAACGCTGGGCGGGCATGGCCGACGCCGACACCGCCGCGGTGCAGGACGTCCACATCGGCGGGTGGCCGGTCTGCCTGCTGGGCATCGAATCGCGGTCGGTACCCCGCCGCGGCTTCCCGCCCACCGACGGCCCGGACACCTACACCGCGGGCACGCTGTTCCCGCGCTCGTCGAAGAAGGCGGCGCGCGCGATCAACGCGGCCAGCGGGAACCGGCCGCTGGTGGTGCTGGCGAACCTGTCCGGGTTCGACGGCTCGCCGGAGTCACTGCGCAAGCTGCAACTGGAGTACGGCGCCGAGATCGGCCGCGCGATCGTGAACTTCGAGGGCCCGATCGTGTTCACCGTGATCTCGCGGTACCACGGCGGCGCGTTCGTGGTCTTCTCGAAGACGCTGAACCCGAACATGACGGTGCTGGCGCTGGAGGGCTCGTTCGCCTCGGTGCTCGGCGGGGCCCCGGCGGCGGCCGTGGTGTTCACCAACGACGTCAACACCCGCACGGCGAACGACCCCCGGGTGGTCGCGTTGCAGGCACGGGTCGGGGAGAGCAGCGGCGCCGAACGCGCGGCGCTGGCCGCGGAACTGGCCGAGACGCAGTCCTCGGTGCGGGCGGAGAAGCTGGGTGAGGTGGCCGCGGAGTTCGACCGGGTGCACAGCATCCAGCGCGCGGTCGAGGTCGGCTCGGTCGACGCGATCGTCAGCGCCGCCGAGCTGCGGCCGCGGATCATCGAGGCCATCGAACACGGCATGAAGCAGTAGGTTTCGAAGGCCTCTGAAGGCCACCTTGAGGGACTTGAACGCCCTCAAGGTGGCCTTCAGAGCGTCTCGCCCCCCACGGCCCCCATGCGCCCCAATGTGGCGTTCGGTGCGTCCAACGCACCCAATGCCACATTGGGGCGCTCGACCGCGGCGGATCAGTGGACCGCCTGGAGCAGGTCCAGGACTTCGGCGGGGGCGGGCAGACGCGGGGAGTTCTTCGTGACGGCGTCGGCCACGGCCGCCTCCGCGATCGCGGGCAGCATCTCGCGGGTGACGCCGAGCTCCCGCAACGGACGTTTGATCCCGATCGACCCCGAGATCTCCCGCACCGCCGCGATGGCCGCGTCCGCCCCACCACCGTCCACAGTGGAGACACCCATCGCGCGCGCGGCCGTCTCGTAGGCGGACGCGGCGGCGGGAGCGCTGAAGGTCATCACCTCCTCCAGCACCGCGGCCAGCGCGACGCCGTGCGGGGTCCCGGTGCGCGCGGTGAGCGCGTGCCCGATGCCGTGCACCAGGCCCAGCCCGGACAACGTCAGCGCCCGGCCCGCGAGGTGCGCGCCGAGCATCAGCCGCGACCGCGCTTCGAGATCGGCGCCGTCCCGGTACGCGACCGGAAGCCACCGGCTCACCATCGAGACCGCCTGCGTCGCATACGCCGCCGACACCGGGTTCGCACCACGGGAAGCCAGCGACTCGATCCCGTGCACTAGCGCGTCCAGCCCGGTCGACGCGGTGACCGGCGCGGGCAGGCCGAGGGTCAGTTCCGGGTCGAGCACGGCGATCCTGGGCAGCACCGACGAGTGTCCGATATAGACCTTGCGGCGGACGTGCAGGTCTTCGACGACACCGAAACCGTTGGTTTCCGCGCCGGTCCCCGCCGTCGTGGGCACCGCCACGATCGGCAGGCCGTCCGCCGCCGACCACAGGGTGTCCGCGTCCGCCGCGACGGCGTCCGGATTGCCCGCCAGCACCGAGATTCCCTTCGCCGCGTCCAGCGCCGAGCCGCCGCCGAGCGCCACCACCACGGCGTTCCCGAAGCCCCGCAGCCGCGCGGCACCCCTGTCAAGCTCCACTGTGGACGGATTGGGACCGACGTCCTCGTGGACCTCGTGCGCCAGCCCCGCCGCCGCGAGCGTCCGTTCCACCCGCCCGACGATCCCGGTCGCCCGCAGTCCGCGATCGGTGATCACGAACGCCCGGTCGTGCCCCAGTTCCGCCACGAACCCCGGCAGCCCGGCCAGTACGCCGGGCCCGAACTCCAGCCGTCCGGACGGTTCCACGCTCAGCCGCATGGCGGTCTCCTCAAGAAAGGTCGATCCAGGTGGTCTTGAGCGCGGTGTACGCGGCGAGCGCGTGCAGGGACCTGTCCCGGCCCGCCCCGGTCGCCTTGAACCCGCCGAACGGCGTGATCACGTCACTCGCGTCGAACGTGTTGACCCACACCGTGCCCGCCCGCAGCCGTTTCGCGACCGCGTGCGCGGTCCCGACGTCGCGGGTCCACACCGACGCGGCGAGCCCGAAGTCGGTGTCGTTGGCCAGCCGGACACCCTCGTCGGTGTCACCATTGTAGGAGATCACGGACAGCACCGGGCCGAAGATCTCCTCCCGCGCGATGGTGTCGCCGTTGCGCACACCGTCCACAATGGTCGGTGAGAAGTAGGTGCCACCGGTACCAGTGAGCACGCGGTCCCCGCCGAGCACCACCTTTCCGCCCTCGGACCGTCCCGTGTCGACATAACCGAGGATCCGGTCCAGCTGGACCTCGTCGACGATCGGGCCCATGACCGTGGCCGGGTCGAGCGGGTCGCCGACACGGAAGGTCTCCTCGGTCGTCGAGACGATCTCGGCGAGCAGCGGTTCCTTCAGTGATTCGGGCACGATCAGCCGGGAACCCGCGTTGCAGGTCTGCCCGGCGTTGTAGAAGACGCCCCACGCCACGGCCGAGGCCACCGCGGACAGGTCCGCGCCGGGCAGCACGAGCTGCGGCGACTTCCCGCCCGCCTCCACCGCGACCTGCTTGCCGTTGGACTCCCCCGCGTACACCTGGAACAGCCGGGCGACCTCGGCCGACCCGGTGAACGCGATCTTGTCCACCTCCGGATGACGGCCGAGTGCCCGGCCCGCCACCTCACCCCGGCCGGGCACGACGTTGAGCACGCCGTCCGGGAGGCCCGCCTCGGTGCCCAGCCGGGCGAGGACCAGCGCGGCCAGCGAGGTCTGCTCCGCGGGCTTGAGCACCACCGAGTTCCCGGTCGCCAGCGCCGGGGCGAGCTTCCACGAAGCGATCAGCAGCGCGTAGTTCCACGGCACCACCGCGCCGATCACCCCGAGCGGCTCGCGGGTGACCAGCGCGAGCGCGTCACCGGGTGTCGGTGCCACCTCGTCGTAGGTCTTGTCGATCGTCTCGGCGTACCAGGCGATGGTCTCGGCCGTCTTGACGACGTCGACACGCACCGACTCGGTGATCGGCTTGCCCATCTCCAGGGTGTCGAGCAGGGCCAGCTCCTCGGCGTTCGCGAGGACCAGCTCCGCCCAGCGCAGCAGGATCCGCTTGCGCTCCCGGGGAGCCAGCCAGCGCCACCGTCCGTCCGCAAAGGACTCCCGGGCCGCGCGCACCGCCCGGTCGACGTCCTCGGCGCCACCGTCGCCGACCCGGGCGAGCACCCGCCCGTCCCGGGGCGACGTGGTGGGAAACGTCGCCCCGGAAAGGGGATCGGTGAACCGGCCGCCGATGAACGGCCGCGTCTCCGGGGCGATCCGCCCGGCCGCGGCCAGCCAGTCCTCGTGCGTGCGGGCCGTCAGCGCCGCGATCGGATCCGCCACCGCGAGACCGCCTCCTCGTCGAGTTCGACACCGAGTCCCGGTGCCGTCGGGACTTCTAGCTCCCCGGCCGGGTTGATCATCAGTGGCTCGGCGAGCATGAAGTCGCGGCGTTCGGGGGTCCAGCCGGGCGGGTCGTAGGGGAACTCGAAGTACGGTCCCCCGCCGACCCCGGCCGCGACGTGCAGGTTGGCGAGCACCCCGATGCCGTTGGTCCAGCTGTGCGGCGTGAACGCGCGATGCTTCA
This sequence comes from Amycolatopsis samaneae, assembly GCF_039541975.1. Taxonomy (NCBI): domain Bacteria; kingdom Bacillati; phylum Actinomycetota; class Actinomycetes; order Pseudonocardiales; family Pseudonocardiaceae; genus Amycolatopsis; species Amycolatopsis samaneae. The sequence goes on from NZ_BAABHG010000001.1 coordinate 537,530, forward strand.
GCCGCGCCAGTTCGGCCAGTGTCCGCGCCCGGTGCATCCCGACCGCGAGCACGACGTCCATCTGGTAGACGTCGAGCACGTCGTGCTCCAGGTAGCGCAGCAGCTCGGGCACCGACGGGTGCATCTCCCCCGCCGCGATCCGGACACCGGGATTCTCCGCGCGCAGCGTGCGGAACCCGTCGATGTCCGCGTACGGCAAGGGTTCCTCGACCCAGAAGACGTCCAGTTCGGACAGCCGGCGGACCAGCTCGCGGGTCTTCGCGAGGTCCGTGGCCGCCGCGGTGTCCCCGGCCATCCGCCAGGACTGGTTCAGGTCGACCATGATCGCGAAGTCCGGGCCGAGCGCCTCGCGCACCGCCGCTACCGCGGCGACGCCCTCGGCCACCCGGTCGCGGTCGATCCGGATCTTCGTCGCCCGGAAGCCCGCCTCCCGCGCCCGCAGCGCCGCTTCGGCACGGGCTTGCGGCGGCTTCAGCTCGGCCGACGAGGCGTACGCGGGCAGGGACCGGGCGGCGTTGCCGAACAACGTCGCGACCGGCAGCCCCGCGACCTTCCCGACGATGTCCCACAACGCGGCCTCCAGCGGCCAGTAGCGGCCGCCGTGGAAGTTGGCCGTTTCGATGGCCTTGACGTGCCGCACGATGTCGAGCGGGTTCCGGCCGAGGAACAGGTGCTCGACCTGCTCGAACCCGGCCATGGTGTCCCCGGAGCCGATGCCGGTGACCCCGTCGTCGGTGTGCACGCGCACGATCGTGGCGTCGAAGTGGCGGCGCGGCTCGGGATCCCAGGCCGCGAGCAGCGGTGGGTCGAGGTCCAGCCGCAGCCGGTCGAGGGTGATGGCGACGATCTTCACGTGATCGAACGTAGAAACGGGACGGGCGGCGGGGCAAGGTCCGCTGGTGGATCGCAACGCGCGTTGCGATGGCGCCAACCGGAGACCGGCCACCGGGATACGCTGCGCTCGTGACGGTTCCGCGGGCGGGTGCGGTGTCGCGCGGCCAGGGACACGGCCTGCGCCGCGACCTCGCGCTGCTCGAAGCGCTCGCCTCCCCCGAAGCGCAGCGCGCGGGCGGGCTCGGGGTGGTCCGGCTCGCCCAGCTGACCGGCCGGGAGAAGAGCCAGGTCTCCCGCGCGCTCAAGGCGCTCGCCGAGGAGGGTGTCGTCGAACGCGATCCCGACACGCTGGAGTACCGCCTGGGCTGGCGGCTGTTCTCCCTGGTCGCGCGGACCGCGCAGGACCGGCTGGTCCGCGCCGCCGAGCCGGTGATGCACGCGCTCTCCGAGGATCTCGAAGAGACCAGTCACCTGTGCGTGCTGCGGGACCGCGAAGTACTGACGCTGCTTTCGGTCTCGGGGCATTCGTTCCGCGTGGCGGGCTGGGAGGGCCGCGGGGTCCCGGCGCACTGCACCTCGGCCGGGCGGGTGCTGCTGCTCGACGCGAGCCCCGACGAGCTTTACGTCCGGTTTCCCTTGCTGGAAAACAGTTTCCCACTGTCCGAAGTGCACACTCTGCCGCAGCTGTGGGCGAGGATCCAGGAGTGCCGCCGCGAGGGTTACGCCCTCGTGCGGGAGGAGTTCGAAGTGGGACTGTGCGGCGTTTCGGCGCCGGTACGCGACTTTCGCGGCCGGGTGGTGGCCGCGCTCAACGTCTCCGCCCCGGTGTCGCGATTCGGGCACCGCCTCGACGACGCGGGCCGGGTGACGGCGGCCGCCGCGGCGAAGGTGTCCGCCCAGCTCGGCTGGGAGACCACCACACGACCACCCGCCACACCCCCGACCTGAAGGTCCGTGAATGCCACATTGAGGGACTCAGAGTCCCTCAATGTGGCATTCACGGACCGCCGCGGGAACCGGCCCCCGGTCAGGACAGGTCGTTCTCCGGCTCGGCGGCGGCCAGCACCTCGTACACCTTGCGGCGTGCCTCGGACAGCACCTTCCGGACCTCGGCGAACTCCGCGTCGGTCCCGGTGTAGGCGACCTGCGAGGCCGCGCCCGAAAGCTCACCGAGCTGACGCCACAGCGCCTGGAAACGATCCGCGCCCGGCGCCTCGGCGGAGTCGCTCTCCCACAGCGAGCCGAACTCCTCCTCACGACCGGCGACGTGCTCGCGGCCGGCCTCGGTCAGCTCGGCGACGCGGCGGCCGCCGTTCTCGGCCGTCCGGACCAGGCCCTCGTCCTCCAACTGCTGCAGGATCGGGTAGATCGAGCCGGGGCTCGGCCGCCACTCGTTGCCGGTGCGGCGCCGGATCTCCTGCATGATCTGGTAGCCGTGCATCGGCTCCTCGGTGAGCAGTGCCAGCACCGCGGGCCGGACCGGACGGCTCGGCCCGCGCCTGCCCTGCCACGGCCCGCCGCCGAACCAGCCGCCGTGCCGGCGCGGGTCGCCCGGGCCGGGGCCACCCGGAAAGCCCGGGAAGCCGGGAAATCCGGGGAACCCGCCACGGGGGTCCGGGCCGTGCGGCGGAGGCGGCGGGAAACCCGGCCCGTGCGGCGGGCCACCGTGCGCGGCCTCCGGCCCGAAGCCCTCCTCGGTCCCCCAGCCCTCGCCGTCCCCGGGATGCTCCGGGTGACCGCGCCAGTCCGGGCGGCCGAAACCGAAACCGCCGTGACGGCGCGGATCACGATCGGGGAACCCGGGGAAACGCCCGTGCGACGGGGGCCCGAAACCCGGTCCGTGCGAGGGCCCGGCGTGCGCCGCCTCCGGGCCGAAGCCGTGGCCCGCGTGGTCACCGGGGTGCTCCGGGTGGCCGTGCTGCCCGTGTCCGTGCCGTCCGAACCCGCCCGGGTGCCCCGGGTGCCCGAAGCCGAAACCGCCGCGCTCGCCGAAGCCGCGGAAGATCCTGCCGAAACCTGTGGTCCGCTCCATGATCTGTCCCCTTCCTATCGGCGACTATCACCGACATGGCCACGATATATCGCCGCTATTCGGGACGCAAGGACGCAGGTCAGCGGCGTATCGCGAGGGCGAGCAGCTCCGCGGCGGGCCCGGTGAGCCGCCGCCCGGCGGGCCAGACGGCACGCAGCGCGCGGCCGAGGTCGACCCCGTCGACCGCGACCGGCACCAGCCTGCGGTCGGCGACCTCGCGGGCGACGTCGAGCGCGCTGATCACCGCCGGGCCCGCGCCGGAGATCACCGCGTTCCGCACCGCCGAGGCCGAACCCAGCTCCAGCAGCGGGGTGACCGCGCCCGCACCGGCACGGCGCAGCGCGGCGTCGACGGTCTCGCGGGTCCCGGAGCCACGCTCGCGGACCACCAGCGGGGTCGCCGCCAGCTCGGCGGCGGTGAGCGGACGGCGCCTGCGTGCCCATCGATGCCCGTCGGGCACGACCACGACGAGGTGATCCGCCGCGACCTTCCGGGTGGCCAGGCCCGGCAGCGGGCCCGGCGACTCGACGAACCCGAGGTCCACCTTGCCCTGCACGACCAGCTCGGCGACGTGTTCGGAGTTGACCACCTCCAGCCCGACATAGCGATCGGGGTGGGCGCGCTTGACCTCGCCGATCCACGCGGGCACGAAGTGCTCGGCGAGCGTCATGCTCGCGGCGACCCGGAGCTCGGCCTCGCGTTGCGCGCGCAACGCCTCCGCGCCGGTGAGCAGCTCGCTCATCTCGTCCAGCACCCGGCGCGCCCAGCCGACCACGACGCGGCCGTCCGGGGTGAGCCCGGACCCCCGGTGGCTGCGGTTGAGCAACGCCAGCCCGAGCCGTCGTTCCAGTGTGGACAGTCGTTTCGTCGCGGACGGCTGCGCGATGCCCAGCGCGGCCGCGGCCTGCCCGATGCTGCCGAGTTCGTCGACGAACACCAGCAGGCGGAGTGAGTCGAGGTCGGGTGCGGTCATAGCCCAAGTGTATGACCTCAGCACGCGCCGACGGCTACCGCGACACCGGCGGGCGGGCGAGGCTTGCGAACATGACCACGACCCGCCCCAGAACAGTCCTTCCCGGACTCGGCGTCACCGCGGCAGGCGTCGCGGTGGCCTACCTGATCAGCTCCGCCCTGCCGGTCCTCGGCGCGCTCACCGTCGCGGTCGTGCTCGGCGTGCTCACCGGCTCGCTTCCCGTGCTCACCGACGAGCTCCGCCAGGCCATCGGCCGGGTGACCAAACGCCTGCTGCGCGCCGGGGTGGTGCTGCTCGGCCTTCAGCTCGCCCTCCCGGCGGTGCTCTCGCTCGGCCCCGGCACCCTGCTCGCGGTCGTGCTGACCGTCGGGGTGACCTTCGCCGGCACCCTCGGGATCGGCAAGCTGATCCGGGTCCCGCGCGGGCTCGCGATGCTGGTGGCGACCGGGTTCTCGATCTGCGGCGCCTCGGCGATCGCGGCGATGGAAGGCGTCGTCGAACGCAAGGACTCCGACGTCGCGACGGCCGTCGCGCTCGTCACCTGCTACGGCAGCATCGCGATCGCGGCGGTTCCCCTGCTGGGCAACGCGCTCGGCCTGGAGGGCATCCGGCTGGGCACCTGGGCGGGGATCAGCGTGCACGAGGTGGCGCAGGTGGTCGCGGCGGCGACCCCGGCGGGCGCGGGCGCGGTGGCGATCGCGATCGTGGTCAAGCTCAGCCGCGTCGTCCTGCTGGCGCCGATGGTGGCGCTGGTGAGCGTGGCCGAGAACCGCAAGCGGACCCGCCCCGACGGCGCCCGCGCACCGCTCGTCCCGCTGTTCGTCCTCGGCTTCCTCGCCATGGTCGTGGTGCGCAGCACCGGCATCCTCCCCGGCGCCGTGCTCGACGTCGCGAAGATCGCGTCCACCCTGCTGCTCGCGGGCGCGCTGTTCGGGCTGGGTTGCGCGGTGCGTATCGGCGTCCTGATCCGCACCGGCGGCCGGGCACTCCTGCTGGGCCTGTTGTCGACGCTTCTGGTGGCCACCACCGGTTTCTGCACGCTGGCCCTCTTCGCCTGAACGTATAGGCCGTTATACAGAATCCAGAAAGAAGCCCCGTACGTACGGGTCGGCGAGGGAGCGCAGCTCGCTCGCCGACCCGGCGGCGGTGATCCGGCCCTCGCGCAGGACCGCCATCCGGTCGGCGACGCCGGTGGTGGTCAGCAGGGACACGTCCTGGGTGATGGCGAGGACGGCGGCACCGGCGTCCGCGTATTGGCGCAGGGTGGCCCAGACCTCGTGGGCGAGGTCGGCGTCCAGGGAGGCGGTGGGTTCGTCGGCGATGAGCACTTCGGGCGCGGGGAGCAGCGCGGCGGCGAGCGCGGCACGCTGGATCTGCCCGCCGGAGTGCTGGTGGGGATGGAGATCGAACGCGTCGGCGGGATAGCGGGCCGCGGCGCACGCGCGGTCGAGAGTCCATCGCCGGTACCGGTTTTCCCGTTCGCGCAACTGGGCACCGACGGTGTGCCCCGCGCTGAAAGCGGTTACTCCCGCTTGGGGAACCAGGCCGACGGTCCGGCCGCGCAGCCGCCGCCAGTGCCGCCGATCCCGCACGGGCACGCCGTCGACGAGCACCTCCCCGGTGACCTGAGCCGATTCGGGCAGCCCGCCGGTCAGCGCGGCGGCGAGCATGGACTTGCCACACCCGGACTCGCCGAGCAGCGCGGTGATCCGGCCCGCCGGCACGGCGAGGCTCACCGCGTCGAGAACCGTCTCGCTCCACCGTCCCGTGTCGATGTGCACGGTCAGCTCACACAGCTCGGCGATCACCCGTCCGACCTCCCCGATGGGGCTAGTCGCCACCGCCGGGGATCACGGTCAGCCCGTGGCGCGGATCCGGTGTGGCGTCGAGTGCTGCCCGGACCGCGGGCCGCTGACGGAACTCGTCGCGGACGCGTTCGGTCCGAAAGGCGATCTCAAACACCACGCCGCGACAGTGGACCCGCCACGACCACCGCACCGCCCGATCGGCGATCGCGGCGTCGACCAATGCCTCGGCATAGGCGCGACGCCACGCGCTCGCGGGCACCTCCCCGTCGAGCACCTCGATGCGCAGCCATGGATCCGACACCCTCGACGCTCACGCCGGGCCCGGGGCGCCGGGTGGCGGTTCCGGTGGCAGGACGTGGATGGAGACGTCCGGCCGTTCCGGCGCCGGTCCCGTGGTCGCCGCCGGGGCCGGTGGCAGCCCCGGTCCGGGGTTCGCCCGATAGCTGAGCACGGCGGCCAGCACGGCCAGTACGACCGACGCCAGCAGGGCGATGCCCCCGATGTCGGGAACGACCACCAGGCTGTTGGGCCCCACCGGAGACACCATGAGGGTCACCGTCGCGATACTGGCCGCCGTGGCGGCGGTGAACGCCGCGCTCACCGCCGCCGACACCGGCCGCACGCGTCGCGCGCGGGCGGCCGAGACGAGCGCGAACAGCTGCACGGCCGCCGCGGCCACCAGCACCAGGCCGACGGGGACGGCGGTTTCCGTGAACGTGGTTCTCCCCGGGACGCCGTATCCGACCGACCACGCGCCGATCACGACCTCCGGCGCGTTCGGCTCGGGACCTTCGGAACTCCGGACGGTCATCAGCGGCAGGAACACCCCCGCCACCGTCGCGGCGATCGCCGCGAGTTCGGCCAGGACGACCCGGACAACGGAAACCCGCCGATGCTCCATCACGCCATAGTGCCAGCGACCGCCCGGTTCCGGCGCTGAACCCGCCACAGCCAGGCGGTCAGCCCGACGGCCGCGACGCTGCATCCGGTGAGCCAGGCGAACGCCGTCCGGAATGCCATGGCCGGGCCGTCGGGGAGCGCGTTCGCCAGCACCACCGCGAACAACGCCGTCCCGACCGCGCCGCCGACCCGCATGACGATGTTGATCTGGGCCGTGCCGTCGGGCAACTGGGACCGGGTCACCGCGGCGAAGGCGACGGTGCCGACCGGCATCATCAGGAACGCCGACGCCATTCCGCGCAGGACCAGCAGCGCCTGCACGAACACGCCGTCGACCGGCAGGTCGGCCACCGCGAACGGCACGGTGGCCGCCAGCGTGGCCACACTCCCCCACAGCGCCACGGCCCCGCCCCCGTAGCGGTCGGTGAACCGCCCGGCCAGTGGCAGCGCGATCGCCGATCCGGCGCCGAGGCCGATCATCAGCAGCCCGGTGGTGACCACGTCGCTGCCGCCCAGCACCTGGAAGTACAGCGGCAGCAGGAACATCGCGCCGAACATCGCGGGCCCGGTGAAGAAGGTGGTGGCCGCGGCGACCGCGAACGTCCGGTTCCCGAACAGCCCGAGGTCCAGCAGCGGGTGCTCGCGACCCCGGGTGCGCACGCAGAACGCCACGAGCAACGCGATTCCCGCGAGCGCCGGGAGGAACACGCGGGGCGAAGCGAACGTCCCGGTCTCGCCCCATGCCGTCGCCGCGTAGATCACCGCGGGGATTCCGACGCCGATGAGCAGGTAGCCGGTGCCGTCCGGCCGGTGCGCGGTGCCGCGCTCGCCGCGCGGTACGTACCGCAGGCCGAGCAGGGTCCCGGCCACGCCGATCGGGATGTTGATCAGGAACAGCCACGGCCAGCTCAGCGAGTGCAGGATCAGCCCGCCGAGCAGCGGGCCGATCGCCGGGCCGAGGCTGACCACGATGCCCAGGGTGGACACCACCCTGCCCAGCCGGGCCGGTCCGGCGACCTCGCCGAGCACGGTCTGGCCCGCCGGGACCATCAGCCCGGCGGCGAGTCCCTGCAGCACGCGCAGCGCGATGAGCCAGCCGATGTTCCCGGCGAACGCGCACAGCGCGGACGCGACGGTGAACGCGACGAGCGCCGCCAGCCACAGCCGCCCGGCGCCGTAGCGGCGGGTGAGCCAGCCGCAGGCGGGCAGCGACACCGCGAGCGCGATCAGGTAGGCGGTGAACACCCACTGCACCGCGCCGAGCCCGGTGCCGAGATCCCGGACGAGGGTGTCGACTCCGACGTTGACCACGGTGGTGTCGAGCATGCCCGCGAAGGCGCCGAACACGATCACCCAGCACACCCGCCACAGCTGGGGTGTCATTTTCCCCGGTGCTTCCTCCGCCGTCACGACCACGGCGTTCTCCTTCCCCCTTGGTGAATTCTCGTGATCACGCTAAAACTTAAAGTGCGCTTCAAGTCAAACCCCGGACAGGGAGGCCGCCGGATGCCCGAAGAGATCCGCGAACCGTGGGGCGACTGGGATCCGGCGGCCCCGGCCGAGGCGGCGGGGCTGTTCGGCGCGTGCGGCGTCCCGTGGTGGATCGCGGGCGGGTACGCGCTCGAACTGTTCGCGGGGCGGCGGCTGCGCGCGCACGCCGACCTCGACGTGCTCCTGCTGCGCCGCGACCAGCTCGCCGTGCAGGCCGTGCTCGGCGGCTGGCAGTGGTGGGCCGCCGACCCGCCCGGGGTACTGCGCCCGTGGCGGCCGGGCGAGATCCTGCCCCCGGCCGTGCACGACGTCTGGTGCCGCCCCGGCGCGGCGAGCCCGTGGCGGATCCAGATCATGCTCGACGACCACGACGGCGACGACTGGGTTTCGCGACGGAACCCCCTGCTACGTCGGCGAATCGGAGAGATCGGACTTCTCGGCACCGCCAGCGTGCCCTACCTCGCCCCGGAGATCCAACTCTTTTACAAGGCGGCCCATCCCCGGCCCAAGGACGAGTCCGACTTCGCCGCCGTGCTCCCCCTGCTCGGCGATGTCCGGCGCCGCTGGCTCGACGACGCCATCGCGGCCACTTACGGCAAGGCCCACCCCTGGCGCTCAGCGCTGTGAACCGCTTGCCGGTGCCGTCGCGACGGCATCGCCGCCGAACCGGATTCCCTTGGCCTCCTTGCCGATCGCGGTCAGCAGCACCACCAGGAGCAGCGTGGGCACGACCGTCCACAGTAGAGCGGCGGAGTAGCCGTGCGACTCGGCGATCGCCTGCTGGATCGGCAGGTTCAGCGCCGCGAGGAGATTGCCGAGCTGGTAGGTGACGCCGGGGTAGAACCCGCGGATCGCGTCCGGCGACATCTCGGTCAGGTGCGCCGGGATCACGCCCCACGCGCCCTGGACCATGACCTGCATCAGGAACGAGCCGAGCGCGAGCATCCCGGCGCCGTGGTCGAACGCGAAGATCGGCAGGATCGGCAGTGCCAGCAGCGAGGTGAGCACGATGGTGCGGCGGCGGCCGAGCCGTTCGGACAGCGCGCCGAAGGTCAGCCCGCCGAGGACGGCGCCGATGTTGTACAGCACCGCGATCCACGTGCCGGTGGACGCGGACAGCCCGGCACCGCCGTGCTCGTGCGCCTTGAGGAAGCTCGGGTAGACGTCCTGTGTGCCGTGGCTCATCCAGTTGAACGCCGTCATCAGCAGCACCAGGTAGCCGAACCGGCGGATCACCTTCGGGTTCAGCAGGACGTCCTTCACCGAGGTGTGCGTGACGCGCAGCTTCTCGCGCGTGGCCTCCCACACCTCGGACTCCCTGACCCGCGCCCGGATCAGCAGGCTGATCAGCGCGGGCAGGATGCTCAGCATGAAGATCCAGCGCCAGTGCAGGCCCAGCGCCGAGTGGAACAGCAGGTAGGCCAGCGCGGCGAGCAGATAGCCGAAGGAGTAGCCGACCTGCAGCAGCCCGGAGAAGAACCCGCGCCGCGCCACCGGGATCTTCTCCATCGCCAGCGCCGCGCCCAGCCCCCACTCCCCGCCCATGCCGACGCCGTAGACGAACCGCAGGAGCAGCAACACCGTGTAGTCGGGCGCGATCGCGCACAGCAGCCCGGCCACGGAGTAGAGCAGCACGTCCACGATGAGCGGGAGGCGGCGGCCCACCCGATCGGCCCACAGCCCGAACACCAGCGCCCCGACCGGGCGCATCACCAGCGTCGCGGTGGTGATGAAGGCGAGCTGGGTGGCGCTCGCGCCGAAGGAGGCGTCCTTCGCGATGTCCGCCAGGACGAACACGACCAGGAAGTAGTCGAAGGAGTCCATGCTCCAGCCGAGCAGGGCGGCGAGGAAGGAGTCGCGCTGGTCCCGGGTCAGCGACCGCCGGGGTGGTTTCGCCGTCGCCACGCCGTCCGCCACACCAGGCTCCCGTTCGCCGCCGGATTCCCCCCGGCCCGGTCTACACCCGCCGCGCGCCCGCGGACAAGATCTTGCCGGTCAGCGGAAATACCGGTAGGACAAGGCGAATCCCTCACAACGGGACGCGGATGCGCACCCGGCGCCCGATGTCGGAGGCCCACGCGCGGATGCGGTCCCAGTCGCGGAAGTCCCCGGCCCGCTGCCCCGAGGCGACCAGCCGCGCCACCACGCCCCGCGCCTTGGCCGGGTCGAGACGGCCGCCGAAGGTCTCCGTGCGCTCGGCGTCGATCCGGGCGGCGAGCAGCGCGACGCGCGCGGGCAGGCTGACCCGGGCGGTGCCCGCGCCGGGCCCGCACGGCCCGCTGTGGAACAACCACACCGGCCGCCCGGCGAGTGCCTCGGCGTTGCGCTCCAGCAGCCGTACGGCTTCGGGCCGCCAGCGGTGGAAGTAGAGCGCGCTGCCGAGTACGACGGCGGCGTATTCCTGAACGGCGGTGACCTCCGCGGCGTCCAGCACGCGCACGGAAAGGCCGTGGTCACGCAGCACTTCGGCGATCACCTCGGCGATCTCCCGGGTGCCGCCGGTCTTGCCTGCGTAGGCGACGAGAACCGCGGTCATACGCACAGTGTCCCCCGACCGGTGCCCGGCCGCGTGACCCACACGAGTCAATCCGCCGATCGGACGCCCGGGCTCAACCGCGGGGTACGAACGCCGGACGCTGCGCCGGATCCGGTACGTCGTAGTACCGGTGGAACACCGCGGTCTGCCCGCCGGACAGCGGCGGGACGATCCAGCTCCAGTCGGCCCGGCAGCGGCGGCCCGCGCGTTCCTCGCGCGCGACGTGGTCGAGGAAACGCCGGGACTCGGTGTGGTGGTCGGCGACGGTCACCCCGGCCTCGTCGAACGAGTGCTGCACCGCCAGCGTCAGTTCCACCAGCGCCCGGTCCCGCCACAGCGTGCGCTCCGAGGCGGTGGACAGCCCCAGCAGCTCGGCGACCACGGGCAGCAGGTCGTAGCGGCCGGCGTCGGCGAGGTTGCGCGCGCCGACCTCGGTACCCAGGTACCAGCCGTTGAACGGGGCCGCGGGGTAACGGACCCCGCCGATCACCAGCGTCATGTCGCTGATCGCGGGCACCGCGTGCCAGCGCAGCCCCAGCAGCGCGAACCGGTCGTGGTCGGGATGACGCAGCGGCACCTCCAGCACCGCGTCCGGCGGCACGGTGAACAGCCGGGACTCCCCCGGCACCGCCTCGACGAGCAGGGGCAGGACGTCGAAGGCGCCGCGCCGGGCCGGCGGGCGCCAGCCGAGCGCGCGGACCCGCTCGGTGAAAGACGCGTAGCGGGGATCTCCCAGGACCGTGCCGTCGTCGCGCGCGTACCCCGCGTAGCGGATCAGCTGTTCGTTGTGGATGCGGGGACCCGCCGCCGCCGGGGTGTCGGGGGCGAACACGGTCACCGTCGGCCGGATCCGCCCGCCCCGGGTCGCCTCGCGCAGATGGGTCACGCACTCCGCGGCCACCGCGGCGGCGCCCGAGACGTCCCGCCGGTCCCGGATCCGCAGCCCGCGCCAGTACAGCCTGCCGATGCAGCGGGCCGCGTTGCGCCAGGCGGCCCTGGCGCCGAAGGCCAGCTCGGCCGGGGTGTGCCGGTAGGTCCCGGTCCGCTCGATCTCGGCGCGGACGCGGGCCAGCCGGCGCGCCGGTCCGCCGCCGCACACGCCCTCGGCGTGGCACTGCCGGACGAACTCCTCCGCCTCGGCGAATTCCACCGCGCGTTCGTCGTCGCTTTCCCGTCGGCCGCTCGCTCGTTCTTCCGTCACCCGCGCGGAGGCCGACGTCACCACACCCACCACTCTCCGATTCCGGGAACCCTTGGCACGCTTGACAAACCGGACAGACGGCGAAGGCTACCCGCGCCGCGGCGGAACGACACTCCGCCAAACGCGGTCACCACGAACTGTCGTTGCGCCGAATACAGCCCGCGGGAAAACAATCACCTTTTCCGCCGTGACCCGGTTCACCTTTCCGGCGGCGCCCGGCGGGCCGCGGGCGCGCGGCGCCCACCCGCGGCTAAGGTCGTCGGCACGGTGACGACGGCGCGAAAGGACGGTCGGTGGGCACGAAGCGGATCCCGGTGGTCCTCGTCGCCGGTTTTCTCGGCGCGGGCAAGACGACCCTGCTCAACCACCTGCTCGCGAACCGCCAGGGTGTGCGGATCGGCGTGGTGGTCAACGACTTCGGCAGTGTCAACGTCGACGCGCTCGCCGTGGCCGGGCAGGTCGACACCATGGTCTCGCTCGGTAACGGCTGCCTGTGCTGCGCGGTGGACGCGAGCGGGCTCGACGCGATGCTCGCGCGGCTGGCCGAGGCCGAGGCGGGCATCGACGTCATCGTGGTCGAGGCCAGCGGGATCGCCGAACCGCGCGACCTGATCCGGCTGATGATCGCCAGCGAGAACCCCGGGATCCGGTACGGCGGGCTGGTCGAGGTCGTGGACGCCGCGGAGTTCGAGCGCGCCCGCGCCCGGCACCCCGAACTCGCCGACCATCTGCGCGTCGCCGATCTGGTGGTGCTCAACAAGGCCGACCGGGTCGACGCGGACGCGCTCGCCGAGGTGTCCGCCACCGTCGAGGAGCTGGCGCCGCGGATCCCGGTGCTGACCACCGCGCACGGCCGGGTGAACCCCGAGCTGTTCTTCGACCCGGAACCCCGGGACCGCGCCGGCCAGCTGTCCTTCGACGATCTGCGCGCGATGGACGCGCACGACCACGGCGACCACTCCGAGCATCTGCACGCGGCCTACCAGAGCGTCACCTTCACCGGCGAAGACCCGTTGGCACCGCGGAAGTTCATCGAGTTCCTGGAACGGCGGCCCGCCGGGATCTACCGGATCAAGGGCCACCTCGACTTCGGGCCGAACGGCACCCGCTCCCGGTTCGGCCTGCACACGGTGGGCTCGTTCGTGCAGTTCGACCGCTCGGCCTGGCCGTCCGATCGCCCGCGCCGCACCGAAATCGTGCTCATCGGGTCCGGAATGGACACTCACACCGTGCACGCCGCACTCGCGGACTGCCGCGCGGAGGACCCCGGCACCGTCGACGAACGCGGCATGCTGCACGTCCTGCGCTACCTCGAAGAATCCGCCTGAGCCGTCGGCCCCGGTCAAGCCTGACACGCCGAAGTAGCGCAAACGCACGGAAATCCGGCGTCCACGACGGACACTGGCACGCGGCGAACGACGTACGAGTTGAACCGGCCTCCCAGGAGGACTGTTCCATGGCGAGTACCCGCACCCCGCTCACCGGCACACCGCGCTGGTACCTCGTCGGCGTGCTGCCCGACGAGCATCCGGTCGCGCACCTGATGACCCGTGCCGAGGACCTGCGCTACCGGCGCTCGGCCTGCGGTGACCGCGAATCCCGCAGCTGGACGCCGGTGGACCTCACCGAGGACGCGGTGACACCCTGCGCGGCCTGCGTCGCGACCCTGCCCGCTCCCCCCGCCTGCACGCGAGGCCCGGCCGCCCAGCTCGCCTTCGACCTGCCCCTGCGCCAGCACCTGGACGTGTGACGGGGTCATGCGCCCCAATGTGGCGTTCGGTGCGCTGGACGCACCCAATGTGGCGTTCGGTGTGTTGAACGCACCCAATGCCACATTGGGGCGTTCGAGCCGGCGCTATTCCGTCTTCTTCGCGCGGCTCGGTGCCACGCGCGGCGGTTCGTTGGGCTGCTTGGGATACACCGGCGGCCACGGCGCGTCCATCAGCCCGTCGGCCAGGTCCCGGCGGGCCATCTCCAGCAGCGGTTCGATCGACTGTGGACGGTCCCCAGCACCCGCCCACGCATCGCCGCGCCCGGCCACGCGCGCGGGCACCGTGCTCAGCGTCAGCTCGTCCGGGACGACGGTGTCCAGTTCGTCCCAGCCGATCGGCGTGGACACCTGCCCGCCGGTCCTCGGCCGCACGCACCACGTGCCGAAGACCGTCTTGTGCGGCGCGTTCTGGTTGAAGTCGACGAACACCCGCGCGCCGCGCTCCTCCTTCCACCACCGCGCGGTGATCCGCTCCGGGTGGCGGCGCTCCAGCGCGCGGGCGAGCGCGACGGCCGCGGCCCGCACTTCGTAGCTGTCCCACCGGGATTCGAGCATGACGTAGAGGTGCAGGCCACGCGAACCGGACGTCTTGACCCACGCCTCGATGCCGAGCTCGCCGAGGAACTCCCTGGTCAGCCCGGCCGCCTCGCGCAGCTGCTCGAACCCGACCCCCGGCGACGGGTCGAGGTCCACCCGCAGCTCGTCGGTCACCTCCGGCGTGTCCGCGCGGAACGGCCAGACGTGGAAGCCGAGACAGCCCAGGTTGACCGCCCAGAGCACATGGGCGAGGTCCTTCGCGACCAGCGCGTCGCTCGTGGTGCCGTTCGGCGTCGAAACGACCGTGGTGCTCAGCCAGGGCGGCGCGCCCTTCGGCACGCGCTTCTGGAACCAGTTCTTGCCGCCCGCGCCGTCCGGATACCGCTCCAGCAGCAGCGGGCGGCCGCGGAGCCGGTCCAGCAGCGGGCCTTCGACGGCCTGGTAGTAACGGACGAGATCGAGCTTCGTCTCGCCACGCTGGGGAAAGTACACCTTGCCGGGACTGGTGATCCGCACCTCGACCCCGCCGACGTCGAGGCTGACGGCGTCACTCATGCGATCGCCTCGCTCCGCGAGACAGTGTCAGATCCCTTGTGGCGCATGACATCCATGATTCGCTCGCAAGCTTCGCTCATGCGATCGCCTCGCTCATCGTGCCTCCCCGAACAGTTCCGCCAGCTCGGCGGGCGGCGCCTCGTCCAGCTGGGCGTAGGTGCACGACGCGGGTTCGCGGTCCGGCCGGAACCGCACCAGCCGCCCGCCGTGCCGGAACCGGCCGCCCTGCAGGTGCTCGTAGCGGACCTCGGCCACCCACTCGGTCCGCAGCGGTTCCCAGGACAGATCCTTCTGCGGGGCCCACCGGCTCATCGCGCCGGGCCTGCGCCCGGGGTCGGGCTCGTATTCCGCCCAGGTGCGCCAGGGGTGGCCTTCGAGAGCGTTTTCTCGCAGCGGTTCCAGCTCTGTCACCAGCTCACGCCGCCTCGCCGCGGTGAAACTACTGGCGACGCCGACATGGTGCAGCGTCCCGGCGTCGTCGAACAGGCCCAGCAGCAGCGAACCGACGCTCTCACCGTCCTTGTGCCAGCGGAACCCGGCCACCACGCAGTCCGCCGTGCGCTCGTGCTTGACCTTCCACATGACACGCTTGTCCTGTTCGTACGGCAGTTCGGCCTGCTTGACCATCACCCCGTCGAACCCGGCGCCCTCGAACCGGGTGAACCAGTCCTGCGCGAGATCGGCGTCGTCGGTGAGCGGGGTGAGGTGCACCCGTCGCAGCGCGCCGTCCGGATCGTGCGCGAGGACGCCTTCCAGCTCGCGGCGGCGTTCGCGGAACGGCTCGCCGGTCAGGTCGCGGTCACCGAGCGCCAGCAGGTCGAACGCGACGAAACTCGCCGGGGTCTCCTCCGCCAGCTTCCGCACCCGGGACGCGGCCGGATGCAGCCGCAGCTGCAACGCCTCGAAGTCCAGCCCGGTGGGCGTCACCAGCACGATCTCGCCGTCGACGACGCAGCGCGGCGGGAGCGCCGCGGCCAGCAGCTCCACCAGTTCCGGGAAGTACCGCGTGAGCGGGCGGTCGTTGCGGGAACCCAGCTCGATCTCGTCGCCGTCCCGGAACACGACGCAGCGGAAACCGTCCCATTTGGGCTCGTAGCGGAGCCCCGCCGCACGAGGCACCTCGTGCACGGCCTTGGCCAGCATCGGCCGCACCGGCGGCATGACGGGCAGATCCACGTCCCGATCCTAAGCCGCCCCACGCCCGTCCGCCGGGAGTTCCGCCGCGGGCGCCTGGTCAGTTACATCGTTTTAGATGTATCGTTTCCGATATGAAGGCCGGTGAGTTGTACCTGCTCGGCAAGCACCTCATGGAGCTCGCCGCCCACGGCATGCGTGACGACGCGGATCCCGACGTCCCGGACGTCTACCTCGTGCTCATCTCGGTGCT
Source organism: Amycolatopsis samaneae (assembly GCF_039541975.1). Classification (NCBI taxonomy): domain Bacteria; kingdom Bacillati; phylum Actinomycetota; class Actinomycetes; order Pseudonocardiales; family Pseudonocardiaceae; genus Amycolatopsis; species Amycolatopsis samaneae. The sequence continues at coordinate 553,555 of NZ_BAABHG010000001.1, forward strand.
CGTCGAAGCGCCGGACATCTCGATCAGCGAACTGACCGCGCGCACCGGATTCGCGCAGAGCCACGTCTCCGCCGCCGTCGCGAAGCTGCGGGAGCGGGGGGCCCTGCACACGCGCCCCGACCCGGCCGACCGCCGCCGCACCCTCGTCACCCCGGCCGACGGGCTGATCGCGGCGGTCGCGCAGCGCCAGCAGCGGGACGCCGAACAGGTCCTCGCCGCGGCACTCGCCGCGCTCGACCCGGACGCGGACGCCGTCGCGGACCGCGCCGCGCGGCTGGTCGAGGCCGCGGACGAGCTGTACCGCCTGCTCACCGCCCGGGCGCTCGGGGTGAGCGCGGACTCCGCGCTGATGCCGCTGCACTCGCTGGCCGAAGAGGCCACCGGACGGCCGAAGAAGAACTAGGGGAGGAAATCAGATGGACTACCCGTTCACCGGCACGGAGCCGATGCGCTGCCCGCCCGAATTCGCCCGGCGGCAGGACGAGGAACCCGTCGGCCGCGTGCGCCTCGCGACCGGCGAGGACGCCTGGCTCGTCACCCGCTACGCCGACATCCGCGCCCTGCTGGCCGATCCACGGTTCCGGGTGTGGATTCCCGGTGTCCCCGCGACCGGCGACGAGGGCCTGATCTTCACCATGAGCGGCCCCGGGCACACGCGGCTGCGGCGCATCGCCACGAGGGCGCTCACCCCGCGACGGGTGGAGCGGTTGCGTCCCCGAGTGGAAGCGCTCGCGGAGGAGCTGGCCGCGAAGCTGGTCGCGCAGGGCCCACCGGCGGACATCCTGGCCGGGTACGCGATCCCGTTCACCCTCTCGGTGCTGGTCGAACTCCTCGGCGTCCCGCCGTCGGCCCGTGACGATCTGCGGGCCTGGATCGACGGTGTCGTCGCGGTGTTCACCGCACCCGGCTACCAGGACATGATCGAGGCCGCCCGGAAGCTGGGCGACTACCTCGCGGAACTGGTCGAGTTGAAACGGCGATCGCCAGGAGAGGACCTGCTGACCGGGCTGATCCAGGCGCGCGATGACTCCGGTGACACGCTGAGCCCGGAAGAGGTCACCCAGCTCGCCTTCGCGATCATCATGGGCGGTTACGTCCCGCCCGCGAACGCACTGGCCATGGCCGTGCTGCGGCTGACGACCGAGCCGGACCTGCCCCGCGACGCCGCCTCGGTGCCCGCGCTGACCGAGGAACTCCTGCGCCAGGACCAGGGCTCGGCCGCCGACCAGGGGCGGGTCGCGATCGAGGACGCCGAGGTCGGCGGGGTGCCGATCCGCGCGGGCGAGTTCGTCCTCGCGTCCCTGCGCGCGGGCAACCACGACGCCCAGCGATTCCCCGACCCCGCCAGGGTCGATCCCGCTCGCACACCGGGGCACCTCACCTTCGGCCACGGGCCGCACCACTGCCTCGGCGCGGCACTGGCCCGGCTGCACCTGCGGACCGGCGTCGCCGCGCTGCTGGCCGCCGCTCCCCGGCCGCGCCTCGCGGTGCCCTTCGAGGAAATCGCCTGGCGGCAGATGTTCCTGACACTCCAGGGCCCGGTCGCGGTGCCGATCGACTGGTGACCGGCGAGGCACCGAACGATCAAAAGAGGTTTCCACAGGTCAGAGTCCATACCCGTTGGGTAAGAGGTAGCCGCTGTGAGGCAGGGCGCACTTCCCTGCCTCACAGCGGCGGCGTGATTGCAGTCAACGCGATGTTCTCGGCTTGGCTGCGTCACCGTGACAAAGCCCGACGCGTGGGAGGATGACGGCAAAGTGAATGAAAACCGGACTCCTGCGTCCTAAACCTGCTGGTCAGGAAGTGTCGTCCCCGCGCGTGCGGGGCTGGTCCCGCGTGCCCGCCGAACTGAGCGGAGTCCGCGCCGTCGTCCCCGCGCGCGCGGGGCTGGTCCGTCCCGGAACGTGAGGTGGGTCGAGAAGATGAGGTCGTCCCCGCGCGCGGGGCTGGTCCCACATTGACCTGATCGTCACGGGCAAGACACGCGTCGTCCCCGCGCGTGCGGGGAGGAGTCCGGCGTGGAACCTGCCCGCCGCGCCGCTGCCCGGAGACGACGGGCACCCGCCGGACGGTCCGATCTACGACACTCCGGACGGGAAACCGGGTACGCGCTGATCCTGTCGTTCGGTTCTCGTCGGTGGTGGGTGACATCCTGGCGATGAATCGCCGGGAGGCGCGCTGTGACCGACGTCGAAGAGCTGGTCGCGCTGGTCGGTGCCGCGCTCGATGCCATGAACCGCGCCGCGGCGGCGCTGGAGCAGGCCCGCGACCAGGTCAAGACGGTCGGCGAGACCTGGGCACAAGCGTGGCAGGGCAGGCGATCGCAGGAGGCCATCGAAGCCGAAGGCGGCGCCGAGAGTGTCCGTGCTGACACCGACGCGCTCGCGGCGCGACTGCGCGCGGCCACGGCCGACCTGACGAGCTACCGGGACAACCTGACCGGCTCGCCGACGCCCCCGGCCGCGCCGCCCGGCCCGGCGACGAGCCGCAGCGCGCTACCTTTGCCCACACACGGCACGCAGGAGCCCGAGCGCGTCAAGGCGGCTCGCGCGCAGCTTCCACCGTCGGTCACGCCGAACACCGGACAGAAGACACACGGCCGGTGGTTCGCCGGAAACAGCGACGAAAGTATCTCGGTGACGAGTGGGCAGGACGAGCAGTACGAGCAGGCCAAGGCGCACCTCGCCACCCTCGGAATCCCGAACGTGATCGCGTCCTCCCACGCCGAAACCAAGTTAGCCGTCACCATGGTCGCCAAGGGCCTGACCGACGTCACCATGACCATCAACAACATGCCTTGCCGGGGCCGATGGAGCTGTGACCGCCTGATACCCGCGATACTTCCCCACGGCTCGACGATGACCATCCACGGCACCAAACCGGACGGCACCCCGACCGTCAACCACTACGCAGGAAAGGCCAACCGATGAACGTGGAAGCCTGGTACGACCAGGACGCCGAAGACCCGACCTTCGTCACCACGGCCGCCGAACTCGACGCCGTCCTTGACGCGGTCGCCGCGCTCGACGGCCCCACGCTCGTCCAGCTCTACCCCGCCGACGACCCGGACGGCCCCGAGCTTTCCGCCGGACTCCACGAGGACCGGGGCGTCCTGCGCTACGCGGGTCACGACGTTCCGGCGGGCTCCTACAGCCGCAACACCGGGAACCGCTTCCCGATTCCGCAGTGGGGCGCGGTCCGCTACTACCACATGACCGCGGACAACGACTTCCCCGACGACGCCGAGATCCCCGCCGCCGACGTCCGCAAAGCCGCCCACGAGTTCATGACGTCCGGAGCACGCCCGACCGCAGTCGGATGGACGGACGAGCAGGCCCCGCCGACGTCCTGAACCTCAGGGTGTGCTCGCGCTCGCCGGAATCCACGCGGCTCGGCCGCTACCGTGCTGGGCGGCCGGACGTGCCGGACCAACGAGGGATCACAGGTCGGCGAGGACCAGGCCGCTGCGGGGCTTCGGGGTGAAGTAGGTGGCCTTGCGGGGCATCCGGCGGTTGGCGGCGTGCACGGCGAGGACGTCCGCGAAGGGCACCGGCGCCAGCAGCAGCACGACGTCGGCGTCCGGCGGCACCGGGCGTCCCGCGGGCAGCGGCCGCACCGAGGGGCCGTCCGGGTCCACCCCCAGCGCCTCCCGGAGCAGCACCCGCTCGAGGACGTCGTGGTCCATCACCGGCCGGGGCCAGTCCGGCTCCGGTAGCCGCACCCGCACCGCCGTCGTCCCCGCGACCGCCACCACGGACCCGGGACACGACGGCGCCGTCCCGTCCGACGGGCCGACCTCCAGACCGGCCGCCCGCCACCGCGCCGCCAGCGCGGCCACGTCGAGACCGGTGCCGGCGAGCACCCGGTGGATCGCGCCGATCTCCAGTCTCGGCCCGGCGGTCACCAGCGCGAGCAGCGCGCCCCGGCCCGCGTCCCGCGCCGCGGCGACCCGGTGGTTGCCGTCCGCCACCAGCAGGTCCGCGGCGGCGATCCCGGCCAGCAGGCGATCCTGCACCGGTCCCGCCGGTACCACCCACAACTGGTGCCCGCGCCCCGACTGGTCCGAAGTGGACAGCCGGGGCGCCCCGAGCGACGCGCGGGCCCACGCCACCCGCGCGGTCAGCTCGTCCCCGCCGGAAGCCGGGACCAGCATCGCCGCGCTGGTCGCGCAGCCGAGCCCGGCCAGCATCGCGGCCCGCTCCGCCACGACCTCGGGATAGACCTCTTCGGTGTGCCGGACCCGCGCCCGCCCGTCCGCGCCCACCTCCGCCGGGTCCACCAGGCACAGCACGCCCGCCGCGTCCCCGTCCGGCCCTTCGATCCGGTACAGCGCGACGAAGTCGGACATCGGCAGGTAGTGCTCGGCGATCAGCCGTTTCAGCGCCATCCGCGCCGCGGGCAGGGCCTCGGTGACGCTGTGGCCCGCGGCCAGCGCGGCCGGGGTCCGCGCCGGGTGCTGGACCGCCAGCAGCGTGTCCCCGGCGGCCTCCGGCCCGGCGAGGGCGGCCATCACCCGGTCCGGTTCGGCGAACTCGTCGACGTCCGGACCGGGCACCACGTCCCGGACCACCCAGCCCCGTTCGATAGACCGCACCCAGGTAAGCATCCCTCCATCTTGACCCGGGAAGCGCCCGCCCACGCTGCGCCATTCGTAACCAATCCGAGGGCGGCCACGGCGGAAAACGGGCACTACGAGCGGATCGGCCGCGAATCGTGTCCACCCGGTCGCACCCGGATCGGTAAATCAGTGCCACCGAGTGGGGTTGCGTGGAATCATTGCTTAGCGAAAGTAGTTAGTTCTCGCCATGGGCAACCCAGGGAGTACACCGCCGATGACCACCGCCGCGCCCGACGCACGGAAGGCGGTCGGTCTCCGTTCGGAGCGCGGCCCCGTGCTCGCCTCCGTCATGCTGAGCACCGGCCTCGTCGCGCTGGACAGCACGATCATCGCCACCGCGGTCCCCTCCGTGGTCAGCGACCTGGGCGGGTTCTCGCAGTTCCCCTGGCTGTTCTCGATCTACCTGCTCACCCAGGCCGTCACCGTGCCGCTCTACGGCAAGTTCGCCGACGTGCTGGGCCGCCGCCCGGTGATGTTCTTCGGCATCGCGCTGTTCCTGCTCGGCTCGGTGCTCTGCGGCGCCGCCTGGAGCATGCCGGTGCTCATCGCCGCCCGCGCGGTGCAGGGCATCGGCGCCGGCGCGGTCCAGCCGATGAGCCTCACCATCGTCGGCGACCTCTACACCGTCGAGGAACGCGCCAGGGTGCAGGGCTACGTCGCCGGGGTGTGGGCGGTCGCCTCGGTGGTCGGGCCGACGCTGGGCGGGGTGTTCGCCGAATACCTGGACTGGCGCTGGATCTTCTTCATCAACCTGCCGCTCGGCGCCGCCGCCGCGTGGATGCTGTACCGCAACTTCAGCGAAAAGGTCGAACGCCGCACCCGCCGCATCGACTACCCCGGGGCCGCGCTGCTCACCGCGTCCTGCACGCTGATCATCCTCGGCCTGCTCGAAGGCGGCGTCGCGTGGGGCTGGTCCTCGGTCCCGAGCCTGGCGATCTTCGGCGTCGGCGTCGTCCTGCTCGCCGCGTTCGTCCTCGTCGAACGCCGCGCCGCCGAACCCGTGCTGCCGCTGTGGGTGTTCACCCGCCGCACCCTCGTCGGCGGCAACCTGGTCGCCGTGGTCGTCGGCGCGCTCATGATGGGGCTCAGCTCGTTCCTGCCCACCTACGCCGAGGGCGTGCTCGGCAAGGGCGCGCTCGTCGCCGGATTCGCGCTCGCCGCGCTCACCATCGGCTGGCCGATCGCCGCCTCGCTTTCCGGCCGGATCTACATGCGCATCGGGTTCCGCGACACCGCGCTGATCGGCAGCGTGTTCGTCGTCGCGGGCGTGGTCTCCACGACGCTGCTCGACGCGGACTCGTCGATCTGGCACGCCGCGGGCGCCGCGTTCGTGCTCGGGATCGGGCTCGGGCTGTGTTCGAGCCCGACCGTCGTCGCCGTGCAGTCCACCGTCGGCTGGGAACGCCGCGGCGTGGTCACCGCGACGAACATGTTCAGCCGCTCGCTGGGCAGCGCGGTCGGCGCGGCGGTGTTCGGCGCCATCTCCAACGCGACCCTCGCCGACCGCTTCGCCCACCCGCCCGCCGACATCGCGGGCCGGCTCCCCGCCGGTGGGGACGCCACCAGCCTGGTGCTGGGCGGGCACGCCGGGGACTCCCCCGCCGCGGGCTACGTGCGCGGCGCGCTCGCCGACGCCACCCACCACGTGTTCCTCGCGCTCGTCGCCGTCGGCGTGCTGATCGTGGTGGCCCTGCTGCTCATGCCGCGACGCACCCGGCAGCTCACCTTCGACGAGCCGCGCTAGCCGCGCCCCGCACGCCGCCGAAATTGTGGTGCCGTAACCGGCACGCCTCCCTACGCTCGGCCCATGCACCACACGTCCGCCCTGCTGAACGTCATCGACGTGGAGGCCACCTGCTGGGACGGCCCGCCACCGCCCGGCTCGGTGTCCGAGATCATCGAGATCGGGCTCACCGTCGTGGACGTCCCGGCCCGGCGCCGCGTGTCCCGTCACCGGGTGCTGGTCCGCCCGGCCCGGTCGGCGGTGAGTGCCTTCTGCACCACGCTGACCGGGCTGACGCGGGCCGAGGTCGACCGGGGCGTCCCCTTCGCCGAGGCGTGCCGGATCCTCGTCGAGGAGCACGGCGCCGGGGAACGTCCCTGGGCGAGCTGGGGTGAGTACGACCGGCGGCAGTTCGCCCGGCAGAGCCAGGCGGACGGGGTCGCCTACCCGTTCGGCTACCCCACCGAACGCACGCACACCAACGCCAAGGCCGTGTTCGCCGAGGCACACGGGCTGCGCAGGAAGCCCGGCATGGCCCAGGCCCTCCAGCACGCCGGGCTGCCGCTGGAAGGACGCCACCACCGGGGCGAGGACGACGCGTGGAACATCGCCGCGCTCGTCCTCGACCTGGCGGGCCGCGGCGCCTGGCCGGGCACCGCGGCCACCGGCTAGTTCTGCAGCGGCGCCAGCTCGCGCAGGAAGTCATCGAGGAAGTCGCGGTAGTCCCCCGAATACCCGGGCCGGATCACGAACTTCGTGATCCCCGCCTCGATATGCCGTTCGACCAGCGCTCGCGCGTCGGCGAAACTCGTGGGCACCAGTTCCGCCGGATCGGTACCGGGACGGCGGCGCGCGGCCACCTCGGTCAGCTCGTCCGGCCTGCCCTTGGCCGCCACGACCATGCTCAGCCCGAAGTGGTCCTCCTCGATCTCCCGGCCCGCCTCGGCCGCCGCCTCCTGGATCGCGATCCGCGCGGCGCGCGCCTGCTCGGGGGTGTGGAAGCTGCCCAGCCACCCGTCGGCGAGCCTTCCCGCGCGCCGCAGCGCGGCCGGCGCGGTCCCGCCCAGCCACACGTCCAGTCGTTTGGCGGGTCGCGGGCCCAGCCGGGCGCCCTCGACCTGGAAGAACTCGCCCGAGAACGACACCTCCTCCTGCTCCAGCAACGCGCGGAGCAGCGTCAGCGATTCGTCGAACACCGCCGCGCGACGCCCGTCGGGTACCGGGAAGAGCTCGTGCTCGGCCCGCCGCGCCGGGCGCAGCCCGAACACCGGCAGCACCCGCTTCGGCGCCAGCCCGGCCAGGGTGAGCAGCTGCTTCGCGACCAGGACGGGATGGCGGCCGGGCAGGATCGCCACCCCGGTGCCGACCTTGAGCCTGCTCGTGCGGGCCAGCGCGTGGGTCATCCCGATCAGCGGATCGACCTCCGGCGCGTAGACCAGCTCCGACAGCCACAGCGAGTCGACGCCCGCCTCCTCCAGCAGCTCCGCCAGCCCGGCGAACTCCGCGGGGCCGGTCCCCGCCGCCGGCGCGACCCCCAGCCTGATCTTCGGCTCCGCCACGTCGTGCGCTCCTCTCCGCCGCCGCGCTCCTCGCGGCCCTGCCAGGGTCCAACGCCGCGGATCCGGCGGAATTCCGTGCCCGTCTCCGGCACAATGGGCCGGAGACGACAGGCCGCGGCGGCTCGGCACGATCGATCGGCGCGGACCTTCCTGGACGAAGGGGGCATCGGGGATGGCGGCTGTCACCGACGGCGACAAGTGGTTGCGCCGGTTCCGGCCCGCGGCGGGCACCGGGCCACGCCTGGTGTGTTTCCCCCACGCGGGCGGGGCGGCCTCGTTCTACCGGGGTGTGGCGAAGCGGCTGGCCCCGGCGGCCGAGGTCCTCGCCGTGCAGTACCCCGGACGGCAGGACCGGCTCTCCGAGCCGATGATCCCGGACGTGCAGGGCATGGCCGAACGCGTCGCCGAGATACTGGCCAGCACGTTCGACGAACCACCGGCGCTGTTCGGCCACAGCATGGGCGCGAGCGTCGCCTTCGAGACCGCCCGGCTGCTCGACAAGCAGGGGCTCGGCGTGTCGGCGGTGATCGTGTCCGGCAGGCGCGCGCCCCGCAGCCCGTTGGCACACCGGCCCGTCGGCAACGACAAGGAGCTCATCGCGGCCGCGAAGGCGCTCGGCGGGCCGGGACCCGAGGTGCTCGACCACCCCGAGATCGCGGAACTCGTCCTGCCCGCGCTGCGCAACGACTGGCACGCGGCGGCGACCTACACCTACCGGGAGGGCCCCGACCTCACCTGCCCGCTGGTCGCGCTCAGCGGCGACGCCGATCCGGCGGTCGACCTCGGCCAGCTCGACCGCTGGGCCGAGCACACCACGGGCCCCTACACCCGGCACGTGTACCCGGGCGACCACTTCTACCTCGCCGAGCCGGAGGTCGAGGCCGAGATCTGCCGCGTGCTCGCCGAAACCCTCACCGCGGCCGGGCGCTAGCAGTACACCCAGCCCTCAGGCGGTCGCCTCGATGACCCGGGTGAGCGCGGCGTGCAGCGCCTCCAGCTCACCTATGTCCATGCCGAGCGTTTCGACCACGCGGTAGGGAATCTTCTCCGCCTCGGCGCGGAGCGCGCGTCCCTTCGCGGTGAGCTCGACGGTCAGCTGCCGCTCGTCGGAACGGCTCCGGCCCCGCGTGACGTACCCGATCGCCTCCAGCCGCTTCAGCAGCGGTGACAACGTCGCCGGCTCGGCACGCAACGCCGTGCCCAGTTCCTTGACCGACCTCGGCTCGCGCTCCCACAGCGCCAGCATCACGAGGTACTGCGGATGGGTCAGGCCGTGGGGCTCCAGCAGCGGCCGGTAGACGCCGATGACGCTGCGCGACGCCACCGACAGCGCGAAACACACCTGCCGGTCCAGCTTCAGCGGGTCCTCGCCCAGATCGATCTCCGCCACCACGCGTCCCCTCGGCTCCTCGTCACTTCCGTTGCCGCACCACCCTACCGTGGTTCTGGCGACACTAATGATTAGTGTGCTAACTATTAGCGTATTATGGAACCGGTGCGAGAGGAGGACCCGATGGATCGGCCACGACCGGGCGTGTTCCGGTGGTTCTGGTACGCGGTGGGCGGACGCCTGCCCGAGCGGTACGCGCCGTGGGTGCTGCACGACATGACCGGCCCGCACTGGAAGGCGCGGCACGTGGCCCGCAGCACGGTCGGGATCGCCCCGCTGTGCCTGGTGTGGCTGCTGCTGCCGGGTCCGCTCACCCTCCGGCTGTCGCTGGTGCTGATGGCCACGCTCGTCGCGTACTTCTATTCCTGTGCCTACATGGAGGAAAGCGCCGAACACCGGCTCACCAAGCACGGCTTCCCGCACGGCACCGGGAAGCAGCGGCGGGCCGCGCTCGCCGAAGCCGCCGACACCGAGGCGAAGGCCCGCTACATCGCCCGCTACCGGCAGGGCTGAAAGCGGCGGCGGCTAGAGTCGTCCACCGATGAGACGCAAGCTCCGCCCGCCGCTGCCGCCCCGCCACGGCCTCGACCCGGCCCGGCTCCGGCTGCCCGACGAGGGTCACTGGCGGACCCTGCTGGAGCACCTGGTGGACCGGCTGCCCCGGCTCGAACCGGACCGCATCGAGCAGATGCTGCGCGAGGAGCGGATCTTCGGGCAGGACGGGCCGCTCGGCGTCGACACCCCGTTCGCCCCCGGCACGTTCATCTGGTTCCACCGCGACCTGCCCGAGGAGGTCCCGGTCCCGTTCGACGTCACGGTCGTGCACCGGGACGAGCACCTGCTGGTGGTCGACAAACCGCACTTCCTCGCGACCATCCCGCGCGGCAGGCACGTCCTGGAGACCGCGCTCGTGCGGCTGCGCCACGAGCTCGGCCTCCCGCTGCTGAGCCCGGCACACCGGCTGGACCGGGTCACCGCGGGCCTGGTGATGTTCGTGATCACGCCGGAAAGCCGCGGCGCCTACCAGACGCTGTTCCGGGATCGCAAGGTACACAAGGAATACGAGGCGATCGCCCGGTACGACCCCGCGCTGCGCCTGCCGAGGACCGTGCGCAGCCGGATCGTCAAGGAGCGCGGAGTCCTCGCCGCGCAGGAGATCCCCGGCGAGCCGAACGCCGAGACCCACGTCGGGCTGCTGGCGCACCGCGACGGCCTCGGCCGCTACCGGCTGGTGCCCGCGACCGGGCGCACCCACCAGCTGCGCGTGCACATGAACGGCCTCGGCGTCCCCATCCTCGGCGACACGTTCTACCCGGACCTGGTCGAAACCCCGCTCGACGACTTCACCCGGCCGTTGCAGCTGCTGGCGAAAACGCTCGAATTCGAGGACCCGCTGAGCGGTGCACCCCGCCGCTTCACCAGCGGGCTCGACCTGCGCGCGTGGACCTCGCTCGACGCGTGGGCGGCGCCACCGGCGTGACCCGGCGGTGCCACCCGTCGCCGGGTCACTTGTGCCAGAACCGGATGTCGCTCCACTCCGCGGTGATCGGGCCCGCCCCGCTCGAGGTGCGGTACGTGCCGAACTTGTCGTAGTAGCTGCCGTCCGGGCTGGCCACGGTCTGCTTGAGCGAACCGTTGATGTAGACCTTGTGGGTCTTGCCCACCTCGTTGATCGTGTTGACCCGCACCCGCGTGCCGACGGTCGCGCCACTGGCGATCGTGTCCCCGCCGTGCACCGCGTAGAGCCTGCCGCCCTTTTCCACGGCCAGCATGAAGTACGGCCCGGCGGTCGGGGCGTCGCGGAAGGTCTGTTTCAGGCTGATCCGCGAGCCGCCCTGGCTGGTGATCTTGAAGTAGCCCTCGAACTGGTGAGTGCCGCCGGTGTAGGTGTCGTACCGGCGTTCGGCCCGCTGATCACCGCTGCTGTCCGAACAGGTCAGGGAGAACGTCGAGCCGGACGCCTTGCCGCAGCCGCGCTGCTGGGTCTGGTAGGACGGCGAATCGGGAATCCAGCCGCCGCCACCGACCTGTGCCGACGCCGCGGGCGCGACCACCGCGAGCCCGCCGACCACCGCCATGAGAACCCCGCCGACGCGAAGCCTTCTGCGCACGTGCCAACCTCCTGGACGACTCAGGGCGGCGGTGTATGGGTCAAGGGTCCAGACCATTCAGGGACGGGCCCGGGGCAGACTGTACGAGACGGGACGACGCACCGACAAGGGCCGCGGCTTCCCGGCCCGCTCAGCGGGAAACGCTCGCCGCCCTGGAATTCGACGGTCCGGCCGCGCGAGGCTGTCCGTTCCTCCCCACGTGACCGGACCTCGCGACCGGCTAGCCCTGCGCCCCCGGCCACTGAGTGTCCACATGGACACCGGGGTGGGACACCTCGGTCACGACGGGCGGGGCGGCGCCCAGTTGACCGGGAACGAACTTGCCGGCGACGGGCACGGGCGCGTCGACCGCGGCCCGGTTACCGGCGGCCTCCGCCGGGGCGAAGACGACAACACCGGCGACGACGGGCAATGCGACCGCGGCCGCACAGCCCACAATTGTGCGAATCATGGTTCCTTCCGAATTGGCGAGAACAGCGAATTCCGGTCCGGAGGTTATGATCAACATCCGGCGTGACGCCGTCCCGCAGCGCCTCCGTGCACCAAGCGCTGCCCGAAAGACCCCGTACCACAAGACATCGCGCGAGCAGGGCACGAGACGTGGTTGAATCCGATCATGTCCGTCCTCCGCGCTCTCGGCTCCTCCGGCCTGACCGTGTCCCCGTTCTGCCTCGGCGGGAACGTATTCGGCTGGACCGCCGACGAAACACAGTCGTTCGCCGTACTCGACGCCTATTCCGCCGCGGGCGGCAACTTCGTCGACACCGCCGATTCGTACATGTACCACTTTCCCGGCAACGAGCCCGGGCAGTCCGAAACCATCCTCGGCGCCTGGCTGGCCGCGCGCGGCAACCGCGACGACGTGGTCGTCGCGACCAAGGTCGGCGACCACCCCGGGTACAAGGGCCTCGCGCCCGCGAACATCAGGGCCGCGGCGGAGGAGTCCCTGCGCAGGCTGGGCACCGACCGCATAGACCTCTACTACACCCACTTCGACGACGAGTCCGTTCCGGTCGAGGACATCATCACCGCGCTCGACGGTCTGGTGAAGGCGGGCAAGGTCCGCGCCATCGCGACCTCCAACATCAGCCCCGAACGGCTCTCGGCCTCGCTGGCCTTCTCCGACCGCGAGGGCCTGGCCCGCTACGTCGCGCTCCAGCCGCAGTACAACCTCGTCTCGCGCGACACCTACGAGGGGGAACGACGGGAGATCGTGCAGCGCGAAGGGCTGGCGTGTGTCCCGTATTTCGCACTCGCCTCCGGCTTCCTGACCGGCAAGTACCGGCCGGGCCGGACCGTCGACAACATACGGAACCTCCCCGGCCTCGCCGGTGGCTACGCGGACACCGAACGCGGCGTCAAGGTCCTGGCCGCGCTGGACGAGGTCGCGAACGCCCGCGGCGTGGAACTGGCGACGGTCGCGCTGGCCTGGCTCGCCCAGCAGCCGACGGTGGCCGCGCCGATCGCCTCCGCGCGCACGACCGAGCAACTGGCGGCCCTGGTCGCCCTGCACGACCTGCGCCTGTCCGACGCCGAAGTCCAGACCCTCACGGCCGCCTCGTCCTGACCCCGGACACGAACACGGCGAAGAATTCGCTCGGCGAGCGATGAGTTCCCGGCCCGCCGCGAGTCTCATCCGGTGAGCACGGTGACCGAGCGAAGGAGAAACCCGTGACGAACGACGTCTGGCCGATGGTCCACACGGAACGCGCGGCGCTGATCGACGACCTCACACACCTCGACGACCGGCGCTGGGACGAGCCGTCGCTGTGCGCGGGGTGGACCGTGCACGACGTGGTCGCCCACCTGGTCGACACCGCCCGGACGACGCGCCTGGGTTTCGTGGCCGGTCTCGTCCGGGCGCGGTTCGACTTCGACCGCCAGAACGCGCGCGGGGTGGCACGCGAGCGTGGGGCCTCGCCCCGGGAAACCCTGGACCGGCTTCGCCGGGTGGCTTCGCGAACGTCGACCCCTCCGGCGCCCCTCGACACCAGGCTCGTCGAAGAGGTCGTCCACGGCGAGGACATCCGGCGTCCCCTGGGGCTCACCCATGCCTACGCGCCGGAGGCCGTGGTCCGCGCGCTCCGCCTGCAGGCGCGGACTCCGGCTTCGTTCGGCGGCGCCAAGGAACTGACCGCTCGTCTCCGGCTCACGGCGACGGACGCCGAACTGTCCATAGGGGACGGTCCGGAGGTGCGGGGCCCCGCGCTCTCCCTGCTCCTGGCCGTTTCCGGGCGGCGGGTGGCACTGGAGGAACTCGACGGGCCGGGCGCCGCCACCCTGGCCACCCCCGCCTGACGCCCTGGCCGCGCCGGTCCTGCCCTGGCGCGGCCAGGAGGAGCGTGCCGGAGAGTCCACCACCCGGTTCCGCCCGAAGGTTCCCGCGCCGCGGACATCGCGAACGCCCACGGCATGGTGGCCGAGCGGGACGCGGCTTCGTCCGATGACCGGCCACGGAGCCCGCATTGTCCGTTGAGGATGGTCCAAAACGGACTTTCCCCCGCAGGCGACCGCTTCCGGACGGCGAGTGATACCGCGGCGTCACGCTTGTCCGGGCACGTCGGTGGGCGGGGCCAGGGGGCGTGCGCGCCACACCACTCCGAGCGCCGGGTCGCCGGTGGGATCCGGCTCGATCCGTTCCACCGCGAAGCCCTCGCGTTCGTAGAACGCCCCGGCGCGCCCGTTGGCCGCGAAATGCTCGACGCACAGCCGATCCGCGTCCGCGGGCAGCCGCGCGGCGAGCGCGTCGAGCAGCCGCGGGCCCCACCCGTGCCCGCGATACCGGGGGTGGACGTAGAGCTTGTAGATCACGTGGTCGGCGCCGCTGCGCCCGCGCTGCCCGACGCCGACGACCTGGCCACCGTCGTCGGCGACGACCACCAAGCCCGCGGCCACGGCCCCGCCGAGGTACGTCTCGTTCCACCACCGGCGAACCTGATCGGCCGCGGCATCGGCACCGATCAGCGGCGTGTAGTGCGGCCGGACGCAGGCCTCGCCGAACCGGCGGATCGCCGCCACGTCACCGGGCCCGGCGTCCCGCACGACCGGTACCGCACCCGGCGCCATCGTGTCCTCCCGTGGTGCTGTCCGGCGTTACCGGGCGGGCAGCCCGAACGTCCGCTGGATCGTGTCGAGATAGTACTTCCCGTCACGCACGTTCGGCTCGATGATGCCGCCTTCGTGCCACTCGTTCCAGGCGTACATCGTCAGGAAGTTGTCGATCGGGCTCGCCGGCTGGCCCCTCATGCTGTTCAGCGTCATCGTCATGGCCGCGGGGAACTGGGCCTTGGCGTCGTCCTTGAAGTACCGCACATCCGGCTTGGCCTCCCAGAAGCCGGTGCGCGGCGCCTCGTCGAAGCCGCTCATGCCACACCGCATCATCGGCTTTCCCTTGGTCTCCACGTTCGAGAAGTACGTCGGCGCGTCCCGCACGTACTGGCCGTAGCTGCCCGCCCGGATGTACTGGCCGATGTTCAGGCAGCCGAAGGCGTCGCTGTTCACCTGGAACGCGGTCCCCTGCTCGCTGTGGCCGACGAGGTAGGCGTCCTTGCCGGTCTTCGCTTTGATCTTCTGTTTCAGCAGGCCGATGAAGGTGTTCTGGTCGGCCACGCTGCCGTTCCCGAGCCCGCTGCCGTCCTCGAGGAAGACGATCGGGCGGTCCTCCTGGGTCACCAGGTAGTTCGCCTTGGTCAGGTAGCCCGAGTAGTTCTCGGCCGCGGCGTCGAACTGCGTCGTGGGCAGCATGAGGTGCTGCGGATCGTCCTTCGAGTAGGGGATGACGATGCTGAGCATGAACTGCAGGCGGTTCGTGTTGGCCGCCCGCAGGAAGGTCTTCAGCGCGGCGTCGCCCGCCGGGGCGCCCTTCTGGTTGTTCCAGTAGTCGTAGAACGAGAAGAAGCCGATCCCGGCGCTCGCCGCCTGGTCGATCTGCGCTTCGAGCGTGGCCGTCCTGCTGTCGTCGTAGTAGCCGATGGACGGCTTCAGGTGACTCCAGTCGCCCGGCCAGCCCTGGGTGTTCCGCGCGACCGGGCCCCACGGACTGTCCGGGTCGCCGTGGAAGTCGCGCACCCCGCCCCACGGGTCGGGGAAGCGGCCGAACGCGTTCTTGACCGCCTGGAGGAAGAGGTCGTCCGGGTTGGCCGCGTCGAAGGCGCCGAAGTAGTACGCGCCGACCTGGTGGTACTCGGGCAGCACGTAGCCGATCGGGCCGTCGAGCGTGTACCCGGCCGGCTGGCCGTAGGCGAGCCGCCAGCCTTTGCCGTTGGTGTAGCGGTTGAGCTGCTTCGCGCCGTTCACCGGCGAGGTGTAGACGTACCCGGTGCGGCCTTCGAGCGTGAAGCCGTGCGAGGTCAGGTAGTCGATCTCGCGCTGGTCGGTGCTGATGATCCAGTTGCCGGTCGCCGTCTGCTTGAGACGGTGGATCGGCCTGGTCGACTCCCCGGAGTTCGCGAAGACGTACCCGATCGGCCGCGGCGAGGGCATCTTCATACCGGAGTTCCGCTGTGCCGAGACGACCTCGCCCCAGTTCGCGCTGTAGAGGTACTTCTGCCCCGGCTGGTCGTACAGCTCGCGCAGTGGAAGCGGTTTCAGCTGGTTCACCGGCGTGGCGGCGGACGCGGCCGGAGTGGCCACAATGGACAGTGCGAAGACCGCGAAGACCGCGGCGACGGCGCGCAGTGACATGATCCCTCCCCCGATCAGGGGCCCAGGTTAGCAAGTGCCCATGCCGGGTACCGGCTCGCACCGTGGACACGGTGCGAGCCGGACGGCCACGCTCAGCCGATCACGCTGTAGATCCACTCGTGGTAGTAGGAGACACTCGTGTCGATGTCCGGGGTCTGACCGCAGATGTCACCCGGCGCCCTGCTCTGGACCCCGGCGAGCCGGTACCGGCCGAAGACGAACTGGATGACCGGCGATCCGGAGTCACCGCCACAGGAGCCGGACACCTTGTCGGGGTGTTCGGTACAGAAGTCGCCCTCCCGGATACCGTAGCCGTCCCCGGCGGTCGGGTCGGAGACGCACTGCGGGCTGGTCGGGGGTATCACCGGCGAGTCGAGTTCGCGCAGCTGCACGGGCAGCTCGGCGGGCGTGTTCTGCTTGATGTCGGTGTAGCCCCAGCCGATCTGCCGCGCTATCGCCCACGGCGCCGGGGTCGCGTCGGCGAGACCGATCGCCTTCTGCGCCACCGGCTTGTCCAGCCGCAACAGCGCGATGTCCTTGCCGTTGTTGCGATCCGCGCTGTTGACGTAGCCGGGAATGACCTCGATCCCGGCCACGTTCGCCGTCGAGCCGCCCTTGGTGCGGTCGTTCGAGCCGACCCGGACGTGGTACGTGGCGGGGCTGACCGGCGTGTAGGGCGCGCCGTTGGTGCCCGGCTTGGTGACGCAGTGGGCCGCCGTCACCACCCAGCCCGGGGCGACGAGCGCGCCCCCGCACCACTGCGTGTTCGGATCGCCCTTGTACTCGCGCTGGATGGACACGACGAACGAATAGTCGATGGTCGCGGGCTTGCCGTTGATGATGGCGTGCGCGGGCGCCGCGACCGCGGCGCTGCCCACGAGCGCGGTGGCGACCACCGCCGCGCGCCACAGGAGATGTCTGGTCACTTCAAGTTCACCCTTCCCCAGTAAACGTGTTTCGACGTGATCATCCTGCCAGTAAAAACCCGCGCCGAGGCGGAAATCCCCGAATTGGTCGAGACCACCATGTGACTACAGGGGAATGGGTGTCACCGAGCGCATATCGTTCCGTGGCCGCACTCCGCGACCTGGTGCGCGCCAAAGCCTTGCCGGATCCCGGGTGTCAGGCATAGCCTGACACCCGTCAGGAAGCGCCTGACATCCCGGACCGAGAGGCACCCGAATGGCCTCCAGCACGATGTCCTCGGCGATCGCGACGTGTTCGTTCTGCCTGAAACCCGATTCGGAGGTCGAGGCCCTGGTGGCCGGTCCCGGGGTGTTCATCTGCGGCGGATGTGTGGAGCTGTGCCGGCAGGTGATCGAGAACAAGCCGGCGTCGGTACCACGGCTCGCCCCGTGGGAACAGGCCCACGACGTCGAGACGGTTCTGAGGTCCCTTCCCCTGGTGGCGAAGGCATCGGTTCAGGTGGAGGAAAGCCTGACCGGCTGGGTTCGCCGCGCCCGCGCGCTCGGCGCGAGCTGGGCCCGGATCGGCGCCGCGCTCGAGATGACCCGTCAATCGGCCTGGGAGCGGTTTTCCGGCGAGGAATAGCGAATCGCTCGGGCACACCGTCCACGAACACGCCGCGCCGGTTCCCCACCGGAGAGTGGGGAACCGACCGTCCGCCGAAACCATTGAGGTTTTCTCACTGGGAGTAGTGAGTTCTGGCGCCCGGTGCGTGCTTCGGCTGAAACGATGTCGCGAATGCGACATTCGCGACACCAGCACACCCCCAACCGCTACTGAAGAAAACCGCATTCGGGCCGCCGGATTCATCCTGATCGCCGGGCTGCGGCCATGGTGGGCGGCTTGCGGACCCTTGTGGGGTAATGGGAAATTCCGGGCAGGGAACCGAGTGCCGGAAAACGAGCCCGCCGCACACCCCGGAGGTCCGGAGGGTGCCAAAGTAGCGACCTTCGTCGGTTGTTCGAAGTTCCGGGAAACCCGACCCTGGTCGAGGTTCGATTCCATTCCACCGCCGAATCCGGCCCCGTCTCCGGGGCCCGGTCCGGCCTGCCCGGAGGAGAACGACGCCGATGACATTGCGCCGACCACTCGTGCTGCTCGCAGCCGGCGTGCTGGCCGCGGCCGTCACCACGGCCGCGACCGCTCAGGCACAACCTTCCGATCCCCGGAATCCGCAAACCCCCGAGGCGATGGCCGCCGGCGCCGCGCAGCGGCTGGTGGCCTCCCGGCCCGCCGCCCTGCACGCCGGACCGGCCGACGTTTTCCAGCAGCACAAGGTGATCTCGTCGATCAACGGCCTGAAGTACGTTCCCTACGACCGCACCTACCATGGCCTGCCGGTCGTCGGCGGCGACTTCGTCGTGGCCACGAACTCCGCGGGACAGGTCCTCGCCACCTCGGTCGCGCAGACCGCCGCGATCGACCTGCCCAGCACGACCCCGAAGCTGACCGCGCGGGAGGCCGAGGCGACCGCCCGCACCCAACTGGCCACTGTGGACAGTGTGCTTCCCGCGCGGCTCGCCGCCTACGCGATCGGCACCCCGGCGCTCGCCTGGACGACCCAGGTCACCGGCCGGACCAAGGAGGGGCCCAGCAAACTGGACGTCGTCGTCGACGCCATGACCGGCAAGGTGCTGCGCACGCGGGAGCGCGTGGCGCACGGGGACGCGCAGGGCGTGTGGAACGGCCCGGAGCCGCTGCACATCGACACCACCAACAACGGCGACGGCACCTTCTCGATGGCCGACCCGAACCTGTCGAACGTCAGCTGCCAGGACGCCGACACCCAGACGACCTTCACCAAGTCCGGTGACAACTGGGGCAACGGCGACGAGACCGACCGGGAAACCGGGTGCGCCGACGCGCTGTACGGCATCCAGCAGGAGAACAAGATGCTGTCGCAGTGGCTGGGCCGCAACGGCTTCGACGGCAACGGCGGCGGCTGGCCGATCCGGGTCGGCCTCAACGAACAGAACGCCTACTACGACGGCACCCAGGTCCAGGTCGGGAGCAACACCGCAGGGCAGTGGATCGGCTCGATCGACGTGATCGCACACGAGCACGGGCACGGCATCGACGACCACACCCCCGGCAGCATGTCGGGCAACGGCACCCAGGAGTTCGTCGCGGACGTCTTCGGCGCCTCGACCGAATGGTTCGCCAACGAGCCCGCGCCGTACGCGGTGCCGGACTTCCTCGTCGGCAACCAGGTGAACCTCGTCGGGAACGGGCCGATCCGCAACATGTACGACCCGTCCCAGCTGGGCCACGCGAACTGTTACGACGACTCGATTCCCGGCACCGAGGTGCACGCCGCGGCCGGGCCGGGCAACCACTGGTTCTACCTGGTGGCCGAGGGCACGAACCCGACCAACGGCCAGCCGGTCAGCCCGACCTGTGACGGCTCCTCGGTCACCGGGCTCGGCGTGAAGACCGCGGTGCAGATCTTCTACAACGCGATGCTGCTCAAGAACAGCAACAGCTCCTACCAGAGCTACCGCACCTGGACACTGACCGCGGCGAAGAGTCTCTTCCCCGGCAGCTGCACCCAGTTCAACACCGTGAAGGCGGCCTGGGACGCGGTGAGCGTGCCCGCCCAGCCGGAGGATCCGGCCTGCGGGTGACCGCGTCAGGCACCCTGGTCACCACCCACCGCGACGGGGCGGGGAAGGCGAGCGATCGTCTTCCCCGCCCCGCTCGTCCGCGCGGGGCGGGCTAGCGCGGCACCGCCGGGGACGCCGCGAGCAGCGCCCGGACGGCGGCACGGACCCGCTCGGCGAGGGCTTCCGGCGTGGCGGCGTCGAGTTTGCCGTCCAGGTGCAGGAAAGCCAGGCCGTGGACGAAAGCCCACACCGCGGTGGACAGTGCCTCGGGGTCGGCGTCGGGGAAGACACCGCGGACGAGGGTCTTGACGTACTCGGAGATGGCGGCGGTCGCGGCGGCCCGTTCCTCGCTGCCGGGATCGCAGGGTTCGGTGAACATCACCTTGAACAGCGCCGGGTGGTCGACGGCGAAACGAACGTAGGCGACGGCGATCGCGGCGAGGTCGTCGGGGTCCCTTGGCGCAGGATGCGCCGCGGCGAGCTGTCCGGCGAGCTCGCGGTACCCCTCGGCGGCGACCGCCGAGACGAGCGCCTCGCGGTCCGCGAAATGTCGATAGGGAGCCGTGGCCGAGACACCGGCCCGGCGGGCCACCGCCCGTAACGAGAGCCCGGCGTCGCCGTTCTCCTCCAGCAGCTCACGCGCCGCGCGCAGGCAGGCGGCGCGCAGATCGCCGTGGTGGTACGAGGCGTTCGCCTGCGACACGGATCACTCTCCCTCATGTTTACAGTGCTTACATTCTCGGTTAATGTGAGCACTGCACACATCATAGGCGATGAGCGATCCGCGAGGAGAACCAGGATGACCAGCGAGCTGTTTGCGCCGCTGCCGCTGCGTTCCGGGGCCGTACTGGGCAACCGGATCGCGAAGGCGGCCATGGAGGAGAACCTGGCCGGCGACGGCCAGCTGCCCGGGCGGCGGTTGCTGTCGCTGTACCGGCGGTGGGCCACGGGCGGCGCCGGCCTGCTGATCACCGGCAACGTCATGGTTCACGCCGAGGCGTTGACCGGGCCCGCCGGTGTCGTGCTCGACGACGCCGCGCCACTCGGACCGTTCGCCGAGTGGGCCGAGGCGGGCAAGGCGGGCGGCGCGGCGATGTGGATGCAGCTCAACCACCCCGGTCGCCAGGTCCAGGCGGACCTGCCCGGCGTCGTGTGGGGACCGTCCGCGGTGGGCGTCGACCTCGGCAGGCACAGCGGCCGCTTCGGCCGCCCCACCGCCATGACCCCCGAGCAGATCGAGGCCACCGTGACGCGGTTCGCGGTCACCGCGGCGCGCGCCGAACAGGCCGGTTTCGACGGCGTCGAGGTGCACGCCGCGCACGGCTATCTGCTGTCGCAGTTCCTGTCCCCGCTGGTCAACCGGCGCACCGACGCCTGGGGCGGGTCGCTGCCGAACCGGGCCCGGATGCTGCTCGACGTCGTCCGCGCCATCCGCGCCGCCGTTTCGCCCTCCTTCGCGGTCGCGGTCAAGCTCAACTCCGCCGACTTCCAGCGCGGCGGATTCGACGCCGACGACGCCCGCCAGGTGATCGCGATGCTCGCGCCGCTGGGCGTCGATCTGGTCGAACTGTCCGGCGGCAGCTACGAAAGCCCGGCGATGTCCGGCCGTCCTGCCGACGCGCGCACCCGGGCCCGCGAGGCCTATTTCCTGGACCTGGCCGAGGATCTGGTGAAGACCAGTCCCCTGCCGCTGATGCTCACCGGCGGCATCACCCGGCGCGACACCGCCGAGAAGGTCCTGGCGGGCGGGGTGGCACTCGTCGGGATGGGCACCGCCCTCGCGGTCACCCCCGACCTGCCCGAGCGCTGGCGCGACGGCCGTGAGGCGGACCGGGAACCGCGCCCGGTGACCTGGCCGGACAAGGCACTCGCCTCGGCTGCGAGCATGGCCAGGGTCCGGTACCAGCTGCGCCGCCTCGCCAGGGGACGCCGTCCGGCACCCGGCGTCCACCCGGCTTGGGCGCTGCTCGCCGAGCGCCGGCTCCAGCGACGGGCACTGCGGCGCTACCGCGCCTGGCTGGCCACCGCGCGGAGCGCCGTCGCGACGCGTCCGGCACCGGTCCGAGTTGCCGAGCGGTAAGGACACCCACAGGGTAAGCGGTGCGCATTCGCGTGACCGCGAGGAAAGGAACGAGACGATGACGAAGGTCCTGTTCGTGATCTCGGCGGCGGACCGCTGGACGCTCGACGACGGCACGGTGCATCCCTCGGGCTACTGGGCCGAGGAAGTCGCGGTGCCGCACCGCGTCTTCACCGAGGCGGGCTGGGACATCACCGTCGCGACCCCCGGCGGGAAGGCACCGACCCTCGACCGGCTGAGCCTCGGTGTCTCCGGCGGGCTGCCGGGCAAACGCCGGGAGGTGAAGCGCTATCTCGACGGCATCGAGGACGTGCTGGCCCACCCGGTGGCACTGGACACGGTCGACCCGGACGCGTTCGACGTGGTGTTCTACCCCGGCGGTCACGGGCCGATGGAGGACCTCGCCCACGACGAGACCTCCGGCGCGCTGCTGGCCGCCAGGCTGGCCGCGGGCACACCGCTCGCCCTGCTGTGCCACGCGCCGGCGGCGATCCTGGCCGCGACCGGCCCCGACGGCACGTCTCCCTTCGCGGGCTACCGGATGACCGGACTGTCCAATCGGGAGGAAATGCTCAACCGGTTCGCGAAGAAGGCGCCGTGGCTGCTGGAAGACAGACTGAAGGAAGCCGGTGTCGAGTACTCCAAGGCGTTGCTTCCGTTGCGTCCCCACGTCGTGGTCGACCGTAACGTCTACACCGGACAGAACCCGCAGTCCTCCGAGCGGCTGGCCGCCCGGCTCGTCGCCGATTTCGGCGGCACGTCACCGAAATAGCTTTCCGCGAGAGTTCCGAAGGAGCCACACCGATGTCGCCGGCCCACCAGGAAACCGTCGAAGTCGAGCTGGGCGGCCGCACGGTCGCGGTGCCGAAAGGCGGCCTCTACGACCGATACCGCATGAACACCGACCTCGACGAGGTACTCCGTGATCCCCGGGTCGGCACCGTGGACTTCTTCCGGCGGCTGCCCAAGACCAAAGTGGACTCGCCGATCGGCCCCACCCTCACCCCGAACTTCTACTACCGCGTCTCGACCGCGCGGCTCACGATGCTCGCCCGTACCCGCGCGATCCGGGCCCGCCTTCCCCGCGAACTGGCGCCGCTGGAGGTCGCGCCGGGACTCGGGCTGATCTCGGTCATGTTCTTCCGCTACGACGTGTGCGACATCGACTTCTACACCGAAGCCGCCGTCGGCGTGGCCGTCCGGCCCGCCCGGCACGGCCGCCTCGGGATCGCCGATCTCGCCACCGCGCTGGGGAACGACCACCTCCACTCCTATGTGCTGTCCCTGCCGGTCAGCACCGACATCGCCCAGGTCCGCGGCCACGACGGCTACGGATTTCCCAAGTGGGTCACCGGACTCGACGTCGACATCGACCCGAGCCGGGTCACCGCGCGCGTGGCCGGCGACGGGGGCGGCACCGACCTGTCGTTCTCGGCCGCCACGCCCGCACCGCGCACATACCCGACCGGCACGCGGGTCTCGACCCTCACCTCCTACACGTCGATCGGCGGCGCGTGGCACTCGACGCTGAGCCAGACGAACGTGCTGTCCGCCGGGAGCGCGCGGTTTCCGCGCGGCGCCGGACTCCACCTCGGGCAGGGCCGGATGAGCGAGGACCTGCGGTCCCTCCGCCCGCTCAGGACCGTCCGGCTCGACGTCACCACCGAAGGCCAGCTCGCCCTGCACCTGCCGGTCCCGATCTCGATGCCGGACCCGAGCTGAGCATCGCGACGCGGCGGACCGATCCACCGTGTCCGGCGGAGTCGGGGGTCGCGGTCGGCCGCGGTTGTCACCGGGGTGCGCGGGGCCTGGCCGAGACGTGTTCGTTCGGGCACGAATATGAACCCGTGGGTACTCGGCGGACTCCGGGGTGCCCGGGGGCTGGTTAGCGTGATCATCATGAGGGATGAGAAGCCGAGGACGTTCGTTCTGGTGCACGGAGCCTGGCACGGCCCATGGTGCTGGGAGCGGGTGAGCGAGCACCTGATCGCGCGTGGTCACGAGGTGGTGTGCCCGTCGTTGCCGTGCGACACCGCCGAAGCCGGCCAGGACGAGTACCTCGCGGTGATCGAAGACGCGCTCCGAACCCGGTCCGATGTGGTCCTCGTCGCGCACTCGATGAGCGGCATGGTGGCACCGCTGGCGACCGGCGACCCGGCGGTCGGTTCCCTCGTCCTGCTCGCCGCCCTGCTGCGCAGACCCGGCACCGCATGGGTGGACGGCGGGCTCACGCCGCTTGCCGAGCCGTTGCAGAAGACGCTCGCCAGTGCCGGCGTCGACGAGTCCGGGTGCGTGGTCCTGGACCCGGCGGACGCGACCGACGTGCTGTACCACGACTGCGCCCCGGCCGACGCCGCCGACGCGGTCCGCCGGTTGCGCCCCAGTGCGAACATCTTGGGCCAGCAAATCTGCCCCGGCCTGCCGCGGCGCCGCGTGCCGACCACGTACGTGGCCTGTCGCGACGATCGCGCGGTGAACAACGCATGGAACGCCGCCCTAGCCCAGGAACTGCTCGGTGCCACGGTCCGCGAGATCGACGGTGGGCACTCGCCGTTCTGGTCGGCACCGGAACAGCTCGCCGCGCTGCTGGTCGAGGCGGCCTGACCCACGCGGCCCGGCGGAGGGCCGAACCGCCTCACAAGCGACCGATGCGGCTCACCGGGATCCACGGCCCCTTCCCGTGGATCCCGGACCCATCACGAGGAAGTGCGAACATACGTTCGATTCATGGGTTACAGTGGACTCATGGCACTACCGCTCCAGGCTTCGTTGTTCGGCTCGGCGGGGCCGATGACGCTCGGCCCGCTGACGGACCTCCGCCGCACCACACTCGGCCGCGGCGCGTGGATCGACGTGCTGCCCGGCTGGCTCACCGGGGCCGAACGGCTCTTCGACCGGCTCGCCGAAGAGGTGCCGTGGCAGGCCGAACGCCGCCGGATGTACGACCGGGTCGTCGCGGTGCCGCGCCTGCTCTGTTTCTACGACGAGCGGGCAGCGCTCCCCCACCCGATCCTGGCCGACGCGCGGGAAGCGCTTTCCACGCACTACGCGGCCGAGCTCGGCGAGCCGTTCCGCACCGCGGGGCTGTGCTACTACCGCGACGGCCGCGACAGCGTCGCCTGGCACGGGGACGACCTCGGGCGCGGCCGGACCGAGGACACCATGGTCGCGATCGTGTCGGTCGGCGCGCCACGACAGCTCGCGCTGCGCCCGCGCGGCGGCGGCGAGACACACCGGTACGCGCTCGGGCACGGCGACCTGATCGTGATGGGCGGCTCCTGCCAGCGCACCTGGGAACACGCCATCCCGAAGACCACGAAAACGGCGGGACCGCGCATCAGCGTCCAGTTCCGCCCACGCGGCGTGCGCTAGGAAACGAAGGAAAACGCGAGGGCGAGTGCTCACACTGGATGGGTTTTGAATCCGTTGCCGCATGCTCCCCGTCCGCGCGGGTGAGTGACGAACCGGGCGAACGTCCGCGAAGGTCGCCACCCAAGCAAGGAAGTAGCAGGCCGCGCGCTCGTCGCCGATGCGTTACGCGCGAGTCGCCTGCATCTCCTGGAACAGCTCGAACTCGCCGTCGGGACCGGCACTGAACCCCTGCCACCGGAACGAGGTCGGCGTGACGTCGGTGAACGTCCACCGCGAGCGCCCGCCCCCGGCGTCCGTGCCCTCCTGGATCATCCCGCCGTCGCCGTCGGGCCTGCCGATCTGCGAGAAGTACGACGGGAGTTTCGGCGAGAACCAGGTGACCTGCCACAGCCCGGTCGTGACGTCGTACATGCGGATGGTCGTGCCGGGGAACCGGTCGTGGAACTCCGGGCAGAAGAGCACGTCCTGCACCGCCCGTCCGCCGAGCACCCAGCCGAACCGCCATTCGCCCGTCGCACTGCGCCACTGGCCGTCGGGGAACCTGTACCGGTTGACGATGGTCCACTCCCCGACCAGCCTGCCGTAGAGCATCAGCGCCTCGGCGTGGTCCGGGTCCGGTCCGTCCGCCAGGAGCAGCCCCGGCATCGCCTCCCCCGAGGGCATGTCAGTCCACCAGCACCGGGAGCTCGTCGAGACCGTAGACGATCGAGACCTTCCGGAACGCCAGCTGCTCCGGCTCCACCGCCAGGCGCAGCTTCGGGAAGCGGCGGACCAGCGCGGGATAGGCGGCCCGCAGCTCCATCCGGCCCAGCTCCGCGCCGACGCACCGGTGGATGCCGTAGCCGAACGCGAGGTGCGAGGACGGCTCGCGGGTCGCGTCGAAACGCTCCATGTCCGCGCCGAGGGACGGGTCGCGGTTGGCCCCGGACAGCGAGACGATCATGATGTCGCCCTCGCTGATCCGCACGCCGCCGATCTCCATGTCCTCCTTGGCGAAACGCGGGAACGCCATCTGCACCACGGTCAGGTACCGCAGCAGCTCCTCGACGAACCGGTGCACCTCGTCCTCGGTGCCGCGCGCGGCGGCCATCGCGCGGTCGTCGCGCAGCAGCACCAGCGCGCCCAGCGCGAGCATGCTGGCAGTGGTCTCGAACCCGCCGGTGAGGATGCCGTCGGCGAGCCCGGCCAGCTCGCGGTCGTCGATCTCGTCCCCGTGTTCCTTGATCAGCATGCCGAGCAGGCCGTCACCGGGCTCCTCGCGCTGCTTCTTGACAACTTCGAGCAGGTAGGTCAGCGATTCGGACATCGCGCCGAGCGAGGCGCCCGCGCCGCTGAACAGGTCGAACCGGGCCATGCTCAGCCGCTGGAAGTCCGCCCGGTCCTCGTAGGGCACCCCGAGCAGCTCGCAGATCGTCAGCGACGGGATCGGCAGCGCGAAGGAGGTCCACAGGTCAACCGGCCCCTCGGTGGCGGCCATCGCGTCGAGCTGCGCGGCGATGATCTCGTCGATGCGCGGGGTCAGCCGCGACAGCCTGCGCATGGTGAACTCGGGGGTGAGCAGCTTGCGCAGCCGGGTGTGCACCGGCGGGTCCGCGAAGCCGAGCCCGCCCGGGTTCTGGTCCTCGGTGACCCCGGCGTTCCCGACCAGGTTGGTGAAGTCACTGCTGAAGCCGTTCGCCTTGCCGAGGACGGCCTTCGTCTCCTCGTACCCGGTCACCAGCCAGGCGTTCATCCCGAACGGCAGGTCGAGCTTGCTGATCGGCGCCTCGGCCCGCTTGGCGCCCAGTTCGGGCAGCGGATCGAGGCCGTCCCGCTTGAGCGGCATCAGCGCGGCGTCCGGCAGGAACGCCATCTTCGACAGGTCGAAGCCCTTCTTCTGTTGGCGCGCAAGGTAACGGCGCCCGACCCAGCCGAGGACACGCGTACGGATACTCCCCATGGCCGCGACACTACCGCACTAGACCGATCGGGCTACCGGCCCGTTCACCGGGGTGACCGGCTCCCGCCGATCTCGTGGTCCGCGGTGAGCAGGCCGTGGTTGCTCGCGACGTAGTGGAAGTACGGCCGTCCGCGGTCGTCGGGTCCGGTGTAGAGGGTCCGCGAGCTGTCGTCGGACTCCGTCGTGACACCGTTCGTCCTGGTCAGGGTGCCGGTGGAGCGCAGCCACTCCCGCGAGGACGACTTCGGCCGCCAGTGACGTCCGTCACCGGTCTCGTCGCTCAGCTGCTTGGTCATCTCCACCGTGCCGCCGAGCTTGAAGTTCTGGTCGTCGGTCAGGGTGAGCGGCGAGGCGTCCACGGTCAGCGGATAGGACCAGGAGTGCCGGTCGGCCGCGACCACCCGGCCGTCCACAGTGGAGACCGAACTCTGCCGCCCCTGGTCGGTCTGCACCAGGTGCTGGGCGTTCGCGCCGTGGGTGAGGTCGTCGCTGTTGCGGTAGTCGCGGGTCCGCTCGACCTGGGTGAATACGCGCCCGGCGGAGGTGTCGAGGTACCCGGCGGTGACGTCGTGGCGCTTCGCGGTCACCGTGGCGTTGACACCGTCCGAGGTGTCCTTCACCACGGTCGTCTTCTCCGCCACCGGGGCGACGTCGTCCCGCGTCAGCGCGCCGGAGGTCCGCTCGGCGTGCTGGTCGGTGTAGAGGAACAGCGTCGGCACGACACTCCAGCCGCCGCCGATGTCCGGCACGGTGAACGACAGGTCGTGGGTCCCGCCGTCGACGAGCCGCCCGGCGAACGGCGTGAGGTCGAACGTCTCGGCGTGCAGGCTGAACGTGTCGATCGCCACGATCGGGCGCCACAGCGTCGGCACGATCCCGCCGGAGTAGATGTGCGGGAAGGTGTGCGCGCCGCCGACCGGGGCGCCGTCGAGGGCGATGTTCGCCTCGCGGAACGGGCCGTGCCCGCACAGTCCCGCCTTCGGGTACTTCGCGACCACCTCGTCCGGGACGGCGCTGAACCACTGCTCGTCGCAGGCGCCGCCCTCCAGCGTCACCTCCAGGTAGGCGCGGGTGATGTTGCGCGGCAGGTCCTTCGCGGTGAAGTGCACGGTGCCCGCGCCGACGTTCGCGTCGGCGTGGGCGAACCCCGCGACGCGGTCGGGCACGGCGGGCGCCGGGTGCGCGGCGCCGGCCCGGTAGTAGGTGATGGTCACGGTCTGCTCGTACACGCCGGTGTAGACCGGTGAGGTGAAGTTGCCGATCCCGCCGCCGAACGGCTGCGGCGTGCGCAGCAGCGAGCTGTAGGCGGTCAGGTCCTTGTCGAAGTGGTAGGTGATGGGCCGCCTGCCCTCGCCGCTCGGTTCCTCGGTGGTGCCCCACCACACCTCGGTGCCGCCGATGAGCAGATCGCCGATCCGGTCGTACTGCCGGCCGCTGACGGTGACCGTCTGGTCGAGCACGACCTTCGACCACGGTCCCGCGCACTCCTTCGGCGGTGTGAGCGTGCCCTCGTAGAAGCGCTGCGCGCCGTCGGGCGCGTTGGAGCGGAACCGGTCCGCGAGCGTCACCGTGCAGTGCGCGGTGTCCGGCCGCGTCACCGCGGGCGCCGGGGTGACCGGGTTGTCGGTGTCCCCCTCCAGCACCGGATCGGCCGAGGCGGCCGTCGGCGCGAACAGCAGCAGGAGGGCGGCGAGCAGGACCGCGAATCTCTTCACCGGCGCAGCGTAACCAGTCCGCGACCCGACGAACGGTGATCGTCACCTGGTCAGCCCAGCAGCTCGGCCAGGATCGCCCGTGCCTCCCGTCCCCTGCCGTCGATGTCCTTCCGCGCCAGGAAGACCGGCAGTTCGACGGGCGGGGCGTTCAGGTACGGGGCGGCGCGGCGGGCCAGGTCGGCGGTGTCGGTGCCCAGCCCGTGGTCGAGGAGGATCCCGGCCACCGTGGCCCACAGCTCCGGCGAGTCGAGCAGGTCGCGGACGGTGCGGACCGGCCGGGTGACCGGCACGCACGGATCGTCCCAGGTCCAGCTGTGCCTGCCCGGCCGCACCGCGATCGGCTCCCCCGCGGGCGGGTACACCGTCGCGGTCGTACCCGGCGGGATCGTGACGTCGAGGACGAACTTCCCGTCCGCGCGGCGCCATCCCGCGTACGCCTCGCCGTAGGGCGTTTCGTGCTGGGCCCAGGCGTGCGTCAGCGCGGCGTCCGGCACCGGCCGCACCACGATCTCGCGGTAGCCCGGCGCGCCCGGCGCGAGCCCGGCCACCGTCCGGTGCAGCCAGTCGGCCACCGCGCCCAGCGCGTAGTGGTTGAACGAGGTCATCTGGCCGGGGTTGATCGTGCCGTCGGGCAGCATGCTGTCCCAGCGTTCCCAGATCGTGGTGGCGCCCATCGTGACCGGGTACAGCCAGGACGGGCAGCCGCGTTCGAGCAGCAGCCGGTAGGCAGGCCCGGGATGCCCGGCCGAGGTCAGCGCGTCGGCGACGAGCGGGGTGCCGACGAAGCCGGTGCCGATCCGGAACCCGTTGCCCCGCACCAGATCCGCGAGCCGCTCCCCCGCGCCGCGCCGTTGCTCCCCCGTCGGCAGCAACGCGAACTCCAGTGCCAGCGCGTACACCGTCTGCGCGTCGCTCAGCACCCGTCCCGCGCCGGTGACGTATTCGCGGACGAACGCGGCGCGGGTCCGCTCCGCGAGTTCTCCGTACCGTTCCGCTTCCTCCGCGCGGCCGAGCAGCGCGGCGGCGTCGGCGACGATCCGCGCCGAGCGGGCCAGGTACGCGGTGGCGACGACGTCGGGATCGGCCTTCGCCGCGAACGGATTGTCCGGCGGCGCGGCCGGGTCGAGCCAGTCACCGAACTGGAACCCGCCCGTCCACAGGCCGTTCGTGCACGCGGCGGCCACCCGGTCCACCCACGCGCGCATGCTCGCGAACTGCCGCGCGAGGATCTCGACGTCGCCGTAACGCCGGTACAGCACCCACGGCACGATCGTGGCCGCGTCGCCCCACGCCGTGGCGGCCGGGGCCTCGATGGACAACACATCCGGGACCACGTACGGCACCGAGCCGTCCTCGTGCTGCTCCGCGGCGAGGTCGGCGAGCCAGGACCGGAGGAACCCGGCGGAGTCGTACAGGAAGCTCGCGGTCGGCGCGAACACCTGGATGTCACCGGTCCAGCCCATCCGCTCGTCCCGCTGCGGGCAGTCGGTGGGCAGGTCGACGAAGTTGCCGCGCATGCTCCAGACCACGTTCTCGTGCAGGCGTTCCAGCAGCGGCTCCGAGCAGCCGAACCAGCCGGTGCGCCGCAGGTCGCTGCCGATCACGACGGCCGCCACGTCGGCGGGCGCGAGGTCGGGGACGCCGGTGACCTCCGCGTACCGGAACCCGTGGAAGGTCAGGCTCGGTTCCAGCACCACGTCGCCGGCGCCAGTGAGCACGTAGGTGTCGGTCGCCTTCGCGCTGCGCAGCGGCCGCACGCCGAGTTCGCCGTGCTCCAGCACCTCCGCGTGCCGCACGACGACTTCCTGCCCCAGTACCGGTTTCCGGACCGCGAGCCGGACCCAGCCGACGAGGTTCTGCCCGAAGTCGACGATCGTCCGCCCGGACGGCGACGCGGTCACCGAGAGCGCGGACACCACCTCGGTCACCCGCACCGGCGGCCCCTCCGGCGCGACCACGGTGGACAGCCCGGCGTCGAGGACCGTCACACCGTCCACAACGGACTCATGGGGCCGGAGGTCGGTGTACTGCCCGTCGTACAGGTCGTTGTCGAGGACGTCGCTCTCCCGCGCGGTCCAGCCCTCGCCGGTGCCGACCACCTCGCTCGTCCCGTCCGCGTAGGTGATCTCCAGCTGGGCGAGCAGCGCGACCCGGTCACCGTAGACGCCGCGGTCCCCGGTCCAGCCGAGGCGTCCCCGGTACCAGCCGTTGCCCAGCAGCGCCTCCAGCGTGTTCTCACCGGGTACCAGCGCTTCCGTGACATCGTGGGTCCGGTACCGCAGGCGGTGCGGATAGCTGGTCCAGCCGGGCGCGAGCACCTCGTCACCGACGCGGGAACCGTTCAGGGTGAGGGTGTACACGCCGTGCGCGGTGACGTAGAGCCGTGCCGAGGCGACCTCGCCGCGCACGGTGAAGGCGCGGCCGAGGATCGGGGCGCGTTCCCCGATGCCGCCGATCATCGCGGGGGTGACGAACCGCGCCGCCCAGTCGTCCGGGGCGAGCAGGCCGGTTTCCACAGTGGACGGTGCGCTCCAGTCGCTCCACCGCTCGCCCGCGGCGACCCGGATCCGGACGGCGGCGCGGGCCCGGGACGCCAACGGGGCGAACGGCCACGGTACGAGCACCTGCTCGGCCGAGTCCACCCGTACCACGGTGTGCCCGTTCGGTTCGTGGCGCTCCCCATCACCGGGAACGCATCGGCACAGCTCGGCTTCGTAGGCGGTCTGCGCCCAGCCGGGCTCCTCGGCGCGCACCTGCCAGGACAGGCGTGGCGACGCGGTGCCGACGCCCAGCGCGTGCTCGTGGTGGTCGAAGCGGACCCGGGTGACGAACAAGACGAACTCCTTCGGCTTCACGCGAGGGCGCGTTCGGTTTCGATCCGCTCCAGCGACTTGCCGGAGGTGTCGGGCATGAACAGGAAGCCGACCAGCCCGCTGATCAGCAGGAACAGCGCCAGCAGCGCGGCGACCGGGCCGATCCCCGCCTCGGCGAGTACCGGCACGAAGAAACTCCAGACGCCGAGGACCGCGCGGGCCACGCCAAAGGTGATGCCCTGCGCGGTGCCCCGCAGCATGGTCGGGAACAGCTCCTGGCTGAACACCTTGTAGAAGGCCTCCCCGGCGAGCGCGCCGCCGAACGCGAACAGCACCAGGTTCGCCACGATCACCGGCACGGTGAACGGGAACACCAGGTACAGCACGAACGCGAGGAACTCGGTGACCGCGCCGATCGCCCACATCGTCCGCCGCGCGCGGTAGCCGCGGTCGGCGAACCGCATGAACCCGGCCGCGACCACGAGCGCGGTGACCACGAAGCTGGAGCAGGAGAGCGCGACACTCGCCGCCTGCGTCCCGGCGTTGAGCGTCTTGATGATGTACGGGGTGAAGATCCCCGCGGTGCCCGCCGCGAGGTTCCAGAACAGGTAGATCGTCGCGGTCCAGACGAGGGCCTTCAGGTTGGCGCCGCTGAACAGGTTTCGCGGCCGGTGACGCGCCGGAGCGCCCGGAGTGTCCGAAGTGGACGCGGCGGCCAGCTCGGCGGCGGTCCGCCAGCGCGCCGATTCGGCCAGGTTGCGGCGCAGCGCCCAGGTCACCAGCGCGACCACGAGCAGATGCGCGAACACGATCCGGATTCCCAGCAGCCCCAGCGAGGACAGCGCGAGCGCGAGCAGCAGCACGACGATCGGCCCGACGCTCCAGGCCACCTGGGTCAGCCCCAGCAGTTTGCCGCGCGCCCCGGCCGGGGAGAACTCGCCGACCAGCGCCAGCGACGCCGGGACGTCCGCGCCGACCGCGACCCCGACCACGAACGTGCCGGCGAACAACATGGGCGTGTTGACCGACAAGGCGACGCAGAGGATGCCCGCCGCGTACACCAGCAGGTCGTACTTGTAGATCCGTTTGCGGCCCAGCCTGTCGCCCAGCCGCCCGCCGATCAGCGCGCCCACCGCGCAGCCCAGCGCGTTCGGCCCGATCGCCGCCAGCGCACCGACCGCACCGGCGCCGAGCCCGAGGGAGGACTGGAACAACGCCAGCCCCGCGCCGAGCGCGACGATCGATCCGGCGTCCAGATAGGACGCCATCCCGGCCAGCACGGTCCAGTTCCAGTGCTCGCGGCTGACCGCCTCGCCCTCGGGGACCGGGGTGAGGCCGACCGCGTCGGGGGAAGTCATGGGATCTCCCAGTCGTCGTCGAGCCGGGGATGATCATTTTTGAAACGTATCAATCAGGTACTGCGCACGAGAGTAGCCACAGTTTTCGCGCCGTACAAGACCTTCGGGGCCGGACGCCCGATGACGCCCTGGGTGTGTTCATCGCCAACGCCAGGAACTTGAGGGGACGAGCGCCCCAACGGGGTTTTCTCACTGGGAGTGGTGTGGCCTCGCGGCGAGCTGAAGGACGCCTTCGGTGCGCTCAGTGCACTGAAGGCGTCCTTCAGCGCGGCCAACGCACTGAAAGCGTCCTTCAGCACCCTGCCCACCCCGGGAAGCCACCAGCATCGCTCACCGTCCCCACGCGCCGCTCGGGACGCGGACTTCGACTGGGACGGTGTCGCTGCTGAGAAACCCCAATGTGGCATTGGGTGCGTTGGACGCACCGAACGCCATATTGGGGCGCATGACCACCGCACAACGGGAACGCTCGGGCCCCTGGCGGTAGAGCTGGGGGCACTATCGCGGGTCGTAGCGCCGGGGCGGCGAAGCTCGGGCGATCCGGGCACGCAGGGTGTCCAGCCCACCGGTAAGAGCGCCGTGTGCGCGGGCCTGGACGAGCACGTTGCCCAGCGCCGTCGCTTCCACCGGTCCGGCCAGCACCGGCAGGCCGCAGGCCCGCGCCGTCAACCGGCACAGCAGTGCGTTGCGGGCCCCGCCGCCGACGACGTGGACGACGTCGATCTCCTTGCCGGACAGGCGTACCGCGTCGGCCAGGGCACGGCGGTAGGCCTCGGCGAGGCTGTCGAGCACGCACCGGGTGAACTCGGCCGGATCCCGGGGTACCGGCTGGCCGGTCTCCCGGCAGCACGCCGCGATCCGGCCCGGCATGTCGCCCGGTGGCAGGAAACGCGGATCGTTCACGTCCACAATGGATCTTCGGGGCAGCTCCGCCGCCGCCCGCAGCAACGGTGCCACCTCGGGGACGCCCCAGACCCGCTGGCATTCCTGGAGCAGCCACAGGCCGGTGACGTTGCGCAGGTACCGGACGGTCCCGTCGACGCCGAGTTCGTTGGTGAAGCCGGCTTTCCGGCTCTCCTCGGTGAGCACCGGGGCGGTCAGCTCGACCCCGACGAGCGACCAGGTGCCCGAGGAGATGTAGCCGAACCGGTCCGTGGTGGCCGGGATCGCCGCGACCGCCGACGCCGTGTCGTGGGAGCCCACGGCATACACCGGCACCGAACCGAGTTCCGGGTCGGTCGTCCCCGCCCGCTCGCCCGGTGATCGCAGCGGCGGGAACCCGCCGACGTCGAGGCCCGCCCGCGCCGCGACCCCGGTGGCCCAGCCGCCGGTGCGCGGGTCCAGCAGCGCGGTGGTGGACGCGTTGGTGCGCTCGGTGCCGAGCTCGCCGGTCAGCCAGTAGGTCAGCAGGTCCGGGATGAGCACGATCCGCGCCGCGTCCGCGGCCCGCCGGTCCGCGGCGAGCTGGAACACCGTGTTGAACGGCAGGAACTGGATCCCGGTCGCCGCGTACAGCTCCGACGCCGGGATTTTCGCCAGTACTTCGCCGATGACGTGCTCGGTGCGGCGGTCCCGGTAGTGCACCGGATTGCCGAGCAGCGCGCCGTCTTCGCCGAGCAGGCCGTAGTCGACCGCCCAGGAGTCGATCCCGGCCGCGTCGACCGGCCCCGCCGCGCGCAGCCCCTCGCGGACCTCGCGGTAAAGCGCGAGGATGTCCCAGTACAGCGTGCCCGCGACCTCGACCGGCCGGTTGGGGAACCGGTGTACCTCGGTCAGGTCCGGCCCGCGTGCCGGGTCGCCGACCATCACCCGGCCGCCGGACGCGCCGAGGTCGACCGCGGCGAACCTCATCGCGGGACCGTCATCGCAGCGCCGTCATCGCAGAAACGCCGCCGCGACCCCGGCGTCCACCGGCACGTGCAGCCCGGTGGTGTGCGACAGCTCCGCGCCGGCCAGCGCGAACACCGCGTTCGCGACGTGCTCGGGCAGCACCTCGCGTTTGAGGATGGTGCGACGGGCGTAGAACGCGCCCAGCTCCGACTCCTCGACGCCGTACACCGCCGCCCGCCGCGCGCCCCAGCCGCCCGCGAAGATCCCCGACCCGCGCACGACGCCGTCGGGGTTGACGCCGTTGACCCGGATACCGTGCTCCCCCAGCTCGGCGGCCAGCAGCCGGACCTGGTGCGCCTGATCCGCCTTCGCCGCCCCATAGGCGAGATTGTCCGGGCCGGCGAACACCGAGTTCTTGCTGACGACGTAGATCAGGTCACCGCCGGCGCCCTGGGCGATCATCGTCCTGGCCGCTTCCCGCGCGACGAGGAACGAGCCGCGTGCCATCACGTCGTGCTGCACGTCCCAGTCCTTTGTGGACGTTTCGAGGAGCGGCTTCGAGATGGACAGCCCGGCGTTGCTGACCACGAGGTCCACGCCGCCGAAGGCGAGAGCCGCGGCGTCGAAGGCGTTCCTGACCTGGTCCTCGTCGGTGACGTCGGCGGTGACGGCGATCGCGGTCGCCAGCTCCCCGGCGACCTCGCGCGCGGCGTCGGCGTTCAGGTCGGCGACGACGACACCGGCGCCCTCGGCCGCGAGCCGCCGGGCGATCGCCCTGCCGATGCCCGAGCCCGCGCCGGTGACCAGCGCCACGCGGCCGGTCAGCGGCTTCGGCGCGGGGCGGCGACGGAGTTTGGCCTCCTCCAGTGCCCAGTACTCGATGCGGAACTTCTCGCGCTCGTCGATCGGCGCGTAGGTCGACACCGATTCCGCGCCCCGCATGACGTTGATCGCGTTGAGGTAGAACTCCCCGGCCACCCGCGCGGTCTGCGCGTCGGCGCCGAAGGAGAACATCCCGACGCCGGGCACCAGCACGATCGCCGGGTCCGCGCCCCGCATCGGCGGTGAATCCGCGTCGGCGTAGCGCTCGTAGTAGGCGCGGTAGTCTTCGCGGTATCGCTCGTGCAGTTCTCCCAGCCGCGTGATCGTCGCGTCCAGTGGTGCGGCGGGCGGCAGGTCGAGGACCAGCGGGCGGATCTTGGTGCGCAGGAAGTGATCCGGGCACGAGGTGCCGAGCGCGGCGAGGCGGGGGTGTTCGGCGCGGGCGAGGAAGTCCAGCACCGGCGCGGAGTCGGTGAAGTGCCCGACCTGCCGCCGGTCGGTGGACGCGAGACCGCGCAGGACCGGGGCGAGCGCGGCGGCGCGTGCCCGGCGTCCGGCCTCCGGCAGCGCGCGGAAGCCGTCGAGTTCCGGGCCGAACGGCTCCGGTTTTCCGTGCTCGGCAAGGAACTCCGCGGCGGTACGGATGATTTCGAGCGAGTGCGCCTCGGCCGCGTCGCTGGTTTCGCCCCACGCGGTGATGCCGTGCCCGCCGAGGACACAGCCGATCGCGCGCGGGTTTTCCGCCTTGACACGGGCGATGTCCAGGCCGAGCTGGAACCCCGGCCGCCGCCACGGGACCCAGACGACGCGCTCGCCGAAGCACCGCTCGGTGAGCTTTTCGCCGTCGGCGGCGGTGGCGAGCGCGATCCCGGAGTCCGGGTGCAGGTGATCGACGTGCGGGGCGTCGACGAGCGCGTGCATCGCGGTGTCGATCGACGGCGCGGCAACACCTTTCCCGTGCAGGCAGTAGTCGAACGCGGCGACCATCTCGTCCTCACGCTCGACACCGGGATAGACCGCCGGCAGCGCGCGCAGCCGGTCCAGCCGCAGCACCGCGAGCCCGGCCTCGGTCAGTGTGCCCAGGTCTCCCCCGGAACCCTTGACCCACAACAGTTCCACCGGTTCGGCGGTGACCGGGTCGACCGCCGTCCCCTTCGCCGAGGCGTTGCCCCCGGCGTAGTTGGTGTTGGCCGGGTCGGCACCGAGCCGGCGCGAACGGGCGAGAAGTTCTTCGACGGCTTTCGGGGTCACGCGCCCCACCCCGCCTGGGTGCCGCCGACCCGGTTCGCCGCGATGCGCTCGCCGTAGCCGGACCGCCGGTAGGCCGCCACCGGATCCGGGTCGAGCCCCTGTTCCGCGCGAAGCTCGGCGAGCATCGGCCGGACGTCGGTGTGGTAGGCGTCCATGACCACGTCGTGCGCGGCGAGCACGTCGCCCGAGTACTGCGCGGCGGTCAGCGCGTCGCGGTCGATCAGCAGCGCCTTGGCGGTGGCCTCCTGGACGTTGCACACCGAGCGGATCTGGCCGGGGATCTTGGCCTCGACGTTGTGGCACTGGTCGAGCATGAACGCGACGCCGGTCTCCGGGTCGAGCCCGCCGCCGCGGATCACCTCGGCCATGATCCGGAACAGCTGGAACGGGTCGGCGGCCCCGACCATGAGGTCGTCGTCGGCGTAGAAGCGGGAGTTGAAGTCGAACGCGCCGAGCCTGCCCGCGCGCAGCAGCACCGCGACGATGAACTCGATGTTGGTGCCCGGCGCGTGGTGCCCGGTGTCGACGCAGACCTGCGCGCGGTCGCCGAGGTGCAGGCAGTGCGCGTACGCGGTGCCCCAGTCGGGGACGTCGGTGGTGTAGAAGGCGGGCTCGAACAGCTTGTACTCCAGCAGGAGCCGCTGATGGGCACCGAGCCGTTCGTAGACCGCGACGAGTGCCTCGGCGAGGCGGTCCTGGCGGGTGCGGATGTCGTCCTGGCCGGGATAGTTGGTGCCGTCGGCGAACCAGAGCTTGAGATCGCGTGAGCCCGTCCTGTCCATGATGTCGACGCAGTCGAGCAGGTGATCCAGTGCCTTGCGCCGGATCGCGCGGTCCGGATTGGTGACGCTGCCGAGCTTGTAGTCGTCGTCTTGGAACACGTTGGCGTTGATGGTGCCAAGGCGGACACCCGCGGACTCGGCGTACTTCGCGAGCCTGCCGTAGTCGTCGGCGCGGTCCCACGGGATGTGCAGCGCCACCGTCGGCGCGACCCCGGTGAACGCGTGCACCTGGGCGGCGTCGTCGATCTTCTCCTCGACCGTCCTCGGCACGCCCGGCTGCGCGAACACCTTGAACCGGGTGCCCGAGTTGCCGTACGCCCAGGACGGCGTCTCGATCCGTTGCCCGCGCAGCCGTTCCTTCACCACCGCCGCCGGTACCACCATGGTCCGCTCACCCTCACCCTCGTCGCCGTGGTCGGGTTGAAACGTTTCACACGCATGGTAGGCTCGCGCCCACCTCCGGAGCAAGGGAACGCATGGTCGGGATCAAGGATGTCGCGAAACACGCGGGCGTCTCGATCGGCACGGTGTCCAATGTGGTCAATCGACCCGAGGTCGTCTCCGCGGCCACCCGCAAGCGGGTGCTGTCGGTCATCGAGGAACTGGGCTACGTCCGTGACGAGTCGGCGCGCCAGCTGCGCGCCGGGCGCAGCCGGATCGTGGCGCTCGTGGTGCTCGACCTCGGCAACCCGTTCTTCGTGGAGGTCGCGCGCGGCGCCGAGGAGGCCGCGCACGCCCGCGGGCTCAACGTCATCACGTGCGACAGCGGGCAGCGGACCGACCTGGAGTCCTCCTATCTCGCGATGCTCGCGGAACAGCGGGTGCGTGGCGTGCTGCTGAGCCCGGTGGACACCTCCGGCGAGGCGCTGAAAGCCTTTCGGCGCAGCGGCGTCCCGTACGTGTTCGTGGACCGCGGGGTGCCCGCCGACCAGGCCAGCTCGGTCTCGGTGGACGACGTCGCGGGCGGGGCACTGGCGGGACGGCACCTCGCCGAAGCCGGGCACCGGCGGATCGCGTTCGTCACCGGGCCCGCCGTGCTGGCGCAGTGCCGGGACAGGGAGGCCGGGCTGCGGTCCGTTGTGGACGGTTCCGGGGTTTCGCTCACGGTGCTGGAGGCGACGGCGCTGGACTTCGCGTCCGGCCGGGACGCCGGGGCGCGCCTGCTCGGGATGAGCCCCCGGCCGACGGCGGTGTTCTGCGCCAACGACCTCCTGGCGCTGGGCGTGCTCCAGGCGATGGTCGGGGCCGGGATCCGGGTGCCCGAGGAGATGGCGATCGTCGGGTACGACGACATCGAGTTCGCCGGCGCCGCCGCGGTCCCGCTGACCTCGGTACGCCAGCCCGCGCGACGGCTGGGCCGCACCGCCGCCGAACTGCTGCTCGCCGAAACCGGCGACGGCGCCGCGGCCGGCCACCAGGGCGTGGTCTTCACCCCGGAACTCGTCGTCCGCGAATCCACCCGCACCCGCCGCTGATC
The DNA here is from genome assembly GCF_039541975.1 of Amycolatopsis samaneae. Lineage (NCBI taxonomy): Bacteria > Bacillati > Actinomycetota > Actinomycetes > Pseudonocardiales > Pseudonocardiaceae > Amycolatopsis > Amycolatopsis samaneae. The sequence continues at coordinate 592,647 of NZ_BAABHG010000001.1, forward strand.
ACGCGAGATCTCCGCCTGATCACGCGAGTTCCGCCTCCCATCACGCGAGTTCGCCGTCCCATCACGCGGACGACGCTCACCGGTGTCGGGTGGCGCGCACGACGACGTCGTGCAGCGAGACGCTCCGGCCGTTCGGGGCGGTCAGGGTGCGGCTGCGTTCCTCGGCGGTGACGACGGTCCACCCAGCGGGGTCAAGACGCGCGGTGATGTCCGCGGCCGTGACCGACGCCTCGGCGGGCGGGCGACTCCCGTGCCCATGCCCGTGCCCGGCCGCTCCCCCGGCGTGCAGGTGCCCGACGACGAGCAGCGTGCCGCCGGGCTTCACCCAGCCGGCGACGCGCTCGTAGAACGCCAGCTGCGGCATCGACGGATGGGCGTAGTGCGTCACGACCAGATCGAACCGTGACGCGGGCGTCCAGGTGGTCAGGTCCGCCCTGACCCACTCCACCTTCGCCGCGTCCCCGGCACCCGCCGCACGGGTGAGCGCCTCGGCGGAGATGTCCGCCGCCGTGACGTCCCAGCCGCGCGACGCCAGCCAGCGCGCCTCGCCGCCCTCGCCGCATCCGGCGTCCAGCGCCGTGCCCGGGTTCAGCCCGGCGGTCTCGCGGACCAGGTACGGATTCGGTTCCTTCCCCGTCCCCGACGCCCCCCGCCAGTGGTTCTCCCAGTAGGCGCCGTCGAACTCGTGCGCCCCCGCCTGTGTACTCACCCGTGTCCTCCCGGTCCGTTCCGTCCCCGTACACGACCACCGTGCGCCCTCATCCGCCCTGGTGGCAAACCTTCTTGCCGAATGGCAAAATTCCGGCGTGGACGAAACGATCGACCGGACCCTCGACGCGGTCGGGCCGCGGCTGAAACACCTCCGGCTGCGGCGGGAGACCACGCTCACCGCGCTGGCCGAGCAGACCGGGATCTCGGCCAGCACCCTGTCCCGGCTCGAAGCGGGACTGCGCCGCCCCACGCTCGAACAGCTTCTGCCCCTCGCGCGGGCCTACGGGGTCACGCTCGACGAACTCGTCGACGCGCCGCCCACCGGCGATCCCCGCGTCACGCTGCGCCCGATCGCCTGCGGGGACGGCTCGACGATCCTGCCGTTGACGCGGCGGCCCGGCGGCATCCAGGCCTACAAGTTCGTGCTGCCCGCCGGGCGCGACGGCGAGGAGCCCGACCTGCGCACGCACGAGGGCTTCGACTGGGTCTACGTGCTCGACGGGACGCTCCGGCTGGTCCTCGGCGAGCACGACCTGCTCCTCAAGCCCGGCGAGGCCGCGGAGTTCGACACCCGGACCCCGCACTGGTTCGGCGCCACGGGTTCCGGCCCGGTCGAGTTCCTCAGCCTGATCGGCAGACAGGGCGAACGCGCCCACGTCCGCGCGACCCCGGCCGCCACCGGGTAGCCCTCGGCGATCGCCGGTCAGCTCGCGGTGAGCCGGACTTCGTCGGCGACCGGGTCGAACCGGAGGAACACCTCCCCGGGACCGCCGCCCTCCGTGGCCATCGACACCGGTTTGGCGAGGCACGTCCCGATGGCCCGGAGAAACCCGCAGAACAGGTCCAGCCGGTCCTGGCCCTGCAGCTCCCGGAGGTCCACGTCGAAATCGATCCGGTCCTCGGCCAGCAACAGTTCCGGCACCGCCCCATTCTGGCAGCGAAAAGTCAGGGATTTCCTTTCGGTTGCCCCGGCGGGCAATCCGCGCGTGCGGGGCCGCGGGTGCGGCCCCGCACTCCGGGTGGCCGAGCCGAACGGCGTACCGCTTCCCGGCGATCAGGTAGTCCTCAGCGGAGAACCAAGGCCCGGGCCGCGCCGTCGACATGGAACGCGTTCGCGATGTCGGCCAGGCTGCGTCGGGCATAGGCGGCGGGGACGTCGAGGGTGGCGACCGACTGACCTTCCCTGGCCGTGGCACCACACTGCGGCGCACCCGGCTCGCCCGCCCACGAAGGAATGGCGTAGGCGGACACGATGGTGCCCTGGTCGTCGTAAACGGCTTCGATACGAGTAATGGTGGCGTCGGGACTCCGCGGCGTACGGGGCGCCGGAGAGAACTTGGCCGGTGCCACTAATGCGGTTGGGGTAAACGTCACCGACCAGCCCGGGCCGCCGTTGGCCCGCCAGTTGACCCATATCTTCCCCTTGTTCGCCCATTCCCATACCATTTGCAGCGCCGCCTCCGGCGGGCCGTCGTCTTTGGGAAGACCGGACATACGCGACCAGTGATGATCATCGAACTCCCAGGTGTACCACCAGGACGACTCGGCTCCGGGGGCCAGGTAGGTCGATCCCCAGGTCGAGGAGTCGACCCCGACGCTGTACGGGCTGGTGGCCGGGGCGAGCGCCTGCTGGCTGCCCACGCCCGCCTTCGTGGGCGCGGCGGTTACGGTTCCCGCGCCCAGCACGCCGGACAATACGAGCGCGCCCATCGCGCCCACCACGACCCGTCTTCGTGTTTCCCTCATGAATGAACTCCCCGTCCGTCGAATCACCCTGAACACCCCATGGCCGCGGCGGCCACCGCCACCCATGCGGTGACGAGAAGGCGCACCGCTTCCTCCCTTGAGGTCATTCCTGCCGGGCCTGTCGGCTCAGCGGTCTCCACCATGGCGCCGCACCCTGTGCACCGACCTTGCGTCGACCTGGCGAACCAGCCAGCATCGGGTGCGGGACGCCTTTCGTGCACAGTCGATCGCTGTGGGGGATCCGTGGAGTTCCGGATGTTCGGCGAACTGGAAGTGTGGTCGGCGGGCCGGTCGCTCAAGGTGGGGACGCCACGGCAGCAGGCGGTGCTGGCGGCACTTGTCGTCGACGCGCGAAGACCGGTCGCGATCGAGACCCTCATCGACCGGGTCTGGGGCCACGCCCCGCCCGCCGATCCCCGAGCCGTGCTGTACTCGCATCTGAGTCGAATACGACGGCTGCTCACGCAGATAGTCACTCTCCCCGGCGGAAAGCCGGTACGGCTCGAACGCCGGTACGCCGGGTACGTGCTCGATCTCGACCCGGAGTCGGTGGATCTGCACCGGTTCCGGCGCCTGGTCGAACAGGGCGGCGACCGGCGGCACGACGACCACGTCCGGGCCGCCGTACTCGCGGAGGCGTTGGGCTTGTGGCGAGGGCCGCCGCTGGCGGGCGTTCCGGGAGAATGGGCCGTACAGGTCCGCGACAGGTGGGACCGCCGGCGGTTGGACGCGGTGGTGCAGTGGGCGCGGATCGAACTCCGGCTCGGCCATCCCGCCGCGGTGCTCGGCACGGTACCCGACTTCCTCGCCGAGCACCCACTGGCCGAGCCCCTCGAAGCCGTGCTCATGCGAGCGCTGCAGGCGTCCGGGCGGGGCGCGGAAGCCCTCGACCGGTATACCGCCGTCCGGCAGCGGCTGGCAGGCAGGCTGGGCGCGGATCCCGGTCCCGAGCTCCGTGCCCTGCACCAAGCCATGCTGCGCGGCGAACTGCCACACTCACCGCCGCATCACCCGGACTCCACGGCCACGCCTCCGCCCGAGACGTCGTCCGGCCGCACCGAGGCGGTCACGAACGACGCGCCACCGAGCCGGGCGTGGTTACGGCCGCCCCACCGACGCGCCGTGCCCGCCGTCCTGGCCGCGGTCACCATCGTGACGGCGATCGTGTCGGGATTTCTCAGCCAGCAGGGCAAGAATGGCGGTTCACCTTCAAGTCTGTCGGTCGACCGCGCGCACGAGCTCTTCGCCGCGGCCAGGGAGCGCGACCGGGACGGCAGAGCGGGAGACGCACAGGCGACGCTCGTCGTCGCGGTGCGGCTCTACAACGAGCTGGTCAGGACGGACCCGGACCAGAACGCGTCGCCGCTCGCCCCCGCCGTCATCGAGGCGCTGGGCCGGGCCGGCGTGGACTCCAGCGTCCCGGAGACCACCTTGCGGACCTGGCTCGCCAATCCGGCCTTCACCCCCTACCCGGCGATCGCCCAGGCGTTGCTGCTCCAGGGATGGCGGCTCGAAGCCCCGGTCTTTCTCGACGTCATCGTCTGGAACTACGAGCACCTGCCCGGCATCAGGTCCCCCCACGACGTCGTGGACGTGCGACCCGATGCGCTGAGGGCGGCTGTCCTGGAGGCGTCGAACACCCGCCACGGGACACAGGTGAGGGACTTCGAGCGGCTCCTCAAACCTTGAGAGGCTTGTCCGGCGGAGCCGAGGGACGCCTTCGGTGCGTCCAACGCAGCGAGGGACGCCCTTGGTGCATCCAACGCACCCGGGGCGTCCCTCGGACGCCACGCCAACCGCGCGTTTCTCGGACGCGCGGTGCGCTACGCCGTGGCCCACGGGTATCCGGCAGTTCGTGGACATCGGTTCCGGTCTGCCCACCGCGGGGCAGGTGCACAAGATCGCCGACCACGCCGTTCCGGGTGAATGCCGGGTGGTCTACATCGACAACGAGCCCATCGCCTACGCCGACACTTTGCTCGGCCAGCATGCCGACAGGCGACGCTACCACGCTCCACGCGGATCTGCTCGACTACGCGGATCTGTGGCGGCGGGTGACCCGGATCGCAGGAATCGACCCGGACGAGCCGATCTGCCTGCTCGTGGTGGCGATGCCGCACTTCGTCCGGCCGGAACGGGCCCTGGCGTTCCTGCGTGACCGCCGACGCGGTACCTGCCCGCTTCGATCGGGGTGGCCGGGCCCGGCACCGCCATTGGCCGTGGGCGTGCGAGATCACCGGATCGGCTGTCCCGGATGTCGCCGTGGCCGGGTGGGACCTTGGGACCTCGCCAGCCGGTCGAGCAGCGGGATACGGCCGTGATTGGGCACCGAGGTCAGCGGATGACCGGTGATGCCCCAGCGTTCGAGGAGTGTCGTGGCCGCGGCCCAGCCCGTGGTGGCCGCGCGTTCCATCAGAGCGACGGGGAGATCGATCCGGACGCCGTCACCGGCGAGCACCAGCGCGGGGTCGGGAGTGGCCACGTGCGGCCGGTTTTCGAAGTCACCGGGTGCGAACAGCGGGCAGTCCTGCCGACGTAGTGTTTTCGCGTCGATGACGGTCGCGTCCGCGGTTTCCGGGTAGAGCCGGTGCAGCCGCGCGTCCATCTCGCGCGCCAGGTCGGCGGTCTTTTCGGTCGTCGCCGCGTAGGCGTGCAGTTCCACGACGGACCCGCCGGTGCGGGCGGCCCAGCGGCGGGCCTGGCCTTCGAAACGGTCGAGCAGGCTGATGTTGTCCAGCGAGGCGATGCCTCCCGTGCCGAGGAACGGTGGCCGGTGTGCGGCCGCGGGACGGTCGAGCCACAGACGCCGTACGAAGAAAGGTGGTGCGCTGCGCAGCCCGCTGACGAGGGTTCGCCAGGCGGGGGTGCCGACGGTGGGGGAAGCGGCGAGGACGCTTTGCAGACCGGGCAGGTCACAGGCCAGGACGACCGCGTCGACGGTCTGTTCGCCTCCGCTGTGCGTGACGGTGAACCCGCGAGAGAAGCGTTCCAGCGCGAGGACAGCGGTCGCGGTGTGGATGGTGACCCCGCGAGCCGTGAGGTACTCGGCGAGCGGATCCCAGAGCGCCTGCGGAAACGGTTCGGTCGGCACGTCGAAGACGAGTCCTTCGCTGGAGCCGAGAAAGTAGAGATGGAACATCGTCGCCAGTTCGGCGGCGGAAAACTCGGCGGGGTCGGCGAAGAAGCTGCGCGAGAACACTTCGAGCGCGAGATGCCGGGCGGCGGGCGGAAAACGTATCGACTCGAGGAAGCTCGCCGCGTCGACGTGGTCGAGGCGGTGGTACGTGTCGGGCACGCGTACCGTCGCCAGAGGCAGTGCCTCGCGGGCGCTGAGCCGCACCAGGTCACGGAACCGGAACGTGGGGCTGCGCAGGGCGAACGCGAGCGCGTTCCACGGTGGTGTGCGGGGCAGCCCGGCGAAGGTGTCGGTGCGGCCCTGCGCGTCGACCAGCGGGTAGTCGGCGAGCGGGGCGAGGCGTTCCAGCCGGGGATCGGTGCGGGTCAGCAGCGCGCGGAGGTTGTAGTACTGGCGGAAGAAGGCGTGGAAACCGCGGCTCATGGTGACCGGTGTGCCGTCGGTGAGCTGGTCGGGCCAGCCACCCACCCGGCCGCCCAGATAGGCCTCCCGTTCGAATACGGTAACGCTGACGCCGCGTTCCGCCAGCCCGGTCGCGGCGGTCAGCCCGGCGATCCCGGCGCCGATCACGGCGACGGTGGGACGGTGGCCCAGCAGACCGGCGTCGGCCAGCCCGGCGGGCGCGGGGTGGGTGACGCGTCTGGGGTCCGGGCGTCGTGCCGCGGTCACGGTTCCTCCCGCGCGGCGGTGCCGGTGATCGTGTGCACGATGCCCCGTTGCCACCCGGCGACCGACTCGGCGCGGACGTCACGAAAGCCCGCACGGGTGAGCCGTGCGGTCAACGCGGACGCGCCGTCGAAGCGGAGCACGCTGCGGCGCAGATGGCGGTAGAGGGTCGCGTCGCCGGTCGTGACTCGCCCCAGCGGGATGATCACGCCCGCGCAGACCGCGTTCCACACCAGCAGGGCGCGCCGGGAGTCGCGGACCGAGTACTCGTGCAGGGCGATCCGGCCACCGGGGCGCAGGAGGTTCCGCAGCCTGCGCAGCTGCGTGTCGGGGTCGGCCAGGTTGCGTACCAGATAGGCGGCGAAAACCGCGTCGAACGGGCCCCGCACACCGGACATGTCCTCGATGGGAGTGTGGACGAACTCGACGTTCCCCGGCCAGGACTTGGCGCGGGCCTGGTCCAGCATCGCGGCCGAGGCGTCGAAGGCGGTGATCCGGGCCGCCGGCGCGACCGACACCAACGCCGCGGTGGACGCGCCGGTACCGCATCCGGCGTCGAGCAGCCGCAACCCGTCACCGTCGCCGGGAAGTCCGAGCCGTTGTGCCGAGAGCCGGAGGTGCCGGTGGTACCCGGGGCTGGCGCCGGTGAGCCGGTCATACCAGGGGGCATGGGCGTCGAAGGCCGACGGTACGTCCGCCCGGGGCAGCCCGTCACGGGACATGCCGCTCATGAGGTCTCCTGTTCGTCCGTGTGTGGCTTTCGGTGTTCCCACCGCAGCAGGACCGCGGTCACGAGCGCGAAGCCGAAGAGGAAGTCCTCGATCGGGATGTCCCAGGGGATACGCCAGCCGGTGATCTCTCCCGGCGCGTAGCGCACGATCGGCGCGGACAGCTTCGTGAGCCAGCCGTCCACGGGAATCTGGAAGCCGGTGACGATCACGACGGTGACCCAGTAGGCGGTGCGCCGGAACAGCCCGGTCCGCAGCACCACGAGTTCGGCCGCGACCACGACGACGACCGCGAGCACGGCCGGAACCGTGTAGCCCCATGGCATCACCGCGGCACCCGCCGGCGAAGCCAGGCCAGGGTCAGCTGGACGCTCTCGTAGGTCAGCACCCCGCATACCGGGATGACCACGAAGAACAGCACCTCCTCCAGGGGAATCGCGAACGGCAGCCGGACGCCGGTGACGAACGCGGGCGTGAAGTCCCAGATCCCGGCGGCGATCGCGAGCGCGTCCCACAGCAGGAACACCACGCTGACCGGCAGGATCGCGCGGGCCAGCCGGCGGGGCCGCCGGTAGACGCGCGCCCCGGCGAACTCCAGCGGCAGCGTCACCAGCACGCAGGCCGCCAGCACCAGCAGGTATTCGGCCTTGCCCACCTCAGACCTCCACGGTCGGCGCGGTGATCGTGTCGTGGCGCCAACGCGCCCACAGCGCACGAGACAGGGTGCGGCCCGCCACCGCGAGCCGCAGGCCGCGGGAGACGGTGGCCCGCCCGGCGAACACCTCGCACCCGGCATCCTCGATGCGGTCGAGGATCCGGCCGTACAGCTCCGCCGCGGTGGCCACGCAGGGCCGCGAGACGGGGTGCAGCATGGCGATGCCGGGCGCGGCTTCGCGATAGATCCGGCGGGTGATCGCGAGCTGTTCCCGGATCGCGGCGCGAACCGCGTTGTCGGCCAGCCCTCGCCCGGCGCACCAGGCGAGCCGTGCGCGATCGACACCGTGGACGGCCAGTTCGTCCGCGGGCAGGTAGACCCGGCCGCGGCCGAGGTCCTCGGCGACATCACGCAGGAAGTTGGTGAGCTGGAAGGCGGTGCCGAGCGCGGCCGCGCGGGGCTCGGCCTCTTCGCGGGGCACGACCGTACCCAGGACGGGCAGCATCTGCAGACCGATCACCTCGGCCGATCCGTGCACGTACCGGTCCAGCTCCGCACGCGTCGGGTAGTCGGTGACCGTGAGGTCCATCCTCATCGAGGTCACGAACGCGGTGAAGTACGCGGCCGGCAGCGCGTACCGCGTCGCGGTGTCGACCAGCGCCGCGAGCAACGGATCGTCACTGGTGCCCGCGCGGAGATCGACGAGCAGCCGGGTGTGCACTTCGGACAGACGACCGTCCGTCGATTCCGGGGTGTCGGCGGCTTCCGGCACGTCCACGAGGTCGTCGAGGGTGCGGGCGAATCCGTACAGCGCGTGGACGGCGGGCCGTTGGGCCGGGGAGAGCAGCCGCGTGGCCAGGAAGTAGGTGCGGCCGTGCCGGGCGTTGACCTCACGGCAGCGGGTGTAGGCCGCGCGCAACCGGGGTTCCCGGATGCCGGCCGCGTCGAGTTCGCGGCGGGTCATCGCGGGCCACCGGCCGCGAGATCGAACACCCTGGCGCGGGGCCGGGTGGTGCCCGTGATCCGGTCCGCGGCCAGCCTGCCGGAGATCAGCACGGTCGGTACACCCACGCCCGGTACGGTGCCGCCGCCGGCCAGTACGGCGTTGACCGTGCCGGCGGGCCGGTTGCGCGGCCGGAACGGCCCGGTCTGCGGGAACGAATGCGCGTAGCTGAACGGCGTGCCGGCGACGAGACCCCGGCGTGCCCAGTCGGCCGGGCTGACGATGTGGGAGAACTCGGGCTCGAAACCGGGCAGGTGCCGCTCGCGGACGACGTCGAGGATCTCCGCGGCGTAGGACCCGGCCGCGGCGGTCCAGTCGACCGGCCCGCGCTCGAGGTTGGGGACCGGGGCGAGGATGGAGAACAACTGCCTGCCCGGGGGCGCGAGCGTGGGGTCGGACGCGGTCGGCCGGGTGATCAGCAGTGACGGGTCGCTCATCGGCCGCCCCGCGGTGATCAGGTCGTGGAAGGTGGATTTCCAGCCGTGGCCGAAGGAGATCGTGTGATGCCCGACCTCGGGCGGGACGCCGGGGCCGCCGGTGTGCAGGACCAGCGCGGAGGGGGCCGCCCGCAGCGGCACCGGGCGACGCGGCGTCCGCCCGAGCAACCGGTAGCTCTCCGGCGGCTCGGTGGTGAGGACCACCGCGTCACAGGGGAAGCGCTCCCCCGCGGCGGTACGGACCGCGGTGACCCTTGGCCCGCGCCGCTCCAGCGCGGTCACTTCGGAGTCGTAGCGGAAGTCGACCCCGGCCGCCGCGGCGGTACGGGCCAGTGCCCGCGGCACCGCGGCCATGCCACCGGCCGGGAAGAACACCCCCGCCACCGTGTCCATGTACGCGATCACCGCGTACAGCGCGAGCGCGCGCATGGGTGATTCGCCCGCGTAGAGCGCCTGAAACGTGAACACCCGGCGCAGCCGTTCGTCCCGGACGAACGTGCCGATCTTGGTGTCCCAGCGCCGGAAACCCCCGAGCGCCGCCAGCCGCGCGAGTTCGGGCCGCAGCATGCCCAGCGGGGAGTCGATGTTCGCGTCGACGAAGCGGCCGAACTCCGCGTGGTGGAGACGGGTGAGCCAGTCCCGCAGTCTCAGGTAGCCCGCCGCGTCGGCCGGACCCGCGAAATCGCGGACCGCGGCGGCCATCCGCTCACCGGAGGTGTGGACGGGCAGCACACTGCCGTCGGCGAAACGCGCGGAATACGCCGGATCCAGGCGTTTCAACGGCAGTTCCCGGTCCAGGTCTGCGCCGACCGCGGCGAAGGTGTCGCGCAGGATCGAGGGCATCGTCAGGACGGTGGGCCCGGTGTCGAGCAGGTATCCGTCCCGCTCGGCCCGTCCCGCGAGGCCGCCCGGACCGGGATCGCGTTCCAGGACGGTCACCGACCGTCCCCGGCCTGCCAGATGCAGCGCCGAGGCCAGGCCGGAAAGACCCGCGCCCACCACGACGATCCGGTCCGTGCGCCCGGGAACCGCCTTCACAGGTCCCGCTCCGTGCAGCGCGTCGCGAGCTCGGTGAGCAGACCGAGCGCGTGCCCCGGGACCACCGCCACCCCGATGGCGGCGATCGCCTTCTCGGTGCGTTCGCGGATGAGCTCCTCCATGCGATCACGCGCCCCGGTGGAGGTGATCAGCGCACGCCATCGGGCGACCGCGTCGTCGTCGATCTCGCCGAGCGCGTTCAAATCCGCGAGCGTCGCCCGCTGGTGCCGGTCGGCCATCTGCGCGGCGAGGACCACGACACTGGAAGCCTTGCGCTCACGCAGATCCTGCCCGTCCGGTTTGCCGGTGACCGCGGCGTCGCCGAACACTCCGAGCAGGTCGTCGCGGAGCTGGAAGGCCTCGCCGACGAGCCCGCCGAACTCACCGAGCCGGTCGAGGGTGGCCGCACCGCACCCGGCCAGTGCCGCGCCGAATTCCAACGGGCGCCGCACGGTGTAGTTGCCGGACTTGCGGCGGAGCACGTCCAGCACCGTTTCCCAGCTGGGCAACGCGCGGGCATCGCCGACCAGGTCCGCGAGCTGGCCGACGGCCAGCTCGGCGCGCATGCGGTCGTAGTGTGGCCATCCCCGGGCGAGCGTGGCCGGGTCGAGACCACTGCCACGGAGCATCTGCTCGGACCAGACCAGGAACAGGTCGCCCGCCAGGATCGCCGCCGAATCGCCGAATCGCCGGGCGGACCCGCGCCAGCCCTGTCCGGCGTGCCAGTGCGCGAAGCGTGCCTGCAACGCGGGCCGTCCCCGCCGCATCGGGGACTGGTCCATGACGTCGTCCTGGGCCAGCGCGAAACAGTGCAGCAGTTCCAGGCTCGCCGCCGCCCGCAGCGCGGCGTCGGATTCCGTTCTCCCGCAGCACCAGCCGACGTAGGCGAACAGGGGGCGCAGGCACTTGCCGCCCGCCACGAACTCCGGCAGCGCGGTCTCGGCGACGGTCCCCTCGGCGCGGCCCGCGAAATGTTCGGAAGCCCGCGCGGCCGTGAACTTCCGGGCCTCGGCGAGGCATCTCCGGCCGGCGGTGTCCAGCCACGCGGGGGACGCGTGCCCGGCTGTGCTCACGTCTGCCGCCACACGTTCTCCTCACCACTCGGCAATTCGATTCAGAATCGTTTCATAGATGCCGGTGGCTGTCCACCATGGCCGTCACGGCACGGCTAAGCTGTCGCGGCAGTTCGCGGGCCCGCGTGGTGGCGCGCGGGCCCGGACTGTCGTCAGATGCCGTACCGCGCACCGGTCGGCGGTAGCTGCGGCGGGGAACGTGATGTCGATGGAAGCGGAAGCGGGGGACGCCCCCCGGCACGGGGGATCGTGGGCGCCGGGCAAGGTCGCCGAGATGCTCGGGGTGTCCCCGGTGACGTTGCGGACGTGGAACGCGCGTTACGGGGCCGGGCCGACGTTGCGGGCGGACGGGCGGCACCGGCGCTACTCGGATGCCGATGTCCGCAGGCTGCGGCACATGCAGCGGCTGATCGAGCGTGGCATGCGCGCACGCGAAGCCGCGGCCGCCGTTTTCAGCGGAGCCGGGGAAACAACACGCCGGGAAGCGGTTCCCGGCCTCGTGGCCGAGCTGACGCGCGCGGCCGGGGCTCTCCATTTCGGTTCACTGGCCGCGCTGCTGGACGAGGCACTGCTGGACATGGGGGCCGCCGCGACCTGGACCGAGGTACTCGCGCCGATCCTGCGCGAATTCGGCAGGCGCTGGCAATGCGGCGACGTGTGTTTCGCATCCGAATGGGCGCTCACCAGCGAAACCTCGCTGGCACTGGAGCGTCACAGTGTCCGGTTCGCCGATCCGGCGCCAGGGCGCGTGGTCCTGCTGGCCTGCTGCCCCGGCGAACGTCACACGCTGCCCATGGAGGTCCTGCGCGCCGCGCTGGCCGAGCGGGGTGTGCCGGCGGTCTTTCTCGGACCGATGGCCTCGCCCGAGACCATCGCGGCCATGGCGTCCACCCTCGACCCGAGGCCGGCGCTGCTGTGGTCGACGTCTCCGGCCACTGTGGACGACCCGTTGCGGCAACGCCTGGCACACCAGGGAGTCACGGTCGAGCCGGCCGGTTCCGGGTGGGGACACCTCGCCGACCGGGGCCTGACCGGGGTCGACACCCTGACCGGCGCCCTCGATCTGGTCGCCGCACACCAGGAAACACCCCGTACCGGCAATCGTTGCACAATCGCTCCAAATACGTGAGGATGCTGCCGACCGGTCAAGGCGGCCGGCGACGATCGACGGGAGCGGTTCGCGGTGGATCTCGGTCGGCGGTGGATCGGTCGGTGGCCGGCGCGATGGCCCGTCCAGCCCTTCCGTGAACCGCGATGGGCGCGACAGGAACCCACCTTCGCGGAGTGCGGTCCCGCGCGGATCGACGCCGCGGTCAAGCGCGCCGACGCCCGCCCGGCCGGCAACTGGTTCGTCTTCGGCGCCACCCGCGACGTCCGCGAGGGTCGCCCGTTCGGGGTGACCGTCGGTGGACGCGAACTGGTGGCCTGGCGCCGCGTGGACGGCGCTCTCGTCGTCGGCCCCGGCGCGTGCCCGCATCTGGGGGCACCGCTCGATCAGGCGCGGGTGGACTGCGGTGAACTGGTGTGCCGGTGGCATGGCCTGCGGCTCGGCCCCGGCCGCACCGGTTGGTCCCCGCTGCCTTCCCATGACGACGGCGTTCTGGTGTGGGTGCGGCTCGACGAGGCGGGCGGAGAGCTCCCGACCGAACGACCGGTGGTCCCCGCCCGGCCCGGTGGTGTCACCGTCGACGCCGTGGCGACACTGACGGGGACCTGCGAACCGTGTGATGTCGTGGCCAACCGGCTCGATCCGTGGCACGGGGCCTGGTTCCACCCGTACTCGTTCACCCGGTTACGGGTCCTGTCCGCGCCGCGGGGGCTCGACGTACCGGAGCCGCAGGACCGGTTCGTCGTCGAGGTGACCTTCCGGTTGGCCGGTTCCTGGGGCGTGCCGGTGATCGCGGAGTTCACCTGCCCGGGGCCACGGACCGTGCTGATGACCATCGTCGAGGGTGAGGGCACCGGCAGCGTCGTCGAGACCCACGCCACCCCGCTCGGAACGGGACCGGACGGGCGGCCGCGCACCGCGGTGATCGAGGCGACGATCGCCACCTCGGCGCGGCCGGGTTTCGCGCGGGCCAGCCGGGCCGCGCCGGCGCTGCGCCCGCTGATGCGCCGGGCCGCCGCACGGCTGTGGCGTGACGACATGGCCTACGCCGAACGACGGTTCTTCCTGCGCACCGGATCCGCGTCATGACGGTGTCCACGGTCCGGACGCGCCACGGAGGGGAGGGCGGGCGAGCATGCGTTGCCTGGTGATCGGAGCGACCGGCTACGTCGGCGGACGGCTGGTACCGCGGCTGCTCGACGCCGGGCACGAGGTGCGGGTGCTGGCCCGGTCCCCGGACAAGCTCGCCGAGGTTCCCTGGCGGGACCGGGTGCAGGTGTGCCGGGGTGACGTGACCGATCCGGTCGGTACCGCGGCCGCCATGACCGACCAGCAGGTCGTCTACTACCTGGTTCATTCGCTGACGCGTAAGGATTTCGTGCGGGTGGACCGGGACGCGGCCGAAGTGGTGGCCACCGCCGCCAGGACGGCCGGGGTGGCCCGGCTCGTCTATCTGGGCGGCATCGTGCCGGACGGCACGACCCGTTCGCCGCATCTGGCGTCGCGGGCCGAGGTGGGCAGCGTGCTGCTGGACTCGGGGGTACCGACCGCGGTGTTCCAGGCCGCGGTCATTCTCGGTTCCGGTTCGGCCAGTTTCGAGATGTTGCGCTACCTCACCGAGCGGCTGCCCGCGATGGTGACGCCGAGATGGGTGCACAACCGGATCCAGCCCATCGCGGTGCGGGACGTGCTCCACTATCTCGTGCGCGCGGCGGAGCTTCCGCCCGCGGTGCGCGGTGCGTTCGACATCGGCGGCCCGGATGTGCTGACCTACCTGGAGATGATGCGCAAGTACGCGGTGGTGGCGGGCCTGCCGCGGCGGCTCGTGGTACCCGTGCGGCTGCTGACGCCCTGGCTGTCGGCCCAGTGGGTCAACCTGGTCACCCCGGTGCCACGGGGAATCGCGGTCCCGTTGATCGAGTCACTGGTACACGAGGTCGTGTGCCACGACCACGCCATCGCCGCGCACATCCCGGATCCGGCCGGGGGCCTGACGCACTACGAGCGCGCGGTCGAGCTGGCGCTGGCCCGGATCCGCAGTACCGATGTGCCGACGCGGTGGTCGGACGCGGGTGCCGCGCCGTCGGATCCCCTGCCCACCGATCCCGTGTGGTCGGGCGGCACGGTCTACGAGGACGTACGGGAGCACACGACGTCCGCCTCGCCGGACGCGCTGTGGGACGTGATCGAGTCCATCGGCGGCGAGCACGGCTGGTACTCGTTCCCGCTGGCCTGGTCGGTGCGCGGGTGGGCGGACCGCGTGATCGGCGGTGTCGGGTTGCGCCGGGGCCGGCGAGACCCGCGCCGCTTGCACGTGGGCGAGGCGCTCGACTGGTGGCGGGTGGAACACCTGCACCGGCCCCGGATACTGCGGCTGCGCGCGGAAATGAAGGTGCCCGGCCGCGCGTGGCTGGAGCTCGCCGTCGAACCGGGCCGCGCCGGCGGCGCGGTGTACCGGCAGCGGGCCGTGTTCGAACCGCACGGCCTGGCCGGTCACCTGTACTGGCGGCTGATCGCTCCGTTCCACGGCGCCGTGTTCGGCGGGATGGTCCGCAACATTACCGGCACCGCCGAGCATCAGACCGGCTCAGCGCGGGACCGCGCGCGGCACGAAGGGGAGCGATGACGAGCGGGAGTTCCCGGGACGTCGTGATCGCCGGGGGCGGCCCGGGTGGCTTGCTGCTCGGATACCTGCTGGCGCGGGCCGGCGTCGAGGTGACCGTGCTCGAGTCACGGCCGGATTTCGACCGCGACTTCCGGGGCGACTCGCTGCATCCCTACACGCTGGAGCTGTGCGCCCGGCTCGGCCTGGCCGACGGGCTGCTGGCGCTGGACCACTTCAAGGCGGCTTCGTTCCGGTTCCACACACCGAAGGCCACCTTCAGCGTCGCCGACTACGACCGGCTCGACACTCCCCACAACTACGTCGCGCTGATGCCGCAGGTCCGCTTCCTCGAACACCTCGCGGACCGAGCCGCCGAACTCCCGTCGTTCTCCCTGGAAATGGGCGCCAAGGTGACCGGACTGGTCACCGACACCTCGGGAGCCACCACCGGGGTTCGCCATCGCGGTGGCGAACTCACGGCGTCGCTGGTCGTCGGTTCGGACGGCCGGTTTTCCACGCTGCGCCGGCTCGCCGGGCTACCGGCGAGATCCCTCGGAGCGACGACGGACATCCTCTGGTTCCGGCTCCCCCGCATGCCACACGACCCGCCCGACGCCGACCTGGACCTGTACTACGGTCACGAGAGCTACGTCGGCGTCCTCGGCGGGGTCCGCGACTGGCAAGTCGGATACAGTCTCGCGAAGGGCAGCTACTCCCGGCTGCGAGACGGCGGCGTCGGCCCGATCCGGGACTTCGTACGTGACCACGTGCCCTGGCTCGCCGATCGCGTCCACCTGCTCACCGACTTCAATCAGACCACCCTGCTGTCGGTCGACATCTCGCGGGTGGACACCTGGTACCGCCCCGGTCTGCTGCTCATCGGCGACGCCGCGCACGTCATCTCCCCCGTCGGCGGCAACGGCATCCTCATGGCCGTCCAAGACGCCGTCACGGCGGCCAACCACCTCGTCCCGGCGTTCCGCCGCGGGACGCCGGGGCCGGAAGACCTCGCCGCGATCCAGCACGACCGCCTGCCGTCGATCACGAAGGTGCAGGACCAGCAGGTCCGGATCGAACGCCGATCCGCCGAGGCCAGGGCCCGCGGACGTGGTGCGGCGCCTCCCTCGTTCCTGCGTTGGTTCTTCGCGATCCCGGCGGTGCGTACCCGCAACGCCAGGGACAACGCCTACGGCCCCTGCCCTCCTCGTCTCGACGAGGCGGTGCTGACACCGATCCCGGCCGCGGACTGACCTCACCGTGACCGCTGCCAGCGGGCCTGATCGTGCCGGTCCCCCACAGATCGGGCAACCGGCCCGGCTCGGGGCCGAAGAAGTCCTTGACGTCGTCCCCCGGCAGCTCCGGCACCCCCATACCGGCGGCAAAACGAAAGGGTGACATGCGTTTTCCGCACGCCACCCTTCGGCGGTGGTTCCCGGGTGGCGTGCCGGGTCGGGGCACCGGCACACCACCCGGGGTGTCTCAGCCGCCCTGCCCGGACCCGCCCAGCGCGAGGGCGACGGCGCCCAGCAGCGCCGCGTCCTGGTCGAACCGGGCGGCCACCAGTTCCGGCGGGAACGGCACGGCGTGCGCGAGGCGGTCCCGCAGCGCGGGCAGCAGCAGGTCCGCCGAGCGGACCAGGCCGCCGCCGACCGCGATCCGCTCCGGATCGAGCGCGATGGCCAGGTTCGCGACGTGCATGGACAGCTCGTCCAGCGCCGCCGTGACCAGTTCCTTGGCCGCCGTGTGCTCCCTGGCCAGCCCGAACAGCTCACCCGCGGTGACCGGGCGGCCGAGCAGATCGCTCGCCCGGCCGCCCAGCCCCCGCCCACCGACGGCTTCCTCCAGCGGCGCCGCTCCGCTGGCGAACCCCTCGGTGTCCTGCGGCGAGAGCAGGTTGTACCCGATCTCGCCGGCAGCCCCGTTGGCGCCGGTCAGCAACCGGCCACCGACCAGGACCGCCGCGGCGATCCCGGTCCCCAGCGAGAGGAACACGGCCGGGTCGGCCCCGGCCAGCGCACCCCACTTCCACTCCGCCAGCGCCGCCGCCTTCGCGTCCGTGCCGACCGCGATCGGCACCCCGGTGAACTCGGCGGCCACCAGCGCACGCAGGTGCAGCCGCTCCCAGCCCGGCACGTTCGGCGCGAGCAGGATCTTCTCCGGCAGCACGATTCCCGGGCTGACGACACCGATCGCGGTGATCCGGTCCGTCGCGTCGTGTTCGGCCAGCAGGCTCCTGGCCCCGGCGAGCGCGCGCGTCACCACCTGATCGGCCCCCGCCTGCGCGTCGGTGTCCAGCCGGCGCGTGGCCAGCAGGGTCCCGTCGCGGTCGGCGAGCCCCAGCGCCACCTTCGTGCCGCCGAAGTCGATGCCGAGAATCCAGTCCGCTTCCGTCACTCCCTGGTCCCCTCGATCTGCGGCGCCAGCGCCGCGCCCTGCCCGTCGTGGTGGCCGTGGCCGGCCGCGCCGACCACGATCCGGCCCGTGTTGAACCCGTCGACGCTGACCACCGGCACCGCGCCCCTGAGGTCGGCCGCCTTGTAGGTCACGGTCAGCGTCTGCGACTGGCCCGGCCATAACGTGATGTCGTTGTCGTCCCAGGTCGCCCGCGCCAGCTGGTTGTCCCCGGAGGCCTCGCGCCCGTCGGCGGTCCCGCGCCGCACGTCGGCCCGCAGGAAGAACCCGACCGCCGGAGTCTTCGAGGTGTTGGTGACGGTGACCGTGGTGACGGTGTCGTCACCGTTCGGCCCCGGCGCGGACCTGGTCGACGCCTTCGCGCTCACCGTCGACTTCGGCAGATCCCGCAGCGCCTGCAGGTCGGCGTACTGGCTCATCGTCGCCTGCGGCTGCGCGCCGTCCGGGCCCTCCAGGGTCTTGGCCCAGTCCACCACGTCCTTCTGGGTGGACATCCAGTAGACGTTCCGGTCGACGACCTTGCCGCCCTGGGTGACCTGCAGCTCGACGAAGTACGTCTGCGCCTTCGCGGGAGCCTTGGTCTCGGCGGGGACCTTCGGCTTGAGGACGCCGGTCTTCACGGCCTGGCTGCCCAGCGAGATCCCGTCCGCGGTCTGCTCGTCGAGCACCTTGCCCGCGGTGTCGTACACCTTGGCCCGTACCGAAACGCCGCCCTGGTGGCCCGCGCCCAGGTTGTCCACGGTCACCGTGCCGGTGTCGTAGCCGTACAGCGCGTGCAGCGGCTTGTTCGCCTTCTTGGCGCCGTAGAACGAACCGGCCTGGTCCCCGTCGTTGTTGTACAGCGACCACAGCAGCGTCGGCCAGCCCTTGTTCAGCTGCCAGTACACGACACCGGTCGCCGGGTTCTTCTTGTCCGTCGAGTGGTGCAGGAACGATTCGAACTGCGAGCGGGTGTTCTCGTAGTTCGCCAGCTGCGCGAGCTTCACGTACGACTCCAGCGAGTCCCACTTGCCGTAGCGCTCGCTGATCGACTTGTCCAAAGTGTACAGAGTGCCGAAAGCGTAGCCGCCGTGCCCGGACTCGAAGTTGGCGTGGTACTGGTTGTACGCCGGGTCGGTCCACAGCTTGTTCTGTTCCTCCGGCGAGAGGAACCGCTTCAACGAGTCCAAAGTGGGCACCGTGTGCCCGGCGCTCTGCTCGCTGGCGAAGCCCCACGCGCCACCGGCGTTGGTGCGGCTGTCGTCCTTCTTCGAGTAGTTCTGGGAGTACCAGTAGGTCGGCGGGACCCAGTCGTAGGGCCCTTCCTTCTCACCCGAAACTCCCAGCGCCGGCGTGCTCTTGTACTCCGCGGACGCCACCAGCGGGACGTCGAAGTCCGCCGCCTTGAACGCCTTCAGCGTCTCGCTTTCCTGACGCGGCACCGGTTCGTTGTCACTCCAGCCATAGTTGAAGACGCTGGGGTGGTTCCGTTCCCGCTGCCCGATCCCGTAGGCCGAATCGTGCATGATCCGGTAGTCGCGGTCGGTCAGTTTCGCCGCGTCCTCCGGCTGCCACGCGTCGCAGCACAGGAACCCGCCGATGATCAGCAGCCCCGCGCGGTCGGCCTGGTCGTAGAAGTCCTGCGGCATGTCGTGGCCTTCGAGCCGGATGCCGTTGAGGCCGAGGCTCTTGATCAGCGCGATCTGGTGCGCGACGTCGGCCCTGTCGTAGCGCAGGAACAGATCCGGGGCGTACCCGCCGCCGCGGAACACGAAGTCGCGGCCGTTGATGCCGAACTGACGCGCGCCCTGCGGCAGCTGCGGCGACCTGCCGACCAGCCGCGAGTTGACGGTGCGGATGCCGAAGGTGTCGTGCGAGGTCGTCGAGACGACGCCGTCCTGGGAGACCGAAGTGGACAGTCCGTACAGCGGCTGGTCACCCATCGAGTAGGGCCACCACAGCTTCGGCCGGTCGATCTTCAGCGCGCGGAACTTCTCCGGCGTGAAGGCGACGGTCTGCTTGGAGCCGGCGGGCACCTTCACCGTCTGCTTGACCACGATCGGCCTGCCCCCGCCGCCGGGCGGGGTGACGGTCGCGGCCACCTCGCCGGTCTGCGCGGTGGGCGCGTTGTTGGTGACGTCTACCTTGACCGTCAGCGACGAGCTGCTCATGTCGGCGGCGTTCGCCTGCACGACGTGCGCGTTGTCGCCGGTGAGCGCGTCGGAGACCTGCAACCGCGGGGCGAACTGGATGCCGGTGTTGTTGTCCGGCGGCAGCTGGCCCCAGTCGACCGTGTCGACGGTGTACATCGTCTTCGGGTCGTTCGGATACACCTTGACCGCCAAGGTGTTCTTGCCCGGCTTCAACAGCTTCGTGACGTCGAAGGTGTGCGTGGCGAACGCGCCGCTGACGAGGTCCTTGCCCGCGATCTGCGTGCCGTTGACCCAGACGTCGCCCTCGCCGACGATGCCCGGGATGGTCAGCTTCGCGTGCTGCCCCCGGTTGAACGCGGGAGTGAAGTCGGTGCGGTACCACCAGGGGTCCTTGAACGGCGCGGTGGTGACGGGGCCGAGCTTGTCGACGTACCCGAAGCACTTGCGCATGTTGTCCGAATAGAACACCTCCGGGCACTTTCCGTTCTGTACCAAGGCGTTGATCTCGGTGCCGGGCGCGCCCTCGTCGTCGGTCCTGACCGGCAGCCAGTCCTTGGTGGCGTAGCCGGGCGTGGAGACCTTGTCCCCGCCGTCCTTGACGTTCGCGGTGGTGAGCACCTGCCAGCCGCCGGTGCCGATCTTGACCGGCGCCTGCCGCTTCGCCGCCGCGACGGCCTCGTCGGCGGCCCCGGTGTCCGCGCCGGTGGTCTGCGCGGAGGCCGGGGCGGCCACCGACAGCACCCCCGGTACCAGGAGCAGCGCGGCACCGGCCGCGACCCGTGCCCTCCATGTCCTTGTCATGCCTGTGTCCCCTCGTTCTCGGTGACGCCGTCCTCGACGAACGTTTCGCGGATTTCCTTGGGGCCGAACGGCCACGTCTTCTCGGCCTTGGCCCAGACCAGGAAGATCAGCAGGCCGAACACGACCCAGCCGATGGCCAGGTACTTGCTGAACGAGTCGTTGGAGAAGACGAAGATGTAGACCCAGCCGATCGCCGCGACGATCGTGGGGACCGGGTACAGCCACTGGCGGTACGGCCGTTTCAGCCCCGGCTGCCTGCGCCGCAGCACGACGATCGCGGCGACCTGCGCGAGCGACTGGAGCAGGATCAGGCAGGCGAGCGCCGCGTTGATCACCTCGGACAGGGAGAACAGCGAGAAGACCGCCGTCAGGAAGCCCATGGTGACCACGCCGAGCGTCGGCATGTTCAGCCGGGGGTGCAGTTTCCCGAAGGCCCGCAGGAACACCTTGTCGCGCGCCGCCTCGTAGGGCACGCGCGAGCCGCCGAGGAGACCGGCGAACACCGAGCCGATGGCGGCGACGACGATGAGCACCGTCAGCGTCTTCGCGACACCCGAGCCCCACGCCTGTTCCAGCACGGTGGACGCCACCGACGTCGCGCTCTTCAGTTCCTCCAGCGGGATCGAGCCGAGCACGCCGACCTGGAGCAGGAAGTAGAGGGTCATGATGCCGAGGATCGAGAACACGATCGCGCGCGGCAGCGTCCGGCCCGGGGCGCGGACCTCACCGCCGAGGTAGGCGGCGGTGTTGTAGCCGAGGTAGTCGTACACCGCGGTGAGCAGGCCGGAGGCGAGACCGGCCCAGAACGCGCCGCTGGGGAAGCTGAACGCGCCCGGGGTGAACGCGAACGCCTGTCCGGCGTCGAAGTGCGAGAACGCGGCCACGATGACGGCGAGCGCGGCGAAGAGCATGACCACGAACAGGACCGTGGTCAGCTTGCCGATCTGGCCGATCTTGCGGAACAGCGCCAGGACGATGACGAGCACGATCGCGATGCCGACGATCTTGCCGAGCGGGGACACCCCGCTGCCCTCGACCACCGCCGGGAACAGGTAGCCGAGGTACTGGACGAGGCCGATGATGCCCGAGGACATGATCAGCGGGATGAACAGCACCGCGCTCCACACGAACAGGAACGGCATCATCCGGCCGGTCCGGTACTGGAACGCCTCGCGCAGGTAGATGTAGGTCCCGCCGGCGCCGGGCATCGCCGCGCCGAGCTCCGCCCAGATCAGGCCGTCGGCCAGCGCGATGATCGCGCCGATGATCCAGCCGAACATCGCCTGCGGGCCACCCAGCGCCGACACGACCAGCGGAATCGTGACGAACGGGCCGATCCCGCACATCTGTGTCATGTTGATGGCCGTGGCCTGCAACGGCCCGATCCTGCGCTCGAGGCCGGCAGGCGGCGGCGATACGGCTTTCCCGGGACCGCCCGGCCGGGTGGGTGAACTCACGACATGCCTCCGTCCGATAGTTAGTAAAGTTTCTTAACATAAATCGTGCGGGTGAGGAAGAGCTCACTTCGTAAAGTTGCGGACGCGGAAGACGGGAGCAGGGCTGACGTGGTGGCGGACAAGGGGCCGCAGGCGGGGACGCCGGCCGGGATGCGCGAGCTGAACCAGCGCCTGGTGCTGGAAAGACTGCGTAAGGGCGGCGCGGCGACCAGGCCGCAGCTCGCCGGGGACACCGGGCTGTCGAAACCGACGGTCGGGCAGGCACTGCTCGACCTGGAGCGGCACGGGCTGGTGCGGGCGGCCGGGCACAGTCTCCCCGGCCCCGGCCGGGCGGCGGTGCTCTACCGGGCCACGCCGGACGCCGGGCACGTCGTCGGCGTCGACATCGGCAGGCGCGCGATCCGGATCGCGGTGGCCGATCTGGAGGGCAGCATCGTGGCCCGGCTGGACGAGCCCAACCGGTGCCGGTCGGCGGGGGCGCTGGTCCGGTCCGTCGGCGCGAGCGCGGCGCGCGCGGTCGCCGAGGCCGGCCTCTCCCCCGCCGACGTCGTGTCCACGGTCGTCGGCACCCCGGGCATCCCCGACCCGCGCACCGGCACCGTGCACCGCGCGCCGAACCTGCCCGGCTGGGAACGCAGGGGGCTGCTGCACGACCTCCGGGCCGCGCTCGGCCCGCTCGGCGCGGACCTGGTGGTGGAGAACGACGCCAATCTCACCGCGGTCGGCGAGCACGCGCTCGGCGCGGCGCTGGGCGTGGACGTCCTGGTGTGCCTGACCGTCGGCACCGGCATCGGCCTCGGCGTGCTGATCGGCGGGAAGCTGTTCCGCGGCGCGAGCGGCGCCGCGGGCGAGATCGCCGACCTGCCCTACGGCAGGCATCCCGCGAGGGCCCGGCGGCCGGGGCCGATGGAGGACGCCGCGGCCGGGCACGCCGTCGTCGCGGCGGCCCAGGCGCGCGGGCTCACCGTCCGTACCGCGAAGGACGTCTTCGCGCGCGCCCGCGCCGGGGACCCGGCCGCGCTGGAGGTGGTCGAGCAGGAGGCGGTCAAGCTGGCCTACGTCGTCGCGTCGGTGACCGCCGTGCTCGACCCCGGGCTGATCGTGCTCGGCGGCGGGATCGGCGGCAACGCCGACCTGCTCGCCGGGCCGCTGCGCCGCGCGCTCGCCGCGACGACGCCGTTCGCGCCGGAGCTCGTCGCCGGGCAGCTCGGCGAGGACGCCGTGCTGGCCGGGGCGATCGCGACCGCGCTGGACACCGCGCGCGAAGTCGTCTTCGACCGGCGCGAGCAACGCCGTGCCGCGCGTGGCGCGTAAGCATTTCCGGGCGCGGAGGGCCTGAGCAGGCACGGGGGAATTCACCCCGGCGCGCCGAGGAGGCGGTTGACGGCCGCTTCCGGTGACCCCATAGGGTTTTCGCGGCTGCCACCCGGAGGTGAACCCGAACGTGTCCGAGGTCGACTACTACGACATGCTCGGCGTGGGCAGGACGGCGTCGTCCGCGGAGATCAAGAGCGCCTATCGCAGGCTGGCCAAGACGATGCACCCCGACGCGGGCGGCACGGTCGGCACGTTCCGGCTGCTCCGGGAGGCCTACGACACGCTGAGCGACCCCGCCCTGCGCGCCGGGTACGACGCGGGCGCCGCGGTGGCACACACCGTCCGCGTCCCCGTGCGGCCTCGGCCCCGGCGACGGTTCGGCGAGGAGCCCGGTTTCGTGCCGGAGACCCCAGATCTGGCCCCGGAGGAGCTGGACTGGTGGGACTTCGCGGGCCAGGACTCCCGCGTCCGGCACGGCAGGCGGCGCGGCCCCGGCCACACCCCGGTGGTCCTCGCGGTGGGCGGGATGGTGCTGGTCCTGCTCCCCCTGCTGACCGGGGTGGAGTTCTCCACGCCGGTGCTCGTCGTGTGGCTGCTGCTGACCGCGGGCACCGCCGTGCTCGTGCAGCACCTCGCGCGCGGGTACCTGCGGGTGTCCCGGGCACGGGAGGCCTACGCCGAGGAGTTCGGCGGGCGGCTGGTGTTCGGCTCCCCCGGCGGGGAGGCGGACGAACTGGCCCAGCGGCTCACCGCCGATCTGCTCGCCCGCTACTTCACCCGGCTGCCCGGCGCGCGGATCTTCCACGGCTTGTCCTGGCCCGGTTCGGTGTTCGCCGACGTCGACCACGCCGTGCTGTGCGGGAAACGGCTGGTGCTGATCGAGTCGAAGACGTGGCTGCCCGGCCACTACGAAACCGCCGAGGACGGGCGGCTGCTGCGCAACGGGCGGACCTTCCTCGGCGGCGGCAGCAGGCTCGCCGAAAGCCTCGCCGCCTACCGGGACCTGGTACCGGGACTCACCCTGCGCGGCGCGATGATCGTCTACCCGAGCCGGTCCGGCGAGCTGACCACCGAGGACCCCGACGACCTGCCCGCGCCGCCGATGACGCCGGAGACGTTCCTGCACGAGATCGGCGCCTGGCTGTCCGCCGAACCGTCCACTGTGGACCACGAGGCACTGCGGGCGGTCCGCGCGCAGGTGACCGGCCGGGCTACTTCCCGGTAATGACGCCGATGGCGATGCCGAGCGTGGCGGTGTTGTAGAGGAACGCCAGCACGGTGTGCGCGAGCACGCGCCGCCGGACCGCCGTCGCACGGGTCTCGACGTCCGAAACGGCGAAGGACGTGCCGAGCGTGAACGAGAAGTAGACGAAATCCGGATAGGCCGGGCGTTCGGTGCCCGGGAAGTCCAGGATCCGCTCGGGCAGCGCGGCGTAGTAGTCCCGCGCGTACCGTTCCGCGTAGCCGAAGTGCAGGATCGCCCAGGCGAGCAGCACCGCGGGCACCGCGAAGACCTTCGCCACCATGCTCTCCTCCGCGGTGTCGCCACCGACCACGATCGCCAGCCCGGCACCGACGCCGGTGATGCTGGCGAGCACCGTGAACAGCAGGGCGCTGCGGCGGTCGGGCAGGTCCTTGAGCCAGCCGCTCCCCTTCCGCTCGCCCCTGACCAGGCGGTGAATCCGGATCACCAGGTAGACCACGGCGAGCAGATCCCACAGCCCGAGGTAGAGCGGCATGTTGTCGGCGAAGGCGACGACGAGGCCCAGGATGATGAGTGAGCCCTCGATGAGCCGGGAGAGCAGGCGGGAGACCTTGCGGAGCACGGTCGGAGCGTAGCCAGGGCCGCTCCGCCGCGCCTGCCGGAAACGTGCGGCTCGTCCGCCTGGCGGCGTCCCGAAAGCGCCGTTCGAGACCTGTCATTTGTGCACACTCCGTCAGCGCGGCGCGGCGCGGCGCCCGAGGGACGCCCTGGGTGCGTTGGATGCACCAAGGGCGTCCCTCGCTGCGCTGGACGCACCGAAGGCGTCCCTCGGCACGAGCGGGCACCACCGTAGGAGAGGCGGGGTCCCGAAAGCGACTCTCGCGACGTTCAACGCCCTCAAGGGAGCGTTCGCGATATGAGCGCCAGGGCGAGACGGGCGCAAGCACGTCCTGAAGGACGCCTTCCGGACGTTCAGCGTCCGCAACGCGTCGTTCGCGACGTGGACGAGTTCTCAGTTTCGGCTCGTTAAGGTCGGGGTATGACGACCACGCGCCCCGACCGGCGGTCCCCGGCGGCCTGGCTCGCCTGCCTGGTGGCGGTCACCGCCGGCGCGGTGCTGATCCTCGCGCTGCAGTTCCTCCCGCCGACCGACGCGATCAGCGCGACGCGGCGCACCATCAGCGAGTACGCGCTCACCGACGCCAAGACGGTGTTCGACCTCGCCGTCGGCCTGGTCGCGCTCGGCTCGGTGGCCGGGTTCGCGGCGCTGCGCCTGCGTGGCGCGCTCCCGGTGGCCGCCGCCGTGTGCGGTGCGCTGTGGACGGCCGGGCTCCTGGTGGTCGTGGTGTTCCCCAAGAACGACTGGGCGGTCGGCCCGAGCGTGGGCGGCACCGTGCACCGGTTCGCCAGCGTGGCGGCGTTCGTATGCCTGCCGCTCGCGGTGCTCTTCGCGGCCCGTGCCGCCTTTCCCGCCGCGGCGGGCCGCCGCCTGCTCGCGCGGCTGCTCGCCGTCGCGTCGCTCGGCTGGTTCGGGATCATCCTCGGCGCGATCGCCCTCGCCGCCGCCACCGGCGGGCACTGGTGGACGACGATCCCGCTCGGCCTGGTCGAGCGGGGCATGGCGCTGACCGAACTGCTGGCGCTGCTCGCGCTGGTGGTGCCCGCCCGGCCGGTGGACCTGCGCGTCCCCGCATCGATTGATACAGTCGTCTAGTGTTCTAGAGGACTAGATCAATCGGAGGGCGGGCATGACACCTGCGACCTCGCCGGTCGGCCGCGGCGTCGGCGCGGGCCTGCTGTGGGCGACCTGGCGGCAGCACCGGTGGCTGCTCGTGCTGACCACGGCCGCGGTCCTCGCGGTCTCCGGTACCGCCCTGTGGCTCTGCGCCGAGGCGGGCCCCGGCCCCGTCTCCGAGGCGCAGCTGCGGTTCCTGCGGACCGTGACGGACGGTCTGCTGTACGCCGTCACCGGATTCGCCGGGTTCGCCGCGACGTTCTGGGGTGCCCCGCTGGTCGCGCGCGAGTTCGAGCAGCGCACCCAGCTGTGGGCCTGGAGCCAGGACGTGCCCGCCGGGCGCTGGCTGGCCGTGAAGGTGCTCGTGTTCGGCCTGGTGCTCGCCGTGCTCGCCGCGCTGCTCGGCGCCGTCACCATGACGCTGACACACCGGCTCCACGGCCAGGATCCCTTCGGCTATCCCCCGTTCGCCTCGGTGGCCTTCGAACTCTGGCCGCCGCTGCAGGTGGCCTACGCGCTGTTCGGGCTCGCGCTCGGCGTCGCGACGAGCGTGCTGACCCGCCGGACCCTGGCGGCGATGGGTGCGGCGCTGGCCGGTTTCGTCGCGGTACGGCTGGTGATCGCCGTGCTGGCCCGGCCGCACTACCTTCCGCCGGTCCGCAACGTCAGGCCGCAGGACGACCCGTCGCCGATGATCGGCGCCGACAGCCTGCACGAGGTCCTCGTCGTCGGCCGGGGCGGCTGGATGAACACCACGGGAGAGCTCGCCCCGCTGGGCGGCGACGAGCTGCCCCAGCCGATCCATGACTGCCTGTTCGGCGGCTCGGGACGCCTCACCGCCTGCCTCGCCGAACACGGCTGGACGCGCAGTTACCTGGACTACCAGCCCGCGGACCGGCTCCTCACCTTCCGGCTCGTCGAGACCGGCGTCTTCCTGCTGCTCGCCGCGGCGCTGTACCTGCTCGCCCGGCAGCGCGTGCGCGCGCTGAGCGGGCACCGGCGCCGGACCGTGGCGTAGCCTCGCCGGAACCTTCTGTCCACTGTGGACCTTCTCTCGGCGCTTCCGGGGCGGCTCCCACCCGGCGCGTCGGCGGCCCCTACCAGAACCGGCACCGCCGCGACCCGGATTCTCATCCCGCGAGAAACGCTCAACCGTATATTTCTGGCCGAGAACCGACATTTCTTCCCCGGCGACACATCCTGACAAGAGTCACCAGGGCAAGATCTCTTGCCTCTTTTTCGCGCGGAATTTCTCCGCTCTTCTCCCCGGCACCGGGACGGCACGCCGCCCCAGGACTCCATCCGAGTGACGCGTTGTTCCATTGGTTGAAAGCACTTCCACGAACCGTGTAGACGTAAGAGGGCTCAACAGTACGGGGGAGGTAACGAGTGGTGGCTTCCGGCGCCCACAGCGGCCGATTTCCCGGCACGCGGGGTCGTTCACCGGCGCATGACACCCGTTTCACCCATCGTTCACCATGTCGCACGCGCGCTCTCGACGTGATTTACGCCACCCCCATTCCGCGCGCCTGAATTCACACTCGTTTCTTTCGCCGCACCCGGACACGGTTTCCGAACAACGGGAGATCCAGAAATTGAAGAGCACGTCGTCGCGCCCGGACAACGGGCGGCTGATCGAGGCGCCCGCGTCACATGCGGAAGAGCGCCTGCATTTCGTCGAACGGCTCTCCGGGGGCCGCGCCCCGTACAAGGTGGTGAGCGCGCTGCGGATCGACGGGCCCCTGGACGAGACCGCGCTGGAGCGCGCGGCAGCGGAGGTCCTGCGACGTCATGAGGCGCTGCGGACGGGTTTCCTGATGACCTCGGCCGGGCTGGTCCGGCAGGTCCGCCCGGAGACCGCCGTGCCGCTGCACCGGATGGACCTGCGCGCCCTCCCCGAAACGGACCGCGCGGACGAGGCCGACCGGCGGCTGCGCGCCCTCGCCGACGAACCGTTCGACCTCGCGCGGCCACCGCTGCTGCGGATCGGGCTGGCCCGGATCTCCGGGACCGGATGGCGGCTCATGGTGGCCTGCCACCACATCGTCTCCGACGGCCGCTCGCAGGTGGTGCTCCTGCACGATCTCGCGGCGCAGTACCGGTCCTTCGCCGAGCACGGCGTGCCCGCCGGGGAGCCACCCGAGGGCGGCTCCCTCCGTGAGTTCGCCGCGACCGACCGCGCGTTCGCCGAGTCCGCGCGGGGCGGGGTAGAGGCGGAGTACTGGCGCGCGCGGCTGGCGGAGGCGCCGACGGAGTGCCCGCTCCCCTACGACGCCGCGGAACCACCGGTCCGGGCGTTTCGCGGCCGCACCGAGTTCTTCCGGATGACCGGGGACGAACTCCGGCCGCTGTTCGCCCTCGCGAGCGAACAGCGTTTCGTCGCCCTGCTTTCGGTGTGGGGCGCGGTGCTGGCCCGCTACAGCGGTCAGGAGGGCGTCGTGGTCGGCGCCCCGTTCGCCCGGCGGACGCGGCGGGCGGACGAGGACACCATCGGGTTCTTCGCCAACACCGTTCCCCTGCACGTCGACCTGCGGGACGGGCCGAGTGGCACCGAACTGCTCGCCCGCACCCGCGCCACCGTCGCGGGCGGGCTGGAGCACCAGCTGCTCGACTTCAGCCACATCATCGAGGGCCTCCCGGAACACCAGGAGGGCCACGAACACCGCAGGCGCGACGACTGGCTCAAGGCGCTGTTCGTCTCCCGGGAACCGATCGGCTCCCCCGACTTCGGCGCCGGGCTGACCGCGGCACCGGTGCCGTTCGCGGTCTCCGGGGCGCGGGTGGACCTGCAGCTGACCGTGGAGCCCGGCGACCACGGGTTCACCTTCGAACTCGAGTACGACACCGAGCTGTTCCACGAGGCGACGATCACCCGGCTGATCGGCCACTTCCGGCAGCTGTGCGCGACGCTGCCGCGGGACCCGGACCGCCCGGTCCGGGAACTCCCGCTGATGACCGCGCCGGAGCGCGCCGAACTCGACGCCTGGAACGCCACCGAACGCGACTATCCGAAGTGGACAGTGCCGGAGCTGATCGAGGAGCAGGCACGGCGGACCCCGGACGCGGTGGCGGTGCGCTTCCGCGACGAGACCCTGACCTACGCCGAGCTCGACGCGCTGGCCAACCGGCTGGCCCGGCACCTGCGCGAGGCCGGGGTCGGCGCGCAGGACCTGGTCGGCGTGCACCTGTACCGCTCGACCGAACTCGTCGTCTCGCTGCTCGCGATCCACAAGGCACAGGCCGCCTACGTGCCGATGGATCCGGACTACCCCGCCGAGCGCGTCGCCTACATGATCGCCGACGCCGGTATGCCGGTCGTGCTCACCCAGGAGCACCTCGCCGCCGGGCTCGACGCGGGCGAGGCCGTGGTCCTCGACGTGCCGAGGGTGCTCGCCGAGTCGACGCTGCCCGGTACCCCGCTCGGCCTGCCGGTGGCCGCGGATTCACTGGCCTACATGATCTACACCTCCGGGTCCACCGGACGGCCCAAGGGCGTGCTGCTGGAGCACCGGGCGCTGTTCAACCGCCTGTACTGGATGCAGGAGGCGTTCCCGCTCACCGGCGCCGACCGGGTGATCCAGAAGACGCCGTTCAGCTTCGACGTCTCGGTGTGGGAGTTCTTCTGGCCACTGATGGTCGGCGCGGGCATCGTGGTCGCCGAGCCGGGAATCCACCGCGACCCGGTCGCGCTCGCCGAGGCCATGCGCAAGAGCGACGTGACGGTGGCCCACTTCGTCCCGTCGATGCTCGATCTGTTCCTGCAGGCCGACGTCGGCGCGCTCCCGGCCCTGCGCCTGGTGTTCAGCAGCGGTGAAGCGCTTTCCTCGCAGACGGTCGGCGCGTTCCACCGGCAGCTGGAATCCGAGCTGCACAACCTCTACGGCCCCACCGAAGCGGCCATCGACGTCTCGCACTGGCCGTGCACGCCCGCGGACGCGCACGGCGCCGTCCCGATCGGGCGGCCGATCGCCAACGTCCGGCTGTTCGTGCTGGACCCGGCCGGGAACCCACAGCCGGTGGGCCTGGCCGGTGAGCTGCACATCGGCGGGATCTGCCTGGCGCGCGGGTACCACGGCCGCGCGGAGCTGACCGCCGAGCGGTTCGTCACCGACCCGTTCTCCGCCGACGAGGACGCGCGGCTGTACCGGACCGGCGACCTCGCCCGGTTCCGCCCGGACGGGGCGATCGAGTACCTGGGCCGCATCGACGACCAGATCAAGCTGCGCGGGCTGCGGATCGAACTGGGCGAGATCGAGGCGTGCCTGCGCGAGGCCGCCGGGTGCACCGAGGCCGCGGTGAAGCCGGTGACCGCGCCCAGCGGCGCGACCGTGCTCGTCGGCTACTACCGCGCGGAACGGGACCTGGACCCGGCCGCGCTGGGCGCCCGGCTCGGCGAGCGGCTGCCGGACTACATGGTGCCGGTGGACTTCCTGCGGGTGTCGCGTCTTCCGTTGACTCCCAACGGGAAACTCGACCGCAAGGCGCTGCCCGCGCCGAAGATGCGCGACACCGCCGAAGGGGCGTCGGCCGAACCGCCGAACGGGCCGGTCGAGGAACTGCTCGCGCGGTGCTGGCAGGAGATCCTGAAGGTCGGGAAGATCGCCAGGGACAGCAGTTTCTTCGCGCTGGGCGGTGATTCCATCCTCGGCATCCGGCTGATCACCGCGATGCGGGAGGCCGGGTACGAGCTGACCGTCGGGGACCTGTTCGCGCACCACCGGCTGGCCGAGCTGGCTTCGGCCGCCCGCGCCGTGGACGTGCCGGCCGAGGTGACGACCGCGACCGGGAGCGACCGCGCCGTCGAGGACTCCTGGCCTGCCTCGCAGTTGCAGACCGGCATGATGTTCCACAGTGGACTGAACCCGGAGATCCCGGTCTACCACGACATCTTCCGCTACCGCGTGGCCGTTCCGCGCGTCGACGAACGCGCGCTGGTCCGGGCGTGGGAGCTGCTCGCCCAGCGCCACCCCGCCCTGCGGGCCCGGTTCGACACCGAGAACTGGCCCGAACCGCGGATGGTGGTGGAAAGCGCGCCGCCGCTGCCGGTCGAGGTCGTCGACTGCACCGGCGAGCAGGACCCGCACGCCGTCGTCGGGGACTGGGCCGAGCGGGAGAAGCGCACCCCGATCGACCCCGGCGCCGCCCCCGCCTACCGGGTCCGGTTCTTCGTCACCGGCGCGACGGGCGTCGTGCTCGGTTTCGCCTTCCACCACGCCATCCTGGACGGCTGGAGCGTCGCCTCGGTGGTCGAGGACTGGGTGCGGCACTACACCGCGCTGCTGGCGGATCCCGGCGCCACCCCCGCGCCGGAATCGGTCACCGACGCCACGCGAAACGCGCAGAAGCTCTACGCCGAGCTCGAAGGGCGCGCCGCCGCGGATCCGGAACAGGCCGGGTTCTGGCGATCGCTGCTGGCCGACGCCGACCCGCTGGAGATCCCGCGCCTGGTCCGCGACGCGCCCCAGGACCGGCCGGGCGAGGTCGAGGTCAGGGGCAGGCTGCTGGACCCGCGCCTGGCCGAACTGCTGCGCGGGCGCGCCGGCGAGTGGGGCGTCCCGCTCAAGAGCGTGTTCCTCGCGGTGCACCTGCGCGTGCTCGGCCTGGTCACCAACCGGCGCGACGTGCTGACCGGCCTGGTGAGCAACGGCCGCCCGGAGGTCGGCGGCGCGGAGCAGGCGCTCGGGATGTTCCTCAACACGCTGCCCTTCCGGCTGGAGATCGACCCGGACGAGACCTGGCGCACGCTCGCCGAACGCTGCTTCGCGCTCGAACAGCGGCTCCAGCCCCGGCGCTGGTACCCACTGGCCGAGATCCAGCGGGTGGCGGGGACGGCCGCGGTGTCCGACGTGATCTTCAACTTCACCAACTTCCACGTGCACCAGCAGGAGCACCGAGCGGACGAAGCCCACGTCGAATCGGTCGAGTACTTCGAGCAGACGAACGTGCCGCTCGTGGTGTACGTCGGCTCGAACGCCTTCGCCGGTGGGTGGGAGTACCGGATCGGCTACGACCCGCACCGCTACACCGCCGAGCAGATCGACCGCTATCTCGGCTACTACCAGCAGTGCGTCACCGCGCTCGTGCGGGACGGCGGGCGGGCGTGGTCGGCAGGCGACCCGCTCTCGGCCGCCGAACGCGACCTCGTGCTGCCCCCGGTGGCCCGCGCGGTGCCACCCCGGCTGGGCGAGAGCGAAAGCCTCCCGGCCCGGTTCGCGGTGATGGCGGCCCGGCACGGCGAGCGCGTCGCGGTGACCTGCGGGGACCGCCGCCTGACCTACCGGGAACTCGACCGGCGGGCCAACGCGCTGGCCGCGCGCCTCGTGCGCGAGGGTGTGCGGCCGGGTGACCTGGTCGCGCTCGCGCTGGAGCGGGATCTGGAGATGGTGCTGTCCATCGTGGCCACCGTCAAGGCGGGCGCGGTGTACGTGCCGGTCGACCCGGAGTACCCGCGCGAGCGGATCGCCGCGGTCGTCGAGGATTCCGGCGCGCGGCTGCTGATCGGCACCGAGGACGTGCTCGGCCTCTTCCCGGACCTGCCCGGGATCGCGGGCACACCGGAGTCGCTCGCCGCGATCACCGGTGACGGCACCGAGGACGCGCCGTCCGCCGAGCCGGGCCCGGATTCCCCGGCCTACGTCATCTTCACCTCGGGCTCGACCGGGCGCCCCAAGGGTGTCCAGGTGACGCACGGCAACGTGCTGCGGCTGTTCGCCGCGACCGAGGACTGGTTCGGTTTCGACGAGCACGACCGGTGGACGTCGTTCCACTCGTTCGCCTTCGACTTCTCCGTCTGGGAGATGTGGGGAGCGCTGCTGTACGGCGGTGGCCTCGTGGTGGTGCCCTTCTGGGTGAGCCGCTCGGCGGAGGAGTTCGCCGAGCTCGTGGCACGGGAGCGGATCACCGTGCTCAACCAGACGCCGTCGGCGTTCCGCGCGGTCAAACGCGAGCTGATGGCCCGCGGCGGGCCGGGTGACCTCGCGCTGCGCCACGTCGTCTTCGGCGGTGAGGCGCTGGACTTCACCGAGCTGGCCGACTGGTTCGCGCACTTCGGCGACGACCGGCCGCGGCTGGTCAACATGTACGGGATCACCGAGACCACCGTGCACGTCACCTACCGCCCGATCCGGCGCGCGGACACGCTGAGCCCGGCGAGCCTGATCGGCGAGCCCATCCCGGACCTCGGGGTGTACCTGCTCGACGACCGGCTGCGGCCGGTCCCGGTCGGCACGGTCGGCGAGCTGGTCGTCTCCGGCGGCGGCGTGGCCCTCGGCTACCTCGGCAGGCACGAGGAGACCCGGCGGCGCTTCGTCGAGCTGGACCTGGGCGGCGGGCGCGTCGAACGTGCCTACCGGTCCGGGGACCTGGGCCGCCGGCTGCCCGACGGGGACATCGAGTACCTCGGCCGCGCGGACGCGCAGGTCAAGGTCCAGGGCTACCGGATCGAGACCGGCGACATCTCCGCCGCGCTCACCACCCACCCCGCCGTGCGGTCCGCGCTCGCCGTCGCGTTCACCCGGGCCGCCGGGAACAAGGCACTGGCCGGGTACTTCGTCACCGAGCCGGGCACCACCGCCACGGCCGGGGAACTGCTCGAGTACCTCCGGTCCCGGCTGCCCGGCTACATGGTGCCGCACGTGCTCGTCGGTCTCGAACAGTGGCCGCTGACCACCAACGGCAAGATCGACCGGAAGGCGCTGCCCGACCCGGAGGCCGGGATCCGCGGTGACGACCGGCCGAGGACGCCACCCCGCACCGCGGCCGAAGCGGCGATGGCGGCGGTGTGGCGGGAAGTGCTGGCCGTGCCCGAGACCGGCATCGACGACACCTTCTACTCCCTCGGCGGCGATTCGATCCAGGGCATCCGGCTCGTCGGGGCGTTGCGCCGCGACGGTTTCGAGGTCACCCTGGCCGAGCTGTTCGGACGGCAGACCATCCGGGCGCTGTTCGACGCCGACGACCGGCTGGCCGAAGGCGGCACGGCGGGCGAAGCACCTGCGGACGAGGCCGTCGCCCCGTTCGCGCTACTCACCGACGCCGACCGCGCCCGGATCCCGGCCGGCGTCACCGACGCCTACCCGGCCACCCAGCTCCAGCTGGGCATGATCTTCCACACCGAGCTCGACCACCGGCAGGGCACCTTCCACGACCTGATCAGCTACCGGATCGACCTCCCCTACGACCACGGCGCGCTGAGCACGCTGCTGTCCGGGCTCGTGCGCGGGAACGACGCGCTCCGCACGTCCGTCGCGCTGGGCGGCTACTCCCGGCCGCTCCAGCTCGTGCACGAGCAGGCCCCGGTCAACCTGCTCGTCCACGATCTGTCCCATGTGGACGAAGCGCATCAGGAAGTCCTGCTGAGCGAATGGTTCGAGGCGGAGAAGACGACCGGGTTCCAGTGGCACACCGCGCCGCTGATGCGCTTCTTCGTGCACCGGCGGGGTCCGGAGCGCTTCAACCTGTCGCTGAGCTTCCACCACGCGATCCTCGACGGCTGGAGCTTCTCGCGGCTGATGGCCGGGCTGCTCGACGACTACCACCGCGTCCTGCGCGGTGAACCGCTCGCCCCCGCCGCGCCGAGCCCACTGTCCTATCCGGACTACGTGCGGCTCGAACTCGCGGCGCAGCGGGACGAGGAGTCCCGGCGGTTCTGGCAGCGGGAGCTGCGGGACGCCCCGGTCACGAAACTGCCGCGGGTGCCCGAGGTGGATCCGGAACGCCGGTGGTCGGAGACGGTCCTGACCTTCGACGAGCCGGTGCGCACCGGGCTGGCCACCGCCGCCGCGCGGCGCGGGGTCACCGTCCGGCAGCTGTGTCTCGCCGCGCACGTCCGCGCGCTTTCCCTGCTCTGCCAGGAGGAGGACGTCACCACCGGCGTCTTCGGGCACGGCCGCCCGGAGCATCCCGACGCCGAGCGCATGGTGGGGCTGTTCCTGAACATCCGGCCACTGCGGGCGCGGGCGGACACGGACTGGGACGCGCTGATCGCCGCGGTGGCCGCCGCCGACCACGCGAGCCTGCCGCACCGCCGGTTCTCCTACGCCTCCATCCAGGAGGCCCTCGGCGGGCGGCGGCTGGTGGAGACGGCGTTCAACTTCGTCGACTTCACCGCCTACCGGGACCGGCTCGGCGACCGCGGCGAACGGATCGTCGGGGACATCCGGTGGTTCGAGCACGCCGACTTCGCGCTGCTGGTGACCTTCGGGACCGACCTGTTCACGAACCGGCTGAACCTCACCCTCAACGCCGCCGCGCACGTGCTCGACCAGCGGACGGTGGAGACCTTCGGCGCGGTCTACCGGAACCTGCTGCTCGATCTGGTGGGCCTCGGCCACGACACCCCGACCGAGGCGCTGCTCGCCTCGGTGCCCCCAGTCGGCGACCGGGAACCGGACCGCTACGACCGCGCCGGGCTGTCCCAGGCCCTGCCGGTACTCGGGCGTCCGGTGGACCTGAAGGAGGTCCGGCGCGTGCTGGAGGAGGCCTACGCCGAACGCGTCGGCGCCGAACCCGGCGGGGTGGGCGCGTTGCTGGAGTTCCGCCCGGACTCCCTGACGGCGCTGCGGATCGTGAGCCTGCTGCGGTCCCGGTGCGGGATCGGCGTCGGCGTCGGGATCCTGTTGCGGGGCAACCCCGTCCGCGAGCTGCTGCGGCTGCTCAGCGACGCGGCGGCGAGGGGCTGAGGGATGCGCACCGCCTTCCTCGGCATCCTGGTGGCCTCGCTGGGCTCCACGATCATGTGGCTGCTGCTCGTGCCGTACTTCGACCAGACCGCGCATTCCAGCGGTCTGGTCGGGATGCTCGGCATGGAACGGCAGATCATGATGGTCGCCGGTTCGCTGCTCGTCGGCGTGTGGGCGGACCGGGGCCGGGTGATCCGGAAGTTCGCGCTGCTGGAGGGGGCCCAGCTGGCGCTCGCGGTGGTCTTCCTGGTCCTGCTGGGCTTCTCCCCGGACCTCGACCCCGCGTTCGTCCTGGTCTGGACCGCGGTCCGGTTCGCCGTCGTGGGCGCGAGCACCGTGCTGGCCTACCGGCTGCTGGCGGACCTGTCCGGCTCCAGCTCGCGCGGCGCGGTGTTCCACATGGTCACCTCGCCGCAGGGCGCGATGGTCTTCGCGTCGGTCGTCTGCGTGCTCATCCCGGTGTGGACGACGCGGTCGATCACCGTGGCGCTGACCGTCGACGTGGTCACCGCGGCGGCCGTGCTGGTGTTCCTGCTGGCCCGCGGTCCCCGGCTGGAGTCCTCGTCCGGGTCACTGGCCTTCGGCTGGCGCGCGGTCGGCAGGCACGTGGTGACCGCGCTGCGCGGGTACTGGCTCCCGGAGCTGCGGCCGTGGTCCTGGGTACAGCTGTGCTTCCTGGTCAGCCTGTCCGGGATGATGGTGTACGGCTACGCCATCGCCGAACGGCTCCCGGGCGTGCCCGCCGCGATCGGTTTCGCCGCGTCGTGGTTCTTCTACGGCCTCGCGTTCTGGGTGACCGCGCCGCTGGTGCGGACCGGCCCCGGCGCCCGGCAGTGGGGCGTGGTGTTCGCGGCGGCGCTGGCGGCCGCCGGGGTGCTCGGCGCGATCACCGGTCTCGACGCGGTCGCGACGCACGTGGCGATCTACCTGGCGCTGACCTTCGTCAACGCCTTCTGGCTGCACTACACGAACGCGCGGATCCTCGAACGCGCACCGGGCGCGGCGATCGGCCAGGTGCGCGCGAGCATGCTGTTCTACCTGGGCGTGGTGTTCGGGGTCGGCGAGCAGCTCGTCGGGTTCGCGGTGCAGTCGCCGACGGGGAACCTCCTGCTCGGGCTGGCCCGGCTGGCCGGGGGCCTCGCGCTGCTGGCCGCCGCTATCTTGTGGGGCGGCGGGCGCGGGACCCGGACGTCGATCGCACGGCTCCCGGACGCGCCGCCGGTGGCCGCGGGCCACGACCGATGACCACGGACAGGAAGGGTGCCATGTCGCCGGAGGAGATCGTCGCCGGACAGCTCGCCGCGTACAACCGGAGGGACCTGGAGGAGTTCCTCGGCTACTACGTCGAGGACGTGCCGGTCTTCGGGTTCCCCTCCGGGAACGAGCTGGCGGACCGGTCGGGACCGGCCTTCCGCGGCCGGTACGAACGGCTCTTCGCGGACAGCCCCGGGCTGCACGCCGAACTGCTGAGCCGCGCCGTGCACGGGAACGTGGTGATCGACCACGAACGCGTGTCGGGTTTCCGCGACGACGACACGGCCCGTTTCGCGGTGGCGATCTACCAGGTGGGCCCGGAACGGATCGAGAAGGTCTGGTTCGTGGACTGAGCGAACGGCGGGGCGGCACCGGTCACGACGGCGGGATCAGCCGAAGGTGTCCGGGTCCGCCCCGCGCCAGTCCTCCGCCCAGGTGACGGGCGGGTCCCCGGTGAGCACACCGGGCTCCAGCCATTCGTACGCCTCGGCGTAGGACCGCACGGTCGTCGCGTCGAGCCGCTTGCGCAGCAGGTGCGGGCGCAGCAGCGCGGGGTCGGCCACCCCCATCGAGGCCATGATCTGCTGGGCCGACCGCACGGTCGCCCGCTGGAACCGGTACACCCGCTCCGTCTTGTCCTCGACGTCGAGTGCCCGCGCCCGGCGGGCGTCCTGCGTCGCGACACCGACCGGGCAGTGGTTGGTGTGACACCGTTGCGACTGGATGCACCCGACCGCGAACATCATGGCGCGCGCGGCGTTGGTGTAGTCCGCGCCCTGGATCAGCCGCTTGACGATGTCGCCGCCGGTGGCGACCTTGCCCGCCGCGCCGATCCGGATCCGGTCCCGCAGCCCGGCCCCCACCAGTGCGTTGTGGACGGTCATCAGCCCGTCGGTCAGCGGCGTCCCGATGTGGTCGGAGAACTCGAGCGGCGCGGCACCGGTACCGCCCTCGGCGCCGTCGACGAGGATGAAGTCCGGGGTGATCTCTTCGGCGAGCATCGCCTTGCACAGCGCCAGGAACTGCCGCCGCGAGCCGACGCAGAGCTTGAAGCCCGCCGGCTTCCCGCCCGCGAGTTCGCGCATCCTGGCGACGAACAGCACCAGCTCGCGCGGAGTGGAGAAGACCCGGTGGTAGGGCGGCGAAACCACGGTCTCGCCCTGGGGGACTTCCCGTACCCTGGCGATCTCCGCGTTGACCTTGCCGCCGGGCAGGACCCCGCCGATGCCGGGTTTCGCGCCCTGGGACAGCTTCAGCGACACGCAGCGCACACTGTCCACAGCGGACTTGTCGGCGAATTCGGCGGCGTCGAAACCGCCGTCCGGCGTGCGGCAGCCGAAGTACCCGGTGCCGATCTCCCACACCAGGTCGCCGCCGGGCCGCAGGTGGTATTCGGACAGCCCGCCTTCCCCGGTGTCGTGGGCGAAACCGCCCTTCGCCGCCCCGGCATTGAGCGCCAGGATGGCGTGCGAGGACAGCGATCCGAAGCTCATCGCGGACACGTTGAGCAACGCC
This sequence comes from Amycolatopsis samaneae, assembly GCF_039541975.1. NCBI lineage: Bacteria > Bacillati > Actinomycetota > Actinomycetes > Pseudonocardiales > Pseudonocardiaceae > Amycolatopsis > Amycolatopsis samaneae. Next base: position 631,060 of record NZ_BAABHG010000001.1, read on the forward strand.
ATGTCATAGGGCCGCCGGCAGTCCGGCCCGCCGATCCGGACCCGGGGCGGCTCCCGGGCGGGCTCGACGGGGGCCATCGAATGCGTGAACGACTCGTACCCGTCGGCGTAGACCTCGCGTTCGGTGCCGAAGGGCGATTCGTCCTCGGTGCCCTTCGCCCGCTCGTAGACGATGCTGCGCACGTCGCGGTCGAACGGCCTGCCGTCGGTGTTGCGCTCGACGAAGTACTGCTGGACCTCCGGCCGGACCGTTTCCAGCAGATAGCGGAAATGACCGAGCACCGGATAGTTGCGCAGCACCGAATGCCGCCGCTGCGTCAGGTCGTACCAGCCGATCGCGGCCAGCACGGCCAGCGGTACGGCCGCGAAGCACCACCATGGCGAAACGAGTACCGCCACCGACGCGGCCGTGACCGCTACCGCCGTCAACCCGAGGACCAGGGCGAAACGCACTCGCCGAACCTAACCGAACCAGGCCACGGCCGCACGCCGCGCCCGGTCAGTCCTTCAGGCCCTTGATGGCGTCCTTGGCCTTTTCGGCGGCCTGCTTGACCGCGCCCTTGGCCTGCTCCGCCTTGCCCTCGCCCTGCCACTGCTCGTTGCCGGTGGCGTCGCCGAGCGCCTCCTTGGCCTTGCCCTTCAGTTCCTCGCCCTTGTTCTCCATCTTGTCGTTCATCGAAGCTCCTTTCCCATCACCGCGACCGTTCCGGTCGCGTACCGGCCTCGAACCCCGGTTACCCGGTCGCCGGGCGCCTACACCTCCACCCCGCCGCCCGGACGGGTGATCTCTACTCGGTGGGCAGCAACGTCCCGAGCGGGCCGAGGTCGAGATTGAGATCGGCGGCGGAGAGCCCGTGGCGTTCGCGCAGCTCGGTCATCCGTTCGTCGAGCAGCAGCAGGGTCAGGCCGACCCGTTCCTCCTGCTCCTCGCTGAGATCCCCCTGGTCCACCCGCCGCAGCGCCTGCCGCTCCATCAACTGGCGCACCAGCTCGACGATGGTCAGCACCAGCTTCATCAGGTCCCGCTCGACACTGTCCCGGTCGGTGTCGATCCGCTCGGTGAGGGTGCGCGAAGCCCGGGTCAGCGCGGTGGTGACCCGCTCGGTGTCGGAGGGCTCGTTCATCCGGTGTTCTCCTTTCCCCGCACCACATCCGGCCACGGATCCGGCAGCGGGCAGTCCGCCCGGACCGAAGTGATCACCGCGCGCAGCGACACGTGCACCAGGTCCACCCCCGCGATGGACAGCAGCACGTCCCCGGTCAGCACGACGCCCCCGGCCAGCAACCGGTCCAGGAGGTCGACCAGCGCGATCTCCCGGCCCTGCCCCGGGTCACGAAGGTCCCCGAGTCCGGCCGTCTCGGCGGTCACGACCCGGCGCTCCCGGTCGCACCGGGATCGGGCAGCGCGAACGAGTACGGCGCCCAGGGGCCGGTCAGCCCGACCCGGCAGCCCCGTGCCGCGGCGCGCAGTTCCCCGGCTCTGGCCAGGAACGAGTCGACGTCGGCGTCATCGACGAGGTAGGCGACGTTCAGCACGTTCTGCTCGCTGTCCCCGCTCAGCCGCCTGCTCTGCGGCCGGTGTGCCCGCCGGTCCACCGCGAGCGCGCACAGCGACTCGTCCACCTTCGCCGCGGTCTCCTCGACGCGGGCCCACCGGAGGTCCCTCGACCGCCGCTCGGCCAGCCGTTTGCGCAGATACGAACGCCCCGGCGGTTCCGTCGGGCCGGACGGAGGCACCGGCTCGGCCTCCTCAGCGAACTCCGCGTAGACCTTGAGGCCCCATTCGGAGCGGCCCTCGATCCGGTCCAGCGCGGCGCCGATCCGCGCCGCGCCGGACCGGAGCACCTCGTGGACGCGGTGCCGGTCGCGGTAGATCGTGGCCAGCCGGAACGGCACCGTGGCCGCCCGCCGCGCCACGCCGTCCACCACGTCGTTGTGCCTGCGCGCGACCCGTTCCAGCCAGCCGAGATCCTCCAGGTTCGCCCGCAACGCCCGCTCGCCGAACTCGGCGGCGGGCAGTTCGCTGACCACCGCGGCCAGCCCGTCGCACTCCACGGTGTCCACTGTGGAGTCCCGGAGGCCGGGCACGCCCGCGAGGGCGTCCGGCGGGAGTGGTTTGGTGACCGCGTAGCAGTAGCAGACCCGCGCCTCGGCACTCATTCCCGCTCACTCCCTTCCAGCCGCGCGACCTTCTCCCGCAGCTCGCGGTTCTCCGACTCCAGCTTCGCGCTCGCGGGCGTGGAGGTCAGCGCGGGATCGTGCTCCCACCAGTCGATCCCCATTTCCTTCGCCTTGTCCACCGAGGCCACCAGCAACCGCAGTTTGATGGTCAGCAGTTCGATGTCCAGCAGGTTCACCTGGATATCGCCCGCGATGACGATGCCCTTGTCCAGCACGCGTTCCAGGATGTCGGCCAGGTTGGCCCCGGTGGAGCCGCCGCCGGGGGCCTGCGGACGGCTCCCCGTCGTGCGGTTCACCGGGAGGACCGGTTCGGTCATGAGTACGCCTGCCTTTCCTGACGTGCCGGCGGCGGCCCGGGTCCGGGGTCAGCGGGCACCCGCGGGCTCCCGCTCGTCCTCCTCGTCGAGCTCGTCCTCGTCCTCGTCCTCAGGAGGTTCCTCTTCGTCCTCGGCGGGTTCTTCCTCGTCTTCTTCGGTTTCCTCGCCGTCCGGGGCCTCGTCTTCGGCGTAGTCCTCGTCGTACTCCCCGGGCTCTTCCCCGCCGGACTCCTCCTGCTCGGCTTCCATCGCCTCGTCGTGCGTGCGGACGACCTCACCGTCGCGGATCTCGCCGCGCCAGCCCTCGCCGGACGCCTGCCCCGCCATGGTGATGAACCGGCGGTAGTGCTTGAGGTCGAGCCTGGCCCGCCTGCCCTGCGCGCGCCAGATGTTCGCGGTCTTCTCGAACAGCCCGGCCGGGTAGTACTCGATCAGCAGCAGGATCCTGGTCAGGTTCTCGCCGAGCGGATGGAAGGTCACGACGCCCTTGATGGTGCCCTTGGCCCCGTCGGTGGTCCAGACGATGCGCTGGTCGGGAATCTGCTCGGTGGTGGTCGCCTTCATCGAGCGGTTGGACCAGAAGATCTTGAACTTCCAGTTGCTCGTCACGTCGTCCGCGTGCTCGGCGCTCTTGACGCCCTTGGCGAAGGTGCTGAACTTCTGGTACTCGGTCCACTGGTCGTACGCTTCGCGGACCGGGACCCCCACGTCGATGTCCTCGACGATGTTGATCACCTTGCCGCCGGATCCGCTCTTTCCCTTGCCCTTCTTGAAGAGTCCGGCGATTTTGTCCTTTATGGATTTTCCGGCGGTCTCGATACCGGCCCTCGTCATCGATTTCCCTTCGGCCAGCTTGCCGCCGAAACCGAGCGCGGTGCCGATGCCGTCACCGTTCGCCGCGGCGTCGGTAAGCCGGTTGGTCACGTCGCCGAGCTTCCGGCCGGCGCCGGCCATCAGCTGCTGGATCTTCGCCTGCAGGAAGTCCTCCCCCGCGTGCAGCAGTTCCTCGGTCGCCGGGTTCTTCGCCGCGTACTCGCGCAGCTTCGTGATGGGGCCGTCCTGGCCTTCGTCGCCTGCCACGGGTCACCTCCGCTTCGTCTGCGAGCCGCCGCTGCTCTTCCGGGTTCCGGCGTTCTTCGCCCCGGCGCTCCCGCGTGCGGAGGACGCGCTCTTCGCGGCGCTACCGGCCTTCGCCGTGCCCCCGCGTTTGGCCGTGGTGGCGCGGGAAGCGGTACTCCCCGCCGTCCGCTTGGCAGCCGAGGTGGCCGTCTTGGCCGTCTTCGCGGTACCGGACCGCGACCGGCCGGCGCGGGACTTCCCGGTGTCCGTGTCCCCGGATTCCGAGGTTTCCTCCTCGGTGTCCTCCTCGTCGCCGAGGCCGAGGCCGGACTGGAGTTCGTTCAGCCGGTCGGTGCGCTGCCGCAGCGATCCGGCCACCCGGCCCGCCTGCGTGGCCACCATGGTGACCGCCATCTTCTTGCCCGCGTCCAGCACCTGATCGCGGACCTGGCCCTTCAGCTCACCGAACTGCTCGGACGAACCGAGTTCCTTGGTCACGTCCGCGAGCAGCTTCCGCGGGCTCAGGTTCAGCTTCTTCCCGGCGAGCCCCATCCCCATGGCGATCGCCAGCTTGGCCTTTTTCCTTCTGCCAAGGAAATACCCGCCGATGACCGCGGCGGCCACCTTCATTCCGGGAGACATCCGGTTCTCCTTCCGGTTCCTGCCGTGCTATCGGTCGATTCCCCCATCGAGTTCTTCGAGTTCGTCGAGGAGTTCGTCCTCCCTGCGGTCGAATTCCTCTTCGGTGATCTCCTCCGCGAGCAACGCGTGCTCCGCTTCGGCCAGCTCGTGCCGGATTCGCGCGCGGCGCTCGTCGATCGCCGCGTCCGCGACCACACCGACGCTCCAGGTCGCCACCCGCAGCGGCGCGAGCGGCAGCAACGCGATCTCCCGGAGCAGGCCCACTTCGGTCTCACTTCCCGCCCACGAAGCTGTAGGGCGGCAACGGGCCCCGCAACCGGACCTCCGCCACCGGGTCGAGCGTCCGCCTGAGGTGGTCGACGACCGAGGTGAACTCGTCGAGCTCGTCCCGCTCGACCAGGAACGAGCTGTTGAAGAAGCAGCCGTCGACCGGCGGTCCCGCGCTTTCGCGCACCGCGTGCTCGCCGAGGATCGCGCTGAGTGCTTCGGCGTCGCGGCGCTGCCGTTCGGCCAGTGCCTCGCTCACCAGCTCGCCGAAGTGGATCTGTTCGTCCCTCGTCCCGCCGCCACGCCCGCGCAGCCGCTCGTTCAGGTCGGCGAGTTGCTCGTGCTGCCGCAGCAACGCGCCGAGCACCGCGTCCCGCTGGTGCGCGACCTTGACGTTCATCTCCAGCCTGCCGTCCAGTTCGGACAGGGTGGCGCGGTAGTCGTCCCGGCGGGCGGCCACCGCGCCGGCGACCGTCCGCTCGTCGTCGGCGACCAGCCCGAACCGCATCGGCAGCACCGGCCCCTGCTCGATCAGCGCCTCCAGCACATCCTGGTGCGCCTTGAGGTCCCGCCGTTTCGCCCGCAGGTCCGGGGGTGCCTCGCCGACCACGGCCTTGAGACCGTCCGCGTCGACGGTCCGCACCGCGCCGGGTGTCTCGCCGACCCCTCGCAGTTCCTCCACGCGAGCCGGGTGGGAGTCGAGGACGATTCCGTAGACGTAGGTGCTCATTCCGAACTCCCGCCGCCGCGCCTGGTGCTCCGGGTCTTCGGCCGTTGTGCCGGTTCCTTCTCCTGCTCGTCGCCGCCACTGGACTTCTTGAACTGCTCCGCGAACGTCTCCGCCGCGCCGGTCAGCGCGCCCTTCGACTTGCCCTTGGCGCCCTTCTCGGTCATGTCGCCGACCAGGTCGGGAAGTCCCTTCGCGCTGGAGGACTGCTGCAGGTCCAGCCGGTTGCAGGCCTCGGCGAACCGCAGGTAGGTGTCCACGCTGGCGACCACGATCCGCGCGTCGATGGTGAGCAGTTCGATGCCGACCAGCGAGACCCTGACGAAGACGTCGATCACCAAACCCTTGTCCAGGATGAGATCGAGGATGTCGTACAGGTTTCCTGACCCGGCTCCCCCGCCACCCTGCTGCCGGGCGGAAGACTGGGTTGTCGCTACCGTCATGGGGACCCGTTCCTCTCCTAGGTGTCCAACCGGCCGCGGGCATACCGGGCCACGCGTTCGTAGCCGGCGATCTCCCCGTCCGGTTCCAACCGGATCCGATAGGTCGCCAGCACGCTGGTGGTGTCCGGGATTCTTTCCAGCTCGACGACCTCGACACGCACCTGCCATCCGTCGCCGTCCCTGCCGAACGACGACACCGACTCGACGGACCTCCCGGTGAGTTCCTCGAACCGGACGCGGGCCTCCCGCGTCAGTTCGGCGGGCGAAGGTCGCTTCCTTCGCGTGCCGTTCGTGTTTCTGGCTGGTTTGCGGTCGCTCTCGGCCATGACCGTGGTTACCCGGTCGAGTGACACCAAAACCCGGCCGCCCGGCCGGAAGTCACGGGCGGCACCCCTGTGTTTCCTGGCTCTGCCAATGAGAAGAAGACACGTGCGGAGACTGGCTCATCCGGTTCCGCCGGGAGCGGTAGTCCCGGGCCCGCCAGAAGCAGCAAAGAGGATTCGTCGGCCGCCGGTGCCCGCGCCGCACCCCTCCTCGGCTGGACCGGGCGAAGCGAGCGAATACGGCTTCGCCTTCGGTCCGGCGCGGCGCCGGGCGAACCGGCCACCGTCCACAGCGGACAGTCCACGGAAACGGCCGATGCTCCACCACACAGGAAGTACGGCCCGCTGTTCCCGTACCTGGGCCGCGCCGGCAAGACCGGCGCCTGACCCGTCCGGCGGCACGGGCGCCCCGATGACCCGAAACGGGCCCCGGGCGTCGGCAGTGACCGCTCGGAGCCCGTTCGGCCGGGGGCAGTCGGCCGGCGGGGTCCGGGCCGGCCTACCCGGACTGCGATTCTGCCCGCGCGCGACCGGCCGCACAGCACAGCGAACGAAACGACGTCGCCCCCGGTCAGGGCCGGGGAGCAGCCGGAAAACGAACCGTGGCCGGACGTTCGCGCGTCCACTGTGGACGGTCGTCGGTCCGGAAAGTTTCCCACGCCGTCCGGCGGTATCCGGGAATTCCGGCACGGCGATAGGGCGAACGGGTTCCGTCCCGCGCGCACGCTGGCGCGGGAGGGCTCCCACCTGGTTTTATCTTCGTCTGGGCAGGGGCGAGGTGATGGCCGATGGGGATCGTTTGCGTGCGCGCGAAACGGACGGGGTGCGCGATCCTGACGGTCCTGGCCGTCGCCGCCTGCGTGCCCTCGGCCCCGGCGCCACGGCGGGTCGCCGCGTTCGTCCCGGAAGTGCTCCCACCGGGGATGCGGGCTCCCGCGGCACTCCCGCAGGTCACGCCGTCGACGTGCGACCCGCGGGCGAGCAGCCTGCGTCCCCGGGAGGCGTTGCCCGCGCCGGGGCGGATGCCGTCCGGGAGCACCATGGAAAGGATTCTCCGGCGGGGGTACCTGACCGCGGGCGTCGACCAGAACCTGAACCTGCTCGGTTTCCGCGAACCGAAAACGGGTGAGCTCGCCGGCTACGACATCGACTTCGTCCGCGAGATCGCCCGCGCGATCTTCGGCGATCCGGCCAAGGTCAAATTCCGGACGGTCACCTCCGAGAACCGGATCAAGGTACTCGAAAAAGGAGAGATCGACATCATCGCCGACTCGATGACGATCAATTGCGAGCGACTTCAGCAGGTTTTGTTCACCACCGTGTACTTCGAGGCGGGACAACGCGTCATGATCCGCGAAGGGGAACCGTACCGGAGTATTGACGACCTCGGCGGAAAGCGCGTATGCGCTCCCGCCGGGACCACCTCCATCCGCACCATCGCCGAGTCGAAGTCCCGGCCCATTCCCGTTTCCGTGGTCGACTGGACCGACTGTGTCCTGCTGCTCCAGCAGGGCCAGGTCGACGCGATCTCCACCACCGACGGGATACTGGTCGGCCTGCTCGCCCAGGATCCGACCACGGTGATGGTCGGGCCGAGATTCACCGACGAACCACACGGTCTCGCCATCGCCAAAACGGCTCCCGACTTCGTCAGGTTCGTGAACGCGGTGCTGGAACAGATGCGCGGCGACGGCCGGTGGCGATCGATTTACGCGAAATGGCTCACCACGTTGGGCCCGGTGCCCGAACCGCCACCGGCCCGGTACCTGAACGAGTAATCTCCCGCATATCCCGGAACCATGATCCGGGATCCGGCGCCGAAACGAACCCCCGGCTTGGAGTGGTGGCCAGTGACCTCGTCTCGTCTGGCGGAAGCGGGCGCGATTCCCGCTCCCGCCCGGGAAGCACCGGAGCCCGCTTCCCGTCGCGACCGGATGCTCCGGCTGCTCCGCCGGACCGAACGCCGGTTCACCGTACTGACCACGGCGCTGGTGACGCTGGCACTGGCCGCGGGACTGACCGGCGCGCTCGGCGTCGCGGAACGCACCGCCCTGCTGGACGACGTGACCGGGCACAGCAGCCCGCTCACCGTGGCGGCGCTGGAGGTCTACCGCTCGCTGTCCGACGCGGACGCCACCTCGGCCAGCGCGTTTCTGGCCGGCGGCGCCGAATCGAAGGAACTGCGCGATCGGTACCGCACCGACATCGCCCAGTCGACCGCGGCGCTGTCCACCGCCGCCGCCGGCGCGCCGGCCGGTTCCGGCTCGGCCGAGATCGCCGCGCTGTCCAACTACCTGCCGACCTACACCGGACTGGTCGAAACCGCGCGGACCTACAACCGGCAGGGCCTGCCGATCGGCGCCGCGTATCTGCGCGAAGCGTCCGTACTGGTCCGCGACACCATGCTGCCGCGGGCGAAACAGCTGTACGAGGAGGAGATGCGGCGCCTCGCCTCGGCCCAGCACGAAGCCGGTTCGCTGCCGTGGACCGCGCTCACCCTGGGCGTGCTGCTGGTGGCGGGACTGCTCGTGGCGCAGGTCCACCTGCGGCGGCGGACCCGGCGGCGGTACAACGTCGGTCTGCTGGCCGCGACGCTGGCGGCACTGGCCGGGCTGGGCTGGCTGGGTGTCGCGGCGATCGGGTCGGCCCGGCACGGCACGACGAGCAGGACGGACGGGACCGCGCAGATCGAGGCGCTGGCCGGGAGCAGGATCGCCGGTCTGCAGGCCCGCACCGACGAGGCCATGTCGCTGATCGCCCGCGGCAACGGCGCGGCGTTCGACCAGCATTTCGACGCCACCACGAACGCGCTCACCGGCCCCGGCGGCCTGCTCACCGGCGCGCTCGCGAAGGTGGACCAGCCCGAGACGAGGGCCGCGGTCGACTCGGCCGTCGGCATCCTGCGGGATTGGCTGGCCGCGCACCAGGAACTGCGCGCGCTCGATCAGGACGGCAAGTACCAGGACGCGGTGCGGAAGGCGATCGGCGGCGACCCGCACAGCTCGGGCGCGCTGGCACAGGGCTTCGACATCCAGCTCGGCCTTGCCATGGACCAGGCGGGTGGCCGGTTCGACACCGCCGCGGGCGCCGCGCGCGACACCCTGGCGGGCGCGGCCCTCGGCCTGGCCATCCTGACGGCGGTCGCGATGGCCTGCACCGTCGTCGGCGTGTGGCCCCGGATCGCGGAGTACCGATGAGCACGGCACGTTCCCCGCGCGCGCTGGTGGCCACGCTCGCGCTCCTCGCGCTCGTCGCCGGATGCGGTACCGACGGCAGGGCGGACGGTGGACGCGCGCGCGTCTCGGTCCCGGTACCGTGGCCCTCCGGCGTGCAGGAGACGCCCACCGTGCCCACCCTGGTGGCGGATCCGCCCTGCGATCCCCGGGCGAGCTTCCGTCCCGGCGCCCCCGGGGAGACGGTCGCCCGGATCCGCGCGCGTGGTCTGCTGCGGGTCGGGGCCAGCCAGATCGGGTACCTGCTCAGCTACCGCGACGCCGTCACGGGCGAGATGCTCGGCTTCGAGATCGACCTCGTCCGGGAGATCGCCAGGGATCTGTTCGGCGATCCCGGCAGGGTCCAGTTCGTGTCGGTGAACACGGCGGACCGCGAACCGGTGCTCCGCGACGGGATGGTGGATCTCGTCGTCGGCTCCATGACGATGACGTGTGACCGGTGGACCAGGGTCGCGTTCTCCGCGGAGTACCTCGGCGGCGGTCAGCGGGTGCTGGTGGACCGGCGCTCCGCCGCCACGAGCCTCGACGACCTCGGCGGCAAGCGCGTCTGCGCCTCCGCCACCAGCACCAACATCCGGACCCTCGCCGAGACGAGATCGCGTCCGCTGCCGGTCGCCGCCGCCAACGCGACCGACTGCATGGTGCTGCTGCAGCAGGGTCAGGTGGACGCGGTGTCGACCAGCGACGTGATCCTGGCCGGCCTCGCCGAGCAGGACCGGAACACGCGGATCGTCGGGCCCCGGTTCACCGACGAGCCCTGCGGTATCGGGATGAACACGAAGGCGACGGATCTGGTCCGGTTCGTCAACGGCGTGCTGGAGCGGCTGCGCGGGAACGGGGAATGGGACCGGATGTACCAGAAGTGGTTCCAGCGCAGCCTCGGGCCGGGAACGGCGCCGGCGCCGCGCTATCGGGACTAGGGAGGGGTTGGCGTGCGGGCACTGATTCGGCTGGAGGGCGACGACGTCCACGGGGACCTGGGGTCGTTGCAGGACTGGCTCGGCCGCGAGGCGCGGCTGCGGGGCCGGATAGCGCGGGAGCGTCCCGTTCCCCGGCCCGGCGAGATGGGCTCGGCGGCCGAGGTACTGGTGGCGGCGCTGGGCACCGGTGGCGCGGTCAGCGTGCTCGCCGCGTCGCTGGGCACCTGGCTGACGACCCGCCGTTCCCGCGTCACCCTCAAGATCACCGGGCCCGGCGGCCGGAGCGTCGAAGTGGACGGGAAGTCCGATGACGTGCTGAAGCTGCTCCACACGGTGCTGCCGGAGCGCCGCGAGGACGACGGGGACGGCACCCGATGACGGCCCGGTTGCCCGATCCGGAACGCTCGCGGGCCGTGTTGATCGGCACGAGCAGCTACACCGATCCGACGCTGCCGCCGCTCCCCGCGGTCAACGGCAACGTCTCCGACCTGTACGGCCTGCTGACCGCCGAGCACGGCACGGGACTGCCCGGCGCACACTGCGCGGTGCTGCGCGACCCGCCCGACGCGGGCACCGTCGGCGAATCCCTCGCCCATGCCGCCGATCAGGCGGAGGACGTGCTGCTGGTCTACTACGCGGGTCACGGTCTACTGTGGACGAACCGCAACGAGCTGCACCTCGCGCTGTGCCACACCCGGTCGCAGACGGTGGGTACCTCCGCGCTGCGCTTCGCCGACGTGCGCCAGGCCTTCCTGGACAGCCACGCCCGCACCCGGGTGTTGATCGTGGACTGCTGTTTCAGCGGCTACGCCACCGAACGCGTCATGGGGGACGCGGCGGGCACGCTGCTGAGCCAGGTGGACGTGGACGGCGCCTACATCCTGGCCGCCACCGAACCCAACCAGCTCGCCCACGCGCCCGAGGGCAGGCGCACCACCCTGTTCACCGGCGAGCTGCTCCGGCTGCTGGCCGAAGGGATCCCGGACGGCCCGGAGCTGCTCACCCTCGACGAGCTGTACCGCCAGGTGAAGGCGGCGCTGGGCAGGCGCAACCTGCCGGTGCCGACGTGCGCCAACCGCGACGGCGCCGGGCAGCTCGCGCTGGCCCGCAACACCGCCGTCCTGTCCCCCCGGCAGCGCGGCGAAGGCGACGGTCTGCGCGAGGGCTATCCGTCCCAGCGGGAGAAGCTGCGCACCGCCGTCGACGAACTGGCCGCGCAGGAAGCGGAAACCGTGCGGGTCCGCCAAGCCGTGCTGGAGAAGATCGCCGACGCCCGGCTGCCGCACTGGGCCGGATCCGCGCCCGCGTTCCGCGATCGCCTGGACAACCTGGACGAGTTGAAGCAGGAGGCCAGGTGGACCCGGCTGGGCGCCGAACTCGACCTGAGTGAACGGGCGATCCCCCAGGCGTTGCGGAACGCGCGCGACGCGCTCGAGGTCGCGAAGGGACTCCTCGACCAGCGCGCGGAACTCCGCGGCCGCCTCGCGGTGTACCTCGCCATGGCGGTCCGCCTCGGCGTCGCCGAGGACGACGAGCTCGCCGCCCGGTACGGCGTGGCCCACGACCTGCTCTGGACGAAGCCGTGCGATCTGCGCGCCGCCACCCTCGCGACGCGCGCGTACCAGCGCTCGGTGACCGATCGGCGGGAGGCACGATGACGCCCTGTGTCCGCGAAGGCTGCGGCGGGTCCTACCGGCCCGACGGCTCCTGTGACGAATGTGGTTACAAAGCACCGAAAACAGCGGAATCCGGCAGTGCCACGGTGCCGGGTACCGGGGAGAAGTCCGTACCCTCCGGCCACTCCTCCGGTCGCCTCCCCTCCGGCCGTACCGGCGGCAGGAGCCGCACCACGGCGGCGCAGGGGCGGCTCGGCGCCGGTCTGTTCGAGGTGCCACCCGCGCTCGCGCGGGACCCGGGATCGGCCGTGCTGCGGGATCCCCAGGTGCCCCCGTCGCGGCAGCGCTGCCGGGTGTGCGGCGAACTCGTCGGCCAGGCCCGCGACGGCATGCCCGCCTTCGCCGAGGGGTACTGCCCCCACGACGGCACGCGGTTCTCGTTCACGCCCAAGCTGAACACGGGTGATCGGGTGGAGGACCGGTACGAGATCCTCGGCTGTCTCGCCTACGGCGGGCTCGGCTGGATCTACCTGGCCCGCGACCGCAGGCTCGGCGATCACGTCGCCGAGCGCTGGGTCGTCCTCAAAGGACTGATCGACACCGACGATCCGGACGCCGTGGCCGCCGCGGTCAACGAGCGCCGGTTCCTGGTCGAGGTGGACCACCCGAACATCGTCAAGATCCACGACTTCGTCCAGCACCCGGACCCGCGCACCGGCTCGCAGGTCGGCTATCTCGTCATGGAGTACCTCGGCGGCCAGTCGCTGCAGGAGCGCTACCTCGGGCACCGGGACGCCGAGGGCAACCGGGCACCGCTGCCGCTGCCGGTCGTGCTCGCCTACGGGCTCGAAATACTCCAGGCGTTCGGCTATCTGCACGAAAAGGGCCTGGTGTACTGCGATCTGAAACCGGACAACGTCCTGCAGGTCGGCCAGCAGGTGAAGCTGATCGATCTCGGCGCCGTGCTCCGGCTGGCCGACCGGCCGCGCGCGATCTACGGTGCCGTGGGCTTCCAGGCACCGGAGCTGGAGCGAACAGAGAATCCGATGGATCCCTCGGTCGCCTCCGACCTCTACACGGTGGGGCGGACGCTGGCGCTGATCAGCTTCCCGTTCCCCGGGTTCACCACCGAGTACCGGCATCGGCTGCCCGAGCCCGCCGACGTCCCGCTGCTGGCCGAGGAGGAGTCCTACTACCGGCTGCTGCGGCGCGCCACCCACCCGGACCCGGACCGGCGGTTCGCTTCGGCGGGCGAGATGCGGGACCAGGTGCACGGCGTGCTGCTGGAGGTGCTCTCCGCCGGGGACGGCGAGCCCCGCCCGGCGCCGTCGGCGTACTTCACCCCGGAGCGGGGCACCTTCGGCACCGCCGCCGGTGAGGTGTCGGCCGACGGCGGCGCGGACCAGGAGGTCGACTGGGCCGCCGTGCCGCAGGCGCTGCCGACCCCGCTGGTGGACCCGTCCGATCCGGGCGCGGGTTTCCTCGCCACGCTGGGCGCCACCGAGCCCGCCGACCTCGTCGCCACCCTGCTGGCGGCTCCGGTACGCAGCGCCGAGGTGCTGCTGCGCCTGGTGGACGCGCGGATCGCGGCCGGTGACCACGACGGCGCGCGGGCCGACCTCGCGGAGTTCGCGGCCGCGGCGCCCCGGGACTGGCGCGTGGCGTGGTATCAGGGCGTCGCGGCGCTCGCCGCGGGCGATCGCCCGGCCGCGGACACCGCGTTCGACGCGGTCTACGGCGAACTGCCCGGGGAACTGGCCCCCAAGCTCGCGCTGGCCGCCGCGGCGGAGTGGGGCGGCGACGACGAGCGGGCCGGGGCGCTCTACGGCCGGGTGTGGCGTACCGACACGACCTACGTCAACGCGGCGTTCGGGCTCGCCAGGGTGCTCCGGCGCCGCCGCCGCTGGCCGGACGCGGTCGCGGCGCTGGACGGGGTCCCGGACACCTCCAGCCAGCACCTGGCCGCGCAGGTGGCGGCGATCCGCACCCGGCTGGATCCCGACCAGGTCGGCAAGGCGGACCTGCTGGACGCCTCGGCCCGGCTGCAGCGGCTCAAGATGGACATCGAACGGCAGGCGAGGTTGTCGGTCGAGGTGTTCACCGCGGCGCTGAACTGGGTGCTCGACCATCCCGGGGCGGAGCGTTCCGGGACGGTCGTCGGGCACGCGTTCGACGAGCGGAAGCTCCGGACCGGGCTGGAACGGGCCTACCGCCACCTGGCCAAGCTGGCCGACGATCCGGACACCCGGTCCGGGCTGGTGGACCGGGCGAACCAGGTCCGGCCGTGGACGCTGGTGTAGCCGTGCCGTCCCCGCGCTGTCCCGGCTGCGCTCACCCCGCCGTACCGTCCTCGCGGTACTGCGAGCGGTGCGGCCGCAGGCTGGACGGCAGGCCGAAACCCGCCTCGCGCTGGCTCGCCTCCACGCCGGGAGACGGCCGGTGCGCACTGGACCTGGCGGCCGTCGCCGGCGTGACCGACCGGGGGTACTACCGGCGGCGGAACGAGGACGTGCTCGCGATCGGCCGGGTCGACGGCGTCTCGGCGGCGGTGGTCTGCGACGGCGTCTCGACCTCCGAGCGGCCGGAGGAGGCGGCGACGGCCGCCGCGTCGGCCGGGATCACCACGCTGCTCCGGCTGCTCGGGGACGGGGCCCCGCCCGCGACGGCGACCAGGGACGCGGCGCTGGCCGCCGGCGCGGCCGCGGCGGGCGCCGGGAGCCGGACCGAAGAGAATCCGCCTTGCTGTACCTACGTTTCCGCGATCGCGACCACCGGGTCGGTGGTGGTGGGCTGGATCGGCGACAGCCCGGCCTACTGGGCGGAGACCGGGGGCGCCCGGCGGCTGACCGTCGACGACGCCGATCCCCGGACCCGCGCGCTCAACCAGTGGCTGGGCGCGGACGCGCGGCGGGTGGCGCCGCACGTGAAGACGTTCGTGCCGGCGAATCCGGGGCAGGTGCTGGTGTGCAGCGACGGCCTGTCCCGTTACCTCGACCGCGACGGGCACGGCAGCGGCGGCGCACCGGCCGAAGCGGCTCGCGGCCTGCTGGAGTACGCGCTCGACGCGGGCGGGCACGACAACATCACCGTGGCGGTACTGGCTTTCCCGCCACCCCGCGGTTCCGACGCGTTGGGAGGCGTGACACCGTGACCGGGCAACTCACCTTCGAAGTACAGATCGACCAGAACGAGTACCTGCCCGCGGGCGGGCGGACGATGGACGCGGCGATCTCGGTGACCTGCGGCGCCGGCGGCGGGCTCGGCGGCCCGCCGCCGACCGCGGCCCAGGTCGTCATGATCGACTGCTCGACCTCGATGTCGGGCACGAAGCTCGCCGAGGCGAAACGGGCCACCGGCGTCGCCATCGACACGCTGCGCGACGACGTCGCCTTCGCGGTGATCTCCGGTACGTCGAGTGCCAGGGTGATCTACCCGCCGAAGGCCGGTGCGCTGGTTCCGGCGTCGGCGGCCACCCGCGCGCAGGCGAAGGAAGCGGTGCGCGGACTGCGGGCGCACGACGGCACCGCGATCGGCACCTGGCTCGCGCTGGCGGACCGGTTGCTGGACGGGCACCCGGCGCGGATCAAGCACGCGATCCTGCTCACCGACGGGCGCAACCAGCACCAGACGGAGGCGGAGTTCCGGCGTGACCTGGAGCGGTGCCGCGGCCACTTCGTCTGCGACAGCCGGGGTGTCGGCACGGAGTGGGAGGCGGCGCCGCTGCTCGCGATCGCGGAGACGTTGCTCGGATCCGCGTCCGGACTGACCGAACCGGATCGGCTCGCGGCCGACTTCCAGGCCGTCACCGAAGCGGTGATGGGCAAGGCCGTAGCCGACGTGTCGCTGCGGCTGTGGACTCCCGCCGACACGAAGATCCGGTTCCTCAAACAGGTTCACCCCGTGATCGTCGATCTCACCGAGCGCGGGACACCGGCCGGCGGTGAGCGCACACGCGACTACCCGACCGGTCAGTGGGGCGAGGAGACCAAGGACTTCCACCTCTCCGTCGAGGTGCCCGCCGGGCTGATCGGCGACGAACGGGCGGCCGCCAGGGTGAGCGTGGCGGTGGGCGAGCGCGAGCTGGCCGAACGCACCGTCTGGATCCACTGGACCGACGATCTCGTGCTCTCCACGCGGATCAACCCGCAGGTGGCGCACTACACCGGGCAGATCGAGCTGGCGGAGACCATCCAGGAGGGCCTGGCCGCGAGGGCCAAGGGCGAGGTGGACGTCGCGAACGCCAAGCTGGGGCGGGCCGTCCAGCTGGCCACCGAGTCCGGGAACCACGAGACGGTCAAGGTCCTCGCCAAGGTGGTGGAGGTCGTCGACGCGGTACAGGGCACGGTCCGGCTGCGGCACCAGATGGAGGCGGTCGACGCGGAACTGGCCGGCCTCCAGTCGCGGAGGACCATCCGGACCAGGAACGGCTGAGGACCGCCGATGCCCACCTGCCCCGAAGGCCACCACTCCGCCGACGACCGGCACTGCGACGTGTGCGGCCGCCCGTTCGGTCACTCCCCCCGCCCCGCGCCCGGCCCGCCACCGGCCGCCGTGCCGGAATGGGAGTGCCCGAACGGCCACCGGCGGCAGACGGGACAGTACTGCGAACAGTGCGGGCACAACTCGCTCCTGCCCGCCCCGGACGTGCCCCCGGCGGCGCCCGGCGGCCCGGCCGCCGTACCGGAGCTGCTCGCGGTGGCCACCACCGATCGCGAGTACTTCGAGTTCGTGTGCGCGGAGGCGGGTGAGAACGCCGCCTCCCTGCACTTCCCGCCGTACTGCCCCGAACGCCGTTTCCGCCTGTCCGGCAGGCAGATGCTCATCGGCAGGTACAGCGCCAGCCGGGGCTCCGATCCGGAGATCGACCTCACCGGCCCGCCGGAGGACCCGGCCGTCGGCCGCTCGCACGCGCTGCTCGTCGCGCGGGACGGCCACTGGGCGCTGGTCGACCTGGATTCGGTCAACCACACCTATCTCAACGACTTCACCACGGCCCCGCTCGCCCCGAACGTCGCCGTCCCGGTCGGTGACGGCGACCGGATCTACCTCGGCGCGTGGACCGTGCTCACGATCCGCGCGGAGCCGGGCGCCTGAGGGCCGTTCCCCGCGCAGCCGCTGAAGGACGCCTTCAGTGCGTTGGGCGCGCTGAAGGACGCCTTCAGTGCAGTGAGCGCACCGATGGCGTCCTTCAGCACACCCGGGCGCGGGGGTCGCCAAGCGGCGGTGGCGACGCTAGGTTGGGTGCGGGATCGACATACTGAGCGGTTGGTCGCTGGCCGGTATGGTGATCGTGAGCTGCTTCCCGACGACGAGGAGTACCCCCGTGAGCGAGTCCCCTTCCCGTGTCGCCATCGTGACCGGCGCCGGCCGCGGCATCGGCGCCGCCGTGGCCAGGCGCCTTGCCGCCGACGGGTTCGCCGTCGGACTGCTCGACCTCGACGAGGCCGGGGTCACCGCGGGCGCCGAGGCGATCGTCGCCGACGGCGGCCGGGCCGTCGGCGTCGCGCTCGACGTCAGCGACGCCGAGCAGGTCGAGGCCGCCGTCACCCGGGTCGCCGAGGAGCTCGGCGCGCCGACCGTGCTGGTGAACAACGCCGGGATCACGCGGGACAACCTCCTGTTCAAGATGTCCGAACAGGACTGGGACTCGGTGCTGACCGTGCACCTGCGCGGCTCGTTCCTGATGACCAGGGCGGTGCAGAAGTACCAGACCGAGCAGAAGTGGGGCCGGATCGTCAACCTGTCGAGCACTTCGGCGCTGGGCAACCGAGGCCAGGTCAACTACTCCGCCGCGAAGGCCGGTATGCAGGGCTTCACCAAGACCCTCGCGATCGAGCTGGGCAAGTTCGGCGTCACCGCGAACGCGATCGCCCCCGGTTTCATCGCCACCGACATGACCGCCGCGACCGCGGAACGGCTCGGCATGTCCTTCGAGGACTTCAAGACGGCGGCCGCTTCGCAGATCCCCGTGCAGCGCGTCGGCACGCCCGAGGATATCGCGAACCTCGCCTCGTTCCTGATCAGCGACGGCGCCGGGTTCATCTCCGGTCAGGTCATCTACGCGGCCGGCGGCCCGAAGGACTGAGGGGGCGACGATGCGGGTGTTCTCCTCCCTCGACGAGTTCGCCGGCGCGGTCGGCGAACACCTCGGGTACAGCGACTGGCTGCCGGTCACCCAGGAACGGGTGAACCTGTTCGCCGACGCGACCGACGATCACCAGTGGATCCACGTGGACGCCGGGAAGGCCGCCGACGGCCCGTTCGGCACGACGATCGCGCACGGCTTCCTGACCCTGTCGCTCATCTCGGGCTTCGTCGGCAGGATCTACCGGGTCGACGGGATCAGCATGGGCATCAACTACGGCCTCAACAAGGTCCGCTTCCCCCAGCCGGTGAAGGTCGGCGCGCGGATCAGGGCCGGGGCCCAGCTGATCGAGGTCACCGACGTGCCCGGCGGCAAGCAGGGCGTGGTGCGCTGGACGATCGAGATCGAGGACGAGGCCAAGCCCGCGTGCGTGGCCGAAATGGTCGCCAGGATCCTCGCCTGACCACCGGCGGAGCGGTCCCGGCCTGCCGCCGTTGTACGACATACCGACCAGTCGGTATTGTGACCGGGAGACCCGCCGCCGACGATCGACGAGGAGAGGCCGATGAGCCGGACCGACCTGCCCGGACTGGACCTGGCCGCCCTGCGCGCCTACCTGGACGAGCACCGTCCCGGGCTGGTCACCGGTGCGCTGAGCGCCGAGATCGTGCCGGGCGGCCGGTCGAACCTCACCTACCGGGTGAGCGACGGCCGGTCGCGCTGGGTGGTACGCCGCCCGCCGCTCGGCCACGTGCTGCCGACCGCGCACGACATGGCCCGCGAGTTCCGGGTGCTGTCCGGGCTGCGCGGCACCGCCGTCCCGGTGCCGGGGACGGTGGTGCTGTGCGAGGACCCCGCCGTGCTCGGCGCGCGGTTCTACGTCATGGAGCACGTCGAGGGCACGCCGTACCGCACCGAGGCCGAGCTGACCGCGCTCGGCCCGGACCGGACCCGGGCCATCGCCGACGCGCTGGTCGACACGCTCGTCGACCTGCACGCCGTCGAGCCGGAATCGGCCGGGCTCGGCGATTTCGGGCGCCCGGAAGGGTTTCTGGAACGGCAGCTGCGACGGTGGAAGAAGCAGCTGGACGGCTCCCGCAGCCGCGACCTCGAAGGCTTCGACCTCCTGCACGACCGGCTCGCGGCCTCGCTGCCGATTTCGGGGAAGCCGTCGATCGTCCACGGTGACTACCGGCTGGACAACGTGCTGGTCGACGACGAGGACCGCGTCACCGCGGTACTGGACTGGGAGATGTCCACGCTCGGCGACCCGCTGACCGACCTCGCGCTGCTGGTGGCCTACGCCGAGCGGGACCAGGCGACGGCGCGGTTCGTGTCCACCGCCAGCGCCGCGCCGGGATACCCCAGCTCCGACGAGGTGGTGTCCCGCTACGCCCAGCGGTCCGGGCGGGACGTGTCCCGGCTCGGCTGGTACGTCGGGTTCGCGTTCTTCAAACTGGCGGTGATCCTCGAAGGCATCTACTTCCGGTTCAGCCAGGGCAAGACCGTCGGCGCGGGCTTCGAGGACGTCAGCGACGCCGTCGTCCCGCTGATCGCGCACGGCAACCAGATTCTCAAAGAGGAGCAGTAGCGTGGATTTCGCCTTTGACGCCAAGACCGAGGAACTGCGCGGCAGGCTCCTCGACTTCATGGACTCGCACGTCCATCCCGCCGAACCGGTGCTGGAAGAGCAGCTGGCCGCGGCGAGCGACCCGTGGTCGCCCCCGCCGATCGTCGAGGACCTCAAGAAGGCCGCGCGCGAACGCGGCCTGTGGAACTTCTTCCTCCCCGGGGAACACGGCGCGGGACTGACGAACCTCCAGTACGCCCCGCTCGCGGAGATCACCGGTCGCAGCATCCGGCTGGCACCCGCCGCGCTCAACTGCGCCGCGCCGGACACCGGGAACATGGAGGTCCTCGCCATGTTCGGCTCCGACGAGCAGAAGAAGCGTTGGCTGGAACCGTTGCTGGCTGGCGAGATCCGGTCCGCGTTCGCGATGACCGAGCCGGAGGTCGCCTCCTCCGACGCGCGCAACATCGGCACCAGCATCCGCCGGGACGGTGACGAGTACGTCATCACCGGCCGCAAGTGGTACATCACCGGCGCGATGAACCCGAACTGCGCGATCTTCATCGTGATGGGCAAGACCGATCCGGACGCCGCCCCGCACCAGCAACAGAGCATGATCCTGGTCCCGCGTGACACGCCCGGCCTGACGGTCAAGCGCGGGATGAGCGTGTTCGGCTACACCGACGGCGACCACGGCGGCCACGCCGAGGTACTGTTCGACGACGTCCGGGTGCCCGCGGAGAACCTGATCGCCGCGGAAGGCGCCGGGTTCGCGATCGCGCAGGCGCGGCTGGGCCCCGGCCGGATCCACCACTGCATGCGGGCGATCGGGATGGCCGAGCGCGCGCTGGAGATGATGTGCCGCCGCACGATGTCGCGTGAGGCGTTCGGGAAGCCGATCGCCGAGCAGGGCGTGGTGCAGGACTGGATCGCCGAGTCGCGGGTGCGCATCGAGCAGCAGCGGCTCCTGGTGCTCAAGACGGCGTGGCTGATGGACACCGTGGGCAACCAGGGCGCGCACACCGAGATCCAGGCGATCAAGATCTCCACCCCGAGCGCCGTCGAATGGATTCTCGACAAGGCGATCCAGGCACACGGCGCGGGCGGGGTGAGCCAGGACTTCGCGCTCGCCGAGATGTGGGCGGGGGTGCGCACGCTGCGGCTGGCCGACGGGCCGGACGAGGTGCACAAGCGCTCGCTGGCGCGCCGCGAGCTGAAGAAGTACCGGACGGAGGCTGGCCGATGATCACCGCGACCGACCTGCGCGGGCGGGTCGCCGATTTCCTTGCCACGCACGACTTTTCGACCATGGACCGACTGGAGTTCCTGCGGGCGCGGTTCGATTCCGGGCTCGCCTGGGTCCACTTTCCCGAGGGCCTCGGCGGGCTCGGCGCCGCGCGGGCCCTTCAGTCCGTTGTGGACGAAGAGTTCGCCGCCGCGGGTGCGCCGGACAACGACCCGCGCAAGAACGTCATCGGGCTCGGCATGGCGGCGCCGACGATCCTCGCCTTCGGCAGCCGGGAACAGCGGGACCGCTATCTGCGTCCACTGTGGACAGGCGAGGAGATCTGGTGCCAGCTGTTCAGCGAGCCGGGCGCGGGGTCCGATCTCGCCGCGCTGGGCACCAGGGCGGTCCGCGACGGCGACGACTGGGTGGTGACCGGGCAGAAGGTGTGGACCTCCAGCGCGCATCTCGCGCGGTGGGCGATCCTGGTCGCCCGCACCGACCCGGACGTCCCGAAGCACCAGGGCATGACGTACTTCCTGTGCGACATGACCGCGCCGGGCGTCGAGGTCCGGCCGCTGCGCCAGATCACCGGCGAGGCCGAGTTCAACGAGGTTTTCCTCACCGAGGTGCGGATTCCGGACGCGCAACGGATCGGGGCGGTCGGCGAGGGCTGGAAGGTCGCGCAGACCACGCTGATGAACGAGCGGGTCGCGATCGGCGGAACGGTGTATCCCCGCGAGGGCGGGATGATCGGGCCGGTGGTGAAGACCTGGCGCGAACGTCCGGAGCTGCGCACGCCGGAACTGCGGGACCGGCTGGTGAAACTGTGGGTGGAGGCGGAGACGCTGCGGCTGGCCGGGACCCGGCTGCGCCAGCAGCTCGCCTCGGGTGCGCCGGGCCCGGAGGGGTCGGCGATGAAGGTCGCGTTCTCCGAACTGAACCAGGCGGTGTCCGGGTTGGAGATCGAGCTGCTCGGCGCGGAGGGGCTGACCTACGACGACTGGACGTTCCGGCGGTCGGAGTCGGTCGACTTCACCCGCCGCAGCCCCGGATACCGTTATCTGCGGGCGAAGGGCAACTCGATCGAGGGCGGCACCTCGGAGGTGCTGCGCAACATCATCTCCGAACGCGTCCTCGGCATGCCCTCGGAACCGCGGGTGGACAAGGACGTCGCCTGGAAGGACCTCCCCCGATGACCGAGCTCCGGGAACCGAACCTGCTCTACACCGACGTCGAGGACGACCTGCGCGCGAGCGTGCGGGACCTGCTCGCCGACCGGGCGCCCGCGGAGGCGGTGCTGAAGCGGGCCGAGACGGCCGAACCGTACGACCTGAAGCTGTGGCGCACCCTCGCCGCCGAACTCGGCGCCGCCGGGCTCGCGGTCCCGGAGGAGCTGGGCGGGCACGGCGCGTCGGCGCGTGAAGTCGCCGTGGTGCTGGAAGAACTGGGCCGATCGGTGGCGCCGGTACCGTTCCTGGGCAGCGTCGTGCTCGCGACGTCGGCGCTGCTCGGCGCGGACACCGCCGCGCCGGTGGCCGCCGAACTGCTCCCCCGCCTCGCCGCGGGCGAGGTGATCGGCGCGCTGGCGGTACCGCTGACGACGGCCCCGGACGCGGGATTCCCGGCCGCGGTGACGGCGGGCGCGGACGGAACGCTGAGCGGCCGCGTCGGCGCGGTGGCGGACGCGTCGGCCGCTGAGCTGCTCGTGGTCCCCGCCACCGGCCCGGACGGGCCGGGGCTGTACGCGGTCGAAGCGGCGTCCGCGGGGGTCACGGTGTCCGAACTGGTGTCGCTGGACCTGACGCGGCGGGTCGCCGACGTCGTCCTGGACCACGCGCCCGCGCGGCTCGTGGCCTCCGGCGCCCACGCGGAGTCCGGGCTGCGGCACGCGCTGACCACGGCGGCGGGCCTGCTCGCCTCCGAGCAGCTCGGCATCGCCGAATGGGCGCTGACCGAGACGACCGGGTACCTCAGGACGCGGTACCAGTTCGGCCGTCCGGTGGGCTCCTTCCAGTCCCTGAAACACCGGCTGGCCGATCTCTACACCGATCTGGTGGCGGCCCGCGCCGCCGCGCGCTACGCGGCCGACGCGCTCGCCACCGGCGGCGAGGACGTCGAGGTGGCGGTCGCGATCGCCCAGGCACGCACCGCGCCGATCGCGGTGCACACGGTCGAGGAGGCCATCCAGCTGCACGGCGGGATCGGCATGACCTGGGAGCACCCGGCGCATCTGTACCTCAAGCGCGCCAAGGCCGACGAGCTCGCCCTCGGCACCCCTGGACGGCACCGGGCGCGGCTGGCCGAGCTGGTGGACCTGCCAGCGTAAGCCCGATCGGGCACTATCCGTCCTTTTAGGACAGACAGTGCCCGATCCGGAGTTCGCGGAGTGGCTCGGCGCGGACGTCGCCGAGGAGACGACCCGCTTCCCGCCGCCGCTGATCGTGATGTCCGGTCACGAGGTGCCCGCGGAGCGGCTGACCGAGGTGGTCGCCCAGCACCGGAAGAGTACGCCGCGGTGACCCTGGACGAACGCCGTCCATTCGCACGGTGTTACCGCCCGTGAACGCCTTCCGCCCACGGGAGACGGACGTTTCAGGAACGGCCGGGCGGGCGGATGGCGTCGAGGAGCAGGTCGGCGTAGTGGTCACCGATCTGCCGCGCGGACAGCGATCCGCCGCGCCGGTACCACGAACCGAGGTGGTGCACCGAGCCGAAGAAGAAGTCGACGATCACGTCGGCGGGCTTGTCGTCGCGGAACTCGCCGGACGCCTGGCCCTCCTCGATCATCGCGCGGAACCGCTCGTGGTACCTGCGCCGTTCGGCCCGCACCGCCTTCTGCTTTTCGGCGTTGAGCTGGTGCATCGACTGCAGGAAGATCGTGCTGTCGTCCAGGTTGTCGATACTGCTCACGACGACGTCGGAAGCGGCGGCGGTCAGCCGTTCCCGCAGCGGCGCGTCGCTGGAGGCGACACCTTCGAGCTGCTTCATCTGCTCGCGCAGCACGCGGGCGTAGATCTCGTAGAGCAGGTCGTCCTTGGAGCCGAAGTAGTGGTACATCGCCCCTTTGGTGACCCCGGCCGCCTCGACGATCTCCTGCACCGAGGTACGGTCAAAGCCCTTCTTGGCGAACAGTTTCGTCGCCTGCTGCAGCAGCCGGCGCGGCACCGCGGCCTGGTCCTCGCCCGGCGCGGCGGCCACGTCACCCGTTTTGCGGGCAGTCGATCTGGTCACGATCCCAGCATACCGGCTGGTCGGTCGCCTGCCATCCCCGCCCGATCACGCGAGATCTCCACCTGATCACGCGAAACCCCCCACCCGGACACGCGAGAACGCCATGCCCGCCCAGCCGTCCTCGCGTGCCTGGACGGCGAACTCGCGTGATTGAGCGGCGAACTCGCGTGATCGGAGGGCGAACTCGCGTGATTCAGCAGCGGCCGAAGAACTCGACCTCGCCGAGGGCAACCACCCGGCCAGGGGCGGTGCCGTAGGCGCCGGTGACGGTGAGCCGGAGGCCGGTCACGTCGGACACGGCGAGCGCGGTGTGCTGGGGCCCCGGCTGGTCGGCGAGCCGGATCACGCTGGTCTGCCGTTTCCCGTCCTCGGTGGTCATGGTGAGTTCGAGCGCCGAGGGCCGGGCCTGGGTGTTGAACACCTCGCGTTCGGCGGAGGCCCCGTTGTTCACCACGACGTCGAGCACGCGGCACGCCCGGCCGAACCGCGCGTCCAGGTACTCCCCCTGTGCCGGCGCGGGGTTCGCGGGCGCCCAGAACCGGTTGGTGAACCCGTCCATGGCCAGTTTCGCCGGATGCCCGCCCGCCTCGCTGGAGGCGGTGATCGTCTGCGGGGTGAGCGCGACCGGTGTGGTGGTCTTGTCCTTCACCGCGGTGACGATGTCCGGTCCGTAGCGGATCAGCAGCCCGGCCACCACCGCGAGGAGCACCAGCACCAGCAGGAAGACCGGGAACCGGAGCCGCCCGCGGAACCGGGGCGGACGGATCCGCCGCCACCACGGCACCTTCGGGACCTCGGCCGCGGTTTCGCCGAGGACCGCGCCGCAGTCGCGGCAGAACCGGCGTCCCGGCGCGTTCGGGGTGCCGCAGTTCGGGCACGGGCGGTCGTCCGGGCCGACCGGCACCCCGGCGCCGTCCGGCGCGCGGACGCTGGGCCGCTTTTCGACCGGTTTGGCCGGTTGGACCGCCCCCGGCTGCTCGGGCCGGACCGGTGCCGCCTCGGCCGGGGCCACGCCCGGCGGGGGCGCCGACGGCGGTGGTGCCTGCGAGGGCGTGGGCGCCGGGGGTACCGGCGGCTGAGGCGTCGGGAAACCGGTCCGCGGGACCGCCGGAGGGGGCGGCGCGGGCACCGGTTGCTGTGGGGACGCCCCCGGCGGCGCGGGCGGCGGCGCCGGGGCGGGCGCGGACGGTGTGCCCCAGTCCAGATAGGCACCACAGTTCCCGCAGAAGGCCTCGCCCTCGGTGACCGGCGCCCCGCACACCTCGCAGCGCCGTACCGGCCCGGTCGCGCCCACGGTCTACACCCCCTCGATTTCCACGGTGAACGGCAGGTGCGCGGGGCAGGACTGCTGGACCACGCGCTCGCCGTCGCGCCGCCGGACGGCGGCCGGGTCCGGCACCCGCAGCCGCACGGCCAGCCCCGGCGCGCCGGGCGGGGGCAGCGCCGAGCCCGCGGCCGCCGCCCAGCTCACCCCGCCCGGATCGGTGATCTCGGCCGCGCCGCCGAACTCCGACCGCAGCCGTTCGGCCAGCCCGGCCGCGGTCCCCCGCCGCCGGTGCCTGGCCACCGCGCCTGCCACCACGGCGCGTGCGGACGGGTCGTCGGCGGCCACCCAGAACCCGAGCAGGGGCAGGAAGTCCGCCGGTGCCAGCGCCGGGTCGAAGTAGGCGTGGAGGTTGTCCAGCACCGACAGCACCGGCGCCACCACCTCGTCCAGCCCGGCGGTGAAACGCTGGGCGAGCCGGTCATCCGCGTACAACCCGGGAAGCTGTTCCCCGAGCGGATACCGGCTGGGCAGGCCGGGCACCCCGGCGCGCATCAGGCTCCCTCCGCGACGGTGACCTGGTGCTGGTAGGAGAAGATCAGCGCGGTGGGCGCGATTTCGAGCACGTTCACCGGTTCCCCGCGCCTGCCGGTGATCGGGTCGGCCGGGAACATCCGCAGTTCCTCCACCATCGACACGCCCGGCGCCGCGGCGAGCGCGGCGTGCACCTCGCCGAACTGCACCGGCCGCCCGAACGGCCAGCCGTCCCCGTCCGGACCGCCCCGCAACGGGTTGAGGTACCGGTAGAGCGCGTCCAGCGCCGCGCGCCGCGCGGGTTCGGCCGCGCCGGAGGCACGCAGCCGCGCCACCACGGTGAGGCCCTGGTAGTAGGGCGGCTCGACGAGCACCCTGGTACCGACCAGCCTGCGCGCGTCGAGGCTCGCCGCGATCGTGGCGAGCATTTCCCGTGGTGGCACCAGCTGTTCCAGCCGCAGTTCGTCACCCGTGTCGGCGGTCGCGCCGGGGACCACGAGGACCCGCACCGCCGCGCCACCCGGCCCGGCGTCGGCCGCGGGCACGCACCGGACCCTGGCCGCCGCGGGCGCGGCGCCCCGTGCGATCAGCTCGAAGTCGGCCACGGTGACCGCGCGTTCCTGGGTGCGCAGCGCCAGCGGCCCGCGCAGCTTCGCCGCTTCGACCGTTTCGCCGTCCACGCCGCCGCTCGCCGCCTCACGGTTCTCCACCTGGGCGACGTAGGGCACCGAACTGCGCAGTACCGAGATCGCCCGGCGCGCCACGTTCCCGGCCCGGCCGCCGCCGGTCCGGTAGCGGCGGACCCGGAGCACCGCGCCCTTCGGCGGGACGGCGCCGTAGTGCCGGATGGCGCCGTCGGGCTCGCGGACCGCGGGCCCGAAGGAGAACTCGCCGCTGGTGGCGTCCAGCACCACGTGCCGGTCGGCCGCCGCCGAGCCGCCGAAATGCTCCACAGTGGACCATTCCTGCCAGCCGGTCCCGTCGGAGACCTGCACCACCAGCGGCTCGCCGTCGGTGAGCACTGGCGGCCGGCTGACCGGGAACCGTTGTCCCGCAACGCCTTCGGATTCACCGATCACCTCGTCGAGCACGGTCTCCGCGTGCTCGGCGGCGATCGTGCCGCCGATGGTGAACGCCTCGGCCGCGCTGACCGTGGGTGACTCCGAGTAGAAGGGCTGTCCGGACAGGGGTTCCACCACCCGGCAGCGCAGCCAGCCCGCCCGCGCCCCGGCGATCACCGACGGGGTGTGCGTGGCGGGCACGTGCAGCACGACGTCGCCCGGCCGGTTCAGCCCGCCGGTACCGTCGGAGTCCACTTCGCACGGTGACCAGCCGGTGCCGTCCCACGCCTCCCAGACCAACGGCGGCTGCCGGGGATCCACGCCGATGCCCTCGACCTTGCTGTCCAGCCGGATCACCACCGCGCAGCGGGGCACGGCCGAGGACAGGCCGAGCAGCATGGTGTCCCCCGCCGAGGGCGCGGCCGCGAACGCCGGCACGTCCCGGCCGGAGAACAGGTCGTCGGTCCGGTCGGCGGGGGCACCGCCCGCGGCACCGGTCACCAGCCGCTCCAGCTCGCACGGCACCACGAACAGGTCGGCGGTGGTCGCGAAGGCGACCGCCTCCTCGGTTTCGCTGCGGGTCGTGGTCACCTCGGTGCCCGCCCGCAGCACCACCGGCTCCGGCTGGGGCGCCGACAGCCAGAAGGTGACGTCGGCCCGCGCGGCGGCAGGCGGGAACAGCCGCACCCCGAGCAGGTCGAGGAAGGCGAGGTAGTTGCGCTCGGGAACCCGGTTGAGCCGGTAGATCAACTGGTCGACCATGTGCGCGAAGGTCTCGATGAGGGTGACGCCGGGATCGGACACGTTGTGGTCCGTCCACTCCGGAGCACGTTGCTGCACATAGCGTTTCGCCTCGTCGACCAGCTGCTGGAACCGACGGTCGTCCAGGTTGGGTGCGGGCAGGCTCATGAGGTCTCGTTCGGCTCGTCGTGGGCGGGGATAACGTAGAAGGGGAAGACGAGGTTGCGCGGATTGTTGGTCTCCCGCAACCGATAGCGGATGTCGATGTACAGGATCCCGCTGTCCACCGCGTCGTAGGCGACGGCGACCTCGTCCACCTCGATCCGCGGCTCCCAGCGGTCCAGCGCGATCCGCACCTCGTAGGCGATCCGCCCCGCGGTGGCGCCGTCGCTCGGCGCGAACACGTGCTCGTGCACCCCGCAGCCGAACTCCGGGCGCATCGGCCGCTCGCCGGGCGCAGTGCCGAGGATCAGCCGGATCGCCTCCTCGATCTCCTGCTCACCCGCCACCGTGGCGATACCGCCGGTGGCGTCGGCGCGCAGCGGGAAAGCCCAGCCACGGCCGATGAAACGGTCGCTCATCACCGTCCCCCGATCAACACAGTCCGAGCGCCACCGCTGACGACGGCCTTGCAGGCGGTCTTGTCCCCCACCGCGGCGATCGGGCGGCCGCCCACGAGCACCCGCCTGGTCGCGATCTCCGGACCCGGCAGGATGACGTTGGCCGGCCCCAGCAGCCGGTGCTGGGGCGGGACGTTGCAGCCGTTCATCGTGCCGGGACCGACGACCGCCGCCGGCCTCCCCTCGATCAGCACGGTCGGCATCCCGGCACCCTGGAGCGCGCCGGTCGGCGGCCCGACCGCCACACCCAGCTTCGCCCCCGCTTCGACATGGCTGGTCGGGTCCGTGATCCTGGCTGCCGGTGGCATCGGTCGTTCTCCTTCTTCCGGTTGACCATCCGCAATGGACGGACAAAGTGGACGTCGTGGTCTAGTTGAGGCGGATGATCCCGGCCCGGACACTCGCCTCGGTGCCGCCGTTGACCCGCACGCCGGTGCTGCCGTTGATCGACACCGACCTCCCGCGCAGGGCCAGATGCCCCGACCCGGCGTCGATCTCCACCCCGGTGCCGGTGATCCGGACGAACCGGCCCGCCTCGATCTGCACGCTGCCGTCGCTACGCACCACGATCCTGGTGCCCTGCCGGTCGAGGTCGACCTCCAGCTTCCCGTCCCCGGTGCGCAGCTTCACCCCGCTCGGCCCGCCCCTGGCGTCCAGCAGCTCGACCCGGTCACCGCGGCGGGTCGAGAAGGACCGGCGGTTGACCCGCCCGCTGGCCGGGTCCACCAGCGGGCCGTCGTGCGGCGACGGAACGTCCACGCCGTTGTAGAGCCCGCCGAGCACGTACGGCCTGTCCAGCAGCCCCTGCTCGAACCCGACCAGGACCTCGTCGTTGACGTCGGGGGCGACCACTCCCCCGCCGCCGACCCCGCCGAACTGCACGGTGCGCACCCAGTCGGTGACGTAGTCGGGGTCCAGCCACGGGAACGAGAGCTTCACCAGTCCCGGCCCGTTCTTCGGCTTCTTCTGGACCTCGGTGACCAGGCCGATCGCCAGCCCCGGCATGCGCGGCGGCTCCGGCACGGCCGCCGTGACAAGCCCCGCGTGCGACCGGTCCGCCGCCCCGCTGACCGTCACCGTGGTCCGGTACCCCAGGCCCGGCTCGAACACGTGCCTGCTGGCGCTGGCGGTGTAGCGCCCGGAGAACGCCTGGCCGAGGTTGGCGAGCGCGACCGGCACCCCGGCGCGCAGATGCGGATTGCCCTCGCAGACCGCCTCCACCTCACCGAAGCCCGCGGCCGCCGCGGTGGCCTGCGCGGCGGACGCGGTGTCCACTTCGGACTGGGTGCGGTACGCGCCGTCGGTGACCAGCAACTCGCCCGCGCCGCCGAACCGGGCGCTCGACTGGCCGGAGGACATCCCGGCGACCACCGTCCGGGAGGTGGCCGCCCTGGTCCGCTTCACCAGTGGCTGCTTCGTGGTGGTGTTCCAGCCGCGGACGGTCACCGAGTCGACCTGTTCGGCGGTGGACAGCGCGGCCCGCAACGACAGCAGGTTTTCCCCGTACTGCAACACCTGCGGGTTCAGCCGCGCCGAAGAGCGAGGCGAGGGCGCCCGCTGGGCCGGGTCCGGCGCGGTGAAGTCGAGCCTGCCCTGGTCGTCGACCCTGACCACCACGCCGTGCTCGGCGGCGAGCTGCTGGAGGAACTCCCAGTCGGTCGTGTTGGCCTGGGTGATCTGCGGGTAGGTCGGGCCGGGCGCGCGGACCTTCCCCGGCTTCAGGCCCGCCTTCTTCGCGACCTGGCGGACGATGTCGGCCGCGGTCATGTTCCGGAACGCGAGCACCCGGCGGCGGCGCATCAGCCGGTGCGCGCGGTCGGCCGCGCGCAGCACGGTGAACGTCCCGGTCTCGTCGGTTTCGGTCTCCAGCCCGATGATCTCGCCGGAGAACAACGTGAGCCTGCTGTTGTCCGCGACGGTGGTGACCGCGACCTCGAGCGGGCTGCCGATGGTGACACCGGTGTCGGTGAGCAGGTCGTGGTCGGGGTCCCGGAACGTCAGCACCGCGGCCGCCGGCAGGTTCACCGTGTCGTCCACCACGCACTGGACGAGCTGTTCGGCCCAGACCTCCGGCAGCGGGCCGGGCGTGCCGATCACGGGTTCGAGGGCGTAGGAGCGCATGGTTCAGCCCTCCGTGTCCGAGGCCGGGATGAGCAGTTCGGTCCCCGGCCGCAGCCGCATCGGATCGTCGAGGCCGTTGGCCTCGGCGATGACCCGCCACGCGGTCGCGTCGCCGTACTCGCGCCAGGCCAGCTGCGCCAGCGTGTCGCCGGCCACGACCCGGTGCCCGCGCCGGGCCTCGATCGCGCCCGAGGTGGGGTTCTGCCCCGGGGTGGCGCCGCCCGCCTCGTCGATGGTCAGCGAGCACCGGGCCCGCAGCGGGGTTCCGTCCACATCGAACAGTGAGTAGGCGACCGAGACGTTCTTGACGATCCCGTCGAACGACACCGTGGTCGAGCGGCCCCACTCGAAGCGCACCCACGGACTGGCCGGGCGTTTCTTGCCGAGGCTCTGCGTGGTGGGCACGCAGGCGAGCAGGATCTTCTTCACGTTCTTCTCCACCGAGTTGTCGTGCTTCGCGGTGGCGTCCAGGAAGATCTCCACGGAAAGACTGCGGGGCGCGCTGCCGACGAACTCGGGCACCGCGGCCTGGTCGGCCATCCGGGACGGCTTCCGCCGCCATTCGGTGCGCTTGGTCAGCGTCAGCTGGTTGGGGTTGAACTGGAACCCCACGCGCGCGATCAGCCCTCCCGGGGCCGCGCCGACCTTCGCGGGCGGCTGCATGATCCGCAGCGCCGCGCGGACCAGGTTCGCACCGGCCGGTGCGGTCATGGACGTCCTCCTGTTCGGGGCGGGCGGGTCACCGCGGCTGCAGGCCGTGGTGGGCGATCTCCAGCCGCTCCACCGCGGCCTCCGAGCGGGACGGGTCGAACTCCGGGCCCTGCCAGCGCACCGGCACGATTCCGAGCACGCTCCAGCGGGCGATCGGGGTGCGGTCCGGGCGCAGCGCGACGATCTCACCGTTCTTGCGCTCCACCCGCTGCACGATCCGGTTGAGCCACCGGGTCACCTTCGCGGTGTCCGCGGTGACCGGCCGGGTCAGCGTGATGTTGGACCAGCGGATCCGGCTCGGCAGCTGCCAGACGAACCCGTTGTTGCCGCCCTCGGAGAACTGTTCCATCTCGACTTCGGCGCCGAGGCCGGAGCAGCTGTTGAACGCGCCGAGGTCGTCCCCGCCGATCGTCAGCCGGAAGAAGACCGTGCTGGCGAAGACCTGGGTGGACATCCGGCACCTCCTTTCCGTGTCGTCCCGGTACCGCTGTTGTCCCGGTGCCTGTCCGGCGCCTGTTCAGCGCCGCCGTGGATGCAGCCGTCCCGCGCGTTCCCGGCCCGCTCGCAGATCGGCGCGCAGCAGCCTGCTCACCGGTTCCACGAGGCGCCGGGCCAGTTCGTCCATGCCCTGGTGTTCCGCCGTGGGCTCGTCACCACTGTCCGTGCCGGTCTCGGTCGGCGCGCCGACCGAGACCGGCGTGCCCGGCGGGGTGTCGATCGGTGTGCCCGGCGAGGAGTCCTCGGCGTCATCGGCGAGGGAGGACAGGCCCGAGGTGACCGCGGACAGCGAGGGCAGCGCGAAGTCACGCTGGATCGTCGCCGGTTCGCGCGGTGGCGCGGCGATGGGCAGTTCGGGCACCCAGCGCGCTGGGACCACCGGGGCCGGAGCGACGGCGGGTGCCGGGCCCGCCGCGTTCCGCTGGACGGGCGTCTCCGACCGCACCGCGCCGTGCCGGTTCGGCGCGCCGGGCGGCATCGGCCGGGACGCCGGGGGCCGGGACCGGCCCGGCCGCACCGTGGCGCGCTGGATCGCCTCGCCACCGCGCGGCACGTCACCGCGGACCCAGCGGACCGGAGCCGCACTGTCCACTGTGGATACCGCGGCCGGTGCGGGCTCGGTTACCGAACGCGTCAGCGGCCGGTAACCGAGCAACGGCCGGATGACCGGGTGCCGTGCCGTCGGAACGGGTTCGGCCCGGCGAGCGGCGGCCATCGGCGTGTCCCCCGCGACGCCGGATCCGGCGGTCTCGGCCAGGCGCTGGATCGACGTGCCGGAGAGCGGCGGAGCGGACCGGCCGGGCCCGTGCCGCGGAGTGTCCGGGTGCCCGGACGACGCGGGGGCGGGAACTTCCGGCGAGGGCACTACGGGCAGGGCGTGGTCCGCATGGTGATGCGCGCCCGGCTCAGCCCGTTCGCCGTCAGCGAGCCGCTGGATACTCGCGGTTCCGGACACCAACGGCGCGGACGTGCGCTGGGAGGAGTCCGCCTGTCCGGCACCCGATTGCCCGGGTGCGCCGGGAGGTTCCGGCGCGGGCGGTATGTGCCGCTCGCCGGCAGCAAGCCGCTGGATGTTCCCGGTTCCGGAAACCAGCGGCGAGGAGTCCGGCTGTCCGGTCCGGTGTTCGGGCGTTCCGGGAACGGGGGCTTCCGGCAAGGGCACCACGGGCAGCGCGTGGTCCGCGTGGTGATGCGCACCCGGCCCGGCCTGCTCGCCCTCGGTGAGCCGCTGGATACTTCCGGTTCCAGAAACCAACGGCGCGGACCCGCGCTGCGGGGACTCCGGCTGTCCGGCACCCGATCGTCCGGGTGCCCCGGGCGCTTCCGGCACAGACACCACGGGCAATGCGTGCCCCCGAGGGTGATGCGCGCCCGGCTCAGCCTGCTCACCCTCAGTGAGCCGCTGGATGCTCCCGGTTCCGGAAACCAACGGCGCGGACCCGCGCCGCGGGGACTCCGGCTGTCGGGTCCGAGGTTCGAGCGTTCCGGGGACGGGAGCCTCCGGCATAGGCACCACGGGCAATACGTGCCCCCGAGGGTGATGCGCGCCCGGCTCGGCCCGCTCGCCCTCGGTGATCCGCTGGATGCTTCCGGTTCCGGAAACCAGCGGCGCGGACGCGCGCTGCGAGGAGTCCGCCTGTCCGGCACCCGGTTGTTCGAACGTCCTGGGAGTTTCCGGCGCGGGCGGCGTGCCCGGCCCGATCCGTTCGCCGTCCGCGATCGGCGCCTCGCCGATCGAAGCAGGACCCGCCGGACGGGCCGAAGTCCCCGGCGTGGCCGGGTCGTCCTCGTGCGCGGAGACCACCGGCAGTTCGGGCGCGGGCCGGTCCCCGACGAGACTTCCGGCCGCTTCGGTGGCCGCGACGCGCTGGACCACCCCGGCCCCAGACACCAGCGGCGCCACCCGGGGCACCGACGCGGCCGGGTCCGGACCGGCGCCGAGGCGTCGCGAGCCGGATGACGACGTGGCGGCGCCCTCGCTTCCCGTCCGCCCCGAGTCCTGAGTGGACTGTGGTGGCCCCGAGATGTTCCGCTGCACGGAAACCCCTGGCGACGAGGCACCTTCGACCGTTGAGGACGCCGGAGCGCCTTCGTCCTCGCGCGGAGTAGCCACCGGCAGCGCCGGACTCTCGCCGCGATGCCGCACCGGCTCCGCCACGGTGGACTCCGCGATCCGCCGCGTCATCTCGGATCCGGGCACCAACGGCGCCGTCCCGGATTTCCCGGCGCCAGCGTCCGAAGTGGACTGCCCGACCTCCGGCCGCGCCGGACCCGGTCCGCGGTACCGCACCGGGCCTCCCTCGGGAGGAGCACTCGTGACCCGCTGCACCACCTCGGCGCCCGGCACCTCGGTATCCGAGTCGAGGATCTTCGCGGTCGGCGGCAGCGCGGACAGCGGCGCGCCCAGCCCCGTCGTCCGGCGAGCCGGTCGCGGACTCCCGGGCGGTTCAGCGGCCGAAGTGGACTGTCGATGGTCCGGGCCGGAGGTCAGCCGCTGCGCGGTCACCGGCAGTCCGGACAGCGGTGCGCCGAGGCCGGGTTTACGCGTCTCCGGAACCGGGACCACCGGCAGCGGCGAGGAATCGGCGTGCGCGCGCTGGACGGCGACGTCCGGTTCGCCGGGAGGCGCGGCGGTCTCGCCGAGCATCGGGCGGTCCGGAGTGGACGCCGGAGTCGTCGGCGGGAGTCCGGAGGGTCCGGGCGCGGGCCGGACGGGCGGCACGGTCGGGACCCGCCGGACGGGCCGCGCGACCCTGGCCACGGTGAGCGTCCGCGACGGCGGGGCGGGCCGGACCACCGCGGCTTCCGGACGCGAGGGCGCGAGCGGCTCGATCCGCTCGTCGGCCATCGTCCCGGACGACGGACCCGGGCCGCCGGAAGGGCGAACTCGCGTGTCCGAAGACGGAACTCGCGTGTCTGGGGACGGAACTCGCGTGTCTGGAGGGAGATCTCGGGGGGCCGGGATCCGCTGGACGACGGGTGGGACGGCGCCGGGCGTGTGGGTACGCGGGCGGGCCAGGCCCCGGCCGAGGCCGGACGGCGCGGCCGGGCTCACCGCGTGCCCCAGCTCGGTCCGGAAGGACGGGTTCTGCCAGGCGGCGAGCCGGTCGCGGAAGGCGAGCGGATCCGACACGGCCGGGGCCCGGCGCACGGTCGGGGTCATCGGCCCCGCCGCCCGCCAGCCACCGTCCGTTGTGGACGGTGGGGCCGACGTCGGCACCGGGGGCTCCGGCGCGGCCGCCGGGTCACGGCGACGGCGGAACCGGTCCAGCAGGCCCACCGCGGTTCACCCACCCTCGTTGATCCGGGTGTTGATCCCGGCGATCTGCTCCACCCAGCGGATCCGTTCGTGGTGTTCCAGGTCCAGGATCTCGTCGCGGGACCAGTGGAAGTGGTACGCGACGTACGCGACCTCCTGGTGGAGCCGGTCGGGCGCGTACGTCACGATTCCCCCAGGCGGTCACCGGCGATGTCCACCTCGAAGGCCGAGCCGCAGGACGGACAGCTCACCGCCGCCCTGGTGTGGCCCTCGCTGTTGATCCGCCGGTAGAAGTCCTGCAGGAACGCGATGTCCGAGGCGAACATCTGCTCCACCAGCCCGGCGTGGACGTCGGTGACGGTGCCCAGCCGGGTGATCACCTGGCTGAGCAGCACCACGCTCAGGTACGCCGGGTTCTCCTTGACCCGCAGGTCGATCAGCGGCCGCAGCTCGTCGCGCGCGGTGGCCAGGCGCATCGCGCCGGACCGGTGCGTGACGCCGTCCGCGTCGACATAACCACGCGGGAGCTCGAATTCGAACTCCGTGCGCAGACCCTCCCCGCGTGGAGCGGACACCTCCGGTGGCGCGCCCACCTCCTCGACCGGTACGGCAGGCGCGCTGACTGACCTGCGCCTCATGCGATCGACTCGCTCCGCGAGACGGAGTTCAATCCCTTATGGCACAAGACATCCATGATTCGTTCGCGGGCATCGCTCATTCGACACTGATCTCCTCGAACGTGATGGTCACCTTTTCGGTCGCCGCGCTGGACTCACCGGCCTTGAACGAGGGGCCTTCCCACTTGCTCGCCCAGCCCTGCATCAGCTGCATCCGCCGCACCGTGGAGCCGTCCGCCTGCTTGATCTCGACGGTGATGTTCTGGCGGGCCGATTCGACCGCGCCCTTGTTCAGGGTCTCGGTGATCCACTTGGTGAACTCGCTGCTCTTGTCGAGCCCGCGGGTGATGGTCACCTCGCCGCCCTTGCGCGCGCCCGGCTGCTTGCGGATCACCAGCTTGCCGTCGACGACCTGTTTCACCTCCACCACGTCCTCCTCGACGGTCAGCCCGCTGACCTCCTGGATGGACTCGACCTCGTAGCCGCCGAGCTGGAGCCCGAAGATGTGGGTGGAGAGTGCGTCTCCCTGCGCCATCTTTCCGTGCCTTCCTTGGGATTATTCGCTGACCAGGCTGGTGCTGTCGGAGAACTGGGAGAGCCGGAAGATGACGAACTCGGCCGGCTTCACCGGTGCGACACCGATTTCGCAGATCACCTGGCCGACGTCGATCGACTCCGCCGGGTTGGTCTCGGCGTCGCACTTGACGTAGAACGACTCCTCCGCGGTCCGGCCGAACAACGCGCCACGCCGCCATTCCTCGGTGAGGAACGCGGTGATGTTCCGCCGGATGCTCGACCACAACCGGTCGTCGTTCGGCTCGAAGACCACCCACTGGGTGCCCAGCAGAATGGACTCCTCCAGGTAGTTGAACAGCCGCCGCACGTTGAGGTAGCGCCACGCCGGGTCCGAGGACAGCGTGCGGGCACCCCAGATCCGGATGCCGCGGCCGGGGAAGGCGCGGACGCAGTTGACGCCGATCGGGTTGAGCAGGTCCTGTTCCCCCTTGGTGAGCCCGGTCTGCAGGTCGATCACGCCACGGATGACCTCGTTCGCGGGTGCCTTGTGCACCCCGCGATCGGCGTCGCTGCGGGCCCACACCCCGGCGACGTGCCCGCTCGGCGGCACGACGACGTTCTTCCCGGTCGCCGGGTCGAACACCTTGATCCACGGGTAGTAGAGCGCGGCGAACTTCGAGTCGTACCCGGCCTCCTCCTGACGCCACTTCCGCACCTGCTGCGCGGTCAGCGCGGGCGGGGTGTCGAGCACCGCGACCCGGTCGCCCATCTGCTCGCAGTGCGCGATGATCGCCAGCTGCACCGCCTTGACGCCCTCGGCGTCGATCAGTCCCTTGGCGTGCGCGCTCATCAGGTCCGGCACCGCGACCATGGTGACCTCGTCGATGGCCTCCAGCCCGCCGAGGCCGGTGCGCCGGTCCAGATCGCCCACGTACTCCTCGGCGGTGAGGCGGGCCGGGACGCGCGGCGCCGGGGCCGGGGCGGGCAGCGCCAGCGCCTGGTTGTCCGGCCGGGCCAGCGCGCCGCTCTGCGCCTCGGTCACGGTGATCAGCTTCGAGCGTTCCCGAACCTGGGTCACCACGTAGTTCTTGGCGTTCTTCCTGGTGGACACGTCGAAGGTCTCCACCACCTTGCCGCCCTGCTTCACCAGCAGGCGGAAGCGGTCCTCCGGCGGGTTCTCGCCCTCGGCGTCGGCGACCTCCACGGTGACGTCGCCGCCCGCGCCGGGCAGCGCGGCGACCTGGAGACCGCCCAGCGAGGCCGGGACCGCGGCCGCCTCGGTCCCGGCCTCGGCAGGCGTGCTCCCGATCCGGACCACGTACGCCGCGCCACCGCCGTTGGCGAAGTAGCCGTAGACGGCCTGCGCCAGGTAGGTGTCGGCGACGTACCCGCCGAACGTCGCGGTGTAGGCGTTCCAGTTGGTCACCAGTGTCGGCTCGTGGAAGGGGCCTCGCTCGGCGAACCCGACGAACGCGGCGACGGCGGTGCCGACGCCCTCGATGGGCCGGGCCCCGCCCTGGACCTCCTCCACGTAGACGCCGGGTGAGAGATAGCTCGGCATGTTCGCTCCTTATCCGCGACAAGATCGGCTGATGTCCACTGTCGCTGTTTCACCCGCGTCGGCGCGAGTGCTTGCGGACCCAATCGAAGGCACGTTTGATGCGCGCTCGACCCCGCCGCGCATCGCCTCGTTGCACCTCGCTACTGTCCGCAGTCTCCGGTTCGCTGAGGGGCGCCACGGTCACCGGCCCGGACTGGAGCTCTTCGGTCACCGGCGGCACAGCGCTGCCTTGTGGTGCCGGTAGTCGCACCGCCGGGACGCCCAGGTACTGCATCGTCCCAGGCACCGTGTCCGGAATCGCCTTGTTCGCTTCGGGTTCGTTGGCCAGTTCAGCCTTGTCCCCGGTGAACACGTGTTCGCTGACGTGTGCGTGCCCGACGACGACCACATACTTTCCCGGCGAGCGCTCCTGATCCTTTTCCACGACATGCCGGACATATACGTTCAGCATCGCCGCGCGCTTGTGCAGCGGCCAATCGTAACCGGAACGATTGTAATCTAGCGACTGCTGCTTGCTCGCCGGTAGCGCACCAACTCCCTGTACTCGCGTGCCGTGCTGCTTGGCCGCAATCAGAAATCTCGACAGCCCATCGTGATGATTTTCGTCACGATACATTTTAAGGAAAGTCCGCAACGCGGGCGGCATTTCCGCGTCAGGAGCGGAGTTAAGGTACTCGTCGACCAGGACCTGATGCCCATCCTGCCGGATACTCTCGACGTAGACCGTCTTTATCTTGCTCGCTCCCCCACGCCGCAGGTTCTCCACCACGAAGTTCCACGCCGTTTCCTCCTTGTGGTTCTCTCCGATGACCAGTGCGTCTTCCCCCGCGAGTAGGTCCCGAAACTCGTCATGCGTACCGACGTCACGGTAGTCCTCGCCCCGTCCGGAGAAGTTCTCCGCCTCTGTCGCCGCGGCCTCGACCAGCGACCAGACCCGATCCTCCTGAATTTCCCAGTACCGGGCGGTGACCGGGTTTCTTTTCCCGAACTCGTCGATCGGATTCGCCATCCTGTCGACGCCTTCCAGGTTCGCGACCTGTTGCTCGATCGGACCCCGCAGGAGCGCTACCACGAAGGGGTACAGCTCAAAGAGTGTCTGCCGGTCGTAATGTGTTTCGATCGTTCGCTCCGCATCGTCGAAACGAATGCGCGAGTCACCCCTGATTCCTGGATATTCTCGGAGCACCCTGCCGCAAAATTCTTCCCATTCTTCGGGCGTAGCGAAGGTTACCCGCAGCGAAGGACCTTCGGGAGCCCTGGCGGCCATATCGATCCCGCCTTCGCCGGACTCCGAGGCCCGCTGGACGACCGCGTGATCCACCGAACGCTGCGCCGTGTGCGCGTGGCCGTGCTCGCCACCCGCCACGGGCGAGTGCATGACCCGTTCGGCGTTGGCTTCCGCCGCGCGCTCGAAACGGTCCGAAGGATCGGAAACCTTCAGCCCGTCCCCGGCATCAGTACCCGAAACCGGACCGGAACGCTGCTGCACGACATGCGTCAGCTCATGAGCCAGCATCTTCTTGCCCGCATGCGAATCCGTGTCGTACCGGCCCCGCTGGAACACAATATGCGAACCCGACGTGAAAGCGTGTGCCCGCACCGACTCCGCCGCCTGATGCGCGGTCGAATCGGTATGCACCCGGACATCGGAGAAGTCCGCGCCCAGCCGCGATTCCATCTCCGACCGGACACCGTCGTCCAGCGCCGCGCCCGATCCGGAAAGCGCCTCGTGCACCGCCGATCGCTGCACTTCCGCTTCCGGCTCTGCGAGGCCTCGCGCCACCGCCGCGTTCCCGGCCGTCCGTTGCAGCTCGAGCAGCAGGTCCGGCACCGAATGTCCGGTGACCTCGCGGGGAGCGGTGGGAGCTCTCCGCTGTTCGGTTTCCTGGCTCACGCGCTGCCGACGATCACGCATACCGGCTCCTCACGTTCGTTCACCTCGCCTGGGAAAATGGCTCCGCACCCGCTCCCACAGTCGTCTCGCCTGAGCCGCTATCCGCCTGCCGGCACGGGTGACGCGGTTGCCGGTGCGCAGGGACTGTGGTCCCTGCCTGCGTTCCCTTGCCTGCGTGGCGAGTTCCACCAGACGGCGGTAGAAGGGTGTCCGGCGGTCGCTTCCCCACAGGTTGGTCCAGGTGAGGATCTGGTTCAGCACCGTGTCGTATTCCTTGTGCGGCGTCATCAGGCCGTACCGGAGTTTCTCGCGGACCTGCTGGGCCGCGCCCTGCTCGTCACTCCGGAGCCCGCCGTCCGGCGGTAGCAGGCGTTCCAGTTCCTGGAGGTTCTCGATCAGCACCTCGTTCGCCGCGCCGACCATCAATCTTCCCTGCCGGGCCTCCATCCCGTCCTGCTCGGCGGGCAAGGAGTCCTGCACGGCCGCCTGGTCAGGGTGCCGATAGTTCACGAAGGAGCGGTCCAGCCCGAGATACACCGCGATATGGGTGAGCTCGTGCACGAGGTTGCCGAGTCGCTGGGCCTCGTCCTCGGTGGCTCCCTGGTAGGCGACCAAGAACCCGTTCCGAACGCCGTCGTCGGAGTAACTGGGGTGCGCGTGACCACTCGTGGGAATCGCCGGGTTCCAGCGAACGACCGAATCCGCGGCCGCGATCACCTCGGCCAGTACCGCACGCAGTTGGGGGTCCAGGTCCTCGTTCTCCTGAAGCGCCCGTAACCGCTCCAGATCCCGCGTGACCTGTTCCGGTGTGGCGGCGGGGTCCGCGGCCCGCTGCACGGCAACGGCGGTGCGATTTCCCGCGGTGCGCTGCACCTCCAGGATCTCCGCCGGGGAAAGCCGCGCGGCGGCGAACTGCCGGGCCTGGTGCCCGGCAGCGGCCGGCGCGCGTGCCGTCGCCCTCTCGGAGCCAAGCGGTTCCCGCTGTTCGTGAATCCGCACGGTCACTCCTCCAGCCATTCACCGAATTCGCTGTCCAGCAGCAAGCGGCCGAGCTTGCGGTATTCGCGCCGGACCGCGGCGACCAGATCGGCCATCGACGCCGGCCGGTCCGCCTCCGCCGCGAGGTAGGCGGCGGTCACCGCGCAGGCGCGGATCGACCCGCCCGCCAGTTCGAAGGACTTCGCCAGGAACGCGAGGTCCACATCGGACGCCCGGGGCAGGCCGGGCCCGAGGCAGCGGTCCCACAGCGCGAGCCGCTCGTCGGCACCGGGCACGGGGAAGTCGACCACCACGTCCAGCCTGCGCGTGAACGCGTCGTCGAGGTTGGCCCGCAGGTTCGTGGTGAGCACCGCGACGCCGTCGAAGGATTCCATGCGCTGCAGGAGGAACGCCGACTCCAGGTTGGCGTTGCGGTCGTGGCTGTCCTTGACCTCGGTCCGCTTGCCGAACAGCGCGTCGGCCTCGTCGAACAACAGCAGCCCGTTCACCCCGGCCGCCTCGGTGAAGATCCGGTCGAGGTTCTTCTCGGTCTCGCCGACGTACTTGTCCACCACGGTCGCCAGGTCCACGACATACAGGTCGAGACCGAGTTCGGCGGCGACCACCTCGGCCGACATCGTCTTGCCCGTCCCCGACTCGCCGGCGAACAGCGCCAGCACCCCGGTGCCGCGTCCGCCGCCGGGCCGCATCCGCCAGGCACCGAGCACCCGCTCCCGGTGCCGTGCCCGCAGCACCAGCTCGCGCAGCTGGTCGAGCTGTTCGCCGGGCAGTACGAGGTCCGGCCAGCCGACGGCCGGTTCGACACGCCGAGCCAGCCGCGCGAGCCCGGCGCCGTTCTGCGCGCGCACCCCGTCGCGCAGGTGCGCCGCGGTGAGCGTGCCGCCGTCGAGCAACGCGAAACCGGCCGCCGCGCGCGCCGATTCGGCGAGCCGCGCCGGGTTCAGTGTGTACGGGCCGAGCGCCGCGGTCACCGCCGCGGTGTCCAGTTCGGACACCGGGAAACCGGTGTCGCGCACCGCTTCCCGCCAGATCCGCGCGCGGTCGGTGAGCACCGCGGGTGCCGTGGTCACCCGCAGCGGCGTGGCACCGGGCCAGTCGGGATGCCACGGCCGGTCGCCGTGGAGGAGCACCGGCACCCGCGCCGCGTGCCCGGTCAGCGTCCGCAGCAGCCCGTGCCGTCGCGGGTCGGCCAGCGCCTCGGCCGGGCCCGCCACCAGCCCGGCACCTCGCAGGCCCGCCTCCCTGCCCAGCGCGGACACCACCGCGAGGGGCTCGTCCGCCTCGGCCAGCGCGACCAGATCCACCAGCACGGCGCCGTGGCCGGTCTCCGCCAGCGCCGCCTCGGCCGGTTCCGCGCCGGAGCCGCCGGGCTGCCGGAGGTAACACAGCCGCACGCCCGCGCGCAGCGCCCGCGCCACCCGGTCCGCCCCCTCCGTCCGCCCCGCCGCCGTGCCGGTGCCGATCGTGGCCACGCCGCGCAGCAGCGGATCCGGCGCCGGATCGCCGAGCAGGTACGCGGTCACCCGGTCCGGGACGCGCACGGTCCGCGTCAGCAGTGGCCGTTCCGGTTCCTGCACCACCAGCAACCCGTTGGCGCACAACGGTTCCGTGGCGGTGAACCTGGCACGCCCCGCGGCGGCGAAGGGCGGCACGCCGCACAGTTCCAGCGCCAGGCCGATGGTGGGCCTGCGCCGGGTCACGTCGTCGTTGAGGTAGCCGTAGAGCCGCTCGAACCGGGCGTCGAGGTCCGGGGCCAGCGCGATCAGCAGGATCTCCACGTCCAGCGCGGTGAGCCCGAGGGGACCCGCGAACGCCGGGAGCGGCGGCGGATCCCCGTCCGTGGTGTCCGGGCCGGGGATCCGCACCGGATCGTCGAGCACCGCCTCGACCATCTCCGGGGTGAGGTAGAGCCCGCGATGGGGGTCGTCCGGGCCGGGGTCGGCCGCGCGCCGGGCGGCGACCGCGCGGCGGACGCGGCGTTCGACCCCGGCCAGCAGCGCCGCGATCACTCCCGCTCCCCCATCCGCCGCCGTGTCCGCGCCCGCGGCGCGCCGAACCCGGGGACGTCGCCGTGCAGGCCGGTCGTCGCCGGTTCCGGGTACCGCAGCCGCCGCCGCTCCTCCTCGACGTCGAGCACGAACCCGTCGGTGACGGCCGGGCCGACCGGCGTCAGCTCGCCGAGCTGCGGCGCGGTGACCAGCAGGTCGATCGACGGCTTGAGCTCGCCGCCCAGCGCGGACCACAGCTCCGAGAGCGACCGGCCCTCGCCGAGCGGCCGGGCGGCCTGCAACGGCAGGGTGAGGCCACTCTCGGCGAGCGAACCGGCGAGGGCGGGGCGGGGCAGTTGCTCGGTGGCCCCGAACCGGGCCAGCAGCGCGGACAGCAGCCGGTGCTCGTCGTGCGGGCGGCTGGTCCACGCGGTGACCAGGTAGGCGAGGTGGTACCAGCGCGGCGGTGGGCGCCAGCCACGCAGTCCGCCGTCCTCGTCGTGCACCTCCAGCCTGCCCGCGCTGCGCCGGGACAGGTCCTCGCGGACGTCGTAGAGGAACACGTTGATCGTCGGCGCGTTGCGGCGGGCCGACCACTCCTTCGTCGGAGCGTCGAAGACCACCTCGATCTGCGAGCCGAGCCACGCGCCGTCGGTGATGAACGTGCGCAGCGCCTCGTCCACCTCGTGGATCATCGGCGCTCCACGAAGTTCGGCGGTCCCATCGAGGGCGCGATCACCAGGAACGGCGTGGTCACCGGCGAGAACCCGGAGCCGCGCGCGGTGATGGTCCTCGGCCCGAGTTCGTCCTTCGGCAGGATCAGCAGCTGGGCGACGAAACCGCCGTCGGCGCGGGGCAGGACCGGCGCCGCGGCGGCGGTGATCCCGGGCGACCAGGCCAGCGTCACCGGCTCGCCGGGCGGGAAGTCGGTGCCACGCACCGAGGTCACGAAGCCGGGCGGCCCGATCGGCGGCCGCGCGAGGATCTTCGGCTGGAGCACCCGCAGCCTCGCGGACGCGGTGTTGTCGCGCGCGTCGGCGTCCTGGCCGCTGGTGGTGAGTACCCCGGTCACCCGGGTGTCCACCGCCGCGTCCGGCGCGAACACCACCTGGAGCACCGCCGTCCCGCCGGGCGCCAGATCGCCGAGGAAGCACTGGCCGCCGGGGCATCCGGCAGGGACCGAGGTCACCGGGACCCCGGCGGGCAGCCCCAGCGCCACCCGGATCCCGGTCGCCTGCCGGCCACCGGAGTTGCGCACCTCGTAGGTCGCGATGGCTCGTCCGCCCACATAGGACGGATCGGGGGCGACCCGCACACCGAGGCTCGGGCCGGGCGGGGCGGGCGGCGGGGCCGGTGGCGGCGGCGACGTGCTCGGCGGCGGAGGTGGCGGCGGCGGTGTCGATGTGCCCGGCGGTGGTTTGTCCACTGTGGATACACGGGTGGCGGCGAAGTTGTTGCCGGGATCGGCGTCGAGCACCGGACCGGAGACCGACCAGGACAGCTCCCGGACGCCGGGTGCGCCGGCGACGACGTCGACGGTGACCCGCACCGGCTTCCCCGGTGTCAGCACGCCGAGATCGCAGCGGAGATCGGCGGGCAGGCAGGTTCCCTGTTCGGTGTGCGCCCCGGTGACGCGGAGGCCGCTCGCCGGGGCGAGGGTCAGCACGGTGCCCGGCGAGGGCGCGGGGCCGTCGTCGGTCACGGTCAGCGTCACCCTGCCCGGCTCACCGGACACTGTGGACGGTGGCGGGCCGACGGGCTCGGTGCGCAGATCGACCGAGCGCTGCCAGCTCGGTTCCTTCTGCCTGCCCGGCAGCGCGGCGGTGAGCTGCTCCAGCCTGCCGCTCGCGAGGTCCAGCGTCCGCAGGTGTTCCGGGCTCGCGTCCGCACCCTCCTGCCGCGAGGTGAGCACGAGCTTGCGCCCGTCCGGGGAGAACGTCGCGTCCCTCGGCTGATAGGGCCCGGTGGGCGGGGCGGTGATCCGCCCGGCACAGGAACCGCCCGCCGAGGGTAGCAGGACCCGGCAGCCGGTACCGTCCACAGTGGTCTGGAGCAGCCCGTCGAACTCGCGGTTGAACACGAGGGTGCGGCCGTCCGGGGAGAACACCGCGCTGTCGTCGGTGACCTCGCAGTTCCCGCCGCACACCACGGTGGTCAGATCGCGCTGGGTGCCGAAGGTCGCGGTGTCCACGGTCCAGATCCGGCCGCGGCGCACCTCGGTGCCGGACTCCGTGGTGATGGTGCCCCGGCTGAACGCGAGCGTCCCGCCGTCCGCGGAGAACGCGGGCTGGGTGTCGTTCCGTCCTTCCTCGTCGGGCGGCGGGGTCAGCCGGTGCACCACCTTTCCGGTGGTCACCTCGGCCACCACGATCCGGCTCGGATCGCCCCTGCCCGGCGGGACACCACCGGGCGAACGCCGGGACAACGCGATCGTGGTGCCGTCCGGTGACCACACCGGGTCGAACTCCCAGTCCCCCGGCTTCCGGTCGGCCAGTGGCATCGGCCGGGCGTTCCCGCCGTCGGCGTCGGCCAGCCAGACCCGCTCCGACCGGGTGCCGGGCGTGCCCTCGAACCGGGTGAACGCCAGCGATCGGCCGTCCGGGG
The DNA here is from genome assembly GCF_039541975.1 of Amycolatopsis samaneae. Taxonomy (NCBI): domain Bacteria; kingdom Bacillati; phylum Actinomycetota; class Actinomycetes; order Pseudonocardiales; family Pseudonocardiaceae; genus Amycolatopsis; species Amycolatopsis samaneae. The sequence continues at coordinate 675,889 of NZ_BAABHG010000001.1, forward strand.
AATAGGACTGGCGTTCCATCCACGGGTCGTAGCCGGCCCCGGGGTGGAACAGCTTGGTCGCGTCGGTGGCCGCGGCGGGGTCCTCCCGCAGCACGGAATGGCCGAGGTCCCGCGGATCGGCGCCGTCCGGCCGGATGTCCTGCAGGTCCGCGGTGACGCGGTCCGGCGCGGTGAGCCGGGTGACCACCAGCCGGTCGACGAGCCAGGCGGGGAAGCCGACCTGCCGGTCCTCGGCGAGCAGCAGCCGCGGCGGGCCGGCCGGGTTCGCGCCCGGCGCCGGCTGTTCGTAGACCTGGTCGAACTTGGGCGTCCCGCACAGGCAGTACCGGCTGAGGAACAGCACCGACTCCCCGTCCGGTTTCCAGGAGGGCTGGCGGCTCTGCCAGTCGTCGTGCCCGCCGCCGACCAGCAGCCGGTCGCCGCTGCCGTCGATCCTGATCACGTGGGCCTTCTGGTCCTCGGTGGTGCCCGCGTTCCGGTCGTCGTCACAGACGTAGGCGAGGAAGTCGCCGCGCACCGGATTCCAGGACGGCTGGATCGCGTCGCCCGCGCGCTCGTCGCTGACCCGGACGACCGCGCCGGAGGCCACCTCCAGCGCGTAGATCTGGCGTCCCCGCAAGGGTTCCCGGTTGCTGCTGAACGCCAGTCTGTCCCCGTCCGGGGACCAGGAAGGCCACTGCTCGTCGGCGGTGGCGCCGGTGTTCAGCCTGCGCGCGGCGCCGCCGCCGGTGCCGACCAGCCACAGGCCGTGCCCGCCCGCGCCGGCCGAGGCGAACGCGACCGTCCTCCCGTCCGGCGAAAGCACCGGATGACTGACGTCGAGGCCGGTCGTCAGCCGCCGCACCTGGCCGTCGACGGTACGCAGGTACACCTGGGGCCGGGGCTCGTCGCGGAGGCTGGTGAACACGAACTGCCCGCCGCGGGCGCTGCCGTCGGTGTCCCGGTGCGTGGGTCCGGCCCCGAACAGCGGCGCGGTCGTCGCCTTGTCGCCGAGATCGGCTTCGGCCGCCGCGCCGAGACTGGTGTGCCCGGTGCCCGCGAAGGCGATCCGGCCCCGGTCACCGGCGGCGGGCGCCTCCTCCGCGTTCGCCGGGCGGTCCCTCGGCACGGCCACGAGCACCACGCACGCCGCCAGGACGCTCAGCAGGACCGCGCCCAGCACCGAGCGCCTGCCGCGCCAACTCCGTTTCACGCCAGCCTCCCCGGGTTTCCCCGTCATCGTTTCCCGCCGGGCCCGGTGGCCGCAGTGGCGGCGCGGCCCCTGTCCCGGGCACAGCGGGAGACTTTCGGGCACTCCAGGCGAGATGTGTTCAGATCAGCCCGTGCCGCATCGCGTATCCCACGGCGTGTGCCCGGTTCTTCAGCTGCAACCGGCAGTTGAGCTCGTAAAGACATTTCTTGACGGTGCGCTCGGAATACGACAGCTTGGCCGCGATCTCGGCGGTGTCGAACCCGTCCGCGACGAGCCGGAGCACGTCCTGTTCGCGCGCGGTGAGGTGGGAGAAGCCCACCGCCTGCCCGGTTTCGGCCTGCCGCTGCAACCGGCTCACCTGCTCGAACAGCCTGCTCAGCAGATCGCCGGACATGCTTCCCTTTCCCGACGCCGCGGCCAGGACCGCGCGGGGCAGGGAATCCTCGCCCACCTCGGACCGCAACATCAGCCCGGCCACCCCGCATTCGATCGCCGCGGTCAGCCGGTGCGCCTCGATCCGCTGGAGCAGCAACACGATCCGGGTGGACCGCGCGGCGTGCAGCACCCGCAGGGTCCGTTCGCCGTCGTCGTCCAGCCGGTCGGCCACCACCACGGTGACCTGGGCCGCCGACCGTTTCTCGTCGACCAGTTCGATTTCACCGCGGGATCGCAGTAGACCGGTCACCCCGGCCAGGGACACGACATCTTCCGCACGTACCGCGACGGTCACTCGGGTCATTCTTTCGCTCCCCTTCGATTCTTCCCCTGTTGATCCGTCCAGCATCAGCAGGGGGAATCAAGAATCGATAAACGCCGGGAGTCCGGCGTTTATCGGGGCACCCGCGACGCCTCAGCCCCTGTCCGCGAGGAATCCGTTCACCGTCACCAGCTCGGAGCAACCGGGCGCGGGCGCCCCGTTCGGCGGCACGCCGGTCTTCGTACAGGTCACGGTCACCGAGGCGGTGGCCTTTTCGGCGACGTCGACCGGGGTCACCCAGTGGTAGTCCTGGTTGCGGAAGGTCTCGAGCGCGATGGTGGCGATGGTCCGGTCCCCGAGCTTGATGGTGATGCGGCCCTCGTCGCCCTGGAAGTTCGACAGCAGCATGTCGGTGACCCGGAAGACCTTGCCCGGCGGCACGGTGTACCCGTTCGCGGCGGTCTGTCCCGGACTGGTCTGGACCTCGATGGGGATGTCGAACTGCTGCCGGTTCCCGCCACCGCCACCGGGCGCGTCTGGACCGTTCGGGTCCTGGCCGCCCGTTCCCCTGCCGGGCTGCTGCTGCCCCGGGCCCGGCTTTCCCTGCTGGTTCCCGGTGTTGCCGCCCTGTCCCGGGACGTTCCCGCCGGACTGGGCGATTTCGTTGGTCTTGTCCTCGACCGCCTGCTGGGCCGCGGACTTGACCGCGGGCCGGACCAGGCCGAACCACAGCGCCAGCAGGGCCAGCAGCAGCCCGAGCAGCGCCAGCAGCCAGCGCGGGAACACCGGCCGCTGGGTGAACGTGCCGTCCAGCAGGATCGCGGGCGGCAGGTCCGGTGGCGGACCGGGCGGGAGATCGGGCGAAAGGCCGGGCGCCGCCGTGTCGTCCTCGCCCCGGCGGTTCACCCGTACCTGGAAGGGTTTCGTCGCCGGCTTGCCGAACCACATCAGCTTGTGCGCGCGGACGGTCAGCTCGGACTCGGTGGACTGGCCGGGCGGCAGCGTCAGCAGGTCCGGGCGGGTGATCAGCGCGAGCTCGTCGCTGCCGGCCACCCCGTCCACGGTGAGCGCGGCCGCGTCGTTGCCCCGGTTGTCCAGCCGGACCGCGTAGCGGGCCTTCCGCCGTCCCGCCTTCGCCTGTGGCAGCAGCTCGGCGTCGGCGTCGAGGTAGGGCGCGACCACCACGGTTTCCTCGAGCACCACGGTGTCTTCCGGGCGCTCGGCGGGCAGCACCCGGGCCCCGACCGGAACCTGGCCGACCGGGACCTCCGGGGACCGCGGCGGCCGGAGCGACACCACGACGTCGCCCGAGGTCCCGGGGTACAGCGAGATCCGCGCCGGTTCCACGGTCGCCCACGGCGCGAGCGCGCCGAGGACCTCGAAGGTGTAGGCCTCGACGATGTCCGTGCGGTTGAACACCGTCACCGTGATGGTGCCGGTCTCCCCCGGAACGACGACGGGCGCGTCCAACGCGAGATTCGCTGAAGTGACCACCGGACCACGGTAAGCGCCGCGGCGGCGCGGTTCGAGGGACTGCCGGGCATCATCGCGGCCCCTTCGCGGGTTCCCCGCCGACTCCAGGCAGCGGCCCCCGGGGTGTCCACGAACGTTCGGCAACCACCGCCCGAATGTCCACTTGAGACAGTCCAATGTCGACGGTCCGAGGGCGGGTGTGCCACTCACGCCGCGTCGCGAACGACGCGTACGGGACACTGAACGTCGCGAACGCGTCGTTCGGGACATCGAGTCTCCTGCCGCTGTACCCGGTCGTGCCGAGGGACGCCTTCGGTGCGCCCAGCGCACCGAGGGACGCCCTCGGTGCGTCCAACGCACCCAGGGCGTCCCTCGGGCACCTCGCCCCGCCGACGGAGTACGCACCCAAATGCCAGGTCCCGAACGGCGCTTTCGCGACACGCCGAGTGTCCGGGACGCCGCGGCCCTACGGCCGGGCCGGGCCGGTGACGAACCGGCGCACCACGTCCTTGCACCCGTACCGGCCGGGGGCGGGCGAGGTGAGCAGGTTGAGGTTGACCAGCGATTCGGCCAGTTCCTCGGCGACCTCCTCCGGCCGTCCGAGCAGCCGGGCGACCGAGGCCAGCGGGAGGTCCGCGGCCGGGGCCAGCAGCCGCAGCGCCCTGGCCTGCTCGGCGCTCAGCTGCTCGATGCCCATCCGGAAGCCGGTGCAGTCGGCGACGAGGCCCGGATTTTCGTCCAGTTCCCCGAGTACCGAGGCGAGCCGGACCGAAGGCCGCGCGGCCAGCCGCTCCGCGACCTTCCGGACGGTGAGCGGCAGGTGCCCGCAGGCCGCCACCAGCGCGATCGCCGCGCCCGGCTCCGCGCTCACCCGGTCCCGGCCGACGATCCGGCGGAACAGGCCCAGCGACTCCACCGGGCCGGGCACCTCCAGCCGGCAGGTGGTGACACCGGGCAGGGTGGTGAGCGGGACGCGCCCGGCGATCAGCACCGCGCACCCCGGCGTCCCCGGCAGCAGCGGACGGACCTGCTCGGCGTCGCGGGCGTTGTCCAGCACCATGAGCACTCGCCGCCCGGCGAGCGTGGTGCGCAGCAGCGCGGACCGCTGCGGCGCCGTCGCGGGGACCCCGGCCGCGGGCACCCCGAGCGCGAGCAGGAACTCCCGCAGCACCACCCCGGGCTCCGCGGCGCCGAGATCGGCGTGGAGCTGGCCGTCGGGGAACCGCTCGCGCACGCGATGCGCGACGTGCACGGCCAGCGCCGTCTTGCCGACCCCGGCCATCCCGGAGATCGCGGCGATCGCCACCGCGGTACCGGCACCGGATCCCAGCCGCTCGGCCAGGTGCGCGGCGATCCCGGTCCGGCCGGTGAAGTCGGGCGGTTCGGCGGGAAGCAGCGCGGGCCGGGCCCGCCGGGCGGTGACCTTCCGGCGGGCTCCCGGCCCGGGAAGATCACCGGTGAGGATGCGCCGGTGCAACTCCGCCAGCCGCGGCCCCGGCTCGACACCGAGCTCCCGGACCAGGGTCCGCCGGGTGTCGGCGTAGACCTCCAGCGCCTCGCCGAGATCGCCACACCGGTACAGCGCGGTCATCAGCTGCCCGCGCAGTTCCTCACGCAGCGGCTGTTCCAGGGTGAGCGCCCGCAGTTCGGGCAGGATACGGGCGTGCCCGCCCAGCTCCAGGTCGAGCTCGAACCGGGTCTGCAGCAGCGCGACGCGTCGTTCCGCGAGCCGCCCGCGCTGCCGGGCGGCGTAGGGCCCCGGCACCCCGGCGAGCGGATCCCCCGCCCACAGCGACAGTCCGGAATCGAGCAGGTCGCGGGCCTTCGCCGGCTCCCCGGCCCGGCGTGCCCGCTCCGCCGCGGCGAAGTGTGTTTCCGCGCGGTCGGTGTCGAGCACGTGCCCGCGCAGCGGCAGCGAGTAGCCACCGCCCACCGACAGCAGCACCTTCGCCGGAGCCCGCGCCGGACGGTCCGGTTCGAGCGCGGCACGCAGGCCCAGTACGTAGGTACGCAACGCGGTCAGCGCCTGTGCCGGGGCCCGCTCCCCCCACACCGCGTCGACGAGTTCCGAGGTGGTCGCGGTGTGCCCGCCGCGCAGCAGCAGCGCGGCGAGCACCGCCTGCCGCTTCGGCGGGCCCAGGTCGATCGGCCGGTCGTGGTGCCAGCCCCGCAGCGAGCCGAGGACGGCGAACCGGAGTCCGCTGGCGCCCATGCCGGGCCTCCCTCCGCGCGTCCGTGCCCGTTCTCTACTAAGAGAACCGGCGAAGCCCCCAGATACTTCCGCGCGTCGTCGGATAATTCACACGGTCGCCGGGCACGCCACAGGCCGCGAAGTCGGCAGTCTGGTGTGATGACGGACGAGTCGGGGACGGAATGGCGGTTCGAGGTGCTCGGGCCGCTCCGGGCGTGGCGCGGCGATGCCGAGATCCCGCTCGGGTCGCCACAGCAACGGTCCGTGCTCGCGATGCTGGTCCTGCGCGAGGGCACCCCGGTGTCGATCGGCGATCTGGTCGACGGGCTGTGGGGCGAGGCGCCGCCCGCCCACGCGGTGGCCGCGCTGCGGACCTACGTCGGGCGGCTGCGCGCCGCGTTCGGCCACCGGGCGCGGGACCGGGTGCTCGTCTCGGCGGGCAGCGGCTACCGGCTCGCCCCCGGCCTCCACACCGATCTCGGGGACTTCACGCGCGAACTCGCCGACGCCGAGGCCGCCAGGACCTCCGGTGACCCGGCGGGCGCCCACGCGATCCTGCTGGCCGCGCTCGCGCGGTGGCGGGACGAGCCCCTAGCGGGGCTTCCCGGCCCGTACGCGCGAGCGCAGCGGGCCCGGCTGGCCGAGCACCGGCTCGCCGCGCTGGCCACCCGGCTGGAGGTCGACCTCACGCTGGGCAGGCACGCCGAGGCCGTCGCGGAGCTGACCGAGCTGGTGCGGAGACATCCCCTGCGCGAGCACTGGTACGCCCTGCTGATGCGGGCGCTGCACGAAAGCGGCAGGCACGAGGAAGCGCTCGCGCGCTACGCGGAGCTGCGGGACGCCCTGGACCGCGAACTGGGCTGCGAGCCCGGCGAAGACCTGCGCGCCCTGCACGCGCGGCTGCTCGCCGGGCCCACACCCGGGGCGGGCGAGCGGCCGCCCCGCGCGGTACCGGCCCAGCTGCCCGCCGACATCACCGACTTCGCCGGGCGCGCCCGGCAGACCGCGACGGTGCGCGCGGCCCTCACCGCGGGGATCCCGGTCGCGATCAGCGGGACCGGCGGCGTCGGCAAGACCGCGCTCGCCGTGCACGTGGCGCACGCGGTGCGCACTCGGTTCCCTGGCGGACAGCTGTACGCCGATCTCGGGGGCGCCGAGCCCCAGCCCGCCGCGCCCGCCGAGGTCCTCGCCGAGTTCCTGCACGCGCTGGGTGTGCCGCGCGCGGAGATACCGGCGGCCGCCCGCGACCGATCCGCCACGTTCAAGTCCCTTGTGGACGGACGGAAAGTACTGGTATTCCTGGACAACGCACGAGACGTCGAGCAGATCGAGTCGTTGCTGCCGGGCGGGGAGGGCAACGGGGTGCTGCTCACCGGGCGCGCCCCGCTCACCGCGCCCGGCTTCCGGCCGGTCCCCCTCGGCACTCCACCGCCGGAGGAAGCGCTTTCTCTGCTCACCGGACTGGTGGGCGAGCTTCGCGTGGGCGCCGAACGCCCCGCCGCGCTGAAGGTGCTGTCCGCCTGTGGCTTCCTCCCGCTGGCGATCCGGATCATCGGGGCGCGGCTGGCGAGCAGGCCGTCGTGGACCATCGCTTCGCTCGCCGAACGGCTGGCAGGCGAACGGCGGCGGCTGCGCGAGCTGCGGATCGCCGATCTCGCCGTGGAAACGACCTTCGAACTCGGCTACACCCGGCTGGAATCCGCGCAGCGCAGGGCGTTCCGGCTGCTTTCGGTCATCGACGGTGCCCGGTTCTCCCCGCCCGCGGCGGCCGCGGTGCTCGACGTGCCGGAGGACACCGCGCTGGCACTGGTCGAGTCCCTTGTGGACGCCGGGCTGCTGGAGGAGCCGACGCCGAAGGAGTACCGGTTCCACAATCTGGTGAAGCTCTACGCGCGGCAGCGCGGGGAGGCGGAGGACGAGACCGCCGAGCGGTCGGCCGCCCTCACGCGACTGGTCGACTTCGCGCTGGCGACCACGCGCAACGCCTACCGGGCCGTCGAGCCGGAAGGCGTGCTCGCCGACCGGCTCGGGCCCACCACCTCGCCCGGACTGCCCTTCGCCCGCGCGAAGGACGCCTACCGCTGGGTGACGGTCTGGCGAGCGGCGCTGGTCGCGACCGTCCGCCGGGCCGCCGAAAACCCCGGCTGCCCGCTGCTTCCCTCGGCCGAGCTGCTGTTCGTCGTCTGCCTGCTCGCCGACGACGGCGCCGCGAGCCGGGATTTCGCGCGCGCGGGCCGGGCGATCGCGCGGCGCGCGGAGGGCCCCGAGGAGAAGGCCAGCGCCGCGCGGGCACACGTGGTGCTCGGCAGGGTGGCGGCGGAGCACGGCTACCCGCGGCAGGCCGAGGAGGAACGGGTGCGCGCGCTGCGGCTCAGCCGGGAGATCGACGACCGCCTGCTGATCGCCACCTGCACGCTCGCTTCCGGGATCATCGCGCTGGAAACCGGGCGCCACGCCGAAGCGTCCGCCGCGCTCGACGAGGCGCTGGCGGTGTACCGGGCGCTGGGCGACCGGCCGGGCGAGCTGTACTCGCTCGTCTACCGCGCCCGTGCCCAGCTCGGCGCGGGGAACGCCGCGGACGGCCTGGCCACGGCCGAGCGCGCGGTCCGGGTCAGCCGGGCCTGCGGTGGCCCCGGCGGGCTCACCGCGCACACCGCGCTGGACCAGCTCGGCACCGTGCTCGCCGAGCTGGGCAGGACCGACGACGCGATCGAGGTCCACCGGGAGTCCCTGCGGCTCGCCCGGCGGAACGGGGGCGCGGCGCACGAGGCGGCGACGCTGGTGCGGCTGGCCGAGCTGTCGCTGCGCGCGGGCAGGCCGGGCGAGGCGATGGACTACGCGCGGCAGGCCAGCCTGACCAGCCAGCGCGTCGAGCACGCGCGGCTGAAGGCCTTCGCGCTCGACCTGCGCCGCCGGGCGATGGCCGTGCTCGCCGCGCGGGGCGGGCGCCGTGCACCGGCCATCCCCGCCCAGTCCGGCACCGACCGGCACGAGCCCGAGCGGGAGCCACTGGGCCGCTGCGGCGGGTGCGGCGCGCGCTGAACCGGCGCCGGGGCGCGGTCAGTTCCCGGTCTTCGGTGGCGCCGCCGGCGCCTGGTGCAGCGAAAGGTCCTGTCCCGCCGCGGCGTCCTGCGCCCACTCGCCGGCCTGGGCGGTCCAGGTCTGCCCGGCGAAACTCACCTTGTCGACACCGAGCTGCTCTGCGCGGCCGACCAGCCAGCTCGCGATCGTCCAGCCCCGCCCCGCCGGGTGCGCGCCGCTCAGCCGGGCGGTGCCGAGCTCCTCCGTCGCCGCCGCGGCCAGGTCGGCGGGCCCGGCGAGGGTGAGGTTGCGACACGTCAGTGCGGCCGGGCGCAGCCCGGTGAACGCCGCGGCCATGAGCCGCGACTGCGGTTCCCACTGCGCGTACGCGTCGGGGACGCCGGAGAGCTGGACGCCCTGCGCCGCTTCGGTGATCGGGAGGTTCTCCCAGTTCGGCAGCTTCGCGAGCTTGCGGTAGAACGCCGTCGCCGCGTAGACCGGGTCACGCAGCTGATCCGGTTTGCCCCAGCCCTGGCTGGGACGTTGCTGGAAGAGCCCGACCGAGTCCCGGTCACCGCCTTCGAGGTTGCGCAGCTTCGACTCCTGCAACGCCGTGGCCAGCGCGATCGTCGCCGCGTGCGCGGGCATCCCCAGCTTGACGCCGACGGCCGAGATCGTCGCCGCGTGCCCCATCTGCTCCGGGGAGAACGTGTACGTCGTCTCGGCGCCGTCGTTACCGGGACCGCGCACCGTGCATCCCGGCGTGGCGACGGTGTCGCGGGTGGCCGCGATCCCGATCACGATCCCGGCGACCACCACCACGACCACGCCGAACGCGATCGCCAGCTTCAGACCGCAGCCTCGCAAGCCCCGCTCCCCTCGTCACCGTCCGCACCAGCCCGTCGCTTGTCCAGACGTCGTGGACCGGCGCGGGTTGCGACGGCCGGCTCGAACGCGACAAGAGGGAGTTATCGTACCGGGCCCGGCACCCGGGCCCACACGGCGCCACGCGATGACGTGCGCGTTCCTCACTGGAGCGTCCTTTGTGGACTCACCTGCCGTTCGTCCACTATGGGCAAACCCGGCCCCGCGCACCCGCGACCGGCACCGGCGCGGGCGTCCACGAGCCCGGTTTTCCTGCCATAGTGGAAGAACAACCGAGATCTGGGGGACAGCGTGATCACTCGCCGTAACGCGTTCAAACTGGCCGGTGCCGTCGGGGCGGGCGCGGCGGTGACCTCGCTCACCGGCACCGCGGCGGCCGCCGCCACCGGCCGCGACGTGCTGGCCGTGGTGGAGAAGGGCGACCGCAGGCTGGCGTTCTTCGACCCCGACAGCGGCGAACGGCTTTCGGACGTAGTGCTCGGCGACTACCCGCACGAGATCGTGGCCGACGCCGAATGCCGTTACGGCTACGTCGGCCATTACGGCGTCGAGTTCTCCTCCGCGCCCGGCCAGGGCGGTTCGGCGGTGTTCGTCGTGGACCTGCGCGCGCGGTCGCTGCTGCGCACCATCGAACTGGGCCCCTTCCACCGCGTCCACGGGGTCCGGATGGACGCGGCGGGCAGGCTGTACGCGCTGAGCGAGGAGCAGGCGGTCCTGCTCGGGGTGGACAATCCGCGCACCGACCCGGCCCCGTCCCGCGCGGTCGCGACGGGCGGGATCAAGACGCACCTGTTCTCGCTCAGCCGCGACGGCGAACGCGCGTACGTCACCGGTCTGCTGTCCCACACCGTGAGCCTCGTCCGCCCGCACGACCCGTCGGTGCCGCCGGTGGTGACGACCCCGGGCCAGCTCCCGGAAAGCAGCTGCCTGTCCGCCGACGAGCGGACGTTGTTCGTCGGCGCGCGGAAGACCCCCGCCGTCGTGGCGCTGGACGCGCGGACCCTGCGCGTCAAGAACGAGCTGAAGGTCCCGGGGGATCCGCTGCGCGTCTATTCCGTCGGCGAGGACCGGCTCCTGGTGACCGACCTGACCGGCAAGTCGATTTCCTTGCTCCGCACCGATTTCCGCCCGATCTGGACGGCCGCGATGCCCGGTCAGCCCGCCAGCGTGGCGTTCCACCCGAGCAGGCCGGTCGCCTACGTGTCCCTTTTGGACACCCAACGCGTCGCCGTCGTCGACCTTGGCGGCGGCCGGATCACCTCGTCGTTCCCGACGCTGCGCCAGCCGGACTCGGCGGTGCTGATCCCGGCGTCCTGACCGAGAACGAGCGTTCGCCACGGCTCCCCGGGATCACGCGCTTGAAGCCGAGGCCGGTAACACGGCATGGGAATGCGGGGCCGGTACGGGCTGGAACGCAGGTTTTCTCACTAGGGGCGAAGATGTCTCGTACGCGTCGTTGGGGACGCTCACCGTCCCCAACGACCCGTTCGCGACACGACCTTCGACCGACCTGACGTCCCGAAGGCTCCTTTGAAGACAGTGAACGTCTCGAAGGCCCCCTTCAGGACACGACACACCCTCGACCACCCACCACTACCGAGAAAACCACATCGAGGTTTTCTCACTAGGAGCGGTGAGTTCTGGCGCCCGGGGTGTGCTGAAGGACGCCTTCGGTGCGCTCAGTGCACTGAAGGCGTCCTTCAGCGCGGCCAACGCACTAAAAGCGTCCTTCAGCACCCGCGTGCCCCACGAAAGGCCACCAGCATCACTCACCACCCCCAACGCCCCGCTCGGGACCCGGGCTCGGCTGAGACGATGTCGCGAATGCGACATTCGCGACGCTGAACGTCGGCAATGCGACATTCGCGACACCAGCACAACCCACTACCGAGAAAACCACATTGAGGGGTCTTTACCCGTACGGAATGCACTACCGCCCGATCGGCGGTACCCTTCACCGCTGGCCACCTTGGGACACTCGGCCACAACCGTGGTGGAGGTTCACAACGCCCCAACAGTCCGAACCGAACAAGCACGAGAAAAAAGATGAGCGAGAGCGACGGAGCCAGGGTGACGGCCAGCCGTTGCCGGGCTCCCCTCCGCCATCCCGCAACGAGCCACCGCCGGGAAAGCACGGTAAAGATGATTGATTGGGAACGAGCGTTCGCCACGGTTCCCCGAGAGCACTTCATTCCCGATGAGATCTATGAAAGAACCGAGGGAAACCAGCATATTACCATCAGACGCCACCGGGAACCCGAACGGTGGCGGGAACTGGTGGAGTCCGATGTTCCCGTCATCACTCAGCTCAATGACGGAAGGGAGACGGACGGCAGCCTCGTCAGTTCGAGCTCATCCATGCCTTCCGTGATGAAATCCATGCTGTACGCGCTCGAAGCCGAGGCCGGTGACACCGTATTGGAGATCGGGACCGGTACGGGCTGGAACGCCGCCCTGTTGAGCACCGCGTGCACGGTGACCACGGTCGAAGTGGACACGATCCTGGCCGAACAGGCACGAAAGAGACTCCGCGCCTACGATGTGGCGGTCATCGCGGGAGATGGCACGCACGGGTATCCCGGCAACGCACCTTATGATCGGATACTGAGCACCGCATCGGTGACGAACGCCGTCCCCTACGAGTGGATCGAACAGACCGCGCCCGGCGGCCGGATCGTGGTCCCCTGGGGAACCGACTTTCTGGCCACACCTCTCTTGCGGATGACCGCGCACGGAGACGGCACGGCTTCGGGCACGTTCGACGGCCAGGCCGATTTCATGCAGCTGCGTGATCGGCGCATACCACGAGAAATCCCTGAGCGCGAAAACGATCCGTACACGGAATCGACAACCGATCTTCATCCCTACTACGCGGTAGGTGATCTTGACGGAAGCGCGTTCGCGGTCTCGCTTTTCCTGTCCGATGTCCAGTACAACGCCCTCGACGTGAACGACGAACAGAAATATGAGCTGCTGTTGTGGGACAGGGCCCGCTCTTCATGGGCCACGGTCGGCATAGGCGAACCGGGCGCGCATCCCGTGCGCAGGCATGGGCCACGCGATATCTGGAAAGAGATCGAGGCAGCGGTCGAGTTCTGGGCCGCGCACGGCAAGCCTCGGTACACCCGGTTCGGAGTCATGGTCACACCGGAGCGACAGTGGGTCTATCTCGACGACCCCGCCAACGAAGTGAACACGCTCCGCTAGTTTCGGCGGCCGGGAAGGTCCGTCAGGGCAGCAATCGCTGTTCCTTGGCCACCGCGACGGCCCCGGCCCGGGTGTCCACGCCCAGCTTGTCGTAGATCCGGCCGAGATGCGTCTTCACCGTGGCCTCGCTGATGAACAGCCGCCGGGCGATCTCCCGGTTGCCCAGCCCCTGGGCGAGCTGCCCGAGGATGTCCCGCTCCCGGTCGGTCAGTGCCGGCCGCGGCGCGCGCAGCTGGGCGAGCATCCGACCCGCCACCGGAGCCGACAGCGTGGTCCGGCCCGCGGCCGCCGACCTGATCGCCGTGTACAGCTCGTCGGCGGACTCGGCCTTGAGCAGGTAGCCGGTGGCCCCGGCCTCGACGGAGCGGGTGATGTCGGCGTCGGTGTCGTAGGTGGTGAGCACCAGCAGCCGGGGTGTGTCCGGGCCGGGGGTGGCCGTGCGGATCCGCCGGATGGCCTCCACTCCGTCCATGTCGCCGCCCAGCTGCAGATCCATCAGCACCACGTCCGGGCGCAGCGCGGCGGCCATGGCGACCGCCTCCCCTCCGGTCGCGGCCTCGCCGACCACCTCGATGTCGTCGGAACCGGCCAACAGCGCGCGCAGTCCGGCCCGCACCATCGCGTGATCGTCGCAGAGCACCACGCGGATCGGCCGGTCACCGGTCATGGCCGGGCCCCAGCGGGATCGCGGCCGAAATCGCGGTGCCCTGACCGGGCGCGGACTCCACGGTCAGCCTGCCGCCGAGCTGGACGGCCCTGGCGCGCATGGCGGGCAGGCCATGGCCACGCCCGGCGCCGCCGGCGCCCGGATCCGCCGGGTCGAAGCCGCGGCCGTCGTCGGTGATGTCCAGCACCACCTCATCGTCGAGGTAGGTGAGGGTGAGCGCCACCCGGGACGCGCCCGCGTGCTCCCGCACGTTCGCCAGCGCGCCCTGCCCGATGCGCACCAGCGTGGACTGCACCCGGCCGGGCAGCGGCCGGGCGGCGCCGTCGACCCGGACGCGCACCGGCAGCGCCTCACGCCCGGCCACGCTCCGCAGGGCCTGTTCGATCGAGTGGCCGGTGAGGTCGGCGGGTGCCAGATCCTGCACGAGACCCCGCGCCTCGGCCAGGTTCTGGGCGCCGATCCGTTGCGCCGCGAGCAGGTGCTCCCGCGCCACCGCCGGTTCGGCCCAGGCCCGCTCGGCCGCCTGCAGCAGCATCGCCTGACTGGACAGGCCCTGCGCCAGCGCGTCGTGGATCTCCCTCGACAGCCGCTGCCGCTCGTCCAGTATCCCCGCGCGCCGCTCGGTTTCCCGCAGCCGCGCCGCCTGCCCGCGCATGTAGGTGATCGCGGCGGCCGTGACGGCGGCGACGGCGGGCGGCACGATGGTCAGGTTCGGATCGAATCCGTCCGCGAGCCGGTTCTGCGAGATCACCACCAATGCGGTGACCATCGCCACCAGCGCCAGTGCCGGGACGGTCGGCAGGGTGCGCAGCCCGGTGACGAACAACGGGACCGCGCACCAGGCGAAGCTGGGCGCGAGCAGGACCAGCACCACCCACAGCGCGGTCACCGCGGTCAGCCAGGCCAGGTACGGCGCCGAGACCCGTTCCGGCCCGGCGATGCCCAGCACCAGGCCGACGACGTAGCACGCGGCCAGGCACCCGGACAGCCCGATCGCCCATGGCGCGGCGGGCTCGCCCCGGTGGTGTTCGAGGAAGCGCACGATCGAGGCGATCAGCAGCAGGAAGAACGCCGTGTGCATGGTCGCGGCCAGCCACCGCGCGTCCCGATCGGTCATCGCCACCCTCCGTTCCGGTCCGATCGTCGTCCCCCCATGAGCCTGACCTGCGTGAACGTCCCCGACATCAACCGATCGGACGACATGGGTGTCGCCCGGTCCGGGCCGCGAGCCCAGCCGGGACTCCGATCTCCGGCCGGGTGCGGCGACCCACGATGGACACATCCCACCCAGCCCCAAGCCAAGGAGCAAGTCATGCGGAAGTTCACCACCAGGGCCCGGATCGCCACCGTCGTGGGCGGGCTGGCCGTCATCGGCACCGTCACCACCGGCGCGCTGGCCGCCAACGCCGCCACCCCGGCCGCTCCCGCTCCCGCCGCGGCGAAGGACGTGCCCCGGGGACTGGTCCAGACCTCGCACCTGTCGATCGCCGCCGCGCAGAAGGCCGCGCAGGCCGCTCTGGACGCGGCGACGAAGGCGGGCCAGCACGTGTCGGTCGCGGTGGTCGACCGGGACGGCACCACCGTGCTGAGCCTGCGCGGCGACGGCGCGGGCCCGCAGTCCCCCTCCTCCGCCCAGGCCAAGGCGTTCACCGCGGTTTCCTGGAACGCCAAGACTTCCGACCTGGTCGGCCGCCTCCAGCAGAACCCGACGCTGAAGGACATCCAGGGCACGCTGTTCCTGGCCGGTGCCGTCCCGGTGGACGCGGGCACCACCCCGATCGCGGCGATCGGCGTGGCGGGCGCCCCTTCCGGCGCCCAGGACGAGACCTTCGCCCAGGCCGGTGCCGACGCGCTCACCAAGTAGAGCCGCGCCTGTCCGATGTGGACACTACAGCGGTTTGTCCACAGAGGACAATAATCCTGCGCAACGGAAACGGCCGGGGCCGGTAAGTCCGCTTACCGGCCCCGGCCGTTTCCGCCCGTCAGGAGGGTTCGCCGAGTGCCTGTTCGATCTTGCACCGCAGCTTGTTCATCCCGCCGAGGTGAAGCGCCTGGCACGCTCAGCACGGTGCGACGGCACCCTGGGTACCGACCGCGCACCAACCCGGGTGTTCCCGCAACCATCGCCGGCGGGCTGCTTCGATATCGCTTGGGGTGAGGCCGCGCGCGGCGTTCACGCAACCGCCGGTCTGGCACTTGACGTTCGTCCCGGGCTCATAGCACTGACTCTCGTCCTTCAGGCAGGCATCCTTGTCTTGCGACGCCGTCGAGGTGGGCGTCGGCGGCGCGGTCACGGAGCGGGCAGGCGGCGCCGAGCTGGGAGCGGTCGTGGCCGAGCCGGCGGTGAGCCCGGGCGTCGGCTGAGGTGCCGACGTCGCCGTGGTGCTCGGCACCGTTACCGGAGCGGGACGGGTTGTTTCGACAGGCGAGCAAGCCGTCAAGACGGTCAGCAGCACTGCCAGTGCCATCGACGCCCCCCTGCGTGACATGGCTCGAAACCTCACGCCGCGGGCTGCTCGGCCACGAACACGCCGAAGGCTCATCGGTGCACTCCCTCAGGTAGATGAAAGGGAGTCGGGTCCGTGCCTGGAGACGTTACGTCGACAACCACCTGGGGCTGGCGAGCGGGCCAGCCGGCCCCAGGCCGGTTTTCCGTCCGTCAGGAGGGGTCGCCGAGTGCCTGTTCGATCTTGCGCTGCAGCTTGTTCATCCCGCCGAGCCAACGATCGGGCTGGGTCGCGCGCGCGGCGTAGTAGTCCGCGACCTCCGGGTGCGGCAGAACCAGGAAGCGGTCCTCGTCGATCGCGGCGAACAGGGCGTCGGCGACGGCCGAGGGCTCGATAGCGGACGCGCCCATGAGCAGGTCGCCCGCCGGGCCGGTGTCCTCGAGCATCGCCGTGCGCACGCCCTGCGGGCACACGGCCTGGACCTTCAGGCCGCGGTGCCGGTAGGTCGCCGAGAGCCATTCCGCGAAGGCGAGCGCCCCGTGCTTGCTCACCGCGTACGGCGCCGAACCGAGGATCGTCAGCAGCCCGGCCGCGGAGACCGTCGCGACGAAGCGCCCGTTGCCGCGCTCCAACCACCGCGGCGTAAGCAGTTTCGCCGCCCGGACGTGCGCCATCACGTTGACGTCCCAGGCCCGCGCCCAGACGTCCTCGGGCGTGTCCTCACCGCCCTGCGGAGCGATCCCGGCGTTCGCGCAGTACACGTCGATCTCGCCGAGTGTTTCGCGGGCGCTCTCGATCAGCCGGGTGACGCCGTCCTCGGTCGCGACGTCCCCGGTGAACGCGGTGCCGCCCACCTCCTTGGCGACTTCCCCGGCGGCACCGGCATTGAGGTCCGCGACGACGACCCTGGCGCCTTCGGCGGCGAAGCGGCGGGCGAAGGCGGCGCCGATCCCGCCCCCGCCGCCGGTGATGACGACCCCCGCGCCGCTGAAGGTCACAGGCCACCGCCCAGCGTGACGCCGCCGTCGAGTACCAGGGTCTGGCCGGTGATCCAGCCCGCGTCCTCCGACAGCAGGAACGCGACCGCGCCCGCGATGTCGGCGGGCACGCCGAGCCGCTTGAGCGGGTAGGCCGCCGCGACCTCTTCCTCGCGACCCTCGTACAGCGCGGTGGCGAACTTCGTCTTCACCACGGCCGGGGCGACGGCGTTGACGCGGATGCCCGGCCCCAGCTCGGCGCCGAGTTCCATGGTGAGCCGGATCAGCGCGGCCTTGCTGACGCCGTAGAGGCCGATGCCCGGCGAGGCGCGCAGCCCGCCGATCGAGGCGACGTTCACCACCGAGCCGCCGTGCTCCCCCATCCACGCGTCGCGGGCGCGCTTGGTCCAGGACAGCGGCGCGAGCACGTTGACACCGAGGATCTTCGCCGCGGCGGCGGGGTCGATGTCGAGCACCGGACCGTAGACGGGGTTGATCCCGGTGTTGTTGACCAGCATGTCCAGCCGCCCGAACGCCTCGATCGTCCTGGCGATCGCCTCGTCCTGGTGGGCGGTGTCGTCGGCCTTGCCGGGCACCGCGATGGCGACGTCCGGCCCGCCCAGCTCGGCGACGGCCTCGGCGAGCGGTTCCGGCTTGCGCGCGGTCACGCACACCTTCGCCCCGCGCTCGACCAGTTCCTTCGCGATGCCCAGCCCGATACCCCTGCTGGCCCCGGTGACGATCGCGACGCGATCCTTCAATGAGCTCACTGCACTGTCTCCTCGTTCCGCGCGCGGGCGGCCGCCGAGCGGCCGCTTGACCGACAGATCCGGGGAAAGCACATCGGCCCGGCGATCTTCCGCCCGGCCGATGCTAGTCCACCTGACCATGGCGACCGCTTTCACCAGCGCATCCCGCCCGGAACCGAGCGGTCACGGCACCCACGCCCGAGTCAGGGTTTCGCACACCACTGGCGGCGATCGCCGCCCTCAGCGTGACATACCGACCGGTCGGTCTCGACCCCGCACGCTGAGATGTCGGCCACACACACCTCGTCCACCGGACACGCGCTTCCTTCGCCCGTCGGAGAAAACGCTCTCCGGGCACCGCGCGGCACGCGTCCCGGCCGATTCAGGCGCCTTCCATTGCCCGCACCAGGCTCCGGGGCCGCATGTCCGTCCACCGCGTCTCGACGTAGTCCAGGCAGGCCTGCCTGGACTCCTCGCCGAACACCTTGGTCCAGCCCGCGGGGACCTCCGCGAACGACGGCCAGAGCGAGTGCTGCCCCTCGTCGTTGACGAGCACCAGGAACCGGCCGTTTTCGTCCTCGAACGGATTGGTCACGAGTCCTCCATCGCGTTGTTTAGGCTACCCTAACCTTAACCGGTCGCGTGCCGGTCGGCGGATCGGTCCGCCTTCGCGGTGATGTGGCAGCGCGGTGGTGTGACGGCGCGGCGCCGGATGTCCCGGCGACCGGACGGCACCGCCCGTCCCCTTCGCGCCGCGGCTACCCCGCGGCCAGGTCGGCGGGCCCGCCCTCCAGCCGGTCCGCGAAACCCGCCCACACCCTGGCGTGGTTCCTGGCGAATCCGGCGACCACGCCGTACAGGTGCGGCGGGACGCCGCGCAGGATCCGTTCCCACTCCTGCCCGTCCATGGAGTGCATGGCGAGCATGCGCAGCAGGATGCGGCCGGCCTCGCTCAGCCGCAGCGCGGGATCGGCCTTGAGCCGTTCCAGCAGCGCGAGGCGATCCCGATCCAGGGTTTCGCCGAAATCCGGCTCCGTCCAGGACGGCGGATGCGGTTTGGCCCGCAGCCTCCTGGTCCCGTCCGGGGTCGGGCTTTCCCCACGCTCCAGCCTGCCCCGCACGTCCCGGACCGTTTCCGGGGAAATACCGACCTGCTTGGCGACCTGGCGGAGCGAAAGGCCCGGATCGCTGCGAATGAGCTCGGCGGCGAGCCTTCTTCGTTCCGAACCGTCGACCGGACGGATCCGCCCGTCCCGGCCGATCCTGGCCTCGCCGCCGCCTTCTCCCCCGCGCCTGCGCAGATCGGCCACCGTGCCCGGGGAAATACCGGTCGCCGAGGCCACCCGCCGGTCCGACCACTGCGGATGCGTCCCGATAATACGGACGGCCGCGCGCTTGCGATCGGCGAGGGAAAGCGGCAAACCATGCCGGATGTTCGCCTCGACGGCCAGCACGAAGGCGTCCGACTCCGTGCCGTCGATGAACCTTGCCACGATCTTCGTGTCGCCCCTTGCCTGCGCCACCTTCAACCGGTGCAGGCCATCGACCACCTGCATCGTCGGCCGGTGCACAAGAATGGGCGGCAGCTCTCCCGCTGCCGACAACAGTGTCTCGACGTGCTCCGGATCCTCACCCGAGGTTCGTGGCGAGCATACGGAAGACAGCCGGGACAGCTCGATTTCGACTACGGGGAGAGCGACGATGTCAACTCTCGACGGATCCACCTAGCGCCCCCATTGGATCTCTTCTTAGTCAGCTTTACCTTGCGGACAGAATTCAGCCACATCGCCGCTTGCTTGACCAGCGTCGACAGTGTAGAATTCTGTTTTCTCTTTTGCGTGCAGGAGAATGCGCGTTCCCGCACGCCTCCATCCCCAGAAGCACCCTGAAAGTCGGCCCGAACTCCAGAGGTGTCCGCTGAATACCGATACCCGAGGCTTTGCCTTTGCGGCAAAGCTCATCGAATTGCAGAACGTTTCCTGCCAACAACCATGTTAAAGGGGGTCATTTGCCTGATCCACCCCCTTGCCACGGACATTCGGCCCCGGCGCTCCGGCCGCCGCTGGTGATCGGGATCCCGCGAGCCGTCCCCCGCGGGACACATCCAGCCGGACCCGCGACGACGCGAAGTCCGGCGTCGGGTGATACGAGCGTGTGCCGGACGGCGCACCGTCCAAGTGTCCGACCTCGGTGGTTGGACACCGCGATCCCGGCCGGGTTCACCCCGGCCACCTGGCCTGCGGCCTCGACGTCGGCGATCTCCTTGGACACCAACGACCCCGTGCGCGCGAACCGCCGCCCTGCTCCCCCAGCTCGCCGACAGCGACCCGCCCACCAGCAGACCACCGGGACCCGGGAACGGATCCGCCCCGGAGTTCCCGGCAGCCACCGAGCCCGGCCCGGTGGGTTCACCGGGCGGAATCCCGCTCACCTCGTGGTCGGGAGTCACCGTCGCACCCCTCAGTCCCCAGTGAGTGCACACCAGCTCAGCATGGCATGTTCGATCTTTGTTGGCAATTGACGAACAATACGCGCCACCCACGTCGAAGGCCTCGTCCAAGATCAATAATTCGGCCTTTCCCGGACGGCGCCGACCTCCCCGCCCGCCATCCGTGCGCTGCCCTCACACCGTGCGGGTACGACCGGAACACCACTGGTCGATCCGCTTGCCGATCTCGGTGAACAATTCACCGATCCGGATTTCGGCGCGGGACAGTTCGCTCGATTGGGCGAGTAAATACAGGCCGCCCGGGACTCACCGCGATTAATCACCGTTCCCGATCGCACGATTGGCCACCATCCGCGTGATACGTCCTGATCGGGGCCGGGCGCGGTCCGCCACGCAGCCCATCCCGCCGACCTGGCTCACGCCGTACCACGATGGTCATCGATGCCGACAACGCCCGGCACCCGGCGTCGCACCCCGCCGCTCGTCGCGCCTCGCCGTTCCGCACGACGACCGACGCCCGGCGATGTGCGGCGCGCTCGCGGCGGCACCGGGGCACGCGCCGGGCGAGGCTGACCGTACCCGAGCGAACTCGCGCGGCTTGTTCGTCCACGCGAAACCGACGGGCACGCCGTTCCGGTCCGCGGCGGGGCTATCGCGGCCGACGCGGCTGACGGTACGCTCCGCGACGGAGGGGCCCTCGCGATCTCACTCACTTCCGCGGCGGTCAGGGAACGCGAACAGCGCGCTCGGCCGCCCTCGGGGTGACCATCGCCGGCAGAGCCGCCCCGAAACCCGATCTCACCGCCGCCCGGCCGTCACGACACGACGCGCCCCGCGGACAGTGCACCTAACCCCCGTCGAGAACGCGGCCCTCGGCAACACGAAAAGTCATTAGTTTTACATATTCACAAGAAGCGATTCCCCGGGGAAAATTGCTCCCGATGACCAGCCCGTCAGGTCCGGCGGGCTACCGCCGGTGTCGTGATCGGACACCCCCAGTCCGAGAACGACACCGGCACCCGGAGGTGGGACGTACGAACCGGTTGCGCGACGGGTGCGTCCCACCTTCGGCCCCGCCCGGCACCGGGCGCCGACCCACCTCTGTGGACACGACCGGCCCCGGAATCCGTCCACGAGCACGAAAAAGCGGGTGTGCGCGGCTTCGAGCCGCACACACCCGCCTTCCAGCCGACCGAATCGGAACGTCCCGGGCCGAACGCGCTATTCGACGGGAAAGTCGAAATAGGTGTCCGGGTAGGGTTCGTCCTTCAGCGTGTAATGCCACCACTCGTAATCGTAGGCCTGAAAACCGCCGGCCTCCATGATGGCGCGAAGCTGCCGACGGTTTTCCGCTTCGCCGGGCGTGATTCCCGGCGCCCCGTGGTGCGAGACCTCGTCCATCAGGTCGTGGTCACCGCCCATCGGGGCGAGTTCGCCGGTCGCCAGCCGGTAGATCGTCAGATCGACCGTGCTGCCCCGGCTGTGCCCCGACTTCGTCGCCACATACCCCCTGTCGAACATCTCGGACCGCTCGATGTTCGGGTAGTGCCGCGACTTCGTCCGGCCGTCCTCCGGCTGCTTCGACCAGCGCAGAAAGCAGTCCACGGCGCGTTGCGGGCGGTAACCGTCCCAGATGAGCAGGCCGAAGCCACGGGACGCGGCCTCGTCCCGCGCCCGTTCCAGGGCCGCGCACAGGGCCTTCGTGCCGACGATGCGGTTCGCCAGGTAGCCGTCGACCGGTTTGCCGGTGAAGTTGTCCCAGGTGGCGTACTTGGCGTCCCACCGGATCCCTGGCACGATCTCGTCTACGTGGACGAAATCATCCTTCATCGTCTTTTCCCGCCAGCGTCAGCGAAATCAGCCGGTCCAGCACCTCGGCGAACGGCATGCCGGCGGCCGCCATCATGCGCGGGTAACGGCTGTAGGAGGTCATCCCCGGCAGGGTGTTGACCTCGTTGAGCACCACGCTGCCGTCTTCCTTCAGGAACAGGTCCACCCGCGCGAGTCCGCGGCACCCCAGGGCGCTGTAGATCTTCTTCGCGGTCTCGTGCACCAGCGCGCGCGCCTCGGGCGAGATGTCGGCGGGCACGGTGATCGTCGAGTTCTCCGAGCCCTTCTCCGGCTCGTTCTCTTGGTGGATCTTGAAGAAACCGTGGGAAAGGTTGATCTGGTCCGACTCACCGGCGATCAGGTCCATGCCGTTCCCGAGGATCGAGCAGCCCACCTCGCTGGCGACGACGGCGGCTTCGATCAGCACCTTCGAGTCGTACTGCCGCGCGACCTCCATCGCGTCCGCCAGTTCTCCCTTTTCGTTCACCTTGGTGACGCCGAAGGACGAACCCGAACGGGCGGGCTTGACGAAGATGGGGTAGCTGAAGCTGTCGGGGTCGACCTTCTCGTTCTCCGCGATGATCCAGAAGTCCGGCGTGGCGATTCCCGCGGCCCGCACGACGGTGTAGGCCAACGCCTTGTCCATGCACAGCGCGGAGCTCTGGATGTCGCAGCCGACGTAGGGGATGCCCGCCAGCTCCAGCAGCCCCTGGATCGCGCCGTCCTCGCCCAGCTTGCCGTGCAGGACGGAGAACACCGTGTCCAGCCGGATCTCCTGGTAGGCCCCCTGCTCCAGCACGAGCAGCCCGTGCACGCCGCGGTCCGGCGACAGCACGGCAGGCTTGCCGTCTTCCCAGTTCTCACCAGGACCGTCGCAGAGCTTCCAGACGCCGCTCTCGGTGATCCCGATCCAGTACGGTTCGTACTTCTCGGTGTCGAGGCTTTTCGCGACTTCGCGCGCAGACTTCACGGAGACAGGGTGCTCCTCGGAGCAGCCCCCGAAGATGATTCCGACCTTCAACCTATCCATGCTGCTTGCTACCTTCAAACTTCAGACAGTTGGTAATGGACTGTTCGACAGTGTCGCTCAGGGCATGCTCGGTGTAGTACGCGGTGTGCGGGCTGATCAGCACATTGGGCAGCTTGTGCAACCGCAACAGCAGGCCACTTTCAATGGTTTTGTTCCTGCAGTCGGCGTAGAATATACCTTCCTCTCCTTCGAGGACATCCAACGCCGCGCCGCCCAGCGTACCGTTTTCCAACTCCGCGATCAGAGCCTCGGTATCAATGAGCGCACCGCGTCCGGTATTGATGACAAACGCATCGTGTTTCATCTGCTTGATACGTTCGCCGTTCAGGAGATGGTGCGTATCCGTGTTGAGCGGCGTGTGCAGCGTCACGATGTCGCTCTGTTTCAGCAATTCGTCGAGAGAAACGTAGTCGGCCGCGACGGCGGGACGATTGTCGTACGCCAGCACCTGGCAGCCGAAACCGCGCAGCCTGTCCATGACCGCGGCACCGATGCGCCCTGTCCCCACGACCCCGACGGTCATGTCGCGCAGCTCTTTCCCGCGCGTTTCGTTCAGCCGGAAGTCGTGCGCATCCGCACGGCTGATGATGGATTTCGCGTTGCGCACCATCATCAGCATCAGCATCAAGGTGTAATCGGCCACGCTGTCGGGCGAGTAGGCGACGTTTCCGACGGCGATACCGACGCTCTCCGCGTAGTCCACGTCGAGGTGGTTGTATCCGATGCTCCTGGTGGAGATGTACCTCACGCCGGCCTGGCTGAGCGCGAGCAGGGTCGGGTTCGGGATGTGCGTCTTGTGCCCGACACTGACGCATCGATTTCCCGAGGCCAGCTCGACGTTGGCCGCCGACACCGCCGCATCCGTGATAGTGGGCACAATACCAAATCGAGGCGCCATCTCCCGGAACAGGACCTCCTCGTCCTGTTCGCAGCTATAAACCGTGATTCCCATTTTTGCCATGATTCGGATTGTCCTTCTAGTGCGGCACCGCGCTCGCGCGATCGCCGTGTCTTCGCCGACCACCCCGGAGACCACCCGCCGACGTGCGCGAAGGCAGGTCGGCGGGCCTGGACCGGAGGGTGCCGGGTATGCTGGTCACCGCTGCATCCGCAGATCGTACGTGGGGCCGGGGCAGCTGCGTGGGAGGCGCGATCCCCATGTCGGCCGCGTCGCCGGGCGCGGATGTGACGGGGGCACTCACCTGGCGAGCGATTTTCTCTTCCGGGTCAGGTTTCGAAAGCGCTTCACAAAGCGACTGGGCCCGATACCCCGGTGAACACCGTCCAAGGGAGACGGCACCACCGGCCACGCCGAGGCCGCGCGACGGGCCGCTGGTCGTGCTGGTTCGCGGTGAGGCATACCTCCAGTCAGGACGGCATGATGATCTCGGCGGGTACGAGGTTTTCGATGCGCTAACGATATACTCCGGCCCCTTAAGTCTGGACAGTATGCGTGTGTCGATCGTCGAGGACGAGCCGTACCTCGCGGAAGCCATCCGCGATGGCCTGCGCCGGGAAACGATCACCGCCGACATCACCGGTGACGGCGACAGCGCCGCCTACAATATCGCCGCCCTCGACCGTGACCTCCCAGGCCCCTCCGGCGACGGGCTCGCCGAGCGCGGCGTCGCCTACGGCGGCGGGGTGCCGATCCTCGTGCGCACCGCCGCCGACCGGCACGAAGCACACGTTGTGCACAACGCGATCGCGCACAACCCGCCGGAAAAAGGAAACTCCGCGTCACAGCACGGTCACCCACCGCGCCACCGCGCCACCGGCCGCCCGGAGCCGGCGGTCAGGTGACGGCCCGGCCGGTTCCGGGTCCGCTCACCCGCCGTGCCCGCGACGGGCGGCGGTCGCGGTGGCGAGGGTGTCGAGGACGGCCCGGGTGGTGGCGAGGTCGACGCAGGCGTCCGTGATGGACTGGCCGTAGGTCAGCGGCCGGTCCTCGCGGAGTTCCTGGCGACCGGCGCGCAGGTTGGACTCGAGCATGACGCCGACGATGCCGTGCTGTCCGGTCCTGATCTGTTCGGCGATCCGGCCGGCGACGACGGGCTGCCGTTCGTGGTCCTTACGGCTGTTGTCGTGGCTGGCGTCGATCACGACCCGGCCGGGCAGGCCCGCGTTCCGCAGGGCGGAAAGTGCCGCGTGGACCGAGGCGGGGTCGTGGTTGGGCGCGGTGTCACCGCCACGCAGCACCACGTGGCAGTCGGGGTTGCCGACGGTGTGCAGGATGGCGGGCAGGCCGCTGGGGTTGACACCGGGGACGACGTGGCGGGCCGCGGCGGCGCGGATCGCGTCGATCGCGACGGTGACGTCGCCGTCACGGCGGTTCTTGAAGCCGACGGGCATGGACAGCCCGCTGGCGAGCATGCGGTGGTTCTGGCTCTCCACGGTGCGCGCGCCGATGGCGCCCCAGGAGACGGCGTCGGCGAGGTAGGCCGGGATCGTGGTGTCCAGCCATTCGCACGCGACGGGCAGGCCGCGGTCGGTGAGCTCCAGGAGGAGCCGCCGGGCGGTGCGCAGCCCGTGGTTGACGTCGCCGGTGCCGTCCAGGTGCGGATCGTTGATCAGCCCCTTCCAGCCGCCGACCGTCCGGGGTTTCTCGAAGTACACGCGCATGACGACCAGCAGGTCGTCGGCGAACCGGCTCGCGAGGGCGGCGAGGTGGTCGGCGTAGTCGAGTGCCGCGGCCGGGTCGTGGATCGAGCACGGCCCGGCGATCACGAGCAGCCGGTCGTCCGACCCGTCGAGGACGCCGACGACGGTTTCACGGCCCTGTCGCACCGTGTCGGCCGCGGCGGCGGACAGCGGCAGTTCGTGGTGTAGCAGGGCGGGGGTGACCAGCGGGACCATCCGGCTGATGCGCTGGTTGTCCAGATCGAACGCGGCGGTGGTGGTTGTCATCACAGGTATCCCAGTCTTCTGCCCGCACCGGGCTGTCGGGAAAGCCGGATTTCCCGGCCCGGCCGGTGGTTTCGGATGAACGGCGGAACCGGCTCGGAAAAACGACGACAGAGACGATCGCCGGCACAGGTGGCGCCACCACCCCGAACTCCCCCATCGGCCCCTCCACCATCCCGCACTCGAAGCGGCGATACGCCCTGTCCAACTCCGTCGCCGCCGGCCGCTTCCGCGTTTACTCGTATTTCCCCGTCCAGACCGGATCCCGTTTTTCGGTAAAGGCCCGGACGCCCTCGAGCACGTCCTCGCTCCGCCGTCGGCGCTCTTCCCACGGATATACGGCGGTGAACGCCTCCTCCAAAGGAAGATCGAGCGACCGCAGCGCGGCTTCCTTGATCGCGCGAATCGAAAGCGGGGCGCCCCGCACGAGGCTTTCCGTCCATTCGGCCACGCACCGGTCCAGTTCGCCCGGAGGCACGACCTCGTTCACCAGTCCGTGGCGCAGCGCTGTCGCCGCGTCCATCCGGCGCCCGGTCAGCAGATAGCCCATCGCCACCTTCTGCGGCAGTTGCCGGGGCAGCCGGAACACGCCGCCCGCCCCGGGGATCAGGCCGAGCCGGACCTCCGGCAGGCCGAACACCGCCTCCTCGGAGGCGATGACGAGATCGCAGGCGAGCACCAGCTCGAAACCGCCGCCCAGCGCGTAGCCGTGCACCCTGGCGACCACCGGCTTGGACAGGGTGAACCGGTCGGTCAGCCGGGGATGTCCCGGCTGACCCGCGCTGCCGAACGTCGAGGGCGCCACACCCGTGTCGTTCAGCAGCGCGCGTTCCTTGAGATCCTGGCCGACGGAGAAGGCGCGGGTGCCCGCGCCGGTCAGCACCACCGCCCTGACCTCGTCGTCGGCTTCGACCTCGTCCCAGATCCCGGCGAGTTCCGCGTGCATCCGCCGATCCATCGCGTTGAGCACCTCGGGCCGGTCCATGGTCACGTAGGCGACGTGCCCCTTCGTCTCGTACCGCACCCGGGCGCCCGTCACGCCGTTCCCGCCGCGAACTTCCCGACCTTGCCGAGCACGTCCGCGCCGTAGACGCGCAGCGCCTGCGCCACGGCGAACTCCGCCAGGTACCGGCCGAACTCCCCCGGCGGCTCCTCGGCGAGGTTCACCATGCGCCGGTTGGCCAGCACCGCCTCCCCGTCGAGGCGGGCCAGCGCGGCGTCGATCGCCGCGTCCATCTCCTCCGGCGGGACGACCTCGTCGACCAGCAGCCGCGCGTCCGGCTCGTCGGCTCGGATCCGGCGGCCGCCGAGGATCACCTGCCGGGCCACGCGCGGCCCGGCGATCCGGGAAAGCCGGAAGTTCGCCGCCCCGGGAATGATCCCCTCCTTCGCCGCGGGCAGGCTGAGGTAGGAGTCCGACGCCGCCAGCACGTGGTCGAAGACCAGCAGGAGCTGGGTCCCGCCGCCGATGGCGAAGGAATCGACGGCCGCCACCCATGGCTTGCCGGTCAGCCGCGCATGCCACGAGCCGTCGGTGAGCAGGCCGAGGAAGATCTTCCGGAGGTACCCCATTTCCCGCCGCAGCAGGAAATCGACGAGGGGGATGTCGCCCGAACTCAGCTTCTTGAGGTTGATCCCCGCGCAGAACACCCGCCGCCCCGCGTACCGGGGATGGCTCATCACCCCGCCCCGCACCAGTCCTGTTCGGACGGACGGGTCGAGCAGCGCCAGATCGACCGCGGTCTCCATGTCCTCGACCTGCTGGGCGTCCTCGGCGTTCAGGCAGTCGTCCCGGCACAGGGTCAGGTGCGCCACGCCGTCGCGGCGCTCCAGCCGGACCGCCTCCATGCGCACGACGCCGGTCTCGGCGAATCCGGGGAGCAGCTCCAGTGCCCTCGGCGTGGGCCGGAGCATGGCGTCGAGCAGGTGCGGACCGGCCTTCGGGGCACGCAGGATCCCGCGCAGGAAGATGCCCTGGTCGATCTCGCGTCCTTCCTTCTCCGCCTGCTGCCGCGCGCGTTCGGCGGCCATCTGCTCGTCGGTGGGCACCAGGCCGGGAAAGGCCGCCGCGGCGGCACGGACCAGCTCGTCGACACGCAGGTACCGGGTCCGGCCCGCGGTGAGTTCGTCGTAGATCTCCTCGGCACACGCCGCCAGGTACTCCGTGCGCATCGCCCTGACCCCGTCCAGTGCCGAGGACGCGGCCTCGCGCTGCGCGGGAGTCCGGGCGGACGGCACCGGCAGCCCGGCGAGCAGTTCGTCGGCCCGGTGGGCCGCCGACGCCAGTGCCCGGCGGTCGAGCGGCGGCGACAGCGTGGCGAAATCCGTTGTCACGAAACGTCCTCCCGTCGCAGGGCCCGGTCCGCCGCGGCCAGGTGCGCGCCGAGCGCGTCCTCGAAGCTGGTCGAACCGGCTTCGAAGATCAGCTGCCGGCGGATCTTCAGCTCCGCGCCGTCCACGGCACCGGCCGCCTCGGCCAGCCCGGCCAGCACCGCCGCCGGATCCTCGGAGATCTCGTCGACCAGGTTGAGGGCGAGCGCGCGCCCGGCCTCGATCGGGGTACCGAGCAGCACGGCCCGCCGGACGGCGGCGGCGCCGGCCTGCTGGGTGAGCCGATGCACGGTCATCCCCGGCCAGGTGGCGCCGCCCGCCCTCGGCAGCAGCAGCCGGGTACCCGGGGCGGCGATCCGGACGTCGGCGGCGAGGAGCAGGTCCAGGGCCGTGCCCGCGCACTCCCCCGACGCCACCGCGACCGTGACCCTGGCGAGCCGTTCGAACCGGCGCACCGCCCGCTCCCATTTGGAGACGAGGCCGACCGTCAGCCCGGCGGGCCAGCCCGCCGGCGGGGCACCCGTGAGGTACACGGTGACCGGGCCGGGCCCCCGGTGGTCCTCGGCGCGGTCGCAGAGGCCACCCAGTTCCTCGACCGACGCGGCCGAAAACGGCTGGGCACCATCGAAACGCAGCATCAGTTCGCTGTTCATTTCCCCGCTCCTCACCACTGGATCAGCGCCGTTTCGATCGTGGAGCCGGGCCCCATGGTCATGAGCACGCCGTAGTCCCCGGGGCGGGCGACGCCCTCTTCGGCGAGTCGTTCGTAGGAAAACAGAAAGGAACCGCTGGAAAGGTTCCCGTAGTCCCGGAGCACACCGGTGGTGTGGCGGACGTCGTGCCTGCTCAGGCCGAGGTTGACGACGACGGCGTCGATCACCTTCTTGCCGCCGGAATGCACCAGCCAGTGGCCGATGTCGCCGCGCCGCAGCCCGGTGCCGGACAGCAGCCGGTCGACCACGATTTCGGCGTGCGCCCCCACCACGTAGGGAATCTGCGGGTCGAGGAAGAAACTGAACCGGTCCTGGACGCGGTCCCAGTCGTAGCGCATCGCCTCGAGCGCGTCGGTGATGAGGTAGCTCGCGAACTTCAGCACGCGCGGGCCGGGCACGCGCCCGTCACCGGAGACCACGGCGAGGGCGGCGGAGCCGTCGCCGAACAGGCTGTTGACCACCGCGGTCCGCATGGTGCCGTCCAGCGCGTACGCGGCGGAACAGGCCTCGCTGCACAGGACGACGCCGAGTTCGCCGGGGTGCGCCGCGGACCAGCCGGCGACCACGTTGAGCGCGTTCAGGCCCGCGTTGCAGCCCATGCCCACGATGTCCGAGCGGCCGCAGTGCGGGTCGATGCCCAGCTCGCGGATGATCAGCGCGCTCAGGCCGGGGGTCAGGAAGCCGGTCGAGGTGACACAGCACAGGTGCCGCAGGTCCGAGAGCGTCGCGCCCGCCGATTTCAGGCAGGCTTCGAGTGCCCGGCAGCCCATGTCGACCGCGAGCTTCTTGTGTTTGTCCAGGAGGTCGCCCTGCGGTTCCGGCTCGCGTCCCCCGCCGGGGCTTTCCGGTGGGAGGGTGAGAAAACGCCGGTCGATCGCGCTGTTCAGGAAGACCGAGCGGATCCGGGTGTCCTCGATGCCGAGGATTTCGAGGAGCTCGGTCTGCGAATAGGAAGTGTCGGACACCGCGGTCCCCACGCCGGCGAACCTGGTGATTTCGGTGCGCCCGGTGACGGCGGAAAGGTCTTCGGCCGGTGCGATGCTGGTCGTCATCGATACATCCAGCCCCAGGTCCTGAGTTTGCCGCGGAGTAACGGCCTGAACCGTGACGTGGCCATTGTTCTCACCTTTCTCGGGTCTCGGGGAAAACTCGTACCGCGACGCTCGTCGTGTTCCGCGGTCGCGAAGAGCCCGGGAACGTCCGCCCGCATGGACGGACGTTCCCGGGGTGTCACAAGCCGAACGCCAGCAGCACGCGTCGCTTGTCCTTGCCGTACGCCGGAAGGTAACCCGACTGCACGTAGACCATCCCGTGTGCGATGACCGCGCCGCCGCCGGTGCCGGAGATCGTGCTGCCCATGCCTTCGAGCCCGTTGACACCGGTGAAGGTGCGGATCGTGTCGTAGGTCCACAGCACGCGGCCGCTCGCGGAGTCGTAGGCCCGCAGCTTGCCGTCGCTCGAACCCTCCCACACCAGGCCGGGGCTGCTGGTCGCGGCCGGCCCGTGTGCCAGGGCACAGACCTCGGGATACTGCGCCGCGCCCCCGGTGGTGCAGCCGTCCGCCGGGTTCGGTGTCCGCCACAGCACGTCGCCGTTCGCCGGGTTCACCGCGAACAGCGTGCCCGGATTCGCCTTGTACGAGGCGATGTAGAGCCGCCTGCCGTCAAAGCTGGAGCCCCACTGGATGCCACTCTCGCCGCCGCCGCCCGACCCGGTCGGCACGCCGAGCTGGCGGCGCCACTCCACCTTGCCTGTACGCGCGTCGAACATGTGGTAGACGCCCGATTTCTGGCCGACACCGACGAGGGTGCGGTCGCCGAGGCGCACGATGTTCGGGGTGGCGCCGATGTCGTAGTCGAGCGCGGTGCCGTCGGCGAGTCCCGGGCAGTAGCCGCCCGGATCCGGTTTGGTGCACTCCACCCGCCAGGTGTCGGCCTTGGTGACCTGGTTCTTCCACCGCACTCCACCGGTGCGCGCGTCGAGGGCCAGCAGCGTGTCGAAGTCGCCGCCGCTGCCGGTGTAGTTCTGGCCGGTGCCGACGTAGAGCGTGCCGGTGTACGGGTCGATCACCGGCGAGCTCCACACGCCGACGCCGGACGGTTCGTACTTCGGCACGCCGTTCGGCCAGGTGCCTGCCTGCTTCGGCTCCGGCACCGTGTAGTACCGCCACTTGAGCTCACCGGTGTTCGCGTCGAGCGAGTCGAGGTGGCCCCGGAACGTGCAGCACGGGTAGTCCCGGCGCTGCTCGGCGTTCTCGGTACTGGACACGCCGATGTAGACCCGTCCTTCGTGGACTATCGGCGAGCCGGTGACACCGGCGTACGGATGCGTGTCGATGCGGGACGTCCACTTCAGAGCGCCGGTACGGACGTCGAGCGCGTAGAAGTAACCGCCCGCGTCGCCGAAGAAGACCTTGCCGTCCGACACCGCCGGCCCGTCCCACACGACCGGACGGGTGTTCTCGGGGTTGACCGACGTCAGGGCGAACTCCCATTTCGCCGCGCCGGTCCTGGCGTCACGGGCGTAGAACTTGCCGTCCGTGCCGCCGAAGTAGACCGTGTCGCCGACGACGGCCGGCTCGCTGCGGGTCATCGCCCCCTTGGTCGTCGGATAGGCGAACGCCCATTTCAGCTTGAGATTCTTGACGTTGTCGGCCTTGACGCGGTGCTCGGCCGAGGCGAATCGGGAACCGGCGAGATCCTTCTGCCAGGTGGCCCAGTTGCCGTCGCTTGTGGACGGTGCGGCACCGGCGACACTACCGGTCAGCGCGGTGCACAGGATGACGATCGCACCGAGCAACTTCAGTTTCCTGGAGCGCGAAAACACCAGTAACCCTCCAGTTCGCGAACCTGCGTGACATATCGATTTTCCCACCAGAAACCGCGCCCTGATCCGGTCGCGGTTGGACAAATGCCGAAGGCGAGCGGGCAGCCCTCAGGGAACCTGTTCGTTCCGGCTCACTTCCGGTTGCGTTGTCCACGCGCGATGCTCGGTCTCGCGGACCTCCTCCTCGGCGGTCTGCTCCACTTTGGACATCGCGAACCGCAGGATCGGCGGCGTCATCAGCGAGGTGACGATCGCGATGAGGATCACGATGGTGTAGATCTCCACGCTGAGAATGCCCAGCCGCAGGCCGACCATGGCCACCACGATCTCGATGACTCCCCGCGAGTTCAGCCCGGCGCCCAGCGCCAGTCCTTCCCACTTGTTCAGGCCGCTCAGCCGCGCACCGGCGTACGCGCCGACGAACTTGCCGGCGACGGCCAGTACGAGCATCGCCAGCCCGGCGAGCAGCACCTGCGGACGGACCAGGGCG
The DNA here is from genome assembly GCF_039541975.1 of Amycolatopsis samaneae. Lineage (NCBI taxonomy): Bacteria > Bacillati > Actinomycetota > Actinomycetes > Pseudonocardiales > Pseudonocardiaceae > Amycolatopsis > Amycolatopsis samaneae. The sequence continues at coordinate 707,968 of NZ_BAABHG010000001.1, forward strand.
GTGAGATCCATCCGCAGCCCCGCCGTGGCGAAGAAGATCGGGGCGAACACCGCCAGGACGACCGTGCGCAGCGGCGCGAGCCTGGCCGGCTCCACCTTGCCCGCGTTGCCGATCAGGATGCCGCAGACGAAGGCGCCGAAGACCGACTCCAGGCCGAGTGCCTGCGTACCGGCCGCGGCGAGGAGTACCAGCACCGCGGCGGCGGCGATGGTGAGCCCGGGGCCCTCGGCCCTGGCGGCCACCCGCAGCACACCCCGGACCAGCGGCCTGCCGAGGGTGAGCGCGAAGGCCACAATGAGGATCAGGTAGGCGAGCGAGACGAGCACGGTGCCGGTGGTCACCGCGTTGACCGCCATCGCGCTGACGATCGACAGCATGAACCAGCCGAACGCGTCGTCGATCATCCCGGCGGTGAGGGTGAGCTGCCCGATGTTGCGGTGCAACAGTTTCATGTCCATCAGGGTCTTGGCGATGACCGGGATGGCGCTCACGCACAGCGCCACGCCGAGGAACAACGCGAAGACGGTGCCGTGGGTACCCTCCGGCACCAGCGCCCTCGGCAGGAGATAGCCCGCGCCGATACCCAGGCCGAGCGGGATCACCAGGCCGCCGACGCTGACCCCGGCGGCGGTACCGCCACGCCTGCGGACCAGTCCCATGTCCATGTGCACGCCGGTGAGACCGACCAGCAGCACGACGCCGATCTGGCCGACGGCGTCGAGCAGGTGGTACTGCTCGGCGACGGCCGGGAACAGCCAGCCGTGCGGTCCCGGTGCGACCCAGGCCAGCAGCGACGGACCGAGCAGCACCCCGACCAGCAGTTCGCCGACGACCGCCGGCATGCCGAACCGGCAGGCGAGCCTGCCGAAGACGACGGCGAGCAGGAGCAGCAAGCCGATCTGGAGCAGGAAGACCAGCAGATCGTGGGCGGCGATCGGCGCGATCGGCGCGGCGGACGCGGCAAGCGAGAGAGACATCTTCCTCCTTCGGGAAGGCCCCGCTACGGGTGAACCCCGGCAAGTGGCGCGCGGACGGAACGGCTCGGCACGGCGGCGGGCACCTCAGCCGTATCCGGAGATCCGGGTGCCCAGTCCGCGGGCCGCGGGCACCGACGTACAGCCCGCCAGGCCCATCGCGTTCCGGAGTTCGACGGCCAGCAGGTCGAGCACCTCCCGGACGCCATTCTGGCCCGCCGCGGCCAGTCCCCACATCGCCGGCTGTCCGACGAGCACGGCCGAGGCACCGAGGGCGGCCGCCTTGAGGATGTCCCCGCCACCGCGGATTCCCCCGTCCAGCAACACTTCGCAGCTGCCGGAGACCGCGGCGGCGATCTCGCCCAGCACCTCGATTCCCGGCACGGCACCGTCCAACTGACGTCCTCCGTGGTTGGACACCACGATTCCGGCGGCCCCCGCCCCGGCCGCGCGACGGGCGTCCTCGACGGCGAGAATCCCCTTGAGCACCAAAGGAAGATCCGTGTGCGCGCGGACCGCGTCCACCGATTCCCAGGTGGCCGCGGCGAACTCGCGCGCGGTGTGGTCGGCCACGGCCGAAATCCCCTCGGCACGGCGGTGCGCGGCCACCCCGGCGTCGAAGTTCGCCGCCGTCACGTGTGCCGGCAGCGCGAAGCCGTTCCGCATGTCCCGCAGCCGCCGCCCCATCCACGGCACGTCGACGGTGAACACGATCGCCGCGCAGCCGGCGTCCTCCGCGCGGCGCACGAGCTCCAGGCAGCGCTTCTCGTCGCGCAGCCAGTACAGCTGGAACCACGGCGTGCCCCCGACGGCGGCGATCTCCTCCAGCGGAACGCTGCTCAGCGAGCAGATGGTGTAGGGCACCCCCGCGTCGCGGGCCGCGCGGGCCGCCGCGAGCTCGCCTTCGGGATGGAACAACCGCTGGTAGGCGACCGGGGCGACCGCCACCGGCAGCGCGGCGCGCCCGCCGAGGATCTCGACCTCCGTGGTGCTGCCGGTCAGGTCGCGCAGCATCCGGGGAACCAGGAAGATCCGCTCGAACGCGGCGCGGTTGGCCGCCAGCGACACCTCGGCGCCGCTGCCCCCGGCGAGGAAGTCCCAGATCTCGCCGGGGAGAGCGTCCCTCGCGGCACGTTCGAGGTCCGCGAGGCAGAGGTGGGTCATCGCCGGACGGCGCCGAGGTCGCGCTGCCCGGTCCGTTCCAGCTCCACGGCCTCGTACAGCGCCTTGATGTTGGCGCTGCCGAAGGTCTCCGCCCCGGTCCTCTCGATGACCTCGAAGAAGAGGGTGCGACGCGGATGCGTGGAGGCGGTGAAGATCTGGAACAGCTGGCCGCCGTGGTCCTCGTCGACGAGGAGGTTCACCGGCCGCAGATCGTCGATCCGGTGCGTCTCCACCCGGATCCGTTGCTCGAGCAGGTCGTAGTAGGTCTCCGGGGTCTTCAGGAACTCCACGCCGTGCTGCGAGAGCCGCCGGACCGCGCGGACCGCGTTGTCACTGGTGAAGGCGATGTGCTGCACACCGGCCCCGTGATGGTTCTTGAGGAACTCGTCGATCTGGCCGGGGTCGGCGTTCACGTCGGGCTCGATCAGGGTGAGGGTGACCGTGCCCGCCGCGCCCTGCACCACGGTGGAGTTCATCGCCTGGGCGCCGACGACGATGTGCTCCTCGAAGATCTGCCGGAACCCCAGTGCCCGCTCGTAGAACGCCACGGTGGGGCCGAGGTCGCCGGCGTCGAGGCAGACCGCGAAGTGATCGATCTCGAGCAGTTTCCCGGCGTGCTCGCTGTGGTCGACGGCCTTCGGCGTGGCGGCCGCTCCTTCGTACTGGACCAGCGTGTGCACGACATCGCCGAAACCGCCGATGGTGGCCGTGACGACCGGCTCGCGCGGCCCCGCCTCCGGGTGCCGCACCGGCTCACGGACCGCGGTCGCCCCGGCCCGCACCGCGGCCTCGAAGGCCGCCGCCACGTCCGGGGTGCGCAGCGCGATGTCGGCCACCCCGTCGCCGTGCGTCTGGAGGTAGGTGGCCCCCGGATGGCGATCCGACGTCGGTTCGGTGAGGACCAGCGTGATCGCCCCGGTCCGCATCGTGACGCTGCGGTGGTCCGCCGACCGGCTCGTACCGGCGATGGGGAAGTCGTACCTCTCCACCCAGCCGAACGCGGCCTCCTCCAGATTCCCGACATACATTTCCACGTAGTCGACGTCAAAATCCTGCATAGCGGTCACGAAATTCCCTCCAGAAAACAGCTGCGACTCTCGCAATCCGGAAACGGCTGCGACTCTTCCACCAGGATGACTCCGGGCCGATTCCCCTTCAACGGTGTCAGCTTTGACATCTCCGGGCACCCGTGTGCCACCTCTGTCCACATCGGATAGACCGGGCGCCGGTCAGCGCCCGGTGAACCGCACCGGGAGTTCCCGGTACCCCTGCACGACGATCGCCCGCAGCCAGGCGGGCTCGGCCACCAGCTCCACTCGCGACACCCGCTCGGCCAGCGCCGCCAGCACGACCGACAGCTCGATCCGCGCGAGCGCGGACCCGAGGCAGTGGTGCACCCCGTGGCCAAAGGTGATGTGCCGGTTGGGTTTCCGTCCGGGGCGGAAGGCGTCGGGTTCGTCGAACTCGGCGGGATCCCGGTTCGCGGCGGGCAGCCACGCGACCACCGGGGTGCCCGGCGGCAGGTGCCTGCCGTTGACCGTCGTCTCGCCGGTGGCCACCCGGAGCACGTGCATCGCGGGCGAGGTCCAGCGCAGCACCTCCTCCACGACGGTGCCGGTGTCCGCGCTCCCGTCCTTCAGCTCCGCCAGGAGGCCGGGCACCGTGGCGAGCGCGTGCACCGCGCCGGTGATCGCGTGCCGGGTGGTTTCGTTGCCGCCGATCAGGACGTTGTCGCAGTTGAGCAACACGTCGTCGGTTTCGAGGCCGTCACGCACCAGCGTGCCGACGAGGTCCTCGGCCGGGTGCTCGCGGCGCTCGGCGATCAGTTCGTCGAAGTAGACGAGGATCTCGGTGTGCGCCTGCCGCGGCGTCATCCCGTCGTACAGCTCGTCCTCGCCGCCGAAGGCGTGGTTGGTCAGGTCGATGAGCATGCCCTGGTCCGCGGCGGGCACCCCCAGGATGTCGCACACGACCGCGGCGGGAACACGCGGGCCGATCGCCGCGGCCACGTCACAGACCTCGCCGTCGAGTACCCGGTCGAGCACGCCGTGCACCTCGGCCCGTACCCGTTCGGCCAGTTTCCGCGCGGCGCCACGGGAAAGCAGCGGCCCGATCAGCCCGCGCAACCGGCGGTGCCGCTCCTGTTCGGAGACGACCATCATCCGGCCGCCCGAGGTGTCCGGGTGGTCGCGGTCGAACCCGATCATCATTCCGTACTCGGAGGTGAACGAGGCCGACGGCGCGAGGACCGCGGCGCACGCCCGGTGCGAGAACACCGACCAGAAGCCGGCGGGTGAGCTGCCCGGTTCGCTCCACACCATCGCGTCTTCCGCCGCGAGTTCGCGCCAGCGGGTGTGCCGGTCCAGGGTCGTGTACAGATCGGGGTCGCCGAGATCGGTGGCTTTCGTCGTCTGCATGAATGCTCTCCGGTCAGGTCTGTGCGGCGTCGAGCACCTTGGCCAGCTGGGCCACGGTCGGCGCGTCGAAGAAGGCCTGCACCCGCAGCCGGACGCGCAGGCTGGAGCGGATGCGGGACACCAGCCGCGTCGCGAGCAGCGAGTGGCCGCCGACCTCGAAGAAGCTGTCGTCCACACCGACGCTGCCGACGCCGAGCACCTCGGCGAACAGCTCGGCGAGGCGGATTTCCGTCGGGGTGCTCGGCGCTCGCCCGGTGCCAGGATGAGCGGCGCCGTCCTGCTCGGCGGCGGACAGGGCGGCCCGGTCGACCTTGCCGTTGGGCGAGGTCGGCAGGCGCGGCAGGCCGACGATCACGTCGGGTACCAGGTAGGCGGGCAGCCGCTTCTTCAGCGGTGGCAGGAGGTTTTCGATCCCCAGCCGGATGCCGCCGGTACCGACCACGTAGGCGACGAGCCGGTTCTCGTGCTCGGACACCACCGCCTGGGCGACGCCGTCCACCGCGAGCAGCGCGGCCTCGACCTCGCCCGGCTCGATCCGGTGCCCGCGAACCTTCAGCTGGTCGTCGGCGCGGCCGACGAAGACGAGCTGACCGTCCGGACGCGCCCGCACCCGGTCGCCGGTCCGGTACATGCGCGTGCCGGGGCCGCCGAACGGATCCGGCAAGAACCGCTCCGCGGTCGCGGCGGGCCGATGCAGGTAACCGCGGGCGAGCCCGGGACCCGTCACGTACAGCTCGCCCACGTCCCCGGTCCGGACCGGCCGCAGCCCGCTGTCCAGGACGTAGGTGTGGACACCGGTGATCGGCTTGCCGATCGGCGGGGTGCCGTCACCGGTCAGCGGGTCGCTCGCGGTCACCGCGACCGTGGTCTCGGTCGGGCCGTAGGCGTTGATCATGACGCGGTCGCGGGCCCAGCGCCGCGCGACCGGAGCCGGGCACGCCTCGCCCGCGACCAGCAGGGTCACCCCCGCGGGCAGGCCGCCCGCCTCCGCCAGCGGCGCCAGCGCGGAGGGCGGCAACGTGATGTGCGAGATCCGCTGCTCCCGTACCAGCCGCGCGAGCGGCTCGCCGGGGACCAGGTGCGGCGAGGGAGCCAGCACCAGGCAGCCACCGGCCAGCCACATCGGCCAGAACTCGGCGACCGCGGCGTCGAAGCTGGGGGAAGCGAACGCCAGCAACCTGCTGTCCGGCCGCAACCGCTGACGGCGCACGTAGTCGGCGGCCAGGTTCGGTATCCCGCGGTGCGTGACCACCACGCCCTTCGGCCGCCCGGTCGAGCCCGAGGTGTAGATGACGTACGCGGGATGGCCCGGCAGCAACGGCGCGAGCCGGTCCTCGTCGTCCAGGTCCGGCTCGGCCCAGTCCGCCTCCCTCGCCACGCTCAGGACGACGGGAGCGCCGGACACCTCCTGCCCCGGCAGGCGCAGCAGGCAGTGCGCGGCCGTGTCGGCCAGCATGTGCCGCCTGCGCTCCTCCGGATAGTCCGGATCGACGGGTACGTAGGCGCCACCGGCCTTGTGCACGGCCAGCATCGCGATGACGAACTCGATCGACCGCGGCATCACCAGTGCGACCAGCCGCTCCGGGCCGACCCCGTGTGCCACGAGCCGGCGCGCGAGCCGATTGGCCTCTCCGTTGAGTTCGGCGTAGGTCAGCGTGGTGCTCCCCATCGCCACGGCGGGCCGGTCCGGCACCGCCGCGGCGGTCGCCTCGAACAGCGCGGGTGTCGTGGACACCGCGGGCATGGTGTGGCCCGTCGGCGGGTTCGTGGTACTCACGCGGTCTCCTCCAGTCGCGCGCGGGCCGGGACGCCGAGGAACCGGATCAGCTCGCGGTTCACCGCTTCCGGGTCCTCCAGGTAGCCGAAGTGCCCGCAACCGGGGATCGTGCGGTGCGTGGCGCCGGGGATCGCGGCGGCCAGCTCCCGTCCGGCCGGGGGCGGCGCCACGAGATCGTGTTCGAACGAGACGACGTGGCAGGGCACGGTGATCGCCCGGTAGGCCTCGCGGCGGTCGGGCAACGCGCTCAGCAGCAACTGCGCCCGGACACCGGGCCCCTGCCGCTCCGCGGCCGCGAACAGGTCGAGCCAGTCACCGGCGAGGTCGTCGTCGGCGAGCGTCGCGGGCCCCAGGTTGTGCACGGCGCGCACGGCGGCGAGGTAGTTCGGTGGCAGCGCGACGCCCCGCCCGATCAGCTCCGCCTCCCCCTCCGCGAGCATCCGCTGGACGAGACTGCTCCTGCCGCACGCGGCCATCAGCACGACCGCCTCCAGCAGTTCCGGGTGGGCGAGCGCCAGCTCCTGCGCGAGGTAGGCGCCCATCGACGTGCCGACGACGCGGCACGGCGCCACGCCGAGGTGGCCGATCAGGGCGGCCACGTCCGCGACGAGATCGTCGACGGTGAACCCGTCCGCGCCCTCGTCGCTCGGCGGGATCCCGCGGTTGTCCATGGTGATCACCCGGAATCCGGCGGCGCGCAGGGCAGGCACCTGGTGCAGGTCCCACACCGAACCCGGCGCCCCGGTACCGGTCAGCAACAGGACGGGCGAACCGTCGCCGTGGTCGTGGTAGGACAACCGGATCCCGTGCTCGGTTGTCATCAGCATGATGGTCCTTCCCCGCGCCCGTTCTCCCCAGAGTTCTTGTTTCCCCGCAACGGTTGTGGCTTCTCGGCCGCCGTGACGCACAACGGTGACCGTACCTTCCCCGGATCGGTATCCGGAGGTTTCCCGAATGGACAGGCCCGGCCACGGCCCCGCTCGTTCCCTTGCGTGGCAAGGAAAGCGACCGTTCGTCCACGGCCGTCTTCTTGACACTCCCGGCACCGTGGGGAAATCCTAGTATTTATGGAATCGAACGGTTTGTCCACTCAATGGGGTTTGGCGGAGCTGCACGGATCACTCACCGATCCGGCCATTTCGTCGATGAACCTGCTCAACGAACTGATCGACGAATATCCGCGGGCCATTTCCATGGCGGCGGGCCGCCCTTACGAAGAGTTTTTCGACATCCGTCTCATCCACGATTACCTCGACGCCTACTGCGAGCATCTCCGGCGCGACCGGAAAATGGACGAGGCCGGGGTCACCCGCACGCTCTTCCAGTACGGCACCACGAAGGGTGTCATCCCCGATCTCATCGCCCGCAACCTCGCCGAGGACGAGGATATCGACGCCGCCCCGGAGTCCGTGGTCGTCACCGTCGGCGCCCAGGAGGCCATGTTCCTGGTACTGCGTACCCTGCGCGCGGACGAGCGGGACGTGCTGCTCGCCCCCGCCCCCACCTACGTCGGCCTGACCGGGGCGGCGCTGCTCACCGACACCCCCGTCCGGCCGGTCCGGTCCACCGAGAACGGGATCGACCCCGACGACCTCGTCCTCCAGCTCAAACGCGCCGGAGAAGAAGGCAAGCGGGTCCGGGCCTGCTACGTGACCCCGAACTTCGCCAATCCCACCGGCACCAGCATGGACCTGCCCGCGCGCCACCGGCTCCTCGACGTCGCCGAGGCGAACGGCATCCTGCTCCTGGAGGACAACGCGTACGGGCTCTTCGGGGCCGAACGCCTCCCCACCCTGAAATCCCTCGACCGGTCGCGGAGCGTGGTCTACCTCGGCTCCTTCGCCAAGACCGGCATGCCCGGCGCCCGCGTCGGTTACGCGATCGCGGACCAGCGCATGCCCGACGGCGGCCTGCTCGCGGACCAGCTCTCCAAGCTCAAGGGCATGCTCACCGTCAACACCTCCCCCATCGCCCAGGCGGTGATCGCCGGGAAACTCCTGCGCAACGACTACAGCCTGGTCAAGGCCAACACCCGCGAGATCGCCATCTACCAGCGCAACCTCCGCCACACCCTGGACGCGCTCACCCGCGAGCTCGGCGACCGCCCCGGGGTCGGCTGGAACACCCCGACCGGCGGATTCTTCGTCACCGTCACCGTGCCCTTCACCGCTGACGACGCACTGCTGGAACACGCGGCCCGCGACCACGGCGTGCTGTTCACCCCGATGCACCACTTCTACGGCGGGAAGGGCGGATTCAACCAGCTCCGGCTCTCGATCAGCCTGCTCACGCCGGAACTGATCGAGGAAGGCGTGCGCAGGCTCGCCGCGCTCATCACCGCACGCCTCCCCTGATCCAGGCTCAGCGGGTCAAGGGCGATCGCCGCGCAGGGACGCCTCCAGTAGCAACGCGTCCTGGCGACCGCCCTCCCCCGCGGAGGAGAACGGAGTAGGCGCGAGCACGTCGAATCCGGCCTGTTCGAGCTCCCGTACCACCTGCTCCGCTTCGAGGAGCTTCAGGCGGCTCGTGCAGACGACGAAGGGATCGGACGTGGTGTCGGCGGGGTAGATGGTGATTTCCTGGACCTGCTCGGCCGGATACCGCATCAGGTGCAGCACGTACCGTCGTCCGCTCCGGCCCGCCAGCTCCTGCCTGCGCTCCGGTGACTCCGGCCTGCCGGTGTTGATCATGCAGATCAGGAACTTCCCGCCGGGCTCCAGATGCGCGCGGACCGACGCGTAGAGGCCGGGCCGATCGGCGTCGTCCAGCAGGCTGATCGAGCCGTAGCTGATGATCGCCGAGCCGAAGCGCCTGTCCAACGCGAACGCGCTCATGTCCCCCTGCACCACGGTGCACCGGTCACGGAGATCCGCCGGCGCGTCCGCCACCTGCTTCCCCAGGGTGTCGACCAGCGCGGGCGACAGCTCAAGGGCGGTCACCTCGAAGCCGAGCTCCAGGAAGGGGAAGGTCAGCCTGCCCGTTCCGGCGGCGAGTTCCAGCACCGGCCCGGACCCGGGACGAATGCGGGCAGCCATCTCCCGTGCCTCCACGGCGCCGTCCGCCTGCAGCATCAGATCGTCCGCGGCCTGCTCGCCGTAGAATTCGCGCAGCACGCCTCGCTCACCTGCCGAGGCCAGCAGGACATCGGCGTGCGCGGTCCGCACCGGGCCATGCTCCGGTTGACTGCTCATCGGGGTAACCTCCTGATAGGCATCCATCTCCGGCGCGAACGGAGAATCGACGACGCCGCGGTCACCCGCCCTCTTCCGCTACGGAAGCGCGAAGGGCTCCGGCACCGATCCGGGTGCCCGCGGCCTCGCCGAATACGTTCCGCCACCCGCGCCGGAAGCGCCGCGTCGAATGCGGCGCTGTCCGTTGACAATATCGGCGGTAAAACTGTTCAGCGGTCGATCATCGACTGCACGAGACCGCGCGAACGCGGCTGCGCCGCCAGCCGGTCGAACTCGGCCAGCCGCTCCGAGGGCGTGCGCACTCGAAGCATTTCGAGGAACTTCTTCTCGACCACCGGCACCGAGTAGTGCGTGTCCGCGTAGCGCGCGAGACGTGGCGCGCGTTCGCGTGCCGTGTCGGCGAAAGCGCGGAACTCCTCGTACGAAAGGCTGCGGTAGTCGTCCACGATCACGAGGTCAGGGAAAATTTCGTTCGTCGCGCATTCGGCGCGGCGGACGAGCGTGGGCACGCCGGCTCCGACGGCTTCGGAAAGCATGCGGCCCCAGGAATCGCTGACCGAGTTCACCAGCATGACGTCGAGCGCCTGGTAGAAGGAGCACATCCACTCCCACTGACGGTACTTGCCGAGGTGGAGGTGAATCCGGTCCGACGAGTCCACCCCGGCCGCCCGCTCCCAGCGCCGGCGGAGCTCCTCCTCCGTCTCCCCCTCGGTCGGGATGACGCAGCACAGGAGATGGACGCCCGGGTCGGGCACGGTGCGCAGGAACCACTCCGCGATCTCGTCGATGCCCTTCGCCGGATGCAACATGCCACCCACACCCAGCAGCGTGTCCGCCGGACCCAGGTTCAAACTGTCCCGGATCATGGCGCGGGACGCGTTTTCGGCGGGCACTTTCTGGGCGATGGGGACGATGCCGAAATCCAGTTCGCCGAGCGGGGGAACATCCCCGTGCAGCAGCTCGACATTGCGTTCCGTGAACGTGTACGGATGGATGTGGTGCCCGAGGTCCAGCAGTTCCTTGGTGTAGTTCGCCGGGATCGCGTCGGGAGACGCCGGTACCCGGTCGAACGGCGTGCTGTTTCCCCAGTGCTCCAGCTTCCACAGTATCAGTTGCCCTGGCGGCAGGTGCCGCAGTACCGACAGATGACGTTGGAAGAAGTTCGAAATCCGCAACCACAGCGGGGATTCCTGGGCGATGCCCGCCGCGATCTCCTCGTCACTTCGCGCGTCCCGGACACATTGGTCGAACTCGAGAGCCAGAAGTTGCCACTGCTTCTCCATGAACCAACCCCATCAGTCAACGAAACATACCGACATTGAAGACGATTTCCGCGGTGCGGCCGACGGAACCGTCATGGACACCCGATCGGCCACCGGCGAACTGTCGACGTACGGGGCCTTCAGGCCGGGTGATACGGCAGCCACTTCATACCGTCGGGCGAGGTCACCAGCCCGCCGGGGAACAGCGGCAGTTCGGGTTCGGCGTCTTCGCCGAGCATCGCCCGCATCTGCACCTGGCCCGCCTCCTGCATGGCCTGCTTGACCACCTGCGACTTGAACATCGGCACCATGTCGTCCCCGTCGCCGCCCGCCATCCGGTCCACCGCCGCGGCGAATTCGGCGCTGCGCTCGGCGATCCGGTCCGCGGCCGTCAGCGCCGTCTCACCGGAGGACACGCCACCGATCAGCTCGACGAACGACTCGATGTCGGTGTTCTCGTTCTTGGTGACCTTCTTGGCCTGCCAGAAGTACGATTCCTCGTTCACGTTCATCTGGTAGAACGACACGAGGAACTCGTAGAACACGCCGTATTCGCGGCGATACCGCGCCTCGTACTCGGTCAGCACGGTCTTCTCGTCCAGCTCACCCGCGAGGACGCTGTTGATCGACCGGGCCGCGAGCAGCGCGCTGTAGGTCGCCAGGTGCACGCCGGAGGAGAACACCGGGTCCACGAAGCACGCGGCGTCGCCGACCAGGATCATCCCCGGCCGCCAGAAGGTCGTCTGCTGGTACGAATAGTCCTTGCGGACCCGCAGTTCCCCGTACTTCCCTGTCGTCACCCTGGTCGCGTCCGCCAGGTAGTCCGAGATCATCGGGCACTCGGCGATCAGGTCCATGAGCGCCTTCTCCCGGTCGCCCTGGATCTTCTCGGCGTCCTCCCGGCGCACCACCGCGCCCACGCTGGTCAGCGTGTCGCTCAGCGGGATGTACCAGAACCAGCCGCTGTCGAAGGCCACGCTCAGGATGTTGCCCGAAACCGGCGCGGGCAGCCGCTTGCCGCCCTCGAAGTAGCCGAACAGCGCCAGGCTGCGGAAGAACTCCGAATAGTTCCGCGTGCCGCCGACACGGGAGTACAACCGGCTCTTGTTGCCCGAGGCGTCGATCACGAACCGCGCCGACACCTCCCGCGCGGTGCCGCCGGGATCGGTGTACCGCAGGCCGGTGACCCGCTCGCCGTCCTCCACCACCTCGTCGACCGCGCACCCCTCCCGCACGACCACGCCCTTGCTCCTGGCGTTGTTCAGCAGGATCTGGTCGAACTTCGCCCGCTCGACCTGATAGGCGTGCGACGTCGAGCCGCTCATCTTGGCCGACATCCCGAAGTGGAACGTCCACGGCTCCGGGCGGGCACCCCAGCGGAACGTGCCGCCCCGCTTGATCGGGAACCCGGCGCCGGCCAGCTCGTCCGCGACACCGAGCATCCGGCACACCCCGTGCACCGTGGCGGGCAGCAGCGACTCACCGATCTGGTACCGGGGAAAGACCTCCTTCTCCAGCAACAGCACCCGGTGCCCCCGCATGGCCACCAGCGTGGCCACGGTCGAACCGCCCGGCCCGCCACCAGCCACGACCACATCGAAGTCTTCGACCGACATCTCTCACCATTCCTCTATCGAATATCGGATTCCCGCGGCCGGCTTCCCGTTCGCTACCAGGTGACCGGGACCCGATCCGGACAGTCGACGAACGCGTTGCGGTACTTCACTTCCCCGATGGGCACCGCCAGGCGCAGCCCGGGGAACCGGCGCCAGAGCGCCTGATAGGCCATGCGCAGCATCGCCCTCGCCAGCGCCGCGCCCACGCAGTGGTGGATGCCGTGCCCGAATCCGACATCCGAGACCGGCTCACGGTTCGCGTCGACGATGTTGGGATCCGGCGTCAGCGCGTCATCCCGGTTGGCCATGAGAATCGAGCACAGGACATAGTCCCCCGCCCTGATCAGCTGCCCGTCGATGACCACGTCCCGGATGGCCAGCCGGGGATTCGGGCCCTGCACGGGCGACAGATAACGCACCAGTTCGGAGACCACGCGATCGGCCTTTTCCCGGCCCGACAAAAACAACTGTAGCTGCCCGGGATTGTCCAGCAGCGCGAGAACCCCGAAGCCGATCATCCCCGCGACGGTCTCGACACCACCGAGGATCAGCGCCACGCACAGGCCCTTCAGCTCCTCGTCCGTGACGTCGCCGCCGTGCTCGCGCACGATCATGCCGAGGAGTCCCTCGTCGGGGTCCTTCCGCTGCCGGGCGATGAGGTTGTCCAGGTACCGGTTGAACGCCGCGCTGTCGGCCGCCCTCGCCTGGAGGCCGCGGCCCAGATCGACGTTCCGCCTGATCCGCCGGACGAACTCGCGCCGATCGTCGCGCGGGATGCCGAGCAGCTCGCACAGGACACCCGCGCCGACGGGATCGGCGAACAGCCCCTGGAGATCCGCCGGCGCCCCCTCGGCCTCCAGCAGGTCGAGCCGGTCCTCGATGAGGCCCTGTATCGCGGGTTCCATCCGGCGGATCCGCCGGACCGTGAACTCCGGCGTCAGCATCCGGCGCAGCCGGGTGTGCTCGGGCGGGTCGTAGGTCGAGATCTGCCCGACGAACTGCGGCTCGATGTGTTTCCCCGATTTCGCGTGGGTGAACTGGGGCCGCGTCGTGAAATTCTCGTGATCACCCAATATCCTGCGCACGACGTCGTAGCCGAACGCCTGCCAGACATAGTCCCTGCCCAGCTGGGCGGACGCCTCCCCGACAATCCGGAACAGCGGGCCGTGCGCCCTGAGCTCGAAATTGTCCGCGTGCGGATCGCAGTTCGTTCTCATCTTGAAGTTCGCCGGTTCTCGCAAGAGTGGCGCGACCTCGTGGATATCGGGATTCATACCGAGTTGAAGCTCCTTCGCTGACCGGGAGCGCCGGCTGGTCTTCGCCGCGAAAACGCTGACGCCTGTAGTTTCATCGGTGATCGGGCAGGACGTCCAGCGCCGCGCGTGGACGGCCAGGACGATCACCACGCGACCGGCAGGCTGGTCAGTCCGTACGCCGGGGTGGTGAGACGGAACCTGTTCTCCTGGGCGGGTTCCGCGAGCCTCAGCGTGGGAAAACGCTGCCACAGGGCGGTATAGACGGTGCACAGTTCGAGGCGGGCGAGCGCGGCGCCCAGGCAGTGATGCACACCGTGTCCGAACGCGACGTGCGGGACGGGCTCGCGGGTGACGTCGAGGCGGTCCGGATCCGGCACCAGCGCGGGATCGCGGTTGGCCGCCGGGAGCGAGCAGAGGACGCTCTCCCCCTTCCTGATCACCTGGTCCCCGATGGTGACGTCCTCCATGGCGATCCGGGGTGTCGGGGCATAGGTGACCGTCAGGTAGCGGATCAGCTCGTCGACCGCCCGTTGCGCCGTCCGCTCGTCACCCCGGAACGCGGCGATCTGCTCGGGGTGCCGCAGCAGCGCCAGCACGCCCAGCCCGATCATGCCGGAGATGTTGTCGTCGCCCGCCAGCATCACCTGAACGCAGAAGCCTCTCAGCTCCTCGTCCGTGGCCTCGTCGCCGTATTCGGCGACGACCGCCCCGATCAGCCCCTCGCCGGGGTCCTTCCGTTCCCTGGCGATCATGGCCAGCAGGTAGCGGGAGAACGCCTCGCCCGCCGCCGCCCGCCGCCGTTGGCTTCGCGAGGCGTCGAGATGCCCGTGGCACAGTTGCATGAACATGGCCCGGTCGTCCCTGGGCACCCCGACCAGCTCGCACAGCACGGCACCGGGCACCTCGTCGGCGACGAACTCGACCAGGTCCGCGGGTGATCCGGCCCGTGCCATGGCATCGAGCCGTTCGGCGACGATCTGTTCGATGCGGGGCTGCAGGCGCCGCATCTTGCGCAGGGTGAAGCCGGGGGTCAGCTTCTGCCGCAGCCGGGTGTGCTCGGGCGGGTCGTAGTCCATCAGGTTGCCGACCAGCTCACGCGGCCGGAAGACGCCCTCGCCGCCGACCTCGTCCCGCCGGTCCCAGCGGCGCCGGGTGCTGAACCTCCGGTGATCGCCCATCACCTGCCGCACGACGGCGTGCGTGGTGGCCATCCACTGGCTCCCCGCGTCCGCTCCCGATCCGGTGGCGACCCTCGTCAGCGGTCCGGCGGCGAGCAGTTCGTCCGCCGGATCGAGACCCCGCCGTCTGATGTGGACAGGACGCGAGTCCTCGTCACTCACCGGGAAACCCCTCCAGTTCTGTCTTCATAAGCGGCGGAGCCGCTTGCTGTGGGCCGTCAACTTGCACCGCTGCGGGTTCTCAGACGTCCTCTCGCGAGGACAGCGGCGACGTGGTGAATCGGCATTCATGAGGAGACGATCCCGGAGTGAGAGGGCGTCTGAGGTTCCGCTACCCGCACCGCTACGCAAGCCACTTTCGAAATACTCGCTACTGCCATCGATTCTCCTTCCGGATCCGGCACTACCAGTCGAGCGGCAGGGCTTCCACGTTGAACGGCGGCTTGCCCAGCTTGATCTCGCGATCCGGTTCGGCCAGCCGCAGGGTGGGAAAGCGGTGCGCCAGCGCCGGGATCGCCACCCGGAACACCAGCTCGGCCAGCGACCGGCCGAGGCAGTGGTGGATGCCGTGCCCGAACGCGACATGCGCGGGCTTTTCCCTGGTGATGTCGAACCGGTCCTCCGGTCCGGGGAAGTTCCAGCGGTTCGCGGCCAGGAACGAGGGTGTGACGGTGTCGCCCGCCTTGATGGGGCAACCACTGATCCGCACGTCCTCCAGCGCGACGCGCGGCGTGGTCTTCTCGTCGCTGGTGAGGTACCGGACCACCTCGTCCAGCCAGTCCGGCACGGTGTCCGGCCGGTCCCGCAGCACCGCGAACTGCCCGGGCTCCTCGACC
Source organism: Amycolatopsis samaneae (assembly GCF_039541975.1). Classification (NCBI taxonomy): domain Bacteria; kingdom Bacillati; phylum Actinomycetota; class Actinomycetes; order Pseudonocardiales; family Pseudonocardiaceae; genus Amycolatopsis; species Amycolatopsis samaneae. Next base: position 723,639 of record NZ_BAABHG010000001.1, read on the forward strand.
ATCAGCCACGCGGCCCCGGCGAGAAAGCGAGCCACCTGGTCCCCGCCGGCGCCCATGACAAACGCGGCCACGCCGATCAGCTCCGCGTCGGTGATCTCGTCACCGTGTTCGCGCACCACGACACCGAACATGTCGTCACCGGGATCGCGGCGCGTCCGGGCCACGACCTGGTTCATGTACGTCCAGAACTTGTTTCCCGCCGCCAGGCGCCGCTTTCCCGACCGTTCGGCCCTGCTGGCGTGCAGGGCACGGGACAGCTCCACCTGGTCATCGCGGGGAATGCCCACGAAGTCACAGGTCACCGTCGTCGCGATGGGCCATCCGAACCGCGGGACGAAGTCCACCGGGCCGCCGGTGGACTCGATCTCGTCCAGGGTGGCTTCGACGATCTTCTCGACCTGTGGCTGAAAACCCCGCATCCGCCGGATGGCGAACGGGCCCGTCACCATCCGGCGCAGGCGCGTGTGTTCCGGTGGGTCGTACTGGGTGAGGAAGCCGGGGAAGATGAACCCGGCCGCGGTGCCCCGGTAGAGCAGCTTGGAACTGAACTTGTCCGAGCTGAGCACCTGCCGGATCTCGTCGTACCCGGCGGCGAGCCACGCGGTCCGCCCTTCGGGGGCGTCCTCGACGCCCAGTACGGGCATGGGGCCCTCGGCCATCAGGGCACGCAGCTCCGGCACCGGATCGAACCGGTCCCGCCGGTGTATGTCCAGGCCGAGATCGACGTTGATCTCCTCGAACGTGCCCCGGAAAACGTTGTTCTCCTCGACCACCGCACAGGTCCTTTCGCCTCGTCCAACCGTCCGGGTCGAACGGCTGGACACCTTCGCCTCAGGCGCCCATTTCCCGGATGAGGCTCTTCGGCCGCAGATCCGTCCAGTTCTCCTCGACGTAGGCGAGGCATTCCTGACGGGTGGCCTCGCCGTGCGCGCGGGTCCAGCCGGCGGGCACCTCCGCGAAGGAGGGCCACAGGGAGTGCTGGCCCTCCTCGTTGACCAGCACGAAAAAGGAACCGTCTTCGTTGTCGAACGGATTGGTCATCGTTGTGTCCCTTCACTTTCCGGCCGCGGCCGGAGTTTCTCGGCGACGATGGCTCCAATCTGGGCCATCGCCGCGGGTTGCACCATGTCGTAGTGGTTGGACGGGATCTCGTGCGGCTCGACGGTCCCGCTGGTGAAGTCCTTCCAGCTGGCCGTCGCCACCGGAACGGGAAGGTGCTCGGGACGGTCCTCCGTGGCGACGAAGAGCAGGATGTCGCCGGAGAAGGGCGAGGCGGTGTGGCGGGGCCCGACTTCCCAGAGGTTGCGCATGACCGCTTCGAGACGGGCCCTGGCGGCCGCCCCCTTGACCAGTTGCCCGGCGAGCTCCAGGTCCCGCTGGTTTCGCTTTTCGAGGGCCTCTTCCGCATCCGGGGAGCCGTCCGTCTTGCGTCCCATGTAGACGGGATAGGCGTCGAGCAGGGCGAGCAGGGCGACCTTTTCCCCGTCCGCTTCGAGCAGCCTGGCCATCGCCTGCGCGATCCTGCCGCCGAGAGACCAGCCGAGCAGGTGATACGGCCCGGCAGGCTGCACGGCGCGGATCTGGTCGAGGTAGTCGGCCGCCATCTCCTCGACACTGCCCGGCAGGGGTTCGGTACGGGCGAGGCCGCGTGCCTGCACGCCGTAGACCGGCTGGTCCGCGGGGAGATGCCGCAGCAACGGCTGGTAGTTCCAGCTCAGGCCCCCGCTCGCGTGGAAGCAGAACAGCGGCGGGCGGTCGCCCTCGACGCGCAGCGGCAGCAGGATCTCGTAGTCGCCGGTCTTCACCGAAGGGGCCGAGCGCCGCCGCTCGCCCACCACGACCAGGGTCTTGGCGGGGGTCTTCCTGGCGAGCAGGCCGGTGCGCAGCATCCGGTGTCCCGGACTCCCGAACGGACAGGGCACGGTCGGCCCCTCGGCCCTGCCCGCGTCCACCGCCGGCCCGGTGACGTAGAGATCGCCCACGGCCCCGGGAGCGACCGGGCTCAGCTCGTCGTCGAGCAGGAGCGCGCCGAGACCGTCCCTGGCGAGTTCGGCGAGCGCCGGTGGCACTTCCCCGGACCAGCGCGCCGGTGCGATGGCCGGACGGCCACGTTCGAACTCGTCCAGGAAGATGTCCAGCTCGCCGAGCCGCCGCCGCGGATCCTCCGCGACCTGTTCCAGCACCCGGACCAGCCGCCGGGCGATCGACTCCGCCGTGGTTTCGTCGAACAGGTCGGCGGCGTAGCGGAGGGTGCCCTCGATGCCGTCCTCGTGGTCGTCGTCGTCACGGCGCTCGGTGAGCTCGAACGCCAGATCCAGCTCCGTGGCCCCGGCCCCGCCGGGCTCGACGCTGGTGCGCAGGCCCGGCAGTTCCATGGCGTCCCAGGTACCGAGCTCCTCCTCCAGCACTTCCAGTCCCACCTGGAAAACGGGGTGCCGGGAGAGCGAGGCGGGCAGGCCCAGCAGTTCGGCGAGCCGCTCGAAGGGCACGTCCAGATGCTCGTGCGCGGCATGGGCCGCCTCCTGCACCCGGGTGAGCACCTCCAGAAAGGTCGGGTCACCCGAGACGTCCGTGCGCAGGGCCACCGGCCGGGCGAACGGCCCGATCATCGGCTCCAGGTCGACGAGGTCGGTGTCCCGGGGCAGCGTCGTGCCGATCACCAGGTCGTGGCCCGCGCCCACCTTGGCCAGCAGCATGACGAGCGCGGCGTGCACCACCTGGAGCGCGTCCGCGTCGGCCGGGGCCACCGCCGCCATCAGCCGGGCGTGCGGATCGGCGTCCAGCCGCAGCCCGACGGTGCCGGCCCGGCGTGACGGGACGGCCGGTCGCGGGCGGTCGAACGGCAGCACCGTCTCCTCGTCGATACCGGCCAGGTTTTCCCGCCAGAAGACGACCTGCTCGTTCGTGAGGCTGCCCGGCTCGTCCTCGTCTTCGAGCAGCCGCCGCTCCCAGATCGCGTAGTCGGCGAACTGCAGCGCCAGCGGCGCGCGCTCCGGGGCCCGGCCCTCGCGCCGCGCGCCGTACGCGGCCGCCAGGTCACGGAAGAACACCTCCAGCGAGCCGTCGTCGGCGAGGATCCGGTGCACCCGCAGGTGCAGCAGGTGTTCCTTGTCCGACAACGCGAACAGGTCACACCGCCACGGCGCCTCCCGGGTCAGGTCGAAGACCGCCGCGCGCCGCTCGGCGAGCAGCCCGGGAAGCTCCTCCTCGGTGGCCGGGACCGGAGTCAGCTCGGCCGTCCAGGCGTCGTGGACGTGCTGGTGCGGGCTCCGCGCGTCGCCGGGAAAGCTCGTCCGGAGGATCTCGTGCCTGGCCGCGACGTCACCGAGCGCCGCGGCCAGCGCGGGGACGTCCACCCGGCCACGCAACCGCAGTGCGACCGAGAGGTGCAGACCGGCCGTCTCCTCTCCGGGACGGGCCAGCAGCCAGGCGCGGAGCTGCCGGGCGGTGAGCGGCACCCGGTCCGGCCGGTCGGCGGCTTCCAGCGCGGGGCGGGACTTCGCGGCGAGCGCCCTGGCGATCCCCGCGGGTGTCGGCGAGCTGAACAGCTGCCGGATGGGCAGGTCCTCGCCGAGTTCCTCGCGGATCCGCGCGATGAGCCGCATGGCCAGCGCCGAGTTCCCGCCCAGGTCGTTGAAGGTGTCGTCGACACCCACCCGGTCGACGCCGACGATCTCCGCGAAGAGCGCGCACAGCACCTTCTCGGTCTCGCTGTCCGGCTCGTCCCCCGACGCGCTTCCCGCGAGATCCGGGGCGGGCAGGGCCCGGCGGTCGACCTTGCCGTTGGGGGTGACGGGCAGGCCGGGCAGGGCGACGACCGCGACGGGAACCATGTAGCCGGGCAGGACCGAGGCCAGCTGCCGCCGGATCTCCTCGGCCCCGGCGTCGCCGCCGTCGGACACGAAGTAGCCCACCAAACGCTTTTCGCCCGGCTGGTCCTCCCGCGCCAGGACGACCGCCTCGACCACGCCCGGCTGCGCCGCCAGCGCGGCCTCCACCTCGCCGAGCTCGACCCGGTAGCCGCGGATCTTCACCTGGTCGTCGGCGCGGCCGAGGAACACGATCTCCCCGTCCCTGCTCCAGCGGGCCCGGTCTCCGGTGCGGTACATGCGTTCGCCCTCGCGGAACGGGCACGCCACGAACCGGTCGGCGGTCAGGCCCGGACTGTTCAGGTACCCACGGGCCAGGCCCGTGCCCGCGATGTACAGCTCGCCCGCCACGCCCGGCGCGACCGGGCGCAGGAAGGTGTCCAGGACGTAGATCGCGCGGTTGGTCATCGGATGACCGATCGGCAGCTCCCGGCCGAGCGGGTCGCCGGGCTCGATCGGCAGCCACGTCGCGCACAGGGTGGTCTCGGTCGGCCCGTAGGTGTTGCGCACCCGCAGGCCGGGCTGGGCCCGCCGCAGGTTTTCCACCGACTGCAGGGGAACCACGTCGCCACCGGTCCCGATCTCGATCAGGCCCTCGAAGCATTCCGGCGAGGTTTCCGCCAGCGCGCGGAAAGTACCGGCGGTGAGGTGGACGTAGGTCGCGCCCCGGCGCACGGCCTGCCGTACCCCGGCCGCGTCCAGCACTCCCGGCTCGGTGAGCAGGACACGGGCGCCCGAGACGAGCGGCACCCACATCGCGTAGAGCGACGGGTCGAAGACGTGCGTCGCGTGCATCAGCACGCCGTCGCCGGGACCGATCCGCCAGCCCGCGTCACCCGCCAGACCGGCCACGGCCCCGTGTGGGATGCCCACGCCCTTCGGCAGGCCGGTGGATCCGGAGGTGTACATGACATAGGCGAGATCGTCCGCGTGCGGCCGGATCCCCGGCGCGGCACAGTCGCGCACCGCCGCGCGCGTTCCCGGCGCGTCGAGCACGATCGCGTTCTCCGGCGCGACCGCGCTGGTGGCTTCGGTGCACAGGACGGTCGAGACGCCGGAATCGTCGAGAATGAAGGAGATCCGCTCGGCCGGGTACTCGACGTCCACCGGAACGTAGGCGGCGCCCGCCTTCCAGATCGCCAGGAACGCGATCAGCAGCTCCGGCGAGCGCTCCATGGCCACCCCGACGCGGTCGCCGCGGCCGACGCCGCGGCCGGCGAGGTAACCGGCCAGCCGGTCCGACGCCCGGTCCACCTCGGCGTAGGTCAGGTTCGCGCCGCCGGCGTCGGTGATCGCCACCGCGGCACCGGATCCGGTGGCCACCCGCCGGGCGAACAGCTCGACGACGGAGTCGCCGGGCACCGGACCCGCGGTCGCGGTGAACTCGTCCTGTACCAGGGCGCGTTCGGCCTCGCTCACCAGCGTCAGGCGGCCGACGAGGACGTCGGGTTCGGCGACCAGCCGCGCCAGCACCCTGGCCAGCGCGCCGACGACCGATTCGGCGGCCTCGGGGTCGAACAGGCCCCGGTCGTAGTCGAGGATCAGCGGCATCCGCTCGCCGGGTCCGGTGATCAGCGTGAACGGGTAGTGCGACGAGTTCCGCCCCCGCTTCACCGGGATCAGGCTCAGGCCGCCGTCCGCGGCCCGGCCGAGTCCCTTGCGGGGGAAGTTCTCGTAGATGACGAGCGTGTCGAAGACCGCTCCGGGCCCGGCGACGGCCCGCACGTCCTGCAGGCCGAGATGCTGGTGCGCCATCAGGGCCGACTGGTCGCGCTGCAGCCGGCCGAACAGCTCGGCCGCGCGGCTCCCGCCGTCGAGCCGGACCCGCACCGGCAGGGTGTTGAGCAGCTGGCCGACCATCGACTCCACCCCGGCCAGCTCGGCGGGCCGTCCGGAGGCGGTCGCGCCGAACACGACGTCGTCGCGGCCCGCGAGCTGGGCCAGCACGACGGCCCACGCGCCCTGCACGACGGTGTTGAGCGTGAGGTCGTGGCCGCGCGCGAACTCCGCCAGCCCGTCCGTCAGTTCCGTGGACAGTTCGAGCACCGTCGTGTGGATGTCCGGGGCGCGGGCCGGATCGGGCGCGGCGACCGTGGTCGGCGTGTCCAGCCCGGCGAGTTCCGCCCGCCAGGCCGCCCGCGCCAGTTCCTTGTCCTGCCTGCCCAGCCAGGCGAGATAGTCCCGATAGGACACCGGGTCCGGCAGCCCGGACGCGGTCCCGCCCGCGGCGTAGATCGCGGCGAGTTCGCGGTGGATGATCGGCATCGACCAGCCGTCCACCAGCACGTGGTGCAGTGTGTGCACGAGCCGGTGGCGTTCCGGGCCCAGCCGGACCAGGTGCAGTTTCATCAGCGGCGCCGACTCGATACGCAGGCGCTCGGCCACCTCCGCCGCCGCCAGCCGGTCCACCTCGTCCTCGGCGAGGTCCTCCGGCAGCCCGGAAAGATCCGTCTCGCGCCAAGGGATTTCCGCGCCCCGCGCGATGACCTGCACCAGCTGCGCGCCGCTGACGTAGCGGAAACAGGCGCGCAGCGCGGCGTGCCGGTCCACGACGGCCTGCCAGGACGCCCTCAGCCGCGCGGAGTCCAGCGGGCCGTCGATGCCGTAGACGGTCTGCACCGTGTAGGTGTCCGCCCCGTCGCTACCCGAGGCACTGCCCGAGGCGCTGTCCGGGCCGCTGTCGAGCGCGGTGTGATAGAGCATTCCCTCCTGCAGCGGCGAAAGAGGCCATACGTCTTCCACGCTGGAGCGGGGTTTTGCGCGAGTATCGTCAACGGTCACGATCTGCTCCTTACAGCGCTTGTTCGCCGGCCAGTCCGGTCACGAGTTGGTCCATCTGGTCAGGGGAAAGATCCACGAGCGCGCCCGCCGTGGGCGCCGCCGCGGTGTCCGCGCCCTCGGCGGGGAGTTCCTTGACGACCGCCGCCAGGCGTTCCGGTGTCTTCTCCTCGAACACCTGCCACGGGCTCAGTTCCAGCCCCTTCCGGCGGGCCCGCGCCGACAGTTGCATCGAGATGATCGAGTCGCCGCCGAGTTCGAAGAAGCTGTCGTCGGGACCCACTCGCTCCAGGCCGAGCACCTCCGCGAACAGCGCGCACAGCCGGGCCTCCATGGCCGTGGCCGGCTCCCGCCTCGACGACATCCCGCCGAAGTCGGGCGCCCGCAGCGCCCGGTGGTCGAGCTTGCCGTTCGGGGTCAGCGGCATCCGGTCCAGCGGCACGAACGCCGCGGGCATCATGTACTCCGGTAGGCGTTCGGCCGCCAGTTCGCGCAGCGCGGAGGCCAGGTCGCCGCCCTCGGCGGTGGCCTCGGCCGAGGGCACGAAGTACGCCACCAGCCGTTTGTCGCCCGGCCCGTCCCGGTGCACGGCGACCGCCACCTGGGCGACCTCCGGGTGCTCGGCGAGCACGGCCTCGATCTCGGCCGGCTCGACCCGGTACCCGCGCACCTTGACCTGCGCGTCGATCCGGCCCGCGAAGAGCAGCTGGCCCTCCCTGGTCCAGCGGAACAGGTCGCCGGAGCGGTACATCCGCTCGCCGGGGGCGAACGGGCTGGCGACGAACCGTTCCGCGGTCAGGCCGGGGCGGCCGAGGTAGCCGCGGGCCAGCCCGACGCCGGTGATGTAGAGCTCGCCGACCACCCCCGGCGGCACCGGCTGCAGGTAGGCGTCGAGCACGTAGTGCCGCACGTTGTGGATCGGGCCACCGAGCGGGACCTGGTCGTGGCCAGGGGACAACGGGGCGCTCATCGTCGAGCAGATGGTCGTCTCCGTCGGCCCGTAGGCCTGGATCACCCGGCGGCCCGGCGACCAGCGGTCCACCGTCGCGGCCGGGAGTGCCTCGCCGCCCGTCAGGAAGGTCTCCAGGGTGTCCGGCAGGTCCTCCTCGGCCGCCAGCACGCTCGGCGACACGGTGAGGTGGGTGATCCGCCACCTGCGCAGCGCGTCGCCCAGCGTCACCCTCGGCGGCATGCTCCCCGCGTCGGGCAGTACCAGGGTCGCGCCGGCCAGCAAAGCCATGTACAGCTCGGAAACGATGGCGTCGAACCCGATGGCGGACAGCTGCAGGACCCGGGAGGAGGAGGTCACGGCCATCCGCTCGATGTGCGCGTACCCCAGGTTGACGAGCCCGGAGTGGGTGACCACGACACCCTTGGGCACCCCGGTCGACCCCGATGTGTAGATCACGTACGCCGCGTCGTCCGGCGCCACCGGAGGCAACTCGACGTCCGGGTCGGCGGCGGGCAGGTCGTCGAGCACCAGCACCGTGCCCGCGAAGCCCGCCGGCACGACCGTCCGGGTCGCCGCGGTGCACACCAGCACCTCCGGCGCCGAGTCGGCCAGCATGAACTCGACGCGCTCACGGGGATAGTCCGGATCGACCGGGACGAACGCCCCGCCGGCGAACGTGACCGCCATCAGGGTCACCGCCAGCTCGGCCGAGCGGCCGACGACCACGCCCACCCTGGTCTCCCGGCGCACGCCCAGTCCGACGAGCAGCCGGGCCAGCGATTCCACCTCGCCGAGCAGTTCGCCGAACGACAGCCGGCGCTTCGCGTCCTCGACCGCGACCGCGTCCGGCGCCCGCTCCACCTGCCGGCGGAACACCGCCGGCAGGGTTTCGGGCGCCAGCGGCACGTCGGTCCGGTTCCACTCGTCCACCACCAGGCGGCGCTGCTCCTGGCCGATCAGTCCGACGCGGCCGACCGGCGTCCGCGGCTCGGCCACCACCTGTTCCAGCGCGCGGAGGATCGCCGCGAGCAGTTCCCCGGCCTCGGCCCGGTCGACCACGTCCGGCCGGTAGATGAACTCACCGTGCACCAGACCCGCCGCGGAGGCGCGCATGGACAGCGGATAATGCCCGGTGTCGTTCGGGATTCCGGTGGAGCGCATGACGAGCGCGTCGGGGTCCCCGGACCGCGGCCGCGGTGCCGGGGGCGGGTAGTTCTCGAAGACCACGATCGTGTCGAACGCCGCGCCGGGACCGGCGAGCTGCTTGAGCTCGGCGAGTCCGACGTGCTGGTGCGACATCAACGCGACCTGCCGTTCCTGGAGGTCCGCCAGCATGTCGAGGAACGGTTCGGCGCCGGTGAGCCGGGCCCGGACCGGCAGCATGTTCATGAACAGGCCGACCGAGGACTCGACGCCGGGGATCTCGGGCGGACGCCCGGCCACCGCGGCGCCGAAGACCACGTCGGCGCGTCCAGTCAGCCGGGCCAGCAGCAGCGCCCAGATTCCCTCGAAGAGGGTGTTCATCGTGACGCCGTGCCGCCGGGTGAACTCCACCAGACGCCGGCTCCGCTCCTCGTCGAGTTCGAACCCGACGCGTTCGGGCTCTAGGGGCGCGGTGATCGTGTCCGGCGGCACGACGTGGGTCGCCTCGTCGAGCCCGGCGAGTTCGGTCCGCCACGCCTGCCCGGCGGCCGCCTTGTCCTGGCGGGCGATCCAGGCGAGGTAGTCGCGATAGGACGTCGCGGCGGGCAGCGCCCGGCCGTCACCACCGGCTTCGTAGGCCGTCAGCACACCCACGGTGATGAGCGGCAGTGACCAGCCGTCGGCCACGATGTGGTGCGAGGTGAAGACCAGCCGGTGACTGCGTTCGCCGAGACGCACCAGGTGCAGGCGCAGCAGTGGTGCCCGCGTCAGGTCGAACCGTTCGGCGTGCGTGCGCGCCGCGAGGCGGTCGAACTCCGCCAGCGCCTCGTCCTCGGGCAGCCGGGACAGGTCGGTCTCCCGCCAGTCCAGCGTCACCTCGCGGGCGATCGCCTGCACGGCCGTGCCGGATCCGAGCTGGTGGAAACTCGCCCGCAGGGCGGGATGCCGGTCGAGCAGGGCCTGCCAGGACGCGCGGAAGCGGGCGGCGTCCAGCGGACCGTCGAGGGTGAGCTTCCGCATGCTCGCGTAGACGTCCGGCCCGCGCTCGTCCGCGGCGTGGAACAGCAGGCCCTCCTGGAGCGGGGACAGCGGCCAGATGTCGAGCAGCTCCCCCACGGCGGCCTCGACCTCCGCCACGTCCCGCTGGGTCAGCGAAATGAGCGGGAAGTCGGACGGCGTGTGCCCGCCCGCGCCGTCGTCGACGGCGTGCGCGGCGAGGCCGGCCAGCATGTCCAGCCACGTCTTCGCGAGCGATTCCGCCTCGGCTTCGCCGAGCATCCGCCCGGCCCAGGTGAGGGTGAGACCGAACTCGGGTCCCTCGGCGGAGTCCAGCACGACCGCGTCGATCTCCATGACGTGCCGCAACGGCCGGTCCGGCTCCCCCGTGCCGCCGATGGTTCCGGTGATCCGCCAGGGTTCGGCCGCGCCTTCGCCACGGGACGAGAAGCGCCCGAGGTAGTTGAACCCGATCTCCGCCTTCGGCAGTGCCGCGAGGACCGGCCCCGTCCCGGCGTTGAGATACCGCAGCATCCCGTAGCCGAGCCCGCCGTCGGGCATCGCCCGCACGTTTTCCTTGACCTGCTTCAGCAGTCGACCGGCCGCGTCGCCCCCGGCGAGCACCTCGCCCGGGTCGGCCCCGGTCACGTCCAGCCGGATCGGATGGACGTCGGTGAACCAGCCGACCGTGCGCGACAGGTCCAGCTCGCCGATCGGCTGGCGGCCGTGCCCTTCGACGTCCACCACGACGGCGGTGCCGCCGCGCCAGTACGCCACCGCGCCGGCCAGTGCCGCCAGCAGCACTTCGTGGACACCGCAGTGGAAGGCCGAGGTCGCCTTCTCCACGAGCACGGCGGTCCGTTCCCTGGGCACCGTCCAGGTCCGGCGTCCGGCGGTCGACATGGTGTCGCGCGCGGAGTCGAGCTCGCCCAGCCTCGACTGGGCCCCGTCGAGGATCTCGGTCCACTTCGCCAGTTCCGGGGTCCGGATCGCCGCCTCGTCGGCCAGCGTCCGCGCCCAGCGCCGGAACGAGACCTCGACCGGATCGAGCGCCGGTTCACGGCCCGCGGCCACCGCTTCGCAGGCCGCCTGCAGGTCCGGCACCAGGATCCGCCACGACACGACGTCGGCCACGAGATGGTGCGCCACCACGACAAGCCGTCCGGCCCGGCCCGGCCCGGCGTCCACCCACACCGCGCGGAGCAGCGCACCGGCGGCGGGAGCCAGCCGGGCGGCCGCCTCTTCGGCGCACCGGTCCGCGAGCTCGTCCAGCGCACCGGTACCGGCCTCGACCCGCTCGACCAGCGCCGCCGCGTCCACCGTTCCCCGGTCGGCCACGACCAGCCTTGGTCGCGCGCCGCCGCTTTCGACGACCCGGCCGCGCAGCAGGTCGTGGGTGTCGAGCAGCGCGGCCAGCCCGGCGGTCAGCGTCGCCACCGACAGGTCGGCGGGCGCGCCCACGGTCACCCACTGCGCGAGCGCGCCCCGGGTCATCGCGTGGGGATCGCGTTCGAGCAGGGCCCGCGTCACCGGCGTCCAGGGGACCTCGCCGACGCCGTCGGCGTCCTCGGCCCGCGCCGGTCCGCCCTGTTCGGCGACCGCCGCGATCCCCGCGGGCGTCTTCTGCTCGAAGACCTGCTTCGCGCCGAAGACGAGATTTTCGCGCCGCGCGCGGGCGGCCAGCCGCATCGAGAGGATCGAATCGCCGCCCAGCTCGAAGAAGCCGTCGTCGGGCCCGACCCGGTCCAGCCCGAGGATCTCGGCGAACAGCTCGCACAGCACTCGCTCGGCCTCGGTGCGCGGCTCGCGCCCGGTCTCGTGCCCGGCGAACTCGGGGGCGGGCAGGGCGCCGCGGTCGATCTTTCCGTTGAGCGTCAACGGGAAGACGTCCAGCACCAGCACCGCCGCGGGCACCATGAACTCCGGCAGCCGCGCCGCGAGGTGTGCCCGCACCGCATCGGAATCCAGTCCCCGTCCCGATTCCGCGGTCACGTAGCCGATCAGCCGCTTTTCGCCGGGACGTTCCTCCCTGGCCACCACGACCGCCTGCGCGACGCCGGGTACCTCGGTCAGCGCCGTCTCGATCTCCCCCGGCTCGACGCGGTAGCCGCGGATCTTCACCTGGGTGTCGGCCCGTCCGGCGAACAGCAGCTCGCCCCGCTCCGTCCAGCGCGCCAGGTCGCCGGTGCGGTACATCCGCGCACCGGCAGCGAACGGATCGGCCACGAACCGGTCCGCGCTCGGCCCGGTCGCGCCGAGGTAGCCGTGTGCCAGCCCGGCACCGGCGACGTAGAGCTCACCGGTCACGTTCGGGGACACCGGCTGGAGGAACGCGTCGAGCACGTACACCCGCCGCCCGGCCAGCGGCGTCCCGATCGGCAGCGCGTCGCCCGTTTCCGCCCCCGGTTCGAGGATCTGCCAGGTGGCGCAGAGGGTGCTTTCGGTCGGGCCGTAGAGCTGACGGAACCGGACCTGGGGGCACGCCCGGCGCAACCGCTCGACGGAGGCGAGGGGCACCGCGTCCCCACCGGTCAGGATCTCGCGCAGCCCTCGGAAGGACTCGGGCGATTCCTCGGCCAGCGCCCGGAAGGTCCCGGCCGTCAGGTGGACGGTGGTCACGCCGCCCTCGATCGCTTCCCGCAGCCGCTGCGCGTCGACCGCGCCCGGTTCCGCGACCACCACCCGGGCCCCGCTGACCAGTGGCACCCAGATTTCGACCAGCGACGCGTCGAACGCGTGCGACGCGTGCAGCAGCACCCGATCGCCGGGCCCCTGCGACCAGCCCGGATCGCCCGCCAGCGCCGCCACGCTGCCGTGCGGCACCGCGACGCCCTTCGGCACGCCGGTCGATCCCGAGGTGTACATCACGTAGGCCACGTCGTCCGGACCGGCCGTGATTTTCGGTGCCTCGTAAGACGTTTCCCCGCTCGCCGGGGCATCCACGACCACCGGCTCGACCCCGGCGGGCACCGCGTCGCGGGTGGCCGTCACGCAGACCGCCACTGAGGCGCCGGAGCCGGACAGCATCCGCTCGATCCGTTCCGCCGGATAGTCCACATTGACCGGTACCTGCGCGGCACCCGCCTTCCAGACCGCGAGCAGGGCGACGACCAGATCCGCGCCGCGTCCGGCCACCACGCCGACGCGGTCGCCGCGCCGGACGCCCCTGCCGGCCAGGCGCCCCGCCAGCCGATCCGATTCCCGGTCGAGTTCGGTGTAGGACAGGGTGCGACCGGCGTCCACGAGCGCCACCGCGTCCGGGGACCGGTCCACCTGCCGCCGGAACAGCTCGGGCACCGACGACCCGCTCGCCGCTTCGGCGCTCGAACTCCCGTGCTCCACCATCGACGCGCGCGCCGATGCGCTGGTCACGGCCAGGCGGCCCACCGGCAGCGCGGGCTCCGCCACCACCCGTTCCAGGACCCGCACGACCTGCCGGACGACCTCGGCCGCCGTTTCCCGGTCGAGCCGATCGGGCCGGTAGGCCGCGTCGATCCGCAACCGCTTTCCGGGCGAGACGCTCAGGGTCAGCGGATAGGTGGTCCCGGTCCGGGTGCGGACCGACCGGATCGCGAAACCGTCATCGCCGCCGGGACCGGCGTCGTCGTCCGGGTAGTTCACGACCATCACGATGGTGTCGAAGACCGCGCCCGTCCCCGCCAGCCGCTGGATCCCCGCCAGCCCCAGGTGCTGGTGCTCGGTCAACGCCGACTGGCGGCTTTGCAGGTCCCGCAACACCTCCAGCATCGGCCGGTCGCCCTGGAGCCGCACGCGGACCGGGACGGTGTTGATGAACATCCCGACCATCCGCTCGACGTCGGGCACCTCCGCCGGACGCCCCGAGACCACCGTCCCGAACACCACGTCCGTCCGGCCCGCCAGCCGCGCCAGCACCAGCGCCCACGCGCCCTGCACGATCGTGCTCACCGTCAAGCCATGGCCGCGCGCGAAGCCGGTGAGGGCCCGCGTCGCCTCCTCGGACAGCCATTCGCCGTGCCCGTCCGGCAGGACCATGGTCCTGTCCGCGTCGGCGTCCATCAGGGTCGGCTCGTCCACGCCGGCGAGTTCGGCCCGCCACGCCGCGCGGGTCGCCTCCTCGTCCTGGCCGCGCAGCCACGACAGATAGTCCCGATAGGACGGTGGCGCCGAAGAGCCCTGTCCGCCCGCGTAACCGGCCGACATCTCGCCGAGGACGAGCGGGGTGGACCAGCCGTCCAGGACGAGGTGATGCGACGTCACGACGAGCCGGTGCGTGCGCTCCCCGAGGCGGATCAGCGACAACCGGAGCAACGGCGGCCTGGTCACGTCGAACCGCTCCGCCTGGTCCCGCGCGAGCAGGCGGTCGACCTCCTCGGCCGCGGCCGCCTCGTCGAGGTGCGACAGATCGGCCTCACGCCAGGGAATCTCGACCTCGCCCGCGACGACCTGCACCGTTTCGCCGGACCCCAGCTGGTGGAAACCCGCCCGGAGCGACTCGTGCCGGGCGATCAGCCGTTGCCACGCCGCGCGCAACCGGGACGCGTCGAGCGGTCCGTCGAGGTCCAGGACCCGCTGGCTCTGGTAGACGTCGACGCCGTCCTCGTCGAAGGCCCGCTCGAAGAGCATGCCCTCCTGCAACGGTGACAGCGGCCAGACGTCGGTCAGTCCCGGTGCCGCCGCCTCCAGCTCCGCCACGTCCAGCGGGGTCAACGCGACGAGGTCGAAGTCGGACGGGGTGTGCCCGCCGGTGGCGGGATCCCCGGCCAGTGCCGCGAGACCGGTCAGCGTCTCCAGCCAGGCCTCGCCGAGCCGTTCCACCGCGACGGGGTCGAGATCCCGGCCGTCGACGGCGAGCCTCAGCCGGGGCCCGCCGGGTGTGTCCCGCACGTCCGCGGCGACCTCCACCGCGTGGACCATGAGCATCCCCGGACCGCCGCCGAGCGCGTCTTCGCTTTCCTGCCACCCGGTTTCCCCGTCGGCGAGACCGGACCGGCCGAGGTAGTTGAAGCCGATCTGCGGGGACGGCAGCTCCGCCAGCCTGGCCCCGGTACCGGGGTTGAGGTAACGCAACAGCCCGTAGCCGAGGCCGTCGCCGGGGGCGGCGCGGACCTGGTCCTTCACGGTCTTCAGCAACTGCCCGGCCGCCGCGCCGCGCGGATCGATACCGGAGACGTCGAGACGGACCGGATGCACGCTGGTGAACCAGCCGACGGTGCGCACCAGGTCCTCGCCGTCGGCGGCGTGGCGGCCATGGCCTTCCACGTCCACCAGGATCCCGGCGCCGGTACCGCGCCAGCGTGCCACCGCACCGCCGAGGCCGGCCAGCAGGACCTCGTGGATCCCGCAGTGGAAAGCCGCGGGCAGCCGGGTCACCAGATCGCGCGCCGTGGTCCCGGACAGCGTCCGCGACCACGAGTGCGACTGTCCCGGCCGGTCCTCGGGGAAGGACTCCGCGCCTTCCAGCACGGCGACCCAGTGCCCGGTCTCGGCGATCGTGGCTTCGCTGAACGCCTGCTCGGTCAGCCGCCGCGCCCACTGCCGGTACGACGTCGCCGCGGGTTCGAGGGCGGGGGTATCGCCGGAGAGCACCGCGTCGTAGGCCGAGCGCAGATCCGGCACCAGGATTCCCCACGAAACCGCGTCGACCGACAGGTGGTGCACCACCAGCGCCACCCGGCCCGGCCGGGTGCTCCCGGCGTCGACCCACACGGCCCGCACCATGATTCCCGCCGACGGGTCCAGTGTGCCCGCCGCCCTCCTGGCTTCGCGTTCGGCGAACTCGTCGAGGTCCCCGGTCCCGGCCGTCACCCGCGTGAGGAGACCGGCCGCGTCCACCGCGCCGCGCCCGGCCACGACCAGCCGCCCGTCCGGCTCCACCCGCGCCCGCAGCAGATCGTGCGTGTCCAGCACCGCCCGCAGGGCGCCCACCAGGGCGTCCGGACTCAGGTTCGGCGGGGTGACGAGGACCTTCGCCTGCACGAAGGCAGGGCGGGTCGCGGCGTCTCCGAGGGCGCGCATCACCGGCGTCCACGGGATCTCCCCCACGCCTGTGTCCACTGTGGAGCGTCGAGCCGCCGGGGCCGTCCGCACCAGTGCCGCGAGCCGCTCGGGGGTCCGGTGCTCGAAGATCTGGCGCGGGGTGAGGGAGATCCCCGCACGCCGCGCGCGGGCCGCCACCTGCATCGACGAGATCGAGTCACCGCCCAGCGCGAAGAAGCTGTCCTCGACCCAGACCCGTTCCAGGCCGAGGACCTCCGCGAACACTCCACAAAGGACTCGTTCGGCCTCCGTGCCCGGCTCCCGGCCCGCCGTCTTCGCGGCGAAGTCCGGTTCGGGCAGCGCCCGCCAGTCCACCTTTCCGTTGACCGTCAACGGCAACCGGTCCAGTACCAGCACCGCGGCCGGGACCATGAACTCGGGCAGCGTCCCGGCGAGCTGTTCGCGCAGCCACACCGGGTCGAGCTCCTGCCCCGCTTCGGCGACGACATAACCGGTCAGCTGACCGTTCCGTGTGGACACCACGGCCTGGCCGACACCGGGCAGGCCGTGCAGGGCCGTCTCGATCTCGCCGGGCTCCACGCGATACCCGCGGATCTTGACCTGGTCGTCGGCACGCCCGGCGAACGCCAGCGTGCCCTCCTCCGTCCAGTACGCCAGGTCCCCGGTCCGGTACATCCTCCCGCCCGTCGCCCGACCACCACCCCCCGCGAAGGGATCGGCGACGAACCGCTCGGAGGTCAGCGCCGCACGGCCCAGGTAACCCTGCGCCACCCCGGCCCCGGCGACATACAGCTCGCCCGTCACGCCCGGGGGCACGGGCCGCAGGAACGCGTCGAGGACGTAGGCCCGCCGCCCCGGAAGCGGTCGCCCGATCGGCAGCACCGATCCCGCCGCGTCGCCGGGTTCGAGCAGCCACCACGTCGCGCACAGCGTGGCCTCGGTCGGGCCGTAGAGATGCCGCACCCGCACGCCGGGACTCGCCCGCCGCACCCGATCCACCGCCGTGGGCGGCACCGCGTCCCCACCGGTCAGCACCTCACGCAGCCCGGCGAGCGACTCCGGTGCCTCCTCGGCCACCACCCGGAAGGTCCCCGCGGTCAGGTGGGCGGCGGTGACACCGCCCGCCACGTGTCCGGCCAGCACCTCGCCGTCCACCGCGCCCGGTCCGGCCAGCACCACCCTGGCACCCGAGGACAGCGGCACCCACAGCTCGAACAGGGAGATGTCGAACGCGTGCGAGGCGTGCATCAACACCGCGTCGTCCGGGCCGACCGCCCATCCCGGCTCCCCGACCAGCGCCGCGACGTTGCCGTGCGACACCGCGACACCCTTCGGCGTCCCCGTCGACCCCGAGGTGTACATCACGTAGGCGAGGTCGTCGGCGCTCGTACCGGCCGACAGGCGGGCGCACTCCGCCACCGCCCGCCGTGTCCGGGGATCGTCGAGGACGATCGGATCGAGCCCGACGTCCAGCACCGCCTCGCGGTAGGTTTCCGCGCACACCACCGCCGCGGGCCCGGAGTCCGCGAGCAGGAACTTCACGCGTTCCGCCGGGTAGGCGGGATCCACCGGGACGTAGGCCGCGCCCGCCTTCCACACCGCGAGCAACGTCGCGATCAGCTCGGGCGAGCGGTCCAGCACCACGGCCACCCGGTCCCCGCGCCGGACTCCCCTTTCGCGCAGGTAACCGGCGAGCCGCTCCGCGTGCCCGGCCAGTTCCCCGAACGACACCGTCCGATCGCCGTCGACGATCGCTGCCCGGTCACGGTGGCGCTCCACCTGGCGGTCGAACAGCTCCGGGGCCGACCGGCCCGGCGCCGCACCGGACGCCGTGCCCCAGTCGTCCAGCACCACCGCGCGCTCGGCCGCGCTCGTCACCTCGATTTCGGCCACCGTGCGGTCGCCCGCCTCGGTCAGCCGGCGCAGCACCGCCGCCAGCCGCTCGGCGATGGAGAACACCGTGGCCTCATCGAAGAGATCGGTCAGGTAGTCGAGTTTGAGGAGCATCGACTCGCCGGGCACGACGACCAGCGTCAGCGGATAGTGGGCGGCCGCCCGGCCCTGGTTCACGCGAATGCCGAAGGTTCCCTCGGAATCCGAATCGGCGGGCTTGTGGGGGAACTTCTCGAAGACGAGCAAGGTGTCGAAAACCGCGCCGGGCCCGGCCGCCTGCTGGATGTCCACCAGCCCCACGAACTGCTCGGGGATGAGCGCCGCCTGCCGTTCCTGGACCTCCGCCAGCAACTCCATGACCGGCGTCGCGCCGCGGAGCGGCACACGCACCGGAACGGTGTTGAGGAACAGCCCCGCCATGGCCTCCACACCGGGCAGATCCGGCGGGCGCGCCGAAACCGCCGCCCCGAACACCACGTCGGTCCGGCCGGCCAGCCGCGCGAGCACCATCGCCCACGCGCCCTGCACCACCGTGTTCAGCGTCAGCCCCCGGCCACGGGCCAGCTCGTCCAGCGAGCGCGTGAGGTCCGCCGGCAGCGCGAGTTCGACGCTCTCCGGCACGGACGGCGCTCGCGCCGGATCGGCGGGCGCCACCAGCGTCGGCTCCTCGGCGCCCCGCAGTTCGTCGACCCATGCCGACAGCGCCCTTTCCTTGTCCTGCCTGCTCAGCCACGCGAGGTAGTCCCGGTAGGACGTCACCGCGGGCAGGGCCAGCGGGTCGCCGCCCGCCGGGTACAGCGCCGACAGCTCGTTGACCACGATCGGCAGCGACCAGCCGTCCATGATCGTGTGATGGCAGGTCACCACGAGGCGGTGCGCGCGGTCGCCGAGCCGGATCAGGGTCAGCCGCAGCAACGGCGCCGTCTCCAGGTCGAACCGCTTCGTCCGGTCCTCCTCGGCCAGTGCGTGCACGGCAGGCCCGGGATCGTCGAGGTGGGACAGATCGACCACCCGCCACGGCAGCTCCACCTCCCTGGCGATGACCTGCACCGTCTCACCCGACTTGCGCTGCCGGAAGCAGGCGCGCAGCGGAGCGTGCCGGGTCAGCATCGCCGCCCAGGCCGCGCGCATCCTCGCCGCGTCCACCGGCCCGTCGAGGTCGAGGATCCAGTGTCCTATGTAGACATCAATCCCCGCACCGTCGTAGACCGCGTGGAAGAGCAACCCGGCCTGCAGTGGCGACAGCGGCCAGATGTCCTCGATCCGCGACTGAGCCATCAATATCTCCCTCGATCAGCGAAGGCTGGAAGTTCGTCGTCGACCTCGGCCGTGTATTCCCCGATCACGTTTTCGTTCGATTCGAGGAGGTCGAAGCCGGATATGGAATGTGCCGCGCGGAAGAATCATCCGCCCGGCGGGCGTGCCCGGACAACATGTCCAGGCACACCCGGGCGACAAAGGCACGGAAACGCCGGTGGCGAACGGCTTACCGGTGGTCGAACTCGGCCTCGAATTCGTCGATCTCGTCCTGGTCGAGATCGAGGAGTTCGACTTCGGCGACCGACTGCCCGCCCGCGACGGGAACCGCCGCGCCCAGTTCCACGATCGTCGCGATACCCGCGGGCGTCCGGTGCTGGAACACCTCCCGCGCGCCGAAGGCCATCCCGTCCCGGTGGGCCCGCGCCGCCAGTTGCATCGAGAGCAGCGAATCGCCACCCAGCTCGAAGAAACTGTCGTCCGCGCCGACCCGCTCCAGGCCGAGCACCTCGGAAAACAGCACGCACAACATCCGCTCGACCTCGGTGACCGGCTCCCGGCCCGAAACCCGCCCGCTGAAGTCGGGATCCGGCAACGCCTTACGGTCGACCTTCCCGTTCGCCGTCAACGGCAGCGCCTCGAGCACCACCACCACCGGCACCATGTACTCCGGCAAGCGGGCCGCCACACCCTCGCGCACCGCGACCGCGTCCACTGTGGACTTTCCAGCTGGAGTCACGTACCCGACCAGCCGCTGGCCGAGCTCGCTGTCCCGGACCACCACCACGGCCTGCCCCACCGACTCCTGGGCCACCAGGGCCGCCTCGACCTCGCCGGGCTCGATCCGGTACCCCCGCACCTTCACCTGGTCGTCGGCACGACCGGCGAAAACCAGCTCGCCGTCGGGGCTCCACCGCACCAGGTCCCCGGTGCGGTACATCCGCGCACCGGACCCGAACGGATCGGCCACGAACCGCCCCGCGGTCAGCCCGGCTCGTCCCAGATACCCCCTGGCCACGCCCACACCGGCGATGTACAACTCGCCCACCACCCCCGGTGGCACCGGACGCAACCACGAATCCAGCACGAACGCCCGCGCGTTCGCGGTCGGGTAGCCGATCGGCGGGATCTCGTCGCCGATCGGGATCGGCGGGCCGATGGTCATGGCGATGGTCGCCTCGGTCGGCCCGTAGGTGTTGATCATCCGGCGCCCCGGCGACCACCGGTGCACGAGTTCGGGCGGGCACGCCGCCACACCGAGGACCAGGCACGGCAGGACCGTCTCGGGTACCTCGGGCACGGTGGCCAGCACGGGCGGCGGGATCAGCGCGTGGGTGATCTCCTGACCGGCCAGCACCTCGGCCAGCTCCGCCCCGGCCACCACGCCCTCGGGCGGAACCACCAGTGCCGCGCCGCCGCCGAGCGCCATGAGCAGTTCCAGCACCGAGACGTCGAAACTCGGCGAGGCCAGCGCCAGTACCCGGCTCCGGGCGGTCAGCCCCAGCCGCTCGGCCAGGCTGGTGGCCAGGCTGGCCAAGCCGGTGTGGGTGACCACGACGCCCTTGGGCTGCCCGGTGGAACCGGAGGTGTAGATGAGGTAAGCCGCGTTCCCGGGCACCGACCGCGACCGCACCGGACCGGTGGGATACCCGCCCGCCGCGCGCACCACCGACTCGTCCACCACGACCGCCGGCCGCGCGTCGGCGAGGATGTAGTCGATGCGTGCCTGGGGATAGTTCGCGTCGATGGGCAGCCAGGCGGCGCCGGCCTTGGTGACGCCCAGCACGGCGACGGCCAGTTCCAGGCCGCGCGGCACCATGACCGCGACCCGGTCCTCGGGCCCGGCACCGTGGTCGGCGAGCCAGTGCGCGAGCTGGTTGGCGCGGGCGTCGAGCTGGGCGTAGGTCAGCGACCGGTCCCCGAAGACCACCGCGGTCGCCTCCGGGTCGGTGGCGACCCGCGCGGCGAACAACTCCGGCAGTGTGTGGGCGGGCACCGGCGCCGCGGTGTCGTTCCACTCCCGCAGCCGTCGTTCTTCGGCGCCGGACAGGATCGGCACCGCCGACAGCGGCGACCGCGGAGCGGCGACCGCGGCTTCGAGCACCCGCGCGAACCGCTCCAGCACGGCACCGGCCTGCTCGGCGGTGACCAGCGCCGGCTGGCGCTCCAGCCGCAGCCGCAGGCCGCCGTCCGGAATGGCCGTCAGCGCAAGGGGATAGTGGGTGGAATCGACCTCGGCCACACTCCGCACCCGGACCCGGTCCGGTTCCGCGTCGGCGGCTCCGTCACCGGTCTCGGCCGGTTTGGGGTAGTTCTCGTAGACGAAGAGGGTGTCGAACAGCTGCCCCAGCCCGGCGGCCTGCTGGATGTCGGTGAGCCCGAGGTGGTGATGGGCCAGCAACGCCGCCTGCCCGTCCTGCACCCGCCGCGCCAGTTCGGTGAAGGTGTCCCTCGGCCGGGTCCGGATCCGGACCGGGACGGTGTTGATGAACAGCCCGACCATGGACTCGATTCCGGGCAGCTCGGCCGAGCGTCCGGACACCACCGATCCGAACACCACGTCGTCGCGTCCGGTCATCGCCGCCAGCACCATGCCCCACACCGCCTGCAGCAGCGCACTGACCGTGACACCGCACTCGCGGGCCCTCGCCACCACGGCCTCGAACACCGCTTCGTCCAGCGCGGCCCACGTCTGTTCCGACGCCTCGACCGGCGCCGGCCGGTCCGCCGCGATCAGGGTCGGCCCCGGCAGGTCCGCCATGGCCTCGCGCCACGCGGCGGTCGCGGCGTCGCGATCGGTTTCGCTCAACCAGGCCAGATACCGCCGATACGGTGTCACCGGCGCCAGCGCGGACGGATCCGCTCCGGTGCGGTAGAGCGTGAACAGTTCGTCCAGCAGCAGCGGGATCGACCAGCCGTCGAGCAGGATGTGATGCGTGGTCAGCACCAGCCGGTACCGGTCGGGGCCCACCGCGATCACCAGGAACCGCAGCAGCGGGGGCCGCGCCAGCTCGAACGGCCGGGCCCGTTCGGCCGCGGCCGCCGTCTCCGCCTCGGCCGGCGGATCCGCCGAGTCCGTCACGTCCACAAAGGACACTGGAACGTCGACGGCGCCGGGGATCACCTGGTAGGCGGTCCCGGCGGCGCTGTGCCGGAATCCGGCGCGCAGATTCGCGTGCCGGACCGGCAGTTCGCGCACCGACCTCCGCAGCAGCGGCAGGTCCAGCGGACCAGTCAGCTCCAGCACCGCCTGCGCGGTGTAGACGTCGACGCCGCCCGCGTAACCGGCGTGGAAGGCCAGCCCGTGCTGCAACGGCGACAGCGGCAGCACGTCGGCCACCCCGCCGGCATCCGCGTGTTCGGCTTCGAGGGCCTCGATCTCGGCCTGGTCCAGGTCGACGAGCGCGAAGTCGGACGCGGTGTGCCCGCCCGCGGCGGGATCCTCCGCCTGCCGGGCCAGCCCGGACAGCATCTCCAGCCATCCCCGGCCCAGCCCGTCGGCCTCGGCCTCGTCGCACAGGTCGTCCCGCCATTCCAGCGTGAGCACCAGTTCCGGGCCGTCCGGCAGATCCCGGACGATCGCGGTCGCCTCCAGCGCGTGCGGCAGCTCCGTGCCCGGATCCAGTGCGCCGCCGAGGTCGGCGACCGGCTGCCACGGCCGCGCACCGTCCGGCGCACCGACGAACCGGCCCAGGTAGTTGAACCCGATCCGCGGCGAAGGCGATGCCGCGAGCACCGACCCGGTCTCCTCGTTGAGATACCGCAGCAGCCCGTAGCCGAGCCCGTCTCCGGGCACCGCGCGCGACTGCTCCTTGACCGTCTTCAGCAACCTGCCCGCCGCCGGACCGCCGGCGGGCACCTCGGCCACGTCGATCCCCGCCAGCTCCAGCCGCACCGGATGCGTGCTGGTGAACCAGCCCACCGTCCTGGACAGGTCCAGGACGTCGTCGGCGGGATGGCGGCCATGGCCTTCCACCTCCACCAGCACCGTGTTCCGGCCGTGCCCGCGCGCCACCGCTCCGGTCAGCCCGGCCAGCAGAACCTCGTGCACACCACAGTGGAACGCGAGCGGGACCCGCCCCGCCACGGCCGAAGCCGCCGCTCCCGGCAGTGTCCACGACCGCGAGCGCACCGTCCCGGTCCGGTCCGTTTCCGGCCGGAGCGTGTCGACCGGCCGCTCCTCCCGACCGAGAATCGCCTGCCACGCCGCGAGTTCCGCGACCCGCTCGGCGGAGACCGCCCATTCCTCCAGCAGACCCGCCCACCGCCGGAACGGCACGTCCACCGGCTCCAGCGCCGGTTCCCGGCCCGCGGCCGCCGCCTCGTACGCCGCCCGCAGATCCGACTCCAGGACCCGCCACGACACGCCGTCGACCACCAGGTGATGCGCCACCAGGATCACCCGGCCGGGCCCGGCGTCCACCCAGACCGCCTGGAACACCACGCCCGCCGCCGGGTCCAGCCGTCCCACGGCCTCCCGCGCGGCGTTCGCCACGACCTCGTCCAGCGCACCGCCGTCGGCCACCACCCTGGTGACCAGCCCGGCCACGTCCACCGATCCGCGCTCGCCCACCACCAGGCGTCTGCCCCCGGCACCGTGCACGACGCGTGCCCGCAGCATGTCGTGCGTGTCCACCACGGCGGCCAGCCCGGCCACCAGCGCGTCCTCCGCCAGGTCCGCGGGCGTGCCCAGGACCACCCACTGCGCGAAACCCGGCCGCGCGGCGCCGTCCCCGAACATCCGCATCACCGGTGTCCAGGGGATGTCGCCCACGCCTGTGTCCACTGTGGAGTGAGCACGGCGCGGCAGCGGGGATTCCGCCGCCAGGACCGCGATCCGCGCCGGCGTCTTCCCGTCGAACACCGCGCGCGTGCCCACGGCCATTCCCGCGCGGTGGGCCCGCGTCGCCAGCTGCATCGAGAGGATCGAATCCCCGCCCAGCGCGAAGAAGTCGTCGTCCGCGCCGACCCGCTCCAGGCCGAGTACCTCGGCGAACAACGCGCACAACACCCGCTCGGCCTCGGTGACCGGCTCCCGTCCCGCCGTCGCGGCGGCGAACCCGGGATCGGGCAGCGCGCCCCGATCGATCTTCCCGTTCGCCGTCACCGGCAGGGCGTCCAGCGGGATCACCGCCGCGGGCACCATGTGCCGGGGCAACCGGGCGGCGAGGTCCTCCCGTACCGCCCGCGGATCGACATCGCCCGGGGAGACGTAGGCCAGCAGCCGGTCCGCGCGGACGGTCACCGCGGCCTGGGAAACCCCGGGGTAGTCGGACAAAGCGGCCTCGATCTCGCCGGGTTCGATCCGGAACCCGCGGACCTTGACCTGGTCGTCGGCCCGCCCGGCGAACACCAGCTCACCCTCGCCGGTCCAGTACGCCAGGTCCCCGGTCCGGTACATCCTCCCACCGGGGGCGGACGGATCGGCCACGAAGCGCTCCGCCGTCAGCCCCGCGCGTCCCAGATAGCCGCGGGCCACCCCGATCCCGGCCACGTACAGCTCACCGACGATCCCCGGCGGCACCGGAAGCAGGAACGCGTCGAGCACGTAACACCGGCCACCCGCGATCGGCGTCCCGATCGGGACCACGTCCCGGCCCGCCACCAGCGGCGTACTCATCGCCGCGCACACGGTGGCCTCGGCCGGGCCGTAGGCGTCGACCATCCGCCGCCCCGCCGACCAGCGATCCACGAGGTTCGGCGGACAGGCCTCCCCCGCCACCACCACCGTCTCCAGCCCGTCCGGCAGGGCGTCGGCGGTGCCCAGCACCGACGGCGGCACCGTCACGTGCGTGACCTGCCACCGTTCCAGCGCCTCGGCCAGCGACACCCGCGGCGGCAGGTCCGCCGCCGGCGCCATGACCAGTGTCGCCCCGGACAGCAGCGCCATCAGGACCTCCGACACCATGGCGTCGAAGCCCAGCGCCGCGAACTGCAGGACCCGCGACGACGGCGTCACGGCGAACCGGTCGATCTGCGCCGCGGCCAGATTGCCCAGCCCCGCGTGGGAAACGACGACACCCTTCGGCGCCCCCGTCGACCCGGACGTGTACATCACGTACGCCGCGTGACCCGGGCCCACCGGCGGCAATTCCGTGCCCGGATCCCCCGCCAGATCGACCTCGTCGGCCACCACCAGCCGATCCGCGAACTCCGCCGGCACCGCGGACCGGCTGCTTCCCACACACAGCACCGAAACCGGGTCGGCGTCGGCCAGCATCCACCGCACGCGTCCGGCCGGATACGCGGGATCCACCGGCACGAAGGCGGCACCCGCCAGCGTCACGCCCAGGATCCCGACGACCCACCACGACGACCGCTCCACCACCACGGCCACCCGGCGCTCCGGCCCTGCCCCGCGAGCCCGCAGCACGGCGGCCAGGCCCACCGCCCGCTCCCACACCTCCCCGAACGACAGCTCACCCTCGCCGTCCACCACGGCCACGTCGTCCGGCCGCTCCGTCACGACCCGCTTCACCAAGGCGGGCAACGACTTCCCCGTCACCAGCGCCGGAGCCGGGTCGTGCGGGCGGCCCGCGCGCACACCGGCCCGCCCCACCGGCCCGGACGGATCGGCGACCAGCGCGGCGAGCGCGTCGACGAACCACCGCAGCGCCGAACCGGCGACGTCCTCCCGGACCTGCCCGCGCCAGTAGCTGAGCTGGACGCGGAACCGCTCTCCCGGGATGACGCCGAGGGTCAGCGGGTAGTGGGTTCCCTCGATCGTGCCCAGATACGCGAACGGCCCGGCGAAGTCGCGCGGGTAGTTCTCGAACACCAGCAGCGTGTCGAACGTCGCGCCGGGCCCGGCCGCCTTCTGGATCTCCGGCAGTCCCAGATGCTGATGCGGCATCAGGGCCGACTGCCGGCGCTGGAGGCCGGAGAGCATGTCCAGCACCGTCTGCCCGCCGTCCAGTGGCACCCGGACCGGCACCGTGTTCATCATGAGGCCCGGCATCGACTCCACCCCGGCGAGTACCGCGGGACGGCTGGCGGCCGTGGCGCCGAAGACCACGTCGGTCCGCCGCAGCAGCCGCGCCAGCACCATCGCCCACGCGCCCTGCACCACCGTGTTCAGCGTCAGCCCGTGGTCGCGGGCCAGCCGCGTCAGCCCGGCGTACAGCTCCGGCGGCAGGTGGTCGACATGGTGGTCGTAACCCGCCGCGGCGGCCGCCGTCGCGACCAGCGCGGGCTCGTCGAGTCCGGACAGCTCCGCGCGCCAGGCCACCCGTGCCGCGTCTGCGTCCTGCCGGTCCAGCCAGGCCAGGTAGTCCCGGTAGGAGGCGACGTCCCCGCGTTCGGGGAACCGCCCCCCGGCCGCGTAGGCCTCGGACACCTCGTTGAGGATGACCGCGATCGACCAGCCGTCGATCAGGGTGTGGTGGATGACGACCAGCAGGCGGTGCCGGTCCTGGCCGATCCGGGCCAGCACCAGCCGGGCCAGCGGCGCCTCGGCGAGATCGAACCGCTTTTCCTGCTCTTGGGCGGCCAAGGCGTCGACGGCCGCGTCGACGTCGCCCGCCCCCGACAGGTCCACCTCCCGCCACGGCAGGGTGACGCGCTCGTGGACGACCTGCACCGTCCGGCCCGACGGAAGCCGGTGGAAGCTCGGCCGGAGCTGGGCGTGCCGGGCGAAGACCGCTTCCCAGGTGGCCCGCAGCCGGGCCACGTCCAGCGGTCCGTTCAGCTCCAGGACCCAGTGCACCTGGTAGATGTCGAGACCCCGCTCGTCGAGCGTCGACTGGAAGAACAGCCCCTCCTGGAGCGGCGCCAGCGGCCAGACCTCCGCCGCCTCCGGGACGACGCGCGCCAGCTCCGCCTCGTCCTCCGCGGTCAGGGTGATCAGCGGCCGGTCGTCGGGCCGGTCGGCCGGCACGGCACGCGCCACGGCCGCCAGCCGGGCGGGGGTCTGCTCCTCGAGGATCTGGACGGGGCTCAGCAGCAGCCCGGCCTTGAACGCCCGTGCCGCCAGGCGCATCGCGACGATCGAATCCCCGCCCACCTCGATCAGGCCGTCGTCGACACCGACCCGGTCCAGGTCGAGCAGCTCCGCGAAAAGCTCGCACAGGACGCGCTCCGCCTCGGTCACGGGTGCGCGACCGGCCGCGTTCGCGGCGAACTCGGGCGCGGGCAACGCCGCCCGGTCCACCTTGCCGTTGGCGGTCAGCGGCAACGCGTCCAGCACGATCACCACGGCCGGGACCAGGTGCTCCGGCAGGACCGCCCCGAGCCGCTCGCGGACGAGCACGGGATCCACGTCCCGATCCGCCACCACGTAGCCGATCGGGCGCTCGTCGATCGCCACCAGCACGGCGTCGTGGACACCCGGCTGGGCGATCAGCGCGGCCTCGATCTCGCCGGGCTCGATCCGGAACCCGCGGATCTTCACCTGGTTGTCGGCCCGGCCCGCGAACAGCAGCTCACCGTCCACGGTCCACTGGGCGAGGTCCCCGGTCCGGTACATCCGCCCGCCACCCACCGTGTCGCCGGGTGCGAACGGATCGGCCACGAACCGCCCCGCCGTCAGGCCCGCCGCGTTCAGGTAGCCGTCCGCCAGCCCGGCACCGGAGAGGTACAGCTCACCGACCACCCCCGGGCCCACCGGCCGCAGCGACGCGTCGAGCACGTGCACCCGGCGGCCCGACAGCGGCTGTCCGAGCGGCAGCACCGGACCCGCCACGTCACCGGGTTCGAGTAGCTGCCACGTCGCCCACACCGTCGCTTCCGTCGGGCCGTACAGGTGCCGGACCCGCACCCGGGGGCAGGCCGCCCGCACCCGCTCCACGGCGTGCGCGGGCACCAGGTCACCGCCGGTCTGCACCTCACGGAGTCCCGCGAACGATTCCGGCGCGTCCTCGGCCACCGCGCGGAAGAGCCCCGCGGTCAGGTACACCCGCGTCACCCCGGCCGCGACCAGTTCCCGCAGGCGCCGGGCGTCCACCGGTCCCGGTCCGGCGATCACCACCCGGGCACCCCACGCCAGCGGCACCCAGATCTCGAACATGGACGCGTCGAAGGCGTACGGCGCGTGCATGAGGACCGCCTCGCCGGGATCCATCGCCCAGCCGGAACTCGTCACCAGTTCGGTCAGGCTCCGGTGCGGGATGGCCACCCCCTTCGGGGTACCCGTCGAGCCGGAGGTGTACATCACGTACGCCAGGTCGCCCGGACTCGCGGTGACGGCCGCCGCTTCGCCCGCGTCCTCACCCGGGGCGGTGTCCGGCTCGATCGACTCGATCCCCTCCGGTACGCGGTCGCGCGCGGCGGCCGAGCACACCATCAGGGACACCCGCGCGTCCGCGACCATGAACGCCACCCGAGGGGCGGGATAGGAGACGTCCACCGGCACGTACACCGCCCCGGCCTTCCCGATGGCGAGCAACGTCACCAGCAGGTCCGCCGAACGGTCCATCATGACCGCGACGCGATCACCACGGCGGACACCGCGGCCGGCCAGCCGCCCGGCCAGCCGTCCCGCGAGCTCGTCGAACTCCCGATAGGTGAGCACCCGGTCCCCGTCGACCACGGCCACCGCGCCGGGTGTACTGGCCACGTGCCGGGCGAACAGGTCCAGCACGGTCGGGGTGGTCTGCGCTGCCGCGGAATTCATCGTTCTCCTTCACGAACCAGGTGGTGCACCAGCCCAGGCCCGGTGCCGTTCGGTTCGGCCCCGTTGCTTCCCGGCGTGACGAACTGCGTGTGGTAGAGCTCGGCGTAGAGACCGCCCCCGGCCAGCAGCTCGTCGTGCGTCCCGCGCTCCCGCACCCCGCCCCCGTCGATCACGAGGATCTGGTCGGCCTCGCGGATCGTGGACAACCGGTGGGCGATCACCAGCGAGGTACGGCTGCGCAGCGCGGTCTTGAGCGCCCGCTGGACGGCGGCCTCCGATTCGGAGTCCAGGTGCGCGGTGGCTTCGTCGAGGACGACGATGGTGGGTTCCTTCAGCAGCAGCCTGGCGATGGCCAGCCGTTGTTTCTCCCCGCCCGACATCCGGTAGCCGCGATCGCCGGTGACGGTGTCCAGCCCGAGCGGGAGAGAGTCGATCAGGTCCCAGATCTGGGCACCCCGGCACGCCTCGATCAGCTCGTCCTCGGTGGCGGAAGGGCGGGCGTAGAGCAGGTTTTCCCGGATCGTGTCGTGGAAGAGGTAGGCGTCCTGGCTGACCACGCCCACCGTTTCGCGGAGCGAATCGAAGGTGAGGTCCCGCAGGTCGTGTCCGCCGACGCGCACGCTCCCGGCGTTCGGGTCGTACAGCCGCGACACCAGGTGGGTGATGGTGCTCTTCCCCGCGCCGGACGGGCCGACGAGCGCGGTGAGGGTTCCGGCGGGCACGTGGAAACTCACGTCGCGCAGGACGTCCGGCGTCACTTCCCCGCGCTCCCGCTCGGCCCGCAGATGCTCCAGCGACGCCAGCGAAACCTCGTCCGCGGTGGGATAGCGGAACGACACCGCGTCGAACTCGATGTCCGGCGCCTCGTTCCTCGCGAGCCCGACCGCGCCGGGGCGTTCCTGGATCAGCGGTTTCAGATCGAGCAGCTCGAAGACCCGGGAAAAGCTCACCACGATGGTCTGCGCGAGTTCCTGCATCCCGGACAGCTGGGTGATCGGCCCGAACAGCCGTCCGAGCAGGGTGGCGATGGCGACCAGCGTGCCGAGCTGGAACGCGCCGGCGAGTACGAGCCCGCCCCCGATGCCGTAGACGAACGCCGTGGCGAGCGAGGCCACCAGCGCCATCATGACGAACGCCAGCCTGCCGTAAACCGCGAGACTCACGCCGATGCCCCGGATCTTCCTGGCGCGATCGGTGTATTCGGCCATTTCCTCGGACGGCCTGCCGAAGAGCTTGGAGAGCATCGCCCCCTGGACGTTGAACCGTTCCTGGAGAAGGCCGCCGAGGCCGGCGTTCGCGTCCATCAGCCGTCCGGTGCGCCGCTGGATCACCCGGCCCGCGTGGATCCAGGGCACGAGGAACAGCGGGATCAGCACCAGCGTGATGACGGCGACGAGCCACGAAAGGACGAACAGCTCGATCAGCACCACCACGACCACGACCAGGCTGGTGACCGCCATGAGCAGGCCGGTGAACTGCTGCCGCGCCATGATCAGTTCGGTGTGCAGCCTGCCGACCAGCACCCCGGTCTGGGTGCGGGTGAAGAACGCGATCGGCAGCCGCCGGACGTGGTCGAGCGCCTGAACGCGGAGATCGTAGGTGACCCCCTCCCCGATCCGCCCGGAGATGTAGCCGGACACCAGCGCCAGCGCCGCGCTCAGCACGGCGAGCCCGGCGGCGAGGGAGGCCGTCAGTATCACCACCCCGAGATCGTTCTTCGCGATTCCGCTGTCGACGAGTTCCTTCAACAGCAACGGAGTCGTGACGACGATCAGCGCCTCCAGCACGGCGACGAGAACGAAGAGCGTCACCTTGCCGACGTGCGGGCGGAAGTAGGCGAGCACCCGGCGCACCGTCCCCTTGCGGACCTTGGTCACCCAGGGGTCGGGATCGTCGGCGCTCCTCTTCACACCCCCGTAGCGCAACACAACGTCCATCCGGGCCACCTCTCTCGCACGCCGAGCCGGTGATCTCCATCGTGCTGAATCGCACCGGTGTCCACGAGTGGGTCCAAGCGAACATTCTTGGCACTTGGACGTATTCGCCCGCACCGGCGCCGCAGCACGGGTGTCCACTACGGACACAACGGGTTCGGCCGCCGTCCCGGTGGCGATTCGCGCGCCGCCACCGAGGTGTTTTCCGGGAATCCGGCCGGATCAGCCGGGAATTGTCATCGGGAACGCGTCGCCCCGGCCGGTGACCGCTTCGGCCCCGATCTCGTTCGTGCCCGTACGACGCCGGATCTATGGCTTCGCGGGACCCGCCGGATTCCGGCCGGGAACGGGCGGGACGTGCCAGCCGTGGAACCGGAGTGTCCCGGCGAGCCGGTCGGCGTCCTCCGGGCGCACGGACAGTTCGGCCACCCCGAGCGGCTGCCCCGTCGAGTGTTCCAGCCGGACGTCCTCGATGTTGATCTCCGCCAGTCCGGCCGCGTCGAACACCCGGGCCAGCTGCCCCGGCCCGTCCCGCAGCACCACCTGGACCACGGCGTAGTCGCGCACCGGCCCGCCGTGCTTGCCGGGGATGCGGCCGTGGCCGTGCACGCCGCGCCGCAGCAGGTCCGTCACCCCGTCCGGATCACCCGAGCGCAACGCCGACGCCGCCGCGGCCAGATCGGCCGCGATCTCGTCGAGCACCGCGGCCACCGGCCGGGCGTTCCCGGCGAGAATGCTCCGCCACAGCAAGGGATCCCCGGCGGCGATGCGCGTCACGTCGCGCAGCCCCTGCCCCGCGAGGCCCAGCGCGACGCCGCCGGCGCCGGCCAGGCGCGCGGCCACCGCCGACGCCGCCACGTGCGGGGCGTGCGACACCAGCGCCACCGCCGCGTCGTGCTCGGCCGGGTCCACGGTGACGGCCTCCGCCCCGCACAGCGACACCAGTTCCCGCGCCAGCCCGAGGGCGCCCGCGTCGGTCCCGGGACCGGGGCAGAGCGCCCACGGCCTGCCGAGGAACAGGTCGGCGCGGGCGGCGGCGGGGCCGGAGCGTTCCCGCCCGGCGAGCGGATGCCCCGGTACGTAGGAGCCCGGATCGCACCCCAGCCGCTCCGCGTCGGCGATCGGCCCGGCCTTGACACTGGCCACGTCGGTGTAGGCCCGCGCGACCCCCCGTTTCTGCAGGTCGGCCAGCCGCTGTCCGATCAGGTGCGGCGGCACGGCGAGCACCGCCAGGTCCACGGTCTCGCCGTCCCACTCCCGGCCCGCGCCCAGTTCCGCCGCCAGCCCGGCGGTGGGCGGGTCGATGTCGGAGAGGTAGACCGTCACGTCCATCTCGCGCAGGGCCAGCGCGGCCGAGGTACCGATCAGCCCGGTGCCGACGACGAGCGCCTTCTCGATGGTCACCGCTTCTTCTTAGGCCGCGTACCGGGCGATGTCCAGCCGACGGTCCTGAGCAGGTGGACAGGGGAACCCACGCGCGAACGACCGCGGCGAAGAGGTTCGGTGGTGGGGTGGACCAGGGGAATTCCCCGGCGGGCGAGCGGGCCGGGCCGGATGTCTGCTTTGGCGGAATATCCCCAAAAAACGGTACTTAGCGACCGCTCACCTACAATGGTGGGGATCACCGGGCCTGTCAAGCCCGTCCGGTGACACGCTTTGTTCGGGAAGGATCCGCGGATGACCATGTCCCTGTCGGCCGAGCTGTGGCCGGACGTGCAGCCGGAGACGGCGCGCCGGCTCATGCTGGCCGGCGTCGAGTCCTTCGCCGAACGCGGATACCACGCCACCACCACCCGGGACATCGCCGGCGCCGCCGGGATGAGCCCCGCGGCGCTGTACGTGCACTTCCCGTCGAAGGCGGCGCTGCTGTTCGCGATCAGCCGCAGCGGCCACGAGCAGACGCTGTCGCTCGTGCGGAGCGTCATGGCGAGGACCGACGACCCGGCGGAGCGGATCCGCCGGATCGTGGAGGACTTCGTCGCCTGGCACGCCCGGCGGCACCGGGTCGCGCGGGTGGTGCAGTACGAACTGCACGCGCTGCCGGACGAGGAGTACCAGGTCGTCGCCGGGCTGCGGCGCGAGATCGAACACATCGTCCGCGACGTGATCACCGCGGGCGCGGCCACCGGCGTCTTCACCGTCGGCGACCCGAGGACCGCGGCCAGGGCCGTGCTGTCCCTCGGCGTCGACGTCGCCCGCTGGTACACCGAGCGCTCCCGCAAGAGCCCGAAGGCACTCGGCGAGGAGTACGGGGAGCTGGTGCTCCGCATGCTCGGCACCGACCCCGCCTGACCTGCTCGACGGTCCGTGGGGGCCTCCTTGAGGGACCTGGAGTCCCTCAAGGAGGCCCCCACGGACGATCAGCGGTCAGCGCACGCCGGCGAGTTCCTTCGGCGCACCGGCCCGTCCCCGGACCGCGGAGCAGACGGCGGCGAGCGCCATGATCCCCGTCATCGCGTAGAACGCCGCGCGCAGACCGTCGGTGAACGCCGTGGCGAGGTCCCCGTGCAGGCTGCCGGTGCCGACGAAGATGGCGAACGCCAGCTCACGCGGGATGGCGGCCGAGGCGACCAGGATCGCGGTGGTGAACGAGAACACCATGCCGATGCTGGAAAACGTCCGGAGTACCCCGGAGGCGATCCCCAGCGACTCCGGCGGGGCGGCCGTCATCACCGCGGAACTGTTGGCGGGGTAGAAGAAACTGCCCCCGACCATGATCACCACGTTGCCGATCGCGGGCAGCCAGAGGCTGCTGGACGGGGTCATCCGCGCGAAGATCACCAGCGCGACGACGGAGATCCCGAGCCCGGCGGTCGCCGGGATCACCGGCCCCAGCCGGTCGGTCAGCCGTCCGGCGAGCGGACCCGCCGCCGCGCCGAGCACATACCCGGGCACGAGCAGCAGGGACGCCTCGACCGGGTCGAGTCCGCGCGGCCCCTGCAGGTACATGATCACCAGGAACAGCACCGCGAAGCTGCCCAGCCCCTGCAACAGCGCGGCCAGCAACGACGGCGCCATGCCGGGCACGCGGAACAGGGACAGGTCCAGCATCGGTTCCGGATGCCGCAGCTCGACGACCACGAACACCACCAGCAGCACGGCGCCGCCCGCCAGGCACGCGAGCGTCGTCGCGTCCGGCGGCCCGGCGGCGAGCCGGGTCATCGCCCACAGCACCCCGAACAGGCCGGCCCCCAGCGTGATCCCGCCCAGCGGGTCGAACCGCCGGTACCCGCGCCCGCCCCGGTCGGACAGCACCCGGAACGCCAGTACCAGCGCGACGACGCCGATCGGCACGGTGCTCCAGAAGATCCAGCGCCAGGACACGGAGGTCACGAGCACGCCGCCGAGCAACACCCCCGCCACCGAGCCCAGCGAGAAGCCGACGGCGTTGAGGCCGTAGGCGCGGCCGCGTTCGGACGGCGGGTACAGCTCGGCGATCACCGCGCCGCTGTTGGCGGCGATCAGCGCGGCGCCGACGCCCTGGATCACCCGGGACACGATCATGCTCGGCGCGTCCCAGGACAGCGCGCAGCACACGGAGCCGAGCACGAGGATCACGAACCCCGCCTCGTACATCCGCACCCGGCCGAACAGGTCGCCGAGCCTGCCCAGCTGGGTGGCGAGCACGGTGACCACCAGCAGGTAGCTGACCACCACCCAGGTGACCGAGGCCAGCGAAATGCCGAGACCCGCCTGGATCGCGGGCAGCGCGAGGACCACGATCGTGCCGTCGACGCCCGCGATGAGCACCCCGGCCAGCACCACGGCCATGCCGAGCCCGCGCCGCGCCGCCGTTTCCCCCATGGACGCGCTCATTTCGCCAGTGGCGCTTCGACACTCCACTGACGGCCGTCCGGATCGCGTACGACCATCCGCTGGGTCCCCCAGTGCGTTTCCTCGAACGGGCTGACCACCTCGACGATCGGGTCCGGGCGGAACGCGGCGGCGTCCTCGACCCGCAGCACGAGCTGCGCCTCGGGCTCCTGGTCCTGGGGCACCTCGGCGACGACGAAGTACGGCCCGTTCTCGTGCCGCAGCGTCCCCGACCCGTGGTCGGTGGTGAACTCGATCTCGTATCCCAGCGCCTCCAGGAACTTGGCGGTCTTCCCCCAGTTGCGTGTGTGCAGGTAGACGCCTTCGACACCCTTGGTCGTCATGCTTTCTGCTCCCCTTTCACGAACGTTCTTCGTCCTGTTGGTGGGCGGCGAGATGCGCACGCAGCGCTTCGGTGACGAGCGCCGACAGCGACATCTCGTGGTCGATCGCGAAGTGCTTCACCTGCCTGATCAGGTCGACCGGCAGGTAGACGTTGAACTGCTTCACTTCGGCACCCATGTGAGCATGCTAGCAATCTAGATTGCTCGCCGCCAGTGGCCCCCGGCATCCGCCTCCGCAGTCCACTGTGGACAGCCGGCGGCCGGGGAGACGTTGACCGTCCGCTGCCGGGTCACTACCGTCGGCCCGGAGGTCTCCAGCGAGGAGCGCGATGCGGGCGAAGCTCACCAGCGGCCAGTTCCGGGACTGCTTCCCCATGCTCGCCGACACCGTCCACCTGGCCAGCTGCAGCCAGGCCCCGCTGTCCGCCGAGCTGACGGCCGCCCTCACGGAGCTGACCGGCCGGATGCGGGAACACGGCGCGCCGTGGGCGGCCTGGATGGCGGAGGTCGAGCAGGCCCGGCGCCGGTTCGCCGAGCTGGTCGGGGCCACCCCGGACGAGGTCGCGGTGCTGCCCTGCGCCTCCGACGGCGCCGCCCAGATCGCGTCCACAATGGACTGGTCGGCGCGGCCAGTGGTCGTCACCACGGACATGGAGTTCCCGTCGATCGGGCAGGTCTGGCTGGCCCAGCGGGCCCGCGGCGCCGAGGTCACGCACGTGCCGGTGCGGGGCGCCACGGTCGAGGAGGACGAGCTGACCGCCGCGATCGGCGAACGCACCGGGCTGGTGTCGATCCCCCTGGTTTCCTACCGCAACGGCGCGCGGCTGCCGGTCGAGGCGGCCGTCGCCAGGGCACGGGAGGTCGGCGCCCGGGTGTTCGTCGACGCGTACCAGGCCGCCGGCGTCCTTCCCCTCGACGTGCGCGCCCTGGACTGCGACTACCTCGTCTCCGGCGCGCTGAAGTACCTGCTCGGCCTGCCCGGCGTCGCATTCCTCTACGTCCGCGCGGGCGTGGCCGACGACGTGCCCCCACAACACACCGGCTGGTTCGGCCGGGTGGACCCGTTCAACTTCGACCCGCGGGCCCTCGACCACCCCGCGCAGGCCCGCAGGTTCGAGACCGGCACGCCGGGGATCCCGGCGGTCTACGCCGCCAACGCCGGGATGCGCCTGCTGTCCCGAGTGGACCCGGCACAGGTCGCCCGCCACGTCACCGCGATGGCGAGCCGGACCGCGGAACGCCTGCGGGCCATGGGAGAACGGCTCTGGGCACCCGCGCCGCCCGCCGCGCCCGGCCCGCAGGTCGCGCTCGCCGACGACGAGCCGGAGCGGCTCGCCGCCTTCCTCGCCGGGCGCCGGATCTTCACCGCGCCACGCGGCGAGCTCCTGCGGCTGTCGTTCCACTACTTCACCGACGAGTCCGATGTGGACGCCGTCTGCGCGGCGATCGCGGACTACCGCGCCGCACCGGGATCGGGAAAGTGAGGCGGGGTAACTAGACTTCGCCGGTGTCACGCCGACGAGGAGAGAGTGGCCGATGACGGATACGGACGGGCAGAGCCCGCGAGAGCGTTACCGGGCGCTGGTGCGCGCGGAGATCAAGGAACGCGCGTGGGAGCAGATCGCCACGGCCGGGGTGCCCGCGCTGTCCCTCAACGCGATCGCCAAGCAGGTCGGCATGAGCGGCCCCGCGCTGTACCGGTACTTCGCCAGTCGTGACGATCTGCTCACCGAGCTCATCCGCGACGCCTACCGCAGCCTCGCCGACACCGTCCGGGCGGCCGCCGCCTCCGGCACCGACCCGGCCGGGCTGGCCCGCGTCTTCCGGGACTGGGCACTCGCCGACCCGCAGCGGTACTTCCTCATCTACGGCACGCCGGTGCCCGGCTACCAGGCGCCCGCGGAAACCACCGCGATCTCGGCCGAGGTGATGGCCGTGCTGCTCGAAACCTGCGGCGCCGTGGCCACCGGCGGGCCCGCCACCCCGTTCGACACCCACCTGGAGACCCACCGCGACTGGGCGGGGGACAGCGAACTGCCCGCGACGGCGCTGCACCGGGCCCTGTCCTTCTGGACCCGGCTGCACGGCGTGCTCTCGCTCGAACTCGCCGGGCACTTCACCGGCATGGACATCGATCCCGCCCTGCTGTTCGAGGACGAGGTGACCAGCCTGCTGACACCGTGACCGCCGCGAGCGTGCTCGCCCGATCCAGCCATGAAACGAGCCCCGCCGGACTTCCCCGGCGGGGCTCGTTCGCGCGGGCAGGCTCTCGACAGTTATAGGTTCTCACTTTAACTATTGACACTCACCTGGCATGGTTATAGGTTCTAACCATAGCAAGGAGCACTCACCAGTCACTCGTCCAGGAGGAATCCATGTCCACCGCCCCGAACCCCCGCCGCCGCGCCGCCCTGTTCGCGCTCCCGCTGGCCGTCGCGGGTCTCCTCGGCACCGCGGCCGCCGTCCCCGCCCAGGCCGCCACCACCGGCCAGGACGGCCGCGCGTCCTCGCTGACCTGCCAGGGACAAGGCGTCGACCCGGCCGCCAAGGTCCGCTACCGGACCGAGACCCTCGTCAAGGCACCACTGCGCACCATCTGGAACCTGCAGACCGACGTCGAGGGCTGGCCGTCCTGGCAGGCGCCGGTCGCCACCATGAAGCGCCTGGACCCGGGCCCGCTCCACCGGCACTCGCGGTTCCGGTGGACCACCCCGATCCCGGCGAACCCGGCGGGCCCGGCCACCACGATGGTCATCACCTCGACCGTCCAGCAGCTGCAACGCGGCCAGTGCGTCCGGTGGACCGGACCGGCGGACGCCGACGGGATCCACATCGACGGTGTCCACGTCTGGAACTTCACCCGGGTCCGCGACGGCGTCCTCGTCCGCACCGAGGAAACCCACACCGGCCCCCAGGTCGACGCGAACGTGCCCGCGGCCACCGAGATCCTCAAGACCGGCCTCGAATCCTGGTTGCGGGATCTCAAGGCCGCCGCGGAGAACAGCCCCTGCGCCTCCTCCGACGAGGGCTGACCGGGGGAGCCGCATCGGGTCCGATGTGGACGGAGAGCGGCTATCCACTGTGGATAGTGCCGCAGTGACCCTCCCGGTCTCCGATGACGCCGTGAATCCAGTCCAGTTGCCGGGAAACGTCTCCCGCGGCCGCGATGCTTTCCCGGTCCGATTCGTCGAAAACCCCGACAAGGGTGTCTTCGTCGGCTCCCGTGCCCATGACCGGACCGCCGGAGTCCCCGCCCGCGGGAATCCCGGAGAAGCTCCCCGCGCAGAAATCGGTTCCGCCGGGGACGGCGTACCGCGCGCATCGCTTGTCCCCGGCGGGAAGAACCCGCAGATCGGCCTGTTTCAACACGTCCGACTGGCACGAGTTCTCGTCGCCGGAGCAGGTGGCGCCCCAGCCGTACTGCCGGAGGAGCCGCCCCGGCGGTACCGGTTCCTGGCCGGGCAGCTTCGCGGGCGTGAGGTCCGCCGGGGGCACCTTGATCAGCATCATGTCGGCGACCGGGCTGCCCCGCCTGCTCTCGCGCACCGGGTGGACCGGGGTGCCGGATCGCTGGTCCAGGCTGCCGATCCGGAATTCGATGCGGGCGTCCGCGACGGGCGCGGCCTGTTCGAAGAAGCAGTGCGACGCGCTGAGGATCCACTCGCGAGTGATCGCGGTTCCGGTACAGAGGGGCTTGCCGTCGACGAGCATCCGCACCGCCCACGGACCGCGGGTACTCACCGAGCCACCGATCACGGCGGAGGCCGTGGGCACCGGCGCGAGCACGGCCAGCGCCAGCAGCGGCAGCAGTACGGCCGCCCGGCGAAGACGAGTGGTCATGGTCGCTCCTTTCCCGGAGGCGATCGGGCCCGTCGCGGGACACGCCCGTCGCTCCCCCACCCACTTTCACCGAACCGGGCCGCGTCGGCAGAGCCGATACCGCGTTTTCCGGACGATTCACTCCGAAGACTGCCCGTTGTTACTCCCCCGGCTGACAGGGATGACACCGCCCCGCGGTTCTCCGAGGTCACGAGCCCGAAGCGCGACGCGCTCATGGCGGCCCCTTCGGGCATCTCCTGCCTTTTCGGGCAACCGGGCATGTACTACAGGCAGTGTCCGGTCGCTGTTCTATTTCTCGCCGCCGCCGACGGGATACGCTCCTCACGAGCATCGAAACGGGGGTAAAGAGGTAGCCGGAATCGCACGTCCAATGCGGGGAACCAATCGGATCGCGCACGCACCGGCAGCCATCGTCACCCCTTTCTTCCTGAAACGCACCCGCCGATTCGCCCGTGAACGGCGGCCATTCTCACGAAAAGGAACAGTCACTGTGCGAAAGACCCTGAAGCGGATCACCGTCGGCGGCGCGGCCGCCGCCGCCCTGTTCGTCGCCGTCCCGGCGAGCCCCGCCTTCGCCATCAACTCGGTCGCCTGCGGCAACCGGACCGACCTGGTGAAGCTGGACATCTCGTTCGGCAACGGGATGGGCACCAACCGGTGCTTCGCCAAC
Source organism: Amycolatopsis samaneae (assembly GCF_039541975.1). Taxonomy (NCBI): domain Bacteria; kingdom Bacillati; phylum Actinomycetota; class Actinomycetes; order Pseudonocardiales; family Pseudonocardiaceae; genus Amycolatopsis; species Amycolatopsis samaneae. The sequence continues at coordinate 762,717 of NZ_BAABHG010000001.1, forward strand.
GCCGGTGTCACCGCCGTGAACTTCGGTGGCGTCTACAACGTTTCGGCGGGCAACAACAAGGTGACGGTCAACTTCGAACGCAACGGCCGCTACGAGACGCGCACCCTTGGCAAGCACGCGGGCATCGGTTTCCAGGGCACCGTCCGGGTGTACGAAGTGCGCATCTGGTGACGACCTGAGCCGGTGACCCGCCGGAGGCCGGGTGGCACACCACCCGGCCTCCGGCTTCGTTTCCCCGTCCGGCGGGCTCAGCCGAGGACCGCGGTCGCCTCGACCTCGACCAGGAGGCCGGGACCGGCCAGCGCGGCGACGCCCAGCCCGGTGAACGGCGCGGCCGGGGTCACGCCCAGTTTCGCGGCCGCGCGGGAAATCCCGTCGGCCAGCGCGGGCATCTTGTCCGGCGTCCAGTCGCGGACGTAGACGGTCAGCTTGGCCACGTCGTCGAAGGTGGCGCCGGCTTCGGCGAGCGCGGCGGCGACGTTGAGATAGCACTGTTCGACCTGGGCGGCCAGATCGCCCTCGCCGACCAGACGGCCTTCGGCGTCCACCGCGACCTGTCCCGCGGTGAACACCAGTTTCGTTCCGGTGGCGACCGCCACCTGCCGGTAGAGGTCGACCTTCGGCAGTGCTTCCGGGTTCGCCAGTGTGACGGCCATCGCGTTCTTTCCCTTTGTCCTGAATCGTTTTTCGCTGCCTTCACGACGCTAGAAGAACGACGGACGCCACGGAAGAACGCACTTTTTCGTGACTGGGTAACCTTTCGGTGACCCAGCACCTCACCGCGCGTTTCCGGCGGCGCGTGTCCGCGATCACCACGGGTGCGCACCCTCACCGGACCGCTCGCGCGAACCGGTCGGCGACCAGCCGCAGCCGCTCGGTGAGTCCGGGCGGCGCCTGTTCCACCACGAAGTCGAAATCCCACTGGGCGAGGTGGAACGGCACCGGGTCCAGCCCCTGCGCCCCGGTCCGCACCCGGCAGCTGTGCTCGTCGATCGCCTCGACCGACCCGGCCAGTGGCCCGACGCGCTCGGCCACCACCGCCGCCGGCGCGGACACCCGCAGCACGAGCTGGTGCGGGTACGGCGCCGAGCTGATCGCCCGCCGCACGTAGGTGGCGAGGTCCTCGTCGGGCGGTTCGCGCGGGGTGAACCGGAACCCCGGCACCGGGACGCCGTCGACGCGGTCCACCCGGAACGTCCGCCAGCCCTCCCGCGTCCGGTCGAACGCCACCAGGTACCAGCGCCGCCCGGTGTGCACGAGCCGTAACGGCTCGACCTCCCGTTCGGTGACCGCGCCGTCGCGATCGCCGTAGCCGAAGCGCAGCCGCTGGTGGTCGCGGCACGCCGCGGCGACGGTGGCCAGCACCTCGGCGTCGACCACCGGCCCTCCCCCGCCCAGCGCCACCGTGGCCTCGTGCAGCCCGCTCACCCGCTGCCGCAACCGGGCCGGGAGCACCTGTTCGAGCTTGGCCAGCGCGCGCACCGACGTCTCCTCGATCCCGGCTACCGTGCCGTTCGCGGCCGTGCGCAGGCCCACCGCGACCGCCACCGCCTCGTCGTCGTCGAGCAGCAGCGGCGGCAGCGCGGCACCGGCCCCCAGCCGGTACCCGCCCGCGACACCGGACGTGGCGTGCACCGGATAGCCGAGACCACGCAGCCGCTCCACGTCCCGGCGGATGGTGCGGACGTCGACGCCGAGCCGGGCGGCCAGCTCCGAGCCCGGCCAGTCCCGCCTCGCCTGCAGGAGGGACAGCAGGCGCAGCAACCGCTCCGAGGTCGTGTACATCCCCGCATTCTGACAGCACGGCGCCGCCGGGGAAGCGGCCTCATTCCCGGCGGTGCGCGTATGAAGGACGCCCTCAGTGCGGTGAACGCGCTGAAGGCGTCCTTCACCACGCCCAGTGCACTGAAGGCGTCCTTCAGCACCCCGGCCCGGACACTGCCCATTTCCTTTTTATCTGACTTTCTTCATATTTCGTGAAGGGTTATCGGAAAGCATGCCGTCGCCGCCACGTCAAATCCCTTAGATCCAGTGTGGACGGAGCGGAATACGCACTTGGAGTCGGCGCGACGGTGTTCGACCAGCCGAGCTATGGTGCGCGGCACCTACGAGCCGCACTTCGGCAGCCCGGCGTGGACCACCCGCACCGAGCAGGCGAACGCCCACTGCCGAGCCGGCGCCGTGCCCCGCGCGTGCGGGGCACGGCTTGCCAGCGGCGCTCGCACCCCGGAGAGTGGGCCCATGCAGGAATTCGACCCCGCACCGCTGCTCGCCGTCGCCAGGGAGGAGGCCCTGCTGGGCAGGGCCGAGGGCGGCGTGCCCATCGGCGCCGCCCTGTTCGACACGCACGGCGGGCTGCTCGGGCGCGGGCACAACCGGCGCGTCCAGGACGGCGACCCGTCGGCGCACGCCGAGACCGCGGCGTTCCGCGCGGCCGGGCGGCGTCCGCACTACCGCGACACGATCATGGTCACGACGCTCTCGCCGTGCTGGTACTGCAGCGGGCTGGTCCGGCAGTTCGGCATCGGCCACGTCGTCATCGGCGAGGCCACCACGTTCCACGGCGGCCACGACTGGCTCGCCGGGCTCGGCGTCGGGATCACCGTGCTGGACGATCCGGACTGCACGGCGCTGATGACCGCGTTCATCGCCGAACGCCCGGAACTGTGGTTCGAGGACATCGGCGGCGAAGACCCCGCCGCGTCCACTTCGGACAGTCACTGAGGAGCCGCCATGCCGTCCTCCGTCCCGCTCGTCGACCTCGCCCCCTGGTTCACGGGTACCCCGGCGGGCCGCGCCTCGGTCGCCGCGGAGATCGACCGCGCGCTGCGCGAGTCGGGCTTCCTGCTCGTCACCGGCCACGGCGTCCCCGAGGAACTGCGGGCCAGGACCCGGGAACTGGCCCGCCGGTTCTTCGCGCTGCCCGAGGACGTCAAGCGGCGATACGCCGTGACGGTCGGCGGCCGGGGCTGGTTGCCCCCGGGAGCCGAGGCCAACGGCTACGCCGAGGGCACCGAAACCCCGCCGGATCTCAAGGAGTCCTACGCCTCCGGCGCCGATACCGGTGTCGGAGACCCGGAAATCGACGGTTTCTGGTTCCAGCGCAACATCTGGCCGGCGGAGGTACCGGAACTCGAAGCGGCCGCGACCGAGTACCTCGCGCGGATGCGGTCCCTGTCCGACGAGCTGCTGACGATGTTCGCCGTGGCGCTTTCCCTGGCGGAGGACTACTTCACCCGGCACACCGGCCATCCCACCTACACCTTCAACATCAACCGGTACCCGCCGATGACGCACGTCGGGCCACCGGCGCCGGGCCAGTTCCGGATCGGGCCGCACACCGATTTCGGCACCGTGACCGTGCTCGACCGCCAGGCCGGGGTCGGCGGGCTCCAGGTCTGCACGGCCGAGGGCCGCTGGGAGGACGCGCCGTTCGACCCGGCGGCGCTGACCGTCAACATCGGCGACCTGATGGCCCGCTGGACCGGCGACCGCTGGCGCTCCACCCGGCACCGCGTCCTCCCGCCCGACGCGCACGCGCCGGAGGAGGACCTGGTGTCGCTGATCTTCTTCTACGAGACCGACCACGACGCGCGCATCCGCTCGCTCGGCCCGCCGATCGGCCACACCGTCCATCCGGACGTCATCGCCGCCGACTACCTGCGCGCCAAACTCGACGCCATCACCATAACCTGATCCCCCGGCCCGCTACCCCACGGACGAGCGCCCCAATGTGGCGTTCGGTGCGCTCAACGCACCGAACGCCACATTGGGTGCGTCCAGCGCACCCAATGCCACATTCGGGCGTTGGGGCCCCGCCCCGCGCCGCGCCGGGACCGGCGGTCAGGTGACCGGGCCGCCCTCGGCGCACACCGTCCGGTTCCGCCCGGCCCGCTTCGCCCGGCCCAGCGCCGTCCGCGCCGCGGCGACGACGTCGTCGAAGGTGTCCCCGTCACCGGGAAGCGCGGCGACCCCTACCGACACGGTCGTCCCGGCGAACTGCGGCGCGTCACCGGCCGGTTTGAGCGAGACGGCGGTGGCCGCCACCCGCAGCCGGAGCCGTTCCGCGATGGCCAGCGCGTCGAACCGGCCGGTGGCCGGCAGCAGGACGGCGAACTCCCCGCCGCCGGAACGCCCGACGAGATCGGCCGAACGGACCTCGGCGCGCAACGCGTCGGCGACCGCGCGCAGCACGGCGTCACCGACGCCGCGGCCGTGCCAGTCGTTGAGCTGGCCGAAGCGGTCGAGGTCCAGCAGCAGCGCCGCCGCGCCGGGACCACGCCGCAGCCGGGCGGCCTCCGCCTTCGCGGCCTCCCGCCAGGACTCGGCGGTGAGCACCGCGGTGAGCGGGTCGAGCGCGACCTCCCGGCGGGTGCGGGCCAGCGAGCCGCGGTGCAGCACCACCACGGCGGCAACGAGCAGCGGCACCACCAGCGGGGCGGCGGCCAGCAGGACGGCGAGCACCACGCCCAGCGCGACCATCGCGGCGTCGAACACGTAACCGGCCGGACGCGGCGCGCCGAGCACGCGCAGCAGAGCGGCGTTGACCAGGAAGAACAGCAGCCCGGACACGAACAGCAGCCCGCTGGCCCTGGAGTCGGCGCCGATCCCGCGGAGCGGATCGCCCGTGGTGAGGCCGAGGAACGCCGCCGAGAGCACCGCCGCGCAGAGCGTCGCCGCCACCCCGAAGACCTGGCGGTGCGGCGGGCGACGGCGTACACGCAGCCAGCGGTACGCGCCGGAGACCACGATCAGCCCCGCGACGGCCTGCGGCGGCAGGATCAGTACCCCCGCGAAGATCCACGGCAGGTCGATGCCCGGATCGAGCGCGTCCACGCGATTCCGTTCGACCGCGCGACAGAATTCCGCGCACAACAGCAGCCCGGCCAGGAGCACGAGGAACGGCAGCAGCACCGGCCGCGTCGGCGGCAGCCGGACCGCGGCGAACGCGGTACCCGCGAGCGCCGCGACGTCGACGGCGAGGAGGTACCAGGCGAGCCCGCGGCGCGGCAGCCGCCACAGTGCCCAGTCCGCCGGGGCGGTGCGCACCGAGACCCGGCCGCGACCGTTCCCGGCTGTCGTCGCGGACTCCCCCATCATCACGGCAAAGTAGCCGGTCACCCCGGTCGGTGTCACTCCGCCTTCAGGGCTATGCGCCCGCACCGTGTCGCCACCCGCCGCGACCGGCCGAGCACGGGTGGTGCCCCCGTCCCTCTGATCGGGAGCGTTGACAGGCGCATTGGTCTAGTCCACGGTGTGTGAGCACACAGTGACCTCCTGCTGATCCCGCCGCATCAGGCACCGGAGGCGCTCCACCCCAGCACGCCCCGCCCCGGTGCGTGAACTCGTTGGAGGGCCTATGAAACCCCTGCGTCGCCTGGCCACCCTCGCGGCCGCCGCCGGTGCGGCGGCCGCCAGCATCGTCGGCCTCGCCCCCGCCGCGAACGCGGCACCGGATCCCGTGCTCGCCTCGCCCTACCTCTACCAGTGGGGCGGCCAGACGAGCGCTTCCGCGGCCATGTCCGCGACGGGCGTGAAAGCGTTTACTCTCGCGTTCGTGCTCTCTGACGGCGGGTGCGCCCCCAAGTGGGACGGCACCCGCGCGCTCAGCGGATCCGACGCCACGCTCATCAAGCAGATCCGGTCCGCGGGCGGGGACGTGATCCCCTCGTTCGGCGGCTGGTCCGGCACCAAGCTCGGCGCCAAGTGCTCCTCGGCGAGCGCACTGGCCGGCGCCTACCAGAAGGTGATCGACGCCTACCAGCTCAAGGCCATCGACCTCGACATCGAGAACACCGACGAGTTCGAGAACGCGACGGTGCAGGACCGCATCCTCAACGCGGTCAAGCTCACCAAGCAGAAGAACCCCGGGCTGCGCGTGGTGATCACCATCGGCACCGAGACCACCGGCCCCAGCACCTGGGGCAAGCGGCTCATCGACCAGGCCAAGAAGATCGGCGCGAACGTCGACGCCTGGTCGGTCATGCCCTTCGACTTCTCGAACGGCGGCGACATGGCCGCGCACACGAAGAGCGCGGTCGACGGCCTGAAGAACCAGCTCAAGGCGACCTTCGGCTGGAGCGACGACGTCGCCTACCGGCACAGCGGACTGTCCTCCATGAACGGCAGGACCGACAACGCCGGGGAGACCGTCACGGTCGCGAACTTCAAGGCCATCCGGGACTACGCGGCGAGCCATCACCTGGCGCGCTTCACCTTCTGGGCCACCAACCGCGACTGCTCCGGCGGCGGCGAGTGCAGCGGGATCTCGCAGGGCAAGTACGACTTCACCAGGATCGTGGCCGGCTACACCGGTTGAGCGCCCGTCACGGGGCCGTGCATGGCGTGTCGCCCGGCACGCCATGCACGGCGGCCACGTGTTCTTGATCACAGTCACGGCGAAGATCACGGGCCACAGTGGACACCGTGCGTGCACGACCGGGCCCCACGGCGCGGGCCGCCGGGTCCACTAGCGACAGTTCGGCATTCTGTCCAGATGATGTTCAGGTGAATCCGCCGGGCGGGACACACGCTGGGGAACCACGTGATCATGCCGACGTCCTCGCCGCGGGGGTAGCGCCGAGGAGAATGCACCGTTTAACCTTCGTGCTGACCTTGAAACCGCGCCACCGGGTCTCGATGACGCGATCCGGGCCGACAGCACGAATGAGCGGTGAGCGCACTACCATGGCAGCAGCGGGTGTGTCGACAACGGATTTGTCACTGTACGAACACATCGGCGGACAACTCGATCGGCTCTGCCGGGTAGCCGGTTTCGACGGAAACGACCGGCGGCCTCTGGAACTGCTCGAAAGCATGCTCGGAGCGGCCGGGGAGAACAGTCTCGCGGCGCCACCACGATGGAAATCGAACGTGGCCGACGACACGACTCCAGTGGAATTCTCACTCGCTTTCGACGCGACCGGCGAATACGCGGTCCGGGTACTCGGGGAAAGCGTCGGCGCGCGAACACCGGTCGAGTTCCTCCAGAACGTCGCGGAACCCTACCGGCTCGACACCCGCAGGCTGGACGCCGTCACCGACCTGTTCCTCCCGCACGAGGAGCGACAGGGCCCGTTCACGATGTGGTACTCGCTGATCTTCCGGCCTGGCCGCGATCCCAAGATCAAGGTGTACCTCAATCCGCAGATCAGCGGCGCGACGATGGCCGATTCACTGGTCAACGAGGGTTTTCGGCGGCTCGGAATCGAGGCCGCGTTCGACCCGGTGATCCAGCACGCGCTCCCGCGCGGCGAACTGGACAACTTCTCCTTCTTCGCGCTCGACCTCGACCGCGGCCCGCTGTCGCGGGTCAAGGTGTACGTGTCGCACGAGGACGCCGAGTGCGCCGACGTCGAGCGGGCCGCGGCGCTCGTGCCCGGCGTCGACCCGTTGCACATCCGCGAATTCTGCGCCGTCCTCGGCGGTGGAAAAGGCCCGTTCGAGGGCCGCCCGCTCATTTCAAGCTATTCCTTCGTCGAAGGGGACGAGGGCAGACCCAGCAATTACAGCCTCTATCTCCCCATTCGCAGTTACGTGCCCGACGACGAGGTCGCCCGAGCCAGGGTCCTCGCCATCATGGCACAGTACGATCTCGACGGCGCGATACTGGACGAAGCCATCGCGGCGGTCGCGGACCGTCCATTACGAAACGGCGTCGGCCTGATCGCGCACGTTTCACTGCGTTTGGGAGACCTCGGTTCCGGAATAACCATCTATCTGTCCTCCGAGGCTTATCAGGTCATGCCCGCCGGTAAACGCACTCTGCTCAGCGAGTTGCGATGACAACGTTGCCAAAGGAAACCGCATTGCGCACCTTCCCGCCCTATCGCGCCCAGGTCGTCACCGAAATCCCGATCACCACCCGCGCGGAGCGGGAACGCGCGCTCGCCGCCGCCGGGTACAACGCGTTCAACCTGCCGGCCAACATGGTCACCATCGACTTGCTCACCGACTCGGGCACGGGCGCGGTCTCGGCCGCGCAGGAGGCCGCCGCGACGGCCGCGGACCGCTCCTACGCCGGCTCCGACTCCTTCCACCGGTTCCGCGCCGCGCTGAGCGAGCTGACGCGCTACCCGCACATCCTGCCGGTGCACCAGGGCCGGGCCGCGGAACGCATCCTGTTCTCGAGCGTGCTCGAAGCGGGCAAGATCTCGCTGAGCAACACGCACTTCGACACGACGCGGGCGAACGTCGAACTGCTCGGCGCCGAGGCGCGGGACCTGCCGTGCGCGGAGTTCGGCGATCTGGACAGCTCCGAACCCTTCAAGGGCAACATCGACCTCGACGCGGTGGAACGGCTGCTGACCGGCCCGGAGCGGGAGCGCGTCGGCATGGTGCTGCTCACCATCACCAACAACGGCGGCGGCGGGCAGCCGGTGTCGATGGCGAACCTCGCCGCGGCGAGCAGGCTGTGCCGCGCGCACGGCGTGCCGATCTTCCTCGACGCCGCGCGGTTCGCCGAAAACGCCTGGCTGGTCGTCCAGCGAGAAAGCGGTTACCGGGACAAGACCCCGCGCGAGGTCGCCGAAGAGGCGTTCGGTCTCGTCGACGGCTGCGTCGCCAGTCTCAAGAAGGACGGCATCTCCCCGATGGGCGCCTTCATCGGGCTGAACGACCCCGAACTGGCGCAACGCTGTGAAACGAACCTCATCGCCACCGAGGGGTTCCGGACCTACGGCGGGCTCGGCGCCCACGACCTGGACCGCGTCGCCAGGGGCGTGCACGAGGTGCTGGACCCGAACTACCTCGCCGCCCGCGCCGCCGACGCCGCCCGCCTGGCCGACCGGGCGGCCGAGGCGGGCGTCGACATCGTGCGCCCGGCCGGGATCCACGCGCTCTACCTCAACGCCGGCCGGCTGCTGCCGCACATCCCGGCGAGCCGGTTCCCCGGCCACTCACTGGCCTGCGAGCTCTACCTCCAGGGCGGGATCCGGTGCGTCGAACTGGGTTCGCTCTACCTCGGCACCCTGGACGAGGACAACGAACTGGTGACACCCGCGCCGTTCGAACTGGTCCGGATCGCCCTGCCGCGCCGGGTCTACAGCCAGGCCCACTACGACTACGTCACCGACGTGCTCGCCGACATCGCGAAGAACCCGGAAAGCGTGCCCGGCTACCGGATCGTCGACGCGCCGAAGATCCTGCGCCACTTCAACCTGCGGATGGCCCCCGCCTGACCACCCGCACCCGCACGGCTGGACCGCCACACGAAGCGTGGCAGTCCAGTTGTGCGAAGGTGGCTATGGACGGGAAACGGGCCGACCGGCCACGGTGTCGGGGTGGTGATTTCGGCGACCGCCGCGGCGGGCATGGCGTTGACGGCGTTGGGCATGGTGCTGACCCCGGGACCGAACATGGTGTACCTGGTCTCCCGCAGCATCAGCCAGGGACGGATGGCGGGCCTGCTCTCGCTCACCGGGACCGCGGTGGGATTCCTGGTGTACATGACGATGGCGAACCTCGGCCTCGCCGTGGTGTTCGTCGCCGTGCCGTGGCTCTACATGGGATTCAAGGCGGCGGGCGCCGGGTACCTCGGCTACCTGGCCTGGCAGGCGCTGAGGCCGGGCGGGCGCGGGCTGTTCGAACCGCGGGCGCTGGCACGGGACTCCGCCGGGCGGCTGTTCCGGATGGGACTGCTCACCAACCTGCTCAACCCCAAGGCCGCGATCATGTACCTGGCGCTGATCCCCCAGTTCGTCGACCCGGGCCGGGGGCACACCACGGCGCAGGGATTCGTGCTCGGCGGTGTGCAGTTCACCGTGAGCATGGCGGTCAACGCGACGATCGTGGTCGCCGCGGGCGCGGTCGCGTCCCTGATCGCCCGCCGGCCCTCCTGGGCGGTGTGGCAGCGGCGGATCACCGGCACCCTGCTGGGCGCGGTCGCGGTGCTGCTGGCCAAGGAGGTGCCCGCCCGGGCACGGGTGTGACCGGGCGGGACTTCCGGGAAACGCCCTAGGCACGCACCGGGGACGCGGCCATCGCGTGCTTCACCAGCCGAATCAGCACGATCTTGCTGGAGTCGCGGTCGCGGGCGTCGCACATCACGATCGGCACCCGGTCCGGGACGACGAGCGCCTCACGGACCTCGTCGGCGCTGTAACGCGGCGCGCCGTCGAAGCAGTTCACCGCGACGATGAACGGGATCTTCCGGCGTTCGAAGAAGTCGATCGCGGCGAAACTGGACTCCAGCCGCCGGGTGTCCACCAGCACGATGGTGCCGATCGCGCCGCGCGCCAAGTCGTCCCACATGAACCAGAAACGCTCCTGGCCCGGGGTGCCGAACAGGTACAGCACATGCCGCGTGGAGATGGTGATGCGGCCGAAGTCGAGCGCGACCGTGGTGGTCTTCTTGCGGTCCAGCCCGGACAGGTCGTCGACGCCGTCACTGGCCTCGGTCAGCACCTCTTCGGTGGACAGCGGCGGGATTTCGCTGACGGAGCCGACCAAAGTGGTCTTCCCCGCGCCGAACCCGCCGGCCACGATGATCTTGACCGGGTCGGGGATCATGTCCATCCCCGTGCCCTCAGAGCTTGATGAGTCCATCGAGCACCGCCTGGAGAGTCTCGTGGTCGGGCGCCTGCAACGGCTGCCGGGACGGGGAACGGGTGAGGACGAGCCCGCGTTCGATCAGGTCACCGCAGAGCACCCGGACGACACCGAGCGGCAGCTTCACGAAGGCCGCGATCTCGGCGACCGACAGCGGATCGCGGCACAGCCGCACGATGGTGCTGTGCTCGGGGCCCAGCCCCACCGGTTCCTGCGCGGACTTCAGCGTCATCACCTGGGTGGACAGGTCGAGCCGCGCGTGCTCGGCCGGGGTCCGGCCGCTGGTGATGGTGTAAGGCCGCACCAGCGGCCCGGCGGCCTCGTCGTACCAGCTGATCTCGCCACTCATGCGATCGCCTCGCTCCGCGAGACAGTGTTGAATCCTTTTAGGCGCATGACATCCATGGTTCGCTCGCAAGCGTCGCTCACGTGGCCTCCCGAAGCACCGTCGCGGTCTCGCGGGGACCGATGGTCAGGTAGTCGCCGACCCGTTTCACCAGACGGCTCATCTCGTAGGCGATCATCTCGACGTCGGTGTTCTCCCCGGCGAGCACGGCGAGACAGGCACCGTGCCCGGCGGCGGAGACGAAGAAGTAGCCACGCTCCATCTCGATCATGTTCTGCAGCACCTGCCCGCGGTTGAACTGCCTGCTCACCCCCTTGGCCAGGCTCTGCAGGCTCGACGCGATTGCCGAGAGCTGGTCCGAGTCGTCCTTGCTCATCCCCGCCGACTTGCCCATCAGCAGCCCGTCGGCGGACAGCACGATGGCGTTCTGCACGCCGACGACACGGCTGACGACGTCGTCGAGAAGCCAGTTGAGATCGGGTTTGGAGTTCCCGTGCTCATTCATGCGAACAGACCTTGACTTTCCTCTGTGGACGTTCCTCTGTGGACTTCGGGTGCTCGCACCGCTCACTCGTCGCCGGGTTCGGCACGGCCCCGGCGGCTTCCCTTGTGGAAGGCGGTCAACGTGCGCGCCGTCGCCTCCCCGGAGCCGTTCCCGGCGAACAGGCCGCCCTCGTCGGGGTCGTCCTGCAACTGGGCGACGAGATTCTGCTGCGGCTCGCGGCGGGGCAGCCGGGGCCGGTCGTCGACCGGCTCCGCTTCGGCGGCGACCGGGACGGCGGTTTCCGGCGGCTCGGCGACGGGCACGTCCGGGACGCTGTCGGACGGGGTCAGCGCGCGTGCCGGATACGGCCGCGGCTTGCCCTCCCCCACCACCGGGATCTGCCCGGTGAACGAATGCGATTCGCTGGCGTGCCGCCCGCGTGCCCTCGGCACCGGGCTCGGGGCGCCCACCGGCTCGACGACCACGGTGTCCTCCTGCGTCGGTCCGCTCCGCGGGTCCTCCTCGGCCTGCTCCCCCCGCTGCTCCCCGGCCAGGTGCCGGGTGGGGACGAGCACCGTGGCCCGGGTACCGCCGTACCGCGACACGTCGAACGTGACGGTGATGCCCAGCCGGGAAGCCAGACGTGCCACCACGAACAGGCCGAGGCTGGAGTCCGCGCGCAGCGCCATCGCGTCGAACTCGGGGGCTTCGGCCATCATCGCGTTGGCCCACTCCCGGATGCCCTCCTTCATGCCCAGCCCCTGGTCGGAGACGTCGACCACGACGCCGCGCGCGACCTCCCGGCTGGTCACCTCGACCGGGGAACCGGGCGGCGAGAACGACGTGGCGTTGTCGACCAGCTCGGCGATCAGGTGAATCGTGTCCGCGACGGCCGACCCGACGATCGCCACGTCGGCGACCTGGTCCACCTGGACCCGGGAGTACTGCTCGGTTTCCGACACCGCGGCGCGCAGGACCTCGATCAGGGAAACCGGCTTGCGCCACCGGCGGCCGGGCTGCTTGCCGCCGAGGATGATCAGGTTCTCGGTGGTGCGGCGAGCCCGCGCGGCGAGGTGGTCCAGCTGGAACAGCGAGGCCAGCTGGGTCGAGTTCTCCTCGCGGCTCTCCATCTCGTCGAGGATCTGGAGCTGCCGGTGAACCAGGACCTGGTTGCGGTGCGCGATGCCGAGGAACACGTTGTGCACACCGCTGCGGGCCTTGGCCTCGCTCGCCGCCGCGTTGACGGCGGTCAGCTGCGCGACGTTGAACGCCTCGGCCACCTGGCCGATCTCGTCCCGGCCGTGGTCGAGACGGGGCAGCTCGTCGTTCAGGTCGACGGGCTCCCCGTTCTTGAGCCGGTCCACGATGCCCGGCAGCCGGTTGCGGGCGAGGTCGAGCGAGTCGGCGCGGAGGCGTTCGAGACGCGTCATCAGCGCGCGGTCGACCAGCGAGCGGGACACCCGGACCGCGACGATGATCGCCGCGAGCGAGGCGAGCAGCGCGACCACACTGCCGATGATCGCGTTGCGCAGCTGGGCGTTCCCCGAGTCGATCGCCGCGGCCGAGACCTTGTCGGCCTGCCCGATGGTCAGCTCGGTGAGCGAGCGCGACACCTGTGCGGTGACGGCGTCCCAGTCGGCTTCGGTGACCGGCACGGAGTTCTGCTCGCCGCGTGTCCACGGGCCGTGCTTGACCAGGAGGTTTTCGTTGTTCTCCAAGCGTTTCCAGGCGTCACTGGCGATCAGCGCCTGGTACCGGTCGCGCATGTCCGGTTCGAGGAACGGCGCGATCTGGCTCAGCTGGGTCCGGTAGAACCCGGTCAGCTGGCTGAACTGGAGGAAGTCGTCGGGGGCGAAGGTGCCCGCCGCGAACGCCGAGGACACCAGCGAGGTCTCGCGCGACATCAGGTCGGCGGAGCGGAACACCGAGGTCGCCGAGATCGCGCCCTGCACCGCCGTGGCGTCGGGCACCACGCGGGCCTGGGTGTCGAACAGGTTCGCCGCGGTGTCCAGCACCCCGTTGTAGTAGCCGTTGACCTGGGCGCGGTCGATGCTGCGGAAACCGACCTGCGAGCGCACCACCGGCAGCTGCTCGAACTGCCGCTTCAGCGCGGTGACCTTCGTGGCGATCTCGTCGGGCGCGGTGGAGATGGCCGCGTCCAGCGCCGAGCGCAGGCCGTCCAGCTTCTCGTCGGTGCTCTTCTGCTGCGTCTGCAACCGCGACAGACCGGCGGCGGGCGTGTCCAGGTAGCGCAGGGCCGACTGGCGTTCCTGTTGCAGCGCGGACAACGCGGTGACCGCGGGGATCGACACCTCGCGCACGGACACCGCGACCAGCCGCACGTACAGGCCGTTGATGAAGAAGTACGAGGAGACCGCGGTCCACAGCACCAGCAGCGTGACACTGGGAATAAGGACGGTGCGGGTCAGCCTCTTGCGGATCGACTTGTCATACGCCTTGCCGGATTCATCCGCCTTGCCGGACTCATCTTTACTCTGCACGAAGGCTCACGAACTCCTGAGTCACGGTCGGCGAAAAGTCGGTGCGCGGCCGGGGAATCCGGGCACCACGGCGGACGAGGGCTGCCGTTGTCACGACTCTCGCCTCACCCTTCGCCTTGCCACGGAACAGATCGGGGGCCCGATTTTTATCATGATCCACGGGGCGGTGGTGGTCCGGTTCCCGCGCTGGGCCTGCGGACGAAGGCCTCCGCCGACAATCCCTGTCCTGGTGGCGCCCGCGTTTCCGGTGGTACCGAAGCTGAACAGAAAAGTACGGCCCCAAACGAATGGGCTGAACGAGTGAGGCCCAAATCACTGTTGCTCCATCCGGCGGGTCGCGGTGCGGAAGTCCGGCGGTATCACCGGACCAGGCCGGGCCCCCGAACGCCCGGGGTGCCCCGGAAAGCGCTTACGGCGATCAGCTCAGGCCGCCGTCCACCGCGATGCTCTGCCCGGTGACCCAGCGGGCCCGCTCGGACGCCAGGAAGCCGACGACCTCGGCGATGTCCTCGGGTTTTCCGATCCGGCCGAGCGGCGTCCGCTCGGCGAGCCAGGCCACCGGCGCCGCGGAGGCGGCGAAACCCTCGGTGTCGGTGGGACCGGGCAGCACGCTGTTGACGGTCACCCCGCGCGGCCCCATCTCCCGCGCGAACACGCGGACGAGCTGTTCACCGGCGGACTTGCTGGCCGCGTACAGGCCGTTGCCGGACGGGCTCATCCGGGTCGCCACGGAGGACACGAAGATCAGCCGCCCGCCGTCGCGGACCCGGCTCGCCGCGGTGCGCAGCGCCAGGAAGGTCGCCCGGCTGTTGAGCGCGAACACCTGCTCGTAGTCCGCGTCGGCGGCGTCGGCGATCGGGCCGCCGACGTAGCCGGCGGCGTTGTGCACGAAGATGTCCAAACCACCGAAGCGCTGCTCCGCGACGTCGAACAGCGCGCGCAACTGCGTGGCGTCCGCGGCGTCCGCCCGCGCGGCGACCGCTTCCCCGCCCGCCCCCTCGATGGCCGCCACCACCTCGGCGGCGGCGTCGGCGGCGCGCTGGTAGTTGACGATCACCCTCACCCCGGCGTCCGCGAGACGCAGGGCCGTCGCCCTGCCGATCCCCCGCGAACCGCCGGTGACGATCGCGACCTTGCCCGATGCGGTGGAAAGCATGATCCGTCCCCCAGTAGTCGATGACCTCGATAGTTGGTACTATCGACTATATAGTCGAGGGTGTCAACTGTTCGGGTAGACTCACTCTCGTGCCCCCCACTCGCGACGACCACGACCTCACCGATGCCCTGCTCCGGCTGAGCTGCGTGCTCGAAGGCATCAAGGGCGAGCTGTGCAAGGGGCTGGGGCTGACGTCCCAGCAGGCCCAGCTGCTGACCATGGTGGAGACGGGCGAACGCACGCACGGCGAGCTGGCGAGCCTGCTGTACTGCGACAAGACCAACGTCACCGGGCTCGTCGATCGTCTCGAACGCCGTGGTCTGGTCCGCCGGGAACCGGACGCCCGGGACCGCCGGGTGCTCAGGGTCTTCCTCACCGAGCGGGGGCGGGAAGTGGTGACCCGGTTCCGTGACGCGGTCGGCACGGCCGTCGCCGATCACCTGGGCTCCTGGCCCGCCGACCGGCGCGGCGAACTCGCCGGATTCGCCAGGGCCGCCGCGGAAACGCTGCGCGGCTAGCCGGAGCCGTCGAAACGGCCGAGGCGCGTCGGCGATGTCCCGAACGCTCCGTTCGGGACGCTCAACGTCTCGTACGCGTCGTTCGGGACACGCCCGCGCGCGGGAAAGCGGAAGGTCAGGCCGCGGCCTGGACCGTGATGGCGGCCTCGCCGGCCTCGGTGAGCGCGGCGGGCACCGCGCCGGTCGCGGCCTCGGCCGCCGGGCGGATGTACCCGGCGCGGGCCAGCGCGTGCGCGGTCATCTGATCGCAGCAGGCGAAACCGTCGATGAACAGGTCCGGCTCGCAGCTACAGGACATCATCGCCCGTCCGGCTGCCACCGCCTTCAACATCGCGATCGCGCGGTGGGTGAGCTCGACTGTTTCCCCAGATCCGGACACCGGACTGACCTTCCTCGTGTGGCACTTACCCTGAGTTATCGCCCGTTGGGCCATTGGTGTTAGCCATTTTCTCGGACGTTTCGGGGAGCGGTCCGGTTCCGGCCAGCTTCTCCTCCAGGGTGTGTGCCCATTCCCGGGCGACGCGGCGGCGCCTGCGGGTGTCGTCGGTCAGCAGGTTCGCCAGGCCGAGCCCGCGCCCGAGGTCGAGAGTGGCCTGGACCAGTTCCCGGACGCCGGGCCGCGACTCGTCGACGCCGAGCAGCTCGACGGTCACCCGGTGCGCCTCCCGGCCGACCCTCGCCTCCAGCGGCACCAGGATCGCGCGCAGCGCCTCGTCGGTGGAGGCCACCACCCACAGCTGGAGCGCGGCGCGGAACATCGCCCCGGTGTAGATGTTCAGCACCATGTCGACGACGTGCTGGAACCGCGATGCCCCTTCGGGCACGTCGGCGGCCTGGGCGCGCAGCTCGTCGATCTGCGCCTCGCCCAGCGTCTCCACCGCGGCGGTGACCAGGTCCTCCCTGGTCCGGAAGTGGTGTTGCGCCGCGCCGCGGGAGACACCGGCCCGTTCGGCGATCACGCCGACGGTGACGCCGTTCCAGCCCCGCTCGGCCAGGCAGCCTACGGCGGCCTCGACCAGCCGACGCCGCGTCGTCCGGCTGCGCTCCTGCTGGGGTTCGCGCGGTGCCTCGCGCTGGGGCTCCCGCAGCATCAGGACGGCTCGACCCAGAAGTCGAGCTGCAGGTCCGCCTCCGACCCGCCGACCCGGTACTTCGCGAAGTCGGTGACGCCCTCGGCGGCCAGCACCTCGTCGTCGAGAAAGAAGTTTCCGGTCACCTCGCGGCTCGGTTTGGTCAGGACCACGTACGCGGCGTCGGCCATGATCTCCGGCGTCCGGCTGCGCGAGGCCAGTTCGGCACCGACGACGTTGCGGATCGCGGCGGTGTCGATGGTGGTGCGCGGCCACAGCGAGTTCGCCGCGATGCCGTCCTCGCGCAGCTCCGCCGCCAGGCCCACGGTCACCAGGCTCATCGAGTACTTGGCGATGCTGTAGGCCAGGTGCCCGGCGGTGAACCACTTCTCGTCGAGGCTGATCGGCGGCGACAGCGTGAGCACGTGCGGGTTCGCCGCCGCGCGCAGGTGCGGGATGGCCAGCTTCGAGAGCAGGAAGGTGCCGCGCGCGTTGATGTCCTGCATGAGGTCGTAGCGCTTCATGTTGACGGACTCGGTCGGGGTCAGATCGATCGCGCTCGCGTTGTTCACCACGATGTCGATCCCGCCGAACTGCTCGGCGGTCTTCGCCACCGCCGCCGCGACGCCGTCGTCGTCGTCGCGGACGTCGCCGACGATGGGCAACGCGTGCCCGCCCGCCTCCTCGATCGCCCTGGCCGCGGTGTGGATCGTGCCGGGCAGTTTCGGGTGCGGTTCGGCGGTCTTCGCCAGCAGCGCGACGTTCGCGCCGTCACGGGCCGCGCGCAGCGCGATGGCCTCGCCGATGCCCCGGCTGCCGCCGGACATGATGATGGTCTTGCCGGCCAAAGTGGACACGGCTTCCTCCTAATAGGACTTGGGAAGGCCGAGGCTGTGCTGGCCGACGAAGTTGAGCACCATCTCTCGCGAAACCGGGGCGATCCGGCCCAGCCGCACGGACGTGAGCAGCGTGCCCAGCCCGTACTCGGTGGCCAGCCCGTTGCCACCGTGGGTCTGCACGGCCTGGTCCACGGCGTGGATCGCGGCCTCGGCGGCGGCGTACTTCGCCATGTTCGCCGACTCCCCCGCGCCGAAGTCGTCGCCGGAGTCGTACAGCGTCGCGGCCTTCTGCGTCATCAGCTTCGCCAGCTCCAGCTCGACCTTGATCTCGGCGAGCGGATGCGCGAGACCCTGGTGGGACCCGATCGGCACGCCCCAGACCTGCCGCTGGTTGGCGTAGCCCACCGCCTTGTCCAGCGCGTAGCGGGTGATGCCGAGGGAGAACGACGCGCCCATGATGCGTTCCGGGTTGAGCCCGGCGAACAACTGCGCGATCGCCGCGTCCTCGTCGCCGACCAGCGCCTCGGCGGGCAGGTGGACGTCGTCGAGGAACAGCGAGAACTGGTTCTCCGGCGCCACGATGTCCATCGGGATCTTCGTGTACTCGAACCCGGGCGCGTCCGTGGGGAGGATGAACAGCGCGGGCTTGAGCTTGCCGGTCTTCGCGTCCTCGGTGCGCCCGACCACGAGCACCGCGTCGGCCTCGTCGACGCCGGAGATGAACACCTTGCGGCCGCTGAGGATCCAGCCGTCGCCGTCGCGTTTGGCGGTGGTGGTGATCCGGTGGGAGTTCGACCCGGCGTCCGGTTCGGTGATCGCGAAGACCATCCGCCTGCTGCCGTCGGCGATCCCGGGCAGCCACGTCTTCTTCTGCTCCTCGGTGCCGAAGCGGGAAATCACCGTGCCGCAGATGGCCGGGGACACCACCATGAGCAGCAGCGGGCAGCCCGCCGCGGCCAGTTCCTCCAGCACCGCGGCGAGATCGGCGATGCCGGCGCCCCCGCCGCCGTACTCCTCGGGCAGGTTGACGCCGAGATAGCCGAGGCGGCCCGCCTCCTGCCACAGCTCGTCGGTCTTGGCGCCGGCGCGGGCCTGCTTCAGGTAGTACTCGCCGCCGTACTTCTTTCCCAGTTCCGCCACCGCCGCGCGGAGCTGGGTCCGCTCCTCGGGTTCGGTGAAGTTCATCGTCATGCTTCGTCTCCCACCACTGCCAGCACCGTGCCCACTTCGACCTGTTGTCCGACCGTCACCGGAAGTTCGGTCACCACCCCGTCGGCGGGCGCGGCGATCCGGTGTTCCATCTTCATCGCCTCCAGCCACAGCAACGGATCGCCCGCCGCCACGGTGTCCCCGACCCGGGCACCCAGCCGCACCACCGTGCCCGGCATCGGCGCGACGAGCGAGCCCGCCGCCAGCGCCGCGTCCGGGTCGGCGAAGCGCGGCGCGACCGTGAGCGTGACCGGACCCAGCGCGGAATCCACACAGGACGTTCCGTCGTACCGGGCGACGTCGAAGGCACGCCGCACCCCCGCGACGTCCAGCACCACGTGGCCGGGTTCGGCACTGACGAGCGCGACGTCGTCGTATCCCTCGGCACGCAGGCCGTCCCTGGTCAGCGTGTAGACGACCTCGTACTCGTCGTCCCCGGCGAAGAATCGCTTACGCTGCCCCGCCGAACGGACGTTGCGCCAGCCGCTGGGCAGCCGCCCGAGCGTCGTCGCGGCGGCCCGGTTGCCCGCCGCGTCCGCCAGTGCCGCGGCGAGTGCGGACAGCCGTTCGGTGTCCACTGTGGCCAGTGGTTTCGCGAGGACGTCGAGACCGTGCCGATCGAAGAACGCCGTGTCGGTCTCCCCGGCGAGGAACGCCTCGTGCCGCAGGATGTTCACCAGCAGGTCGCGGTTGGTGACCACGCCGTGGATCTTCGCGCCTTCCAGTGCCTTCGCCAGCCGCCGGGCCGCCGAGGCGCGGTCCGGGGCCCAGGCGATCACCTTGGCGAGCATCGGGTCGTAGTGCACGCCGACGACGGAGCCGCTCACGAAGCCGGAGTCGAGCCGCAGCCCGGGCCCGTGCGTGAACTGCGCTGATGCGTTCTCGGCGGTAAAGAGTGCCTCGAACTGGCGGTCCACATCGGACAGTTCGAACCGGTGCAGGGTGCCGCTCTGCGGCTGCCAGCCCGCGGCCGGGTCTTCGGCGTACAACCGGACCTCGATGGCGTGGCCGGTGGCCGGCGGCGGATCGGCGGGCAGCCGGGCTCCCTCGGCGACGCGCAGTTGCAGCGCGACGAGGTCGGTGCCGGTGACGCATTCGGTCACCGGGTGCTCCACCTGCAGCCGGGTGTTCATCTCCAGGAAGTAGAACCGGCCGTCCGGACCGGCGAGGAACTCGACCGTCCCGGCACCGACGTAGTCGACCGCCTTCGCCGCCCTGCGGGCCGCGTCGAACAGTTCCCCGCGCATCGTGGCGTCCACGAACGGCGAAGGCGCCTCCTCGACAACCTTCTGGTGCCGGCGCTGGATCGAGCACTCCCGCTCCCCCAGCGCCCACACCGTGCCGTGTGCGTCGGCGAGCACCTGGACCTCGATGTGCCGCCCGGTCTCCAGGTACCGTTCGCAGAAGACGGTCGAATCCCCGAAGGCCGACCTGGCCTCGGCGCGGGCGCTCTCGACGGCTTCGGCCAGCTCGTCCAGTTTCCGGACCACCCGCATGCCGCGTCCGCCACCGCCCGCGGACGCCTTGACCAGCACGGGAAGATCGTCTTCGGTGATCTCGGCCGGGTCCAGTTCGGACAGGACGGGCACCCCGGCGGCGGCCACGACGCGTTTCGACTCCACTTTGGAGCCCATCGTCGCGATGGCCCCTGGCGGCGGCCCGACCCAGGTCAGCCCCGCGTCGAGGACGGCGCGGGCGAACGCGGCGTTCTCGGAGAGGAAGCCGTACCCGGGGTGGATCGCGTCCGCGCCACTGTCCGCGGCGGCCTTGACGAGCAGTTCCGCCCGCAGGTATGTCTCGGCGGGGGCGTTGCCCGGCAGGTGGACGGCGACGTCGGCCTCGGTCGCGTGCGGTGTCCCGGCGTCGGCGTCGGAGAACACCGCGACGGTGCCGATGCCGGCGTCGCGGCAGGTGCGGAACACGCGGCGGGCGATCTCGCCGCGGTTGGCGACCAGCAGGTTCTGGATCACTTTTCAGCGCCGCCCTTTACATCCGGAAGACGCCGAAGCCCTCGGCGCCCTGCACAGGTCCGTTGTGGATCGCGGAAAGACTGAGCCCGAGCGCGGTCCGGGTGTCACGGGGATCGATGATGCCGTCGTCGTAGAGCATGCCGGACAGGAACATCGGCAGCGACTCCGCCTCGATCTGTCCCTCCACCATCGCGCGCATGGCCTTGTCGTTGTCCTCGTTGTACTCCTGGCCGCGGTTCTCCGCGGCCGCGCGGGCCACGATGGACAGCACACCGGCCAGCTGCGCCCCGCCCATCACCGCGGACTTCGCGCTCGGCCAGGCGAAGAGGAACCGCGGATCGTAGGCCCGCCCGCACATCCCGTAGTGCCCGGCACCGTAGGACGCTCCCATGAGGACGGACAGGTGCGGCACCTTCGAGTTCGACACCGCGTTGATCATCATCGCGCCATGCTTGATGATGCCACCCTGCTCGTACTCCTTGCCGACCATGTAGCCGGTGGTGTTGTGCAGGAACAGCAGCGGGGTGTCGATCTGGTTGGCCAGCTGGATGAACTGCGCGGCCTTCTGCGACTCCTCGCTGAACAGCACACCCTGCGCGTTCGCGAGGATCCCGACCGGGTACCCGTGGATGCTCGCCCATCCGGTGACCAGGCTCGATCCGTACAGCGCCTTGAACTCGTCGAAGTCCGAACCGTCGACGACGCGGGCGATCACCTCGCGCGGATCGAACGGGACCTTGAGGTCGGTGGGCACGATGCCGAGCAGGTCTTCGGTGTCGTGGACCGGCTCGGCGTAGTCCGGTTTCGGCGTCGGGCCGCGCTTCGTCCAGTTGAGCCGCTTGATGATGTTACGGCCGAGGCGGATCGCGTCGGCCTCGTCATGGGCGAGGTAGTCGGCGAGCCCGGAGGTACGGGCGTGCATCTCGGCACCGCCCAGCGACTCGTCGTCGGACTCCTCGCCGGTGGCCATCTTGACCAGCGGCGGCCCGCCGAGGAACACCTTCGCGCGTTCCTTGACCATCACGACGTAGTCGGACATGCCCGGCAGGTAGGCACCACCCGCCGTCGAGTTGCCGAACACCAGCGCGACCGTCGGGCAGCCCGCGGCCGAGGCCCGCGTGATGTCGCGGAAGATCCGGCCGCCGGGGATGAAGATCTCCTTCTGGGTGGGCAGGTCCGCGCCGCCGGACTCGACGAGGTTGATCGTCGGCAGCCGGTTCTGCGCGGCGATGTCCGCCGCCCGGTAGCTCTTCTTGGCGGTCCAGGGATTGCTGGTGCCGCCCTTCACCGTCGGATCGCTCGCCGAGATCATGCACTCGACGCCCTCCACGACACCGATCCCGGTCACCAGGCTGGCGCCGACCCGGTAGTCCGAGCCCCACGCCGCGAGCGGGGACAGCTCCAGGAACGGCGAGTCCTCGTCCAGCAGCAGTTCGACCCGCTCGCGCGCCAGGAGCTTGCCGCGCCTGCGGTGCCGCTCGACGTACTTCTCGCCGCCGCCCGCCACCGCCTTCGCCTGCTCGGCTTCGAGCTCGGCGAGTTTTTCCAGCATCGCTTCGCGGTTGGCCGCGAACTCGCCGGTTCGTGTGTCCACTGTGGAACGCAAGGTCGTCATGCGGTGTACCCCAATCGCTTCGCGGCGAGGCCGGTGAGGATTTCCGTAGTGCCGCCGCCGATGCCGAGGATGCGGACGTCGCGGTAGTGCCGTTCCACTTCGGACTCCCGCATGTAACCGAGCCCGCCGTGCAGCTGGACCGCCTCGTGCACCACCTGCTCCGCTGCCTCGACCGCGGTATTCTTGGCGAAGCAGGCCTCGGCGATGACCTCCTCGCCGGAAACGTGCCGCACGGCGGTCTGCCGCGTGTAGGTCCTGGCGACATCGATCTTCCGCGCCATCTCGGTGAGCTTGTGCTGGACGAGCTGCCGCGAGATCAGCGGCCGCCCGAACGTCTCGCGCATCCGGCACCAGTCCAGCGTCAGGTCCAGCGCCCGCTGCGCGTGTGCGTAGGCCTGCACCGCCAGGGAGAGCCGTTCGACGACGAACTGGGTGGCCACCTGGGCGAATCCGCTGTTCTCCGCGCCGATCCGGTTCTCCACCGGGACCCGGACGTCCGCATAGGACAGTTCCGCGGTGTCCGAGCAGAGCCAGCCCATCTTGTCCAGCTTGCGCGACACGGTGAAACCCGGTGTCCCACGCTCGACGACGATGAGCGAAAGGCCGTGCGCGCCCTCGCCACCGGTGCGCACGACGGTGGTCACGAAGTCCGCGCGGCAGCCCGAGGTGATGAAGGTCTTGGCTCCGTTGATGACGTACTCGTCGCCTTCGCGGACCGCGCTGGTGCGGATGCCCGCGACGTCGGAACCACCGTCCGGTTCGGTCACCGCGAGCGAGCCGATCTTCTCCCCGGCCAGTGTCGGCCGGACCCAGCGCTCGATCTGCACCGGGTCCGCGGCCTCGGCGATGTGCGGGACCGCGATGCCACAGGTGAACAGGGACGCGAACAAACCACCCGAACCACCGGCGTAGTGCATCTCCTCGGCCACGACGAGCGAGTCGAGGTAGTTGCCGTCGCCACCGCCGGCGGACTCCGGGAAGGAGACGCCGAGCAGGCCGAGCTCTCCGGCCTTCCGGTGCAGTTCGCGCGGCAGTTCGCCGTCGCGTTCCCAGCCGTCGAGACGCGGCAGGACCTCCCGCTCGACGAACGCGCGCACGGTCCGGCGCAGCTCGTCGCGCTCGGGGGTCCGAAAAGGATCGAGGGTCACAGCAGCGCCTCCGGAATGTCGATCTCCCGTGACCGCAGCCATTCGCCGAACGCCTTGGCCTGCGGGTCGAACCGCGCCTGCGACGCGACGCCCTCGCCGAGGATCCCCTCGACGACGAAGTTGATCGCCCACAGGTTCGGCAGCAGGTGCCGGGTCACCGGCAGGTCCGCGGTTTCGGGCAGCAGCAGGCGGAACTCGTGCACGGTCAGGCGGTGTGCCAGCCACCGCCACGCTTCTTCGGACCGCACCCAGACACCGAGGTTGGCGTTGCCGCCCTTGTCCCCGCTGCGCGCGCCGAGCACCCGGCCCAGCGGGGCGCGGCGCACCGGCCCGTCCGGCAGCCGCTCGGGTAGTCCTGGCTCGTCCACTTCGGACAGAGTGAGCGTCTCGGAGGCGGGCGCGATGTCCACCCGCGATCCGTCCGGCAGCACCGCGACGTGCGGCACCTCTTTCGCGTCCACATAGGACGCTGTGTAGAGCCCGTACGGCGAGGCGTCCGAAGGCGGCCCGGTGACGTGGAAGCCGGGATAGCTGGCCAGCGCGAGCTCGATCGCGGCGCCGGTGAAGGCCCGGCCCGCCACCTTCGGGTCGGCGTCCTTGACCGCGACGTGCAGCAGCGCGCTCGCCCGCTGCTCGGTGTCCGCGTCCGGGTGCTCGGTGCGCGCGAGCGTCCACTTCACCTCGGCGGGCCGCTTCTTGAGCGCGCCCTCCAGCTGGTCCCTGACCAGCGCGGCCTTCGCCTCGATGTCCAGTCCGGTGAGGACGAACGTCGTCTCGTTGCGGAACCCGCCGAGACTGTTGAGGCACACCTTGAGCGTGGGCGGCGGCGCCTCGCCGCGCGCCCCGCCGATCCGCACCCGGTCCGGCCCGTCCTCGGTAAGGCTCAGCGTGTCGAAGCGGGTGGTGACGTCCGGCCCGGCGTAGCGGGCGCCGGTGATCTCGTAGAGCAGCTGCGCGGTGACGGTGCCGACGTTCACCACACCGCCGGTGCCGGGGTGCTTGGTGATGACACTGGAGCCGTCGGCCTCGATCTCGGCGATAGGGAAGCCGGGGACGCCGATGGCGTGCTCGGTGAAGAAGGCGTAGTTCCCGCCGGTGGCCTGGGTCCCGCATTCGATGACGTGCCCGGCGGCGACCGCGCCCGCGAGCGCGTCGTAGTCGTCACGGGCCCAGCCGAAGTGCGCGGCGGCGGGCCCGACGATCACCGAGGCGTCGGTGACCCGCCCGGTCACCACGACGTCGGCACCGGCCTTCAGGCACTCCGCGATCCCCCACGCGCCGAGATAGGCGTTGGCGGTCAAGGGCTTTCCGAGATTCAGCTCCTCGGCCCGCGCGATGAGATCGTCACCCTCGACGTGCGCGATCGACACGTCGACACCGAGTTTCGCGGCCAGCTCACGCAGCGCGTCGGCGAGCCCAGCCGGGTTCAGCCCGCCCGCGTTGGCGACGATCTTGACGCCCTTTTCCCTGGCCAGCGCGAGGTTTTCCTCCATCTGACGCAGGAACGTCTTGGCGTAGCCGCGGTTCGGGTCCTTCAACCGGTCCCGGCCGAGGATGAGCATGGTCAGCTCGGCGAGGTAGTCCCCGGTCAACACGTCCAGCGGACCGCCGGTGAGCATCTCGCGCACGGCGGAGAACCGGTCGCCGTAGAACCCCGAGGCGTTCCCGATCCGCAGCACGTCCGCATTCATGCGATCGCCTCGCTTCGCGAGACAGTGTTGAATCCCTTGTGGCGCATGACATCCATGATTCGTTCGCAAGCTTCACTCATGAAAACTGTCCCGGTTCGCGTCCGGCCCCGGGCGGCCCGGCGAACGCCTGCGCGATGCCCAGCCACTCGTCGACGCCGTCCCCGGTGGCGACGAGATCCGTGTCGTCGCGGTGCCGCCGCTGCGTGACGAGCAGGCAGAAGTCCACCGCGCTGCCGGTGAGCCGCTGCTCGGCGTCCTCCGGCCCGAACGCCCAGGTCGACCC
The DNA here is from genome assembly GCF_039541975.1 of Amycolatopsis samaneae. Taxonomy (NCBI): domain Bacteria; kingdom Bacillati; phylum Actinomycetota; class Actinomycetes; order Pseudonocardiales; family Pseudonocardiaceae; genus Amycolatopsis; species Amycolatopsis samaneae. The sequence goes on from NZ_BAABHG010000001.1 coordinate 788,095, forward strand.
GTCCGGCGCGGCCAGTTCGACCCGGAACTCCTCGGCAGGCGGAGCCAGCGAGTGCAGCTTGAACGCGAAGTCGCGGGTGCGCGTCCCGATCCGGGAGATGTGCCACAGCCGCGGGGTCGGTTCGCGGACCATGCCGAACGCGTCGAAGATGTCCTGGCCGTGTGCCCAGGTCTCCATCATCCGGGCGGTGGCCATCGAAGCCGCGCTCATCGGCGGGCCGTACCAGGGCAGCTTCCGCCCTTCGGGCACCGCCGCCAGCGCCTCCGCGAGTGCGGCGCGGCCCGCGCGCCAGTCTTCGAGCAGCCGCCGGGGTGGCTTCTCCGCCCCCTCGGCCGCACCCGCGTCGACGTAGTCTTCGCCGACCTGGAGCAGCTTTTCAACCTCGGCCTGCCAGTCCTCCGGATGCGCCGCCGAGATCAGCGACTTCCGGTCGGTCCAGGCCAGATGCGCGATCTGGTGCGCGACCGTCCAGCCTTTCGCCGGGGTCGGCCGCGCCCAGTCCGACGCGGGCAGCCCGGCCACCACGTCGTCGATCGTCCGTGTTTCCGCCGCGAGATCACCGAGGATCACGCCGAGGTCCGCCATCGCCCGCCTCCTTGCGTCCCGCCAAGGCTCGCACCGGCCGTCGGAAAAATCAAGCACGCCTGATTGTTTTACACACCGAGTATGACCTGGCGCACACTCTGCTAGGTTTCCAGCGGCGGCACCTCGCGAATACCGGCGGCCGCACACGCGAAGGGGAGGCCGTGTCACACAGTCAGCAATTCGTCCCCCTGTTTATCGAGCACTTGACCAAGGGTGACGTAAGCAGATTACAGTGCAGCCGAGAAGACGGTTATACCGAGACGATCGAATCAGATCCCGGCATACCATCACGCGCGCTGGCTGTCGTAATAGAACGCAAGAAGAACTCACCAATTCGCGAAAGCGAAGTTGTCGCATTCGCCATTATGACGCTCGAAAGGAAGCTGCGAAACCTGCACGAAAAAGTTGTCTACCGAATATTCGACATAGACTGGCAAGTACAGGAACGCAAGATCACCGTGGCCAGGTTTGGCGACTTGCTCCACGGAAATCAATACGACCGCCTATGCAAGGGACTAGAGGACCCAGGAAGCCTTCCCGTCAAAAGCAGCGAGAATCTCATACAATCCCTGCGCGCGCTGAATTCCGGCATCGACTCGAAAATTTCGACAGTACTCCAGGAAGGAAAATACGACAACATACCACAGACAGAGCGCGTACAGCGAGCCGAAGAACGCGACGCACTGGCTACAACCTTTGAGATCGCGGGTATCGACAGAGTCCTACTGCGAAATGTCGACATTTCTGCGGGCACACCCTTTTTGACATCGGCTTCCCGGAGCCTCCTTGAGAGCAATAGCGACGAGCGAAGCCTTCTCCGCGTCGAGATGTCGCACTTCGACGGGCTCACATCAGTAGACGGACCGACAGCGAACAGCACAGTATTCCATCATCCAGATATCGGAGAACTCACTGTCGCCAACATCGACACCAGCCCAGCGGAGACCGCGTCAGGCGTCGACCTGATCTACTATCGACACGAGACAGAGAGCTTCATTCTTGTACAATATAAGCGAATGCACAACTCGGGCCAGGGGTGGAAATACACCGAAGACCACAACCTCAGAAAACAACTGAAGGCGATGCGAAGTCTCCTGCCGGACGACGGAAACCCGGATGAACCAAAGCCCGGCGATCCATCGAGCCCCTGGGACTTTCGTCTCGCTCCCAACCCCGGATACTTCAAGTTCGTACGCAGCGTCGACTACCTTCCGCACAGTTACGACCTCATGCCTGGGATGCATATTCCCGCGGAACTGATGGAACTTCTTCTCTCCCACGATCAGTACACCACAGCGTCCGGAAAGCTCGCCATCGGGCTCGATACCGACAAAAAGCGAAACAGGGAGAGCACTTTTCAGCCACCCTATATGAGCAATACAGAGTTCCTGACATTGTTCCGCGGCGGCTGGGCGGGTTCCCGCGGCACGACAACCGAACGAATCATGGAAATCATCGAACATCACGCCCGGGACGGGCGGGCGCTCGTCGTGGCCTTGCATCGCGGAGGCCCGGCGACTGTCCGCCCCGGCTGGCGAAACCCGGTTGGGCGACGCTGAGACCGGCCGAACACTATTGACACCTTGCCAGTAGTGGTGATCTGGCTTACCGTCACGGATATGGCCGACTACGCCGACATCACCTACGCGGTCGCCGAGCGGATCGCCACCGTGACACTGAACCGTCCGGAGGCCCGCAACGGCTACACGATCCGGATGGCCGACGAACTCGGCGACGCGATGGACAGGGCCGACCGCGACGAGGAGGTCCGGGTCGTGGTCCTCACCGGCGCGGGCAGGGACTTCTCGGTGGGCGCGGACCTTTCCCAGGGCGGCTTCGACTTCGACCCCGAGTCCGGACCGGACGCCGCGTGGCAGGAACCCGCCGGGCGGTGTTCCAAGCGGATCTTCACGATGCACAAACCGGTCATCGCCGCCCTGCGCGGCGCGGCCGTCGGCGGCGGGATCACCATCACGCTTTCGTGCGACTACCGGCTCGCCGCCGAGGACGCGCGGTTCGGGTTCGTGTTCACCCGGCGGGGGATCTACCCCGAGGGCGCGTCCGCGTGGTTCCTCCCCCGGCTCGTCGGCATGGGCACCGCACTCGACTGGATGATCAGCGGTCGCCTCGTCGACGCGGCGGAAGCGCTCTCCGCCGGGCTCGTGCACCGGCTGTACCCGGCGGACACCGTGCTCGAAGAGGCGTACGCGCTCGCGCGGGAGATCATCGCCACCACCGCGCCGGTCTCGGTCGCGGTCACCCGCCAGCTGCTGTACCGCATGGCGAGCGCGCCGTCCCCGTTCCCCGTGCACGAACTCGACTCCCGGCTGATCGGCGGCCTCGGCAAGAGCTCCGACGCCGTCGAGGGTGTCGTGTCGTTCCTGCAGAAACGCCCGCCGGAGTTCACCATGCGTGTCGACAGGGACCTCCCCGACTACCTGCCCTGGCTCCATGACTCCATCTGATGCCGCCGCCGCGGGAAAAAGTACGTCGGCGGATTACCCGCCCGAGCCGTGGCACCTCGCCGGGGACGCCTGGCTGTCCGTCTGGCGCGTCCCACTCGATGAGATACCGGCGCTGCCCGAAGGTGCCCGCCCGCTCGTCTGGCGCGGGCACGCGACGGTCGTCACCGCGTGGATCGACTACCGGCCGCCGGGTCAGCTGAGCTACCACGAACTGCTCGCCACGGTCGCCGTGCACGGCCGCCGCGCGGCCGCGTCGATCACCGCCATCTGGGTCGACAGCGAGACGTCACTGGCCGGTGGCCGCGCGTTGTGGGGCATCCCGAAGGACCTCGCCGCGTTCGAGTTCACCGGCGGCCACGCGTTCACCGCGACCGCGGCGACCGGAGACGACTGGATCGCGACCGCCGCGTTCACCCCACGTCTCGGCCTCCCCCTCGCCGTGCCCGCGGCCTTCGAAGTCGTCCAGACCCTCGACGGCCGCCCCAAGCGCAGCCCGGTGGTCTCGAAGGCGCGCGCCCGGCTGGCCTCCTCGGACTGGCAGATCAACCCCGAGGGCCCGCTCGGCCACCTCAGCGGGCGCCGTCCCGCGGCCAGTGCGAAGCTGACCGGTTTCGCACTGCGATTCGGCGGCTGACGACCTCCGCCGAGTGTCCCGCAGACCGGTGATCAGGGCGCTCTGCGTGATCACCTAACCCGCCAGGGTGAGTGCGCGACACGCCACCCATTGGGGCACGTGCGGCCCCCAACCCCTACATGTAGTCTCTGGGAGCCGGTGACGCCCAGCAGCGCTCTCCCTGGAGAGTTCGCACCAGGAGCATTGCCGGACAACGCTTTGCCCGACCAGCAGCGCTTCGTCCGGGGGACGATGCGCCGATCCGACGCGCCCTTGGGGAGTCACGCATATGTCAGTGGACACCAGCCATCGCCCGCCCGCTTCTCCGGACAACAAGCCCGCCGGAGTCCGGGTGATCCGGCGCGACGGCAGTGTGTCGCCGTTCGACGCCAACAAGATCTCGGTGGCGCTCACCAAGGCCTTCCTCGCGGTGGAGGGGGACGACGCCGCCGCGTCCTCGCGCGTCCACCACGTGGTCGCCGAGCTGACCGCGCAGGTCGAGACCTCGCTGCTGCGCCACGCCGGCACCGAGGCCGCCCTGCACATCGAGCAGATCCAGGACCTTGTCGAGCTCGCGCTCATGCGCGGCGAGCACCACAAGGTCGCCCGCGCGTACGTGCTCTACCGCGACGAGCGCGCCAAGGCCCGTCAAGCGAGCACCCCGGCCCCGGCCGAGGCCGCGCTCAACGTCAAGGGCGTCGACGGTTCGCTGCGCCCGCTCGACTGGGCCCGCGTGTCCCACGTGGTGGGAGAAGCCGTCGCCGGGCTGGACGACGTCTCCGCGGAGCCGGTGCTCGCCGAGGCCAAGCGCAACCTCTACGACGGCATCAGCGCCGACGAACTCGCGCTCGCGCAGATCATGGCCGCCCGTGTGCTCGTCGAGCAGGAGCCGAACTACTCCTTCGTCTCCGCCCGGCTGCTGCTGGACAAGCTGCGCGGCGAGGCGCTGAGCTACCTCGCCGGCGCGCCGCGCCAGGCCAGCCAGGACGAGATGGTCCAGGAGTACGCCCCGTACTTCCGCGCCTACCTGCGCCGCGCCATCGAGCTGGAGCTGGTCGACGCCGAGCTGACCTCCTTCGACCTGGACAAGATCACCGCGGCGATCCGGCCCGAGCGTGACCTCGACTTCGGGTTCCTCGGCCTGCAGACGCTGTACGACCGGTACTTCCAGCACCACGACGGCGTCCGTTTCGAGCTGCCGCAGGCGTTCTTCATGCGCGTCGCGATGGGACTGGCGATCCGCGAGGACAACAGGGAATCTCGTGCCATTGAGTTTTATGAGCTGCTGTCGAGCTTCCACTTCATGGCGTCCACCCCGACGCTGTTCAACTCGGGCACCACGCGCCCGCAGCTGTCGTCCTGCTTCCTGACCACTGTGGACGACGACCTCGACTCGATCTTCCAGGCGTACAAGAACAACGCGCTGCTGGCGAAGTACTCGGGCGGTCTCGGCAACGACTGGACCCCGGTCCGCGGCCTCGGCGCGCACATCAAGGGCACCAACGGCCAGTCCCAGGGCGTCGTGCCGTTCCTCAAGATCGCCAACGACACCGCGGTCGCGGTGAACCAGGGCGGCAAGCGCAAGGGCGCGGCCTGCGCCTACCTCGAGACCTGGCACGTGGACATCGAGGAGTTCCTCGACCTGCGCAAGAACACCGGTGACGACCGGCGGCGCACGCACGACATGAACACCGCGAACTGGGTGCCGGACGAGTTCCTGCGCCGCGTCGAGGCCGACGGGCAGTGGACCCTGTTCTCCCCCAACGAGACGCCGGACCTGCACGACCTCTACGGCAACGCGTTCGCACAGCGCTACCGCGAGTACGAGGCCGCCGCCGACCGCGGCGAGATCAAGGTGTTCCGCAAGGTCCGCGCGGTCGACCTGTGGCGGCGCATGCTGACCATGCTGTTCGAGACCGGGCACCCGTGGATCACCTTCAAGGACCCGTGCAACCTGCGCTCGCCGCAGCAGCACATCGGCGTCGTGCACTCGTCCAACCTGTGCACCGAGATCACGCTGAACACCAGCAGCGACGAGGTCGCGGTCTGCAACCTGGGCTCGGTCAACCTGCTCAAGCACGTGACCCCGACCGGCCTGGACACCGAGCGGCTCGAGAAGACCGTGCGCACCGCGGTGCGGATGCTCGACAACGTGATCGACATCAACTTCTACACGATACCGGAGGCACGCCGCTCGAACCTGCGTCACCGCCCGGTCGGCCTCGGCCTGATGGGCTTCCAGGACGCGCTGTTCGAGCTGGGCGTTCCGCTGTCCTCCGAGGCCGCCGTGCGGTTCGCCGACGAGAGCATGGAGCACATCTCCTACTACGCGATCTCGGCCTCGACCGACCTCGCCGAGGAGCGCGGGCAGTACCAGAGCTTCGAGGGTTCCCTGTGGAGCAAGGGAATCCTGCCGATCGACTCGATGCGGCTGCTCATCGACGCGCGCCGCGGTGACGCGCTCGACGTCGACCTTTCGTCCACTATGGACTGGGGGACGCTGCGCGAGCGGGTCAAGACCGTCGGCATGCGCAACTCCAACGTGATGGCGATCGCGCCGACCGCGACGATCTCCAACATCTGCGGTGTCGGGCAGTCCATCGAGCCGCTGTTCCAGAACCTGTACGTCAAGTCGAACATGTCCGGCGACTTCACCGTGGTGAACCCGCACCTGGTCCGTTCCCTCAAGGAGCGCGGGCTGTGGGACGAGGTCATGGTGAGCGACCTGAAGTACTTCGACGGCAGCCTCGGCCGGATCGACCGCGTTCCGGACGACCTGAAGGCGTTGTACGCCACCGCGTTCGAGATCGAGTCGAAGTGGCTGGTGGACGCCGCGTCCCGGCGGCAGAAGTGGATCGACCAGGCGCAGTCGCTGAACCTGTACATCGCGGCGCCGAGCGGCCGCAAGCTCGACGAGCTGTACCGGTACGCGTGGCACAAGGGCCTCAAGACCACGTACTACCTGCGGGCGCAGTCCGCGACGCACGTGGAGAAGAGCACCCTGCGCGGCACGGACGGCAAGCTGAACGCCGTCTCGGCCACCCCGGCCCCCGCCGCTCCCGCGGCGTCGCCCTCGGCCGCGGTTCCGGCGGCTTCCCCGGCGGCCTCGCCCGCGCCGTCGCCGTCGCCCTCGCCGGAGGCGGCCGTGCCGGTGACGCCGCCCGCGGCCGAGCCGAAGGAGATGCCCAAGGTGGAAGACGTCGACTTCGCCGCCGTCGAAGGCGCCGCCTGCCGCATCGACGACCCCGACTGCGAAGCCTGCCAGTAGTCCCCCGTGATCCGTGGGGGCCTCCTTGAGGGACCTGGAGTCCCTCAAGGAGGCCCCCACGGACCTGCCCCGAACCTCCCTGGAGCCCCTGAGATGACCAACCTGGAAACCACGGACGCGACCGGTCTCGGCGAGATCGAGGTCGGCGCCGCCCGCATCAACGTCGACGACAAGCGGATGATCAACGCCCGCGCCGACGTCAACCAGCTGCTGCCGATGAAGTACCGCTGGGCGTGGGAGAAGTACCTCGCCGGCTGCAACAACCACTGGATGCCGACCGAGGTCGCCATGCAGGCCGACATCGCGCTGTGGAAGTCGGCCGACGGGCTGACCGAGGACGAGCGCACCATGCTCAAGCGCAACCTCGGCTTCTTCGCGACGGCGGAGTCGTTGGTGGCCAACAACATCGTGCTCGCCGTGTACCGCCAGATCACCAACCCCGAATGCCGCCAGTACCTGTTGCGCCAGGCGTTCGAGGAGGCCGTGCACACGCACACCTTCCAGTACATCTGCGAAAGCCTCGGCCTGGTCGAGGGCGAGCTGTTCAACATGTACCGCGAGGTCCCGTCCATTTCGGACAAGGACGCGTGGGCGCTGAAGTACACGCAGAACCTGGAGAACCCGGACTTCGAGACCGGCACCCCGGAGGCAGACCAGGCGTTCCTGCGTGACCTCGTCGCGTTCTACGTGATCTTCGAGGGCATGTGGTTCTACACCGGCTTCGCGCAGATCCTCTCGCTGGGCCGCCGGAACAAGATGGTCGGGATCGCCGAGCAGTACCAGTACATCCTGCGCGACGAGTCGATCCACCTGAACTTCGGGATCGACTGCATCAACCAGATCAAGATCGAGAACCCGCACCTGTGGACCGAGGAGTTCCAGGCCGAGGTGCGCGGGATGCTGACCGAGGCGTGCGCGCTGGAGGTCGCCTACGCCCGCGACACCATGCCGCGCGGCATGCTGGGCCTCTCGCACGAGCTGTGCGAGCAGTACATGCACTTCATCACCGACCGCCGCGCCCAGCAGATCGGCCTCGCCCCGATCTTCGGCGAGACCGAGAACCCGTTCCCGTGGATGTCGGAGGCGATGGACCTCAAGAAGGAGAAGAACTTCTTCGAGACCCGCGTCATCGAGTACCAGTCCGGCGGCGCCCTCGACTGGGACTGAGCACGTAACTCGCGTGATCGAGCACGTAACTCGCGTGATGGGAGGCGGTCCGTCTCCCATCACGCGAGTTACGTCTCCAGTCACGCGAGTCTCGTCTCTGGTCACGCGTGGTACGGGTTCTGTAGGCTCGTCGGTGCCATGGGTTCTCCCGGGGGCGGCGCGCCGTGTCCGGGAGAGGCAAGAGGGAACCCGGTGGGAATCCGGGACTGCCCCGCAGCGGTATGTGGGAACGAAAGCCGTCACCGTGCGAGACACGGTAAAGCACTGGACGCGGTGTCCGGGAAGCGACGGCCGGTAGGCGCGAGCACGACGCCCACGAGTCCGAAGACCTGCCCGTGGTACGTGCGCCGAGGGCGTGCGTGAGTCCGGGCCTCGCGGGATGGGCACGACCGAAGGGCGGTCACTCCCGCGCGCACGGGCTCCTTCGACGAGCTCGCGAGGAGAGAGCTGTGCCTGACCACCGCGTCACCGAAAATCCCGTCGGCAGCACCGTGCTGGGTTACCCACGTATCGGCCCGGACCGGGAACTCAAACGCGCTGTGGAGCGCTACTGGTCCGGGAAGATCGACGAAGCCGCGCTCGCCGAAACCGGCCGGGCCCTGCGGGCCGCCACCTGGCGGGAACTGGCCGCCGCCGGGCTGGACTCGATCCCGTCGAACACGTTCTCCCACTACGACCAGGTGCTCGACACCGCCGAACTGTTCGGCGCGCTGCCCGCCCGGTTCACCGGACTGGGCCTTTCCCCGCTCGACACCTACTTCGCCGCCGCCCGCGGCGTCCAGGACGCGCCCGCGCTCGAGATGACCAAGTGGTTCGACACCAACTACCACTATCTCGTCCCGGAACTGGGCCCGGACACGACGTTCACCCTCACCGGCACGAAGCCGCTCGACGAATACCGCGAGGCGAAGGCCGCCGGGTACGAGACCCGGCCGGTGCTCGTCGGCCCGGTGACCTTCCTGCTGCTGTCGAAGGCCGCCGGCGACGCGCCCGAGGGCTTCCGGCCGCTGGAACTGCTCGACCGGCTGCTGCTGCGCTACGCCGAGCTGCTGGAACAACTGCACGACGCCGGGGCGGAGTGGGTCCAGCTGGACGAGCCCGCGTTCGCGGCGGACCGCGGCGAGAAGGAGCTGAACGCCCTCACCCGCGCCTACCACGTCCTGGCGAAGGCGACCGCCCGGCCGAAGCTGCTGGTCGCCGGGTACTTCGGCGGTCTCGGCCGCGGTCTGGGCGTGCTGGCCCGCTCCCCCATCGACGCGCTCGCCGTCGACCTGGTCACCGATCCGTCCACTGTGGACGCCGTGGCCGCGGAGGGGGCGTTGCGGGACAAGGAGGTCCTGGCCGGCGTGGTCGACGGCCGCAACGTGTGGCGCACCGACCCCGAGCAGGCGCTCGCCCGCGCGGCGACGCTGCTGGGCACCGCGGCGCGGGTGAGCGTCTCGACGTCGTGCTCGCTGCTGCACGTGCCCTACGACGTCGAGCGGGAAACCGCCCTCGACGCCCGACTCAAGAGCTGGCTGGCGTTCGCGCGGCAGAAGGTCGACGAGGTCGTCCTGCTGGGCAAGGCTTTGCGTCAAGGTCCCGGGAACGTCGACCTCACGGCCGCGCGCGCCGCGGTGCGGGATCGTGCCACGGCGGCCGAACTGCTCGACGTCCGCGTCCGGTCGCGGCTGGCCTCGCTGCGTCCCGAACACGCGCTCCGCTCGCCCTTCGCGCGGCGCGCGGCGGCACAGCAGGCCGCGCTGGGCCTGCCCGCGCTGCCGAGCACCACGATCGGCTCGTTTCCGCAGACCACCGAGCTGCGCAAGGCCCGCGCGGCGCACCGGGCGGGCACGCTCGACGACGCGGGCTACACCGCGGCGATGCGCGAGGAGATCGAACGCGTCATACGGCTGCAGGAGGACCTCGGCCTCGACGTCCTCGTGCACGGCGAGCCCGAACGCAACGACATGGTGCAGTACTTCGCCGAGCAGCTGGCCGGGTTCGCCGCCACCGAGCACGGCTGGGTCCAGTCCTACGGCTCCCGCTGCGTCCGGCCGCCGATCCTGTACGGCGACGTGTCGCGGCCCGAGCCGATGACGGTCCGGTGGGCCACCTACGCGCAGCGGCTCACCGACCGTCCGGTCAAGGGCATGCTCACCGGGCCGGTGACGATCCTGGCCTGGTCGTTCGTCCGCGACGACCAGCCCCTGTCCGAAACCGCGGCGCAGGTGGCGCTGGCGATCCGCGACGAGGTCCACGATCTCGAAGCCGCAGGGATCCGGGTCGTCCAGGTCGACGAGCCCGCGCTGCGGGAGCTGCTGCCGCTGCGCGCGGCCGGGCACGAGGCGTACTTCGCTTGGGCGGTAAGGGCTTTCCGGCTCGCGACCTCCGGGATCGCCGACGCCACCCAGATCCACACGCACATGTGCTACTCGGAGTTCGGCGAGGTGCTGCCCGCGATCGACGCGCTCGACGCCGACGTGACCAGCATCGAGGCGGCGCGGTCGAAGATGGAGGTGCTGACCGATCTCGGCGAAGCCGGGTTCGGCCGGGGTGTCGGACCGGGTGTCTACGACATCCACTCGCCGCGCGTTCCCGACGTCGACGAGGTCGGCGGGCTGCTGCGGACCGCCGTGGGCGCGGTGGCGCCCGACCGCGTCTGGGTCAACCCCGACTGCGGCCTGAAGACCCGGGGATACGCCGAGGTCGAGCCCGCGCTGCGGAACCTCGTCGCGGCGGCCCGGCAGGTCCGCGCCGAACTGGGCTGACACCGGGGCCAAAGCGCCCCAATGTGGCATTGGGTGCGTCCAACGCAGCGAATGTGGCATTGGGTGCGTCCAACGCAGCGAATGTGGCGTTCGGTGCGTCCAACGCACCGAACGCCACATTGGGGCGCACTTTCCGGCGAAACTGACCGCAGGTGTTGTCAACTCGTCAACAAGGGAGGACGGTAGGGCTACCCGGTCTCGGCGAGGAGATGGTGACGATGGTGAACACGGTCGGAAAAGTCACCGAGGCGCTGCGCGAGCGCGTACCACCGCTGACCTCGATTCCCTTGCCCCGCACCGTGGACGAGCGCTGGCTCGGCGCGCGCTGGCCGGTGCGCGAGCTGGCGACTCCGCCCGCGGGCAGCGGCCTGAAGCCGGTGCTCGGCGACGACGGCCCGCCGCTGGTCGGGCACGTCCCGGAGATGATGCGCTTCGGTGTCGAGTTCGGCCTGCGCCGCCACGAGCAGTACGGGCCGGTGTCGTTCATGGGCGGCTTCGGCCGCCGCATCGTCGCGTTGTCGGGGCCGGAGGCCACCCAGATCGCCCTGGTGAACAAGGACAAGGCGTTCTCGCAGGAGGGCTGGCGGTTCTTCATCGAGCACTTCTTCGAACGCGGGCTGATGCTGCTGGACTTCGGCGAGCACCACCTGCACCGCCGGATCATGCAGCAGGCCTTCACCCGGCCCCGGCTGAGCGGCTACGTCGACCAGATGGGGCCGGCACTGCGCGCGGGCGTCGCGGCCTGGTCCGGCCGGTACCGCCCCCGGCTGTACTGGGCGCTCAAGCAGCTCACGCTCGACGTCGCGACGCGTGTCTTCATGGGCATGCGCGGCTCGGACGACGCCGCGAGGATCAACCGGGCCTTCATCGCCGCCGTGCGCGCCGGGAGCGCGATCGTGCGCTACCCCGTGCCCGGCGGGCGGTGGGCGGCCGGGCTGCACGGCCGCCGGGTGCTGGAGCGCTACTTCGCCGAAAACCTCCCCGCCAAGCGGAAAGGCGACGGGGACGACCTGTTCTCCGCGCTGTGTCACGCCACGACCGACGACGGCGACCGGTTCACCGACACCGACATCGTCAACCACATGATCTTCCTGATGATGGCCGCGCACGACACCTCGACGATCACCAGCAGCGCCATGGTCTACTTCCTCGCCAAGTTCCCCGACTGGCAGGACCGCGCCCGCGCGGAGTCACTCGCCCTCGGCGACGACCTGCCCGGCATCGAGGCGCTGGACCGGCTGGAAACCCTGGACCTGGTGATGAAGGAGGCGCTGCGGCTGGTGGCGCCCGTGCCGTCGATGGCGCGCAAGACGGTCAAGGACACCGAGGTGCTCGGCCACTACCTCCCGGCGGGCACGCTGGTCGGGATCTCCCCGACGGTCAACCACTTCAGCCCCGGCTGCTGGACCGACCCGGCACGGTTCGACCCGGAACGCTTCGCCGAGCCGCGCCGCGAGGACCGCTCGCACCGGTTCGCCTGGATGCCCTTCGGCGGCGGGGCGCACAAGTGCGTCGGGCTGCACTTCGGCGGGCTGGAGGTCAAGGCGCTGCTGCACGAGATGCTGCGCGCCTACCGGTGGTCCGTGCCCGAGTCCTACACCGCGCGCTGGGACTACACCGCCCTGCCGGTACCCGCCGACGGGCTGCCGGTCCAGCTGGACCCGCGTTCCTCGCCGGCGCGGTAGCGGAGGCCGAACGCATCGGCACACATGGTGACGAATGGTCACCAGTTGTGTAGTACCGTTCACTCGTTCAGCCGGTAGACAGCCGGTTTCCCACATGATGCCGTGGCATCGATCCCGGCTGACTCGTGCCCGGTGTGGGCCCTGGACCACCCACACCCGCGCTGAGCTGGCCTTTGTCCGTGCAAGAAGAGGTGGAGTGTGCTTGAGCCTGGTGACTCACCAGGGTTGGTGAGTCTCGCGCGCCGATGGGCCGCGAAGCTGGCCGACACCGAAGGAGTAACGCTTCCCCCGGACGAGCTCGAGCCGCTGCTGCTCGAGTTCGCCCGCGAGGCCGCACCGCACCTCGACCCCGCGCACGAGGGCGCGCTGCTGCGCTTCACCACGCTCTACGCGGCCTCGCCGACGGGCATCGCGCTCGCCGACCGGGAGGGTGTCGTCGTCGAGGCCAACGCCGCGCTCGGCAAGCTCCTCGGCACGAGCCCCGAGCTGGTGCGGGGCAGGCACCTCACCGAGCTCGGCGCCGGTGAGCACGACGCCACGCGGCTGCGCGCCGGCCTCCTCCAGCTCCGCGCCCCCGACGGCGAGCAGTACACCGAGCGCCTGCGGCTCGACCACGCGCAGGACGGTCCACTCTGGACGGACGTGAAGCTCATCCGGCTGCCGGGCGACCGGCCGGGCACGGCGTACCCGGTGCTGATGGCCACCGACGCCAACGAGAACCAGCTGCTGCAGGAACGCCTGCGGCACCAGAACGTCCACGACGCGCTGACCGGCCTGGCCAACGGCACCGCCTTCCAGACGAAGCTGGGATCCGTCGTCGAAACCGGTGCCGGGGAACAGATCGCGCTGGTCTACCTCGACATCGACGGCTTCAAGGTGATCAACGACGGCCTCGGCGCCGGCGTCGGCGACCAGGTCCTGCGCGGGATCGCGCACAAGCTCTCGGCGGCCTTCGCCGGCCGCTTCGACGGCGAGGTCTTCCGGCTCGCCGGCGACGGGTTCGCGATCCTGCTCCACGGCGAGCTGACGTCGAACTCGGTCTCCCAGCTCGTCCAGCAGGCGCTGGACGAGCTGAACGAGCCGATCTACCTGGACGGGCACGGTATCGGCGCCAGCGCGAGCGCCGGGATCGTCGTCCGGTCGGTCCGCGGTTGCGAGGCGTCCGATCTGGCCCGCGCCGCGGAGATAGCGCTGCACCGCGCGAAGGAGGCGGGCAAGGCGCAGTGGATGCTGTTCGATCCCGAGCTCGACGCGCGGGACCGCGGCCGCTACCAGCTGGGCGCGGTGCTCGCGGGCGCGCTGGAGAACGGTCAGTTCTCGCTGATCTACCAGCCGACCGTCAAGCTCGCCCGGCCCGACCAGCTCGCCGCCGTCAACGCCGGGCTGCGCTGGAACCACCCGGAGCGGGGCGAGCTGGACTCCGACGAGTTCTACCCGCTCGCCGAGACCACCGGGATGACCATCCCGCTCGGCAAGTGGCTGCTGGCCGAGTCCCTGGCGGCGACCGCCCGCTGGCGCGACCGTTTCGGTGAGGCCGCGCCGGACGTCTGCGTCCGGCTCCCGAACCGGCTCGCCATCGAGCCCGATCTGGTGCGGCTGGTCAAGGAGCAGCTCGACCGGCACGGCCTGCCCGCGAAGGCGCTGCGGCTGTGCGCCGACCCGGCGTCGGTGCTCGACCAGCACGGCGAGGTCCTCGATTCCTTCGCCGTGCTCGCCGACCTCGGCGCGCAGCTCGTGCTCACGGTGTCCGGCTCGGCCGACCTCGAACTCATCCCCCACCACCGGCTGCCGGTCCACCACGTCATCCTCAGCGGTCCCGTGGTCGACGTCCTCGCCGAGGACGCGGCGGAGACCGACGCCCGGCACCTGCGGCAGCTGGTCTCCAGGGCGAAGGAGCTGAAGCTGCGGATCGGCGCGGAGGGCGTGCGCACCGACGAGCAGGCCGCCCGGCTCCGCGAACTCGGCGTGCTCGCCGCCCGCGGGCCGTTCGTCACCGAATCGGCCACCGGGGACGAGGTCGACGAGCTGATCGCGCGGCACGCGAGCTGAGCGGTACGTTCCCAGGCCACGCTGGGGCGCCTCAGATCCCCGCGCCACGCTGAAGGACGCCTTCAGTGCATCCAGCGCACTGAAAGCGTCCTTCAGCGCGCCCAACGCACCGAAGGCGTCCTTCAGCTCGTCGTCGCCGGATTTTCGCGTGGCTACTTCATGATCACGTCGGCCGGGATCTCGGTGTCCCCGCGCAGCGCGTCGAACAGCTGCTGGGACTTCTTCTTGTCCCAGTGCTCGGCCGTCCCGCTGGTGACCGGCACGGTGGTGGTGACCACCCCGTCCGAGGAGATCCCGCGCATCGCCATCGCGAGCCCGACGAGGTTGTGCACGTGGTCGCCGGAATCCATGGTCAGCGCGTCCGGCGCCGAGGACAGCAGCGGGAAGAAGTGGAACGGGTTCAGCAGCGTGCCGGGGCTCGCCATCTGGCTGACCAGCGCGCCGATGAACTTCCGCTGGTTCGCCACCCGGTCCAGGTCCGACCGCGGGGTCGCCTCGGCGTAGCGCGTCCGGACGAACCCGAGCGCCGAGCGTCCGTCGAGCGACTGGCAGCCCGCCTTGATGTTGATGCCGGTCATCGGGTCGTTCATGTCCTTGTCGACACACATGTCGACCCCGCCGATGCCGTCGACGATGTTGGCGAACCCGCCGAAGCCGATCTCGGCGTAGTGGTCGATCCGCAGCCCGGTGGCGCCCTCGACGGTCCTCGCCAGCAACGGCGCGCCCCCGATCGAGAACGCCGCGTTGATCTTGGTGGTGCCGTGGCCGGGAACGGTGACCTGCGAGTCGCGCGGCAGGCTCAGCAGCGTCGGCTTGGTGCTGTTGTCCGGGATGTGCGCGACCATGATCGTGTCGGTCCTGGCCCCGCCCGCGTCAGACTTGTCCCCGGTGGCCAGGCGCGCCTCGTCCTCCTTGCTCAGCCCGTCCCGGCTGTCCGAGCCGATGATGAGCCAGTTGGTCCCGGACGCGGCGGCCGGGCGGCCGTCGTAGTTCGCGAGCGCGTCGATGCGCTTGATCGAGAACTCCAGGTAGACCCAGATCCCGGCCAGGAACACCACGAACACGAGCAGCAGCGTCAGCAGGATGCGCCCGATACCCCAGCGGCGGCGGCGCCGGGGACGCGGCGACGCGCCCTCCGGCTGCCGCGGCGGTGCCTGCCGAGGGGGTGGCGGGGGCGGCTGTTCACCCCGCGACCCCATCGGCCGGGTGCGCTCGTCGTACGGGCTGCGCCCGCGCCCCGGCAGCGGCATCATCTGGGCGGGCTGGTGCCCCCGCGAGCGCCCAGGGGGCTGGGGGCGGCCAGAGGGCTGGGCGGGCCTCGGCGGTACCCACCGCCCGCCGCCGTCGCCTCCGTACGTCATCTCGCATCACCCGTCCCCGATACCCGGTGGAGAAGTTCACCAGTCCTGTCGTCCGCACTCCCTGCAGACAAAGACGTGCGACACGCTATCGGGTTGTCTCCGGCGCCGCCGCGCGACCGGTCACCCGGCGGCGAACCCGAACTGGTGCACCTTGATGTACCGCGCGCGGAACCCGGCCTCGAAGTAGGACAGGTAGAACTCCCACATGCGGCGGAAGACCTCGTCGAAGCCGAAGCTCGCGATCTCGGTCCAGCGGCCGAGGAACCGTTCCCGCCACAGCCGCAGCGTGCGCGCGTAGTCCAGCCCGAACTCACGCATCCCGGTCATCGTGAGCCCGTTCTCGCGCATCCCCTCGTCGATCACCTCGACCGACGGGATGATGCCGCCGGGGAAGATGTACTTGTGGCTCCAGCTGTAGGCGGTGGCCGTGGCCAGCATGTCCTCGTGGCTCTTGGTGATGGCCTGGAGCCCGAACCGGCCACCCGGCCGCAGCCGCTGCCCGACGGCGGCGAAGAACGCGGGCCAGTACTCGGCGCCGACCGCCTCGATCATCTCGACGCTCACCACGGCGTCGTACTTCCCGGTGGCGTCGCGGTAGTCGCACAGCTGGACGTCGACGCGGTCGGCGAAGCCCGCCTTGGCGATCCGCTCGGTCGCCAGCGCCTTCTGTTCCTCCGAGATCGTCAGCGAGGTCACCCTGGCACCCCGCGCGGCCGCGCGGATGGACAGCTCGCCCCAGCCGGTGCCGATCTCCAGCACGCTGCTGCCCTCGCCGACCCCGGCGTAGTCCAGCACGCTCTCGACCTTGCGGCGCTGGGCGGCGGCGAGGTCCTCCCCCGGCCCGAACAACGCCGAGGAGTACGTCATCGACTCGTCGAGGAAGGCACCGAACAGGTCGTTGGACAGGTCGTAGTGCCGGTGGATGTTCGACCGGGCACCCTCGATCGTGTTCTCCTCCGACTTCGGCTGGGTGCGCTCGGCGAGGCGGCGGAACTTCCGCAGCACCGGCGGCACCAGCGAGGACAGCTGCTCCGCGAACGCGGTCAGCACGCCGGCGAGGTCGTCGGAGGACCAGTCACCCGCCATGTAGGCCTCGCCGTAGCCGAGCCTGGCGTCGGCGCCGAGGCGGTGGAAGAAGTCCGCCGGGCGGTGGATACGCATCTCCGGGGCGTCCGGGCCGCCCCCGCCGAGCACGGTGCCGTCGGGGAAGCTCGCGCGGATCGCGACGCGGCGCACCAGCCTGCGGAACAACGCCTCGGCGATGCGGGCGCGCACCGCCGAGCGCGGCGGCGTGAACAGCCCGGGCCAGCGGGACTCCCTCGACTCG
Source organism: Amycolatopsis samaneae (assembly GCF_039541975.1). Classification (NCBI taxonomy): domain Bacteria; kingdom Bacillati; phylum Actinomycetota; class Actinomycetes; order Pseudonocardiales; family Pseudonocardiaceae; genus Amycolatopsis; species Amycolatopsis samaneae. Next base: position 805,365 of record NZ_BAABHG010000001.1, read on the forward strand.
TGAAGCGGGTTCGAAACCTGGTCGGCGCTAGTGGTGGTCAAGACACTCCCTCCGATCGGCCGGATCGGCCGGTGAACCGTTGGTAATTCGCGCGGGGCGGGTGGTCGCGCGGGCAACGCGCCGCGGACGACGCGACGCTCACACCGGCACCCGCAGCCGTTCGGGCGCGGGCTTTTCCCACGCGCTCCGAAGAGTCTCGTCCCTTGCCACGTCGGTGATGATCTCGAGTGTAAAAGCACACATGAGCCGGGTCCAGATCGCGGCACGGCGGACCATCGCGTGTCCCTCATTCGTGATCTCGAACCGGACAAGCCGGGCGGCGACGGACTCGGCGCGCTCGGCGTAGGTGTGCGAGGACACCGGATCGATCATCCGGTCCCGGGTGCCGTGCGCGATGAGCACGTCCCGTCCGGCGAGTGCTTCCACCGGCTCGCGCGGCGGGGTCCACGGCGCGAGCGCGCACACGCCGGCCACGGCGGGGTCGTCGGCGACCAGCAGCGCGACGCGCGCGCCCATCGAGTGTCCGACGAGGACCACCGGGAGGCCGGGGTGCTCCTCGCGGATGCGCGCGAGTGCCCAGCGGGCGTCCGGCACCGGGTGCTGCGCGGGCTCGTTCCAGCCGTAGTGGCTGTTGCGCAGCAGACGGACCTCGACACCGTGGTCGCGTCCGGCGCGGTGCAGCGCCCTGGCCAGCGGGACCATCCGCAGGAACGCCAGCCGCCAGGGCGGCACGCCGCCGAAGCCGTGCTCGGCCCCGCCGTGCAGCACCAGCACGACGGCCCTGGTCCGGCCGCGCGCACGCCACACCGACAGCCTCGGCTCGGCTTCGCTCACTCTCGCCTCCCAGTCTCCGGGACACCCGTCGCCGAACGGGTCAACCGCACTACTGGTCCACGCTATTCCACCCCGGGCGGAGGCGGGCACGCTAGATTCGGCGGTCGGTAGGTCAACGTCGAACTGTTTCCGCGGGTGCCCCGCGGAACGGAGGAAGGCGGTGTGGTGAACACCACGCGGAACTGGACGGATGTGGCCGACAAGCTGGCGGCCGTGGAAACGGCCAACGCCGAGGCGCTGGACAAGGTCGCGGAGCTGGTGCTGGGGGTGATCCGGGCGGACGCGCTGGTGTTCACCGCGGGCGCCGGGCACTCGCTCGCCGCGGTCGCCGAGACGTTCTACCGCGCGGGCGGGCTCGCCTGCGTGTATCCGCTCTACCACCGTGAGCTGCTGCCGCTGCACGGCGCGCAGCACAGCACGAAGACCGAGCGCCGCGGCGGGCTGGCCGAGGAGGTGCTCGCCGAGCGCGCGCCGGGACCGGACGACGTGCTGGTGGTGTTCTCGACCTCGGGAGTGAACCCGTACCCGGTCGAGCTGGCCGCCGGCGCGCGGGCCCGCGGCGCGGCCGTGGTCGCGGTGACCTCGCGCGAGTGTGTCGCGGCCGCGCCCCGGCGGGCCGCCTCGACGCTGGTCGAGGAGGCCTCCGTGGTCCTCGACTCGCTGGTGATCCCCGGCGACGCGAGTCACCCGGCGGACGCGCCGCGCACCGCGCCACTGTCCACTGTGGTCAACGCGTTCCTGTGGAACCTCGTGCTGGCACAGGTTTTCGACCGGGGCACCGCCGAGGGCATCGACGTCCCGCTGTGGCGAAGCTCCAATGTGGAAGGCGGCGACGAGGCCAACGCGGCCCTGCTGGCGAAGTACACCCCCCGCGTCCCCGCCCTGCACTGATACCCGAACCGGCGATCTCGCGTGATCGAACAGCGCACTCGCGTGATTGAGCGGCGATCTCGCGTGATCGGACGCGGTCCGTGTCCGATCACGCGAGATCTCCGTCTGATCACACGAGTTACGTCTCTGATCACGCGAGATCGCTGTTACGCGGCGGGGATTTCCTCGGGGTCGTCGGCGAACTGGGTGGCGTGGAGGGTCGCGTAGCGGCCGTTCGCGGCGAGGAGTTCCTCGTGGGTACCGCGTTCGACGACGCGGCCCGCCTCGATCACCAGGATCTGGTCGGCGGCGCGGACGGTGGACAGCCGGTGCGCGATCACCAGCGCGGTCCGGCCTTCGAGCGCGTCGGTCAGTGCCTCGCCGACGGCCGCCTCGGACTCCGAGTCCAGGTGCGCGGTCGCCTCGTCCAGGATCACCACGCGCGGCTGGGCCAGCAGCAGGCGCGCGATGGTGAGCCGCTGCCGTTCCCCGCCGGAGAGCCGGTAGCCCCGCTCCCCCACCGTGGTGTCCAGGCCGTCGGGCAGGGACCGGACCAGCTCGCCGAGCCGGGCGCGGTCCAGCGCTGCCCAGATCTCCTCGTCGGTCACCTCCGGCCTGGCATAGCCGAGATTGGCACGGATGGTGTCGTGGAACAGGTGCCCGTCCTGGGTCACCACGCCGACGGTTTCCCGCAGCGAAGCGAAACTCAGCTCCCGGACGTCCACATCGGACAGCCGGACCGCGCCGGAGTCGACGTCGTAGAGGCGGGGCAGCAGCGACGCGATGGTCGACTTCCCGGCGCCGGACGAGCCGACCAGCGCGACCATCTGCCCCGGCTCGGCGCGGAAGGAGATCCCGTGCAGCACCTCCTCGCCACCGCGATGGTCAAGCGTGGCAACGTCTTCCAGCGACGCCAGTGAGTACCGGTCCGCAGCGGGATATCCGAAGTGGACGTCGTCGAACTCGACCGAGACGCCCGCACCCGCGGGCAGCGCGCGCGGTTCCGGCTTCTCCCGGATCATCGGCTCCAGGTCGAGCACCTCGAAGACACGCTCGAAGGACACCAGCGCCGTCATGACGTCGACCCGCACGTTCGCGAGCGCGGTGAGCGGGGCGTAGAGCCGGGTCAGCAGCAGCGCGAGCGCGACCACGGTGCCCGCGGCCAGCTGCCCGGTCAGCGCGAGGTACCCGCCGAGGCCGTAGACCAGTGCCTGCGCCAGCGCGGAAACCAGCGTCAGGCTGGTCATGAACCACCGGGTCAGCATCGCCGTACGGACCCCGATGTCCCGGACCCGGCCGGCGCGCAGCGCGAAGTCGTCCAGTTCCCGGCGCGGCCTGCCGAACAGCTTGACCAGTGTCGCGCCCGGCGCGGAGAACCGTTCGGTCATCTGCGTGGTCATCCCGGCGTTGAGCTGCGCCGCCTCCCGCTGCAGCCCCGCCATGCGCCGTCCGAGCCTGCGCGCGGGCAGCACGAACACCGGCAGCAGCACCAGCGCGAGCAGCGTCACCTGCCAGGACAGCGTCACCATGACCACGAGCGAGAGCGCGAGCTGGATCACGTTGGTCACCAGCCCGGACAGCGTCGCGGTGAACGTCCGCTGCGCGCCGATGACGTCGTTGTTGAGCCTGCTCACCAGCGCGCCGGTCCGGGTGCGGGTGAAGAACGCGATCGGCATCTTCTGCACGTGCCCGAACACCGCGCGCCGCAGGTCGAAGATGATCCCCTCCCCGATCCGCGCGGACTGCCACCGCTCGGCGAGGCCGAGACCGGCGTCGAGGATCGCCAGCGCGGCGATCGCCACCGCGAGCCAGATCACCAGCGGCAGGTCGCGCCCGCCGACGATCGCGTCGACGACCTTGCCGGCCAGCACCGGCGTCGTCACGGCCAGTACCGCCGAAACCACCGTCAGCACCAGGAAGAGCAGCAGCTTCGCCCAGTGCGGCCGCGCGAAGCGCGCGACCCGGCGTACCGTGCCGCGGGTCAGCGCCTTCGGCGCGTCGGCGGACCGCATCGCCGAATTCATCAACGCCCACGTGTTGTCCATGAAGCCCTCTTCCCCATCCCGCCCAAGACCTCTACATTACTTGAACTTTTCACCGGATATGCCCTGCACAACACGGCCTCGCGCAGATTACTTCCCGATCCCGGAAGATTCTTCTCCCGCCTCGGGCCCGCGTGCGCGCGCTCGGTAGCCTGACCGGGGATCCGATCGCGACACGGTGACATCGTGACGACAAGGGGGCACAAAGGGTGCGAACGCTCTCGGCGCCCGTCCGGCCACCGGCCGCGCGGCCGGGCCGCGCACTGGGCTGGGACCTGGTGTTCTACCTCGGCTGCGTCGTCTTCGCGGTCATCACCGCCCTCAAGTCGGAGTTCTACGGCTATCGCGTGTGGGGCAACTGCGCGATCGCGGGCTACGGGCTGGCCGCCGCGCACAGCGGCTGGCTGCTGCTCTCGGCCCGCCGCGGCCGCGTGCCCGGCGGGATACTCGGCGCGCGCGGGGCGGGGATCGGCGCGATCGCGGTGTTGGCGATGATCACGCCACTGGTGATCTTGGTGATTCGCCGCCTGACGGGTGTCGACTGGCTGATCACCCCGGTCTCCTGGGCCGCGCAGCCCGAGGTGTGGGTGATCGAGCGTTCGGCGTCGCTGCTGCTGGCGCACGGCACGCCCTACGTCGACGTCACGGCGCTCGGCCGGGCCCCGGAGGTCAACGACTACACGCCCTACGGCCCGGTGATGACGGTGTTCGGCCTGCCGAGGGCACTGTTCGGCGGCAATCCGGTCACGAACGCGCTGACCGACGCGCGCTGGATGTTCGCGCTGGCCGCGGTCGCCTGCGTGCTCGGCACCCTGCGCCTGCTGAAGTGGCCGAAGATCCCGGTGCTCGGCGCCCAGCTCGCGCTCGCGTGTCCACTCACGACACTCACCTGGGCGGTGGCGGGCCCGGACCTGGCAATCGTCGGACTACTGGTCCTCGCCTGCGCGCTCGCCGCGACCGGCCGGAGCGGCTGGTCCGGGCTGGTGCTGGCGCTGGTGATCAGCGCGAAGCTCATCGTCGCGCCGGCGGCCGCAGTGCTCGCGATCTTCGTGCTGGTCAGAGCACGGAAGCAGGACCGCCTCGGTGGGGCGGCACTGGGCCGTTTCGTGGCCGCGTTGCTCACCACGACGGTGCTGGTGCACCTCCCGGTGTACCTGGTGGATCCCCACGCCTTCCTCGAACACGTGATCCGGTTCCCGCTCGGCATGGGTGTGGTGCGCTCGCCAGCGGCGAGCCCGCTGCCCGGTCACCTGATCGCGGAGACCGGTCAGGCGGGTCTGGTGCTCGCGTTCGTGCTCGTGGGCATCGCCGCACTCGCGATGCTGGCCTGGCTGGCGCGGCGGCCCCCCGCGACCGGCTCGGACGCGCTGCTGCGCGTCGCCGTCGGACTCGGCGCCCTGATCCTGCTGACTCCGGCCACGCGCTACGGCTACCTCGTGTACCCACTCGTGTTGCTCGGTGCCCAGCTGACCTTCCGGTCAGCCGAACGAGCTGCGCCCCCCGCGGAGCAGCCCGCTACTTCTTCTTGACCCTGGTCGCCCCGCCGCGGCCACGCAGCTGGACGCCGGACTCGGAGAGCACCCGGTGGACGAAGCCGTACGACCGCCCGGTGGACTCCGCCAGGGCCCTGATGCTCGACCCCTTCTCGTATTTCTTCTTCAGGTCAGCGGCCAGCTTGTCGCGCGTGTTGCCGGTGATCCGCGCGCCTTTCTTGAGATCAGCCACGTCGATCGCCTTCCCGCCGAGAGTGTTCTGGGCCACATTCGGCCCCTGCCGGGGCAATGATCGAACACTGAGCGCCGGAATGCCAGACGACATGGGTAAAACAACCGAAACTGCGATCACATTGGGCCATTCCAGTGCCCCAAAGGCACCGCCTTTGCACCCGAACGGACGCATCGGTCACGCCAGCTGCACAAGCTCCAGGTAATCCGCCGACCAATGGTCCTCGGTACCGTCCGGAAGCAGGATGACACGCTCCGGTTCGAGCGCCTCCACCGCGCCGGGGTCGTGGGTCACCAGCACGACGGCGCCTTCGAAGCTGCGCAAGGCATCGAGAACCTGCGCGCGGCTGGCCGGATCCAGGTTGTTGGTGGGCTCGTCGAGCAGCAACACGTTGGCAGCGCTGGACACCAGCCCGGCGAGCGCGAGCCGGGTCTTCTCCCCGCCGGAAAGCGTTCCGGCGGGCTGGTCGAGCTGTTCACCGGTGAACAGGAACGAGCCGAGCAGGTTCCGCAACTCCTGCGCGCCGGTATCCGGTGCCAGATGTCGGATGTTTTCCCACACCGAAGCTTCGTGGTCGAGGGTTTCGTGTTCCTGTGCGTAATAGCCCAAACGCAATCCGTGACCCGGTACGGTCGTGCCAGTATCCGGAGTTTCCATTCCGCCGAGCAAGCGCAGCAATGTGGTCTTTCCGGCACCGTTCAATCCGAGCACGACAACCTTTGAACCACGGTCGATCGCGAGATCGACGCCGGTGAAGATCTCCAGCGAGCCGTAGGACTTCGACAGGTTCTCGGCGGTGAGCGGAGTTCGCCCGCACGACGCGGGCTCCGGGAACTTGATCTTGGCGACCTTGTCCGCGTGCCGGGTCTCCTCCAGCGAGGACAGCATCTGCTCGGCGCGGCGGGCCATGTTCTTGGCCGCCACCGCCTTCGTCGCCTTGGCACCGAGTTTCGCGGCCTGCTGCTGCAGGGCGGAGGCCTTCTTCTCGGCGTTCGCGCGCTCACGGCGGCGGCGCTTCTCGTCGGTGGCCCGCGCGTCCAGGTAGCGCTGCCAGCTCATGTTGTAGAGGTCGATCTCGCTGCGGGTCGCGTCGAGGAACCACACCTTGTTGACCACGTCGGCCAGCAGCTCGACGTCGTGGCTGATCACCACCAGGCCGCCGTCGTGCTGCTTGAGGAAGCCGCGCAGCCAGCTGATGGAGTCCGCGTCCAGGTGGTTGGTCGGCTCGTCGAGCAACAGGATCGTCTCGGACTTCCCGCCCGCGCCCGCCTCCGCGGCGGCGAACAGGATCCGGGCCAGCTCGACCCGGCGCCGCTGGCCACCGGAGAGCGTTTTCAACGTCTGGCCCAGGATCCGGTCGGCGAGGCCGAGGTTCGAGCAGATGCGCGCGGCCTCGCTCTCCGCGGCGTACCCGCCGAGCGAGGCGAACCGTTCTTCCAGCTTGCTGTACCGCGTGATCGCCTTGTCCCGCTGGTTCTCGTCCACCAGTTCGGACATCGCGGTCTGCGCCTTTTCCATGTCGCGCAGCAGGGTGTCCAGCCCGCGCGCGGACAGCACGCGGTCCTTCGCGGTGACCGACAGATCGCCTTCGCGCGGATCCTGCGGCAGGTAGCCGAGTTCGCCGCTGCGGCGCAGATCACCCGCGTGCGGCTCGCCTTCGCCAGCGAGGACCTTCAGCGAGGTCGTCTTGCCGGCGCCGTTGCGGCCGACGAGGCCGATGCGGTCGCCCTGCTGGATGCGCAGGCTGGTTTCGTTGAGCAGGATGCGCGAGCCGGCGCGCAGCTCGAGGCCGGTGGCCGTGATCAAGGGAACTCCCGTGGACGGGGGTGGACGAGGGACAGCGTCGAGCGACCGGTCACCGTGCGGGCACGGTCCGGCGCGACAGCTACTCCAGCAGGATTTCCACGCCACCAGTGTACGGACCGCTGTCGAGAGGTTTTCCCCGACCGTGTCCGGACTCACCCCGGCTCGGGGGCGCGCAGGGTGATCTCGACGGCGACGGCGCGTTCGGCGGCGTCCTCCAGCACGCTGCGCCGGGGTTCGGGCAGGGCGAGGACGCGGGGCTCGGCGCGGGCGAAGAGCGGGGCCAGCCTGCGGTCCTCCCGCAGTTCGGCGAGGGCGCGACGGTCGCCGCCGAGCACCACCGCGTCCACTTCGGACAGCCGGGGGACGAGGACCGCCACCGCGTCGTCGGCGGCCGCCCGGAGCGCGACGCGGGCCTGCCCCTCCCGCCGCCGCGCGAACCGCTGCTGGGACCAGCCGCCCGCGGCCGAACGGCCGTGCACGAGGTGCCGGTCGGTCCGCGAGGACCGGACCACGCCGTCCTCGGCGATCCCGACGCCGTGGCCGCCGAGCCGGACGAGCAGCAGCGCGATCCGGCGGGGGCGCAGGACGTGACCGAGCAGCGGCCCGACGGCCAGCCCGGGGTACTCCCCCTCGGCGGGCAGGGGTCCGAACGGGACGGTCGCCGTCGCGGTCACGCCGGTGCCGCCGGTGACCCGGACCTCGTCCGGCCCGAGCAGGGTCGAGCGCACCCCGTCGTTGCGCGCCGCGAACCGGGCGAACCAGCCTTCGAGCCGGTCGGGCGCGACCTCGACCGCGTGCCCGCCGCCCGCGACCTCCCGCGCCTTCACCATGCCCCCAACCTAGGCGCTCAACGCCGTGAAGGCCCCCTTACCAGCGCTGAGCGCTGTGAAGGAGGCCTTCACGGACTTGCCGAGAGGGATCTAGACCGGGTGCACCGGGCCGTTGCTCACGACCGGGTGCAGGGCCGCCGGGTGCTCCGCGGGGTGCTCGAACCCGTTGACGTGCAACGACACCGCGCGGATGGAGCCGGTGTCACCGCCGGCGAGGTCGGCGACGGTGAACGTCCAGGTCCCGTCGGCCACCGCCGAGCCCACCGTCGCGCCGAAGCTCGCCGCGGGCCGCCAGGTCCCGGTGAACGGGGCGTTGGCCGAGGTCAGCGAGCTGTACGGCTTGGCGGCGCCGTCGGCGAAGACGACCTGGCACAGGTTCTTGCCCGAGGACCCGGTGTGGCTGAACACCGTGGCCTTCGCCCCCGACGGCGAGGTCAGCGTGCCGACCAGGTCACCGACATAGGAGTGGTTGATCCCGACCGTGGTCGACTTCGGGTCGGTGCCGCAGACGGTGCCGTCGACCGACAGGGTCACCTTCGAGGCCCGGCCGACCCCACTCACCGTGATCGGGACCGACGCGCCCAGCGGGTTGTTGTCCGGCACGGCGACCGCGTCACCGGTGTAGGCGAAGTCCTTCGTCACCGCGGACGGGGTGCCGACCGGCAGGGAGAACCGCGCCGTCTTCGGGGACAGCGAACCGGCGAAGGTGACCTTCGCGTCCAGCACCACCGGAACGCCGATCTCGTGCGTCGCGGGGACCGTGACGGCGAAGTCGTTGACGCCGGTCTGACCGGGGCTGACCGTGCCGTAGGACTTCGACCGCGGCGCGATCGCGACGCCCGGCGTCGGGCTGCTGAGCACCACGCTGGTGGAGGCGGCGGGGCCGTCCCCGGCGTTGGTGACCGGCAGCGACACCGTCGCGGTGTCGCCCGGGTTGAGCGCGGTGGCGCCGTTCGGCGGCGTCACCGTCGGCTGTTTCGCGAAGGCCAGCGGCTGCGGGCTGGCCCCGGTGTAGGCGAGCACCTTGTCGGCGAGCAGGATCCCGGCGCCGCTGGTGTTGTCCCTGCCCGGGGTCTCGATGTCGACGGCGGTGGCCAGCAGTGCCTCCCGGACGTCCGCTGTGGACAGTCCGGGGTTGCCCGACAGCACGAGGCTCGCGATCGCCGCGGCGTGCGGCGCGGCGGCCGAGGTGCCGAAGAACGGGTCGAACCCGGACACCGAGGTGCGGACACCGTCGGCCGCGGTGATCTCCGGCTTCTGCCGCACCTCGCCGCCGGTCGAGGACACGTTGCCCGGAGTGATCGGCGTCCCGTCAGCCTGGTAGAACATCCGCCGCGGGCCGTCGGAGGAGAACCGTTCGACCTTGCTGGCGCCGGAGAACGAGCCGGGGAACGGTCCGGCGGGGTTGGCCGGGTCACCGGGTTCGAGCGGCCTGCCGAACGCCTTCGCCGCCGGGGCCGCCGCGACGCCGAACGCGGCGCGCGCGGCCGAGTGCCCGGAGGTCATACCCGGGGTGGTGTAGGCCTTGAGGCCGTCCGGGGAGTCCGCGAAACGGCCGCGCAGCGCGGAAAGCGACAGATAGCGGTTGGCGCCGGAGAACTTGACGATCGCCAGCCGCAGCCCCGGCGCGCCGGAGGTGTTGACCCGCTCGTAGGGGTCCTGCGTGCCGGTCTGGTTGTTCTGGCTGAACGCGACCACGTTGCCCTTGGCGTCGAGCAGGTAGAGGTCGTAGTCGTTGCCCGACGCGCCGAGCGGGTCGGACCAGAACAACGTCACCGGCACCGCGCCGGTGCCGGTGGAGATGGGCTCGAAGATCTGCGTCCCGGCGCTCCCGGCGAAGTTGTGCGCGGTACCGGCGTACTTGCCGACGCCCTTGCCGGAGTCGACGAAATCGCCTTCCCAGTGCCCGGAGGTCCTGTCGAGCACACTGCCCTCGTTGCCCGCGGAGGAGAAGTACAGCGCTCCCGCGGCGGTCACGTCGTTGACCGCCTGCGCGATGATCCAGTCCTGGAACGGCGACTCCTTGAAGTAGAAGACGTCGTCCACGATCACGTCGCAGTGCGCCTCGAAGCGCAGCTTGCGGATGTTGTCGGCGAAGCTCGCGTCGGAGTTGAACGCGGTGGCGAAGCCGAGTTCCGCGTTGGGCGCGAGGTCGTGGATGATCTCCAGCATCGCGGTGCCCTCGTCGCCACTGCCCGCCTGGCCGGGCAGGACGTCGACGTTCGGCGGGAGCTCGCCCTTCGTCTGGGAAACGGCCAGCGAGTCGACGCCGTCGGACAGCGCGCACGCCTTCACGCCGACACCGGTGACGCCGTACTGCTGACGCGCGACGTCGGCGTTGTGCGCGCGGTCGCCTTCGCTGGTGATCGTCGCGGCCGCGGCGGCGCGGTTCTTGTTCTCCTGCGCTTTGCGCAGGTCCGCGGCGAGCCGATCCGCCTTCTGCTGCTTGGTTTCCGCCGGTTTCGCGGTGCTCGTGCCGGGGGTGCCGGGCGCGGCGGGCTGACGCGCGGTCATCGCCTCGTCGGCGGCTTCGACCTTCTTGACGTCCGCTCGCGCGGCGATGCCGGTGAGCGCGGTGAGCGGCACCTCGGCCCGGATGCTCGCCAGACGGTCGGACACCGCGCGGATCCCCGCGCCCGCCTTGGTGAGGTCGGCGAGGAGCCCGTCGGAAACCTTCGCCGCGCGGATGTCCACCAGCGCGGTGCCCGACGGCGAGATCCCGGCGCCGGACCGCAGCGCGGGCACGGCGGCGGCGTTCATCCGGTTCTCCCGGATCTTCTCCTCGACGAGCAGCCTGCTGTCTACTTTGGACTCCACGGCGGTCTGCCCGATCTTGACCGCCTGCAGCGCGGCGATCTGGCGGGCGGAGTTCTCACCGAAGGAATCCGGTGTGGACGGTGAATCCGCCGCGGCGGCCGGGGTCACCACGCCGAGCGCCGCGACGAGCGCGGCACCGGCGGCCAGTACTGTCGGTCTCGGTCTCAGGGAACGGTTTCGACGCACGTGCGCCTCCGATTCTCCAGGCGCGTGCCCCGACTCACGCTGGCCAATGCCGGTGATCACCGGCTGGTCCCAGCTAAGTACCGTCCGTCCACGGTCAACAACAGCCGTTCGAGTGACAGTGGACGACCGTTGTCCGATCCCTGCCCGGCCGGATAGCCCGTTCAGCGCAGAAGAACGGGCGGATGGATCAGAGCACGAAGGAGTCCGACCACGGCTGCGCGGCCCGCCCGGACAGCGCGTCGAGCAGCGTCACCGCCTGCCGGTCGGTGAGCGAGGCGACGAAGTCGATCACCGCGCGTCCCCTGGCGAGGCCGCGCACCGCGTCGGCGCCGTCCATCGGCTCGCCGGTCGCGCCGACGAGCAGTCCGGGGGTTTCCCTGGCCAGCGCGGCGTACTCGGCGTGCGCGAGCTCGACGAGGTCGTGCAGCCGCCGGGGCAGCCGGGAGGCCTCGTCGCGGTCGAGCAGCCAGGCGTCGAGCGCGTCCACGAGTGTCGCGACGAGACTGGCCTGGCCACGCTGGTGCAGCGCGAGATCGGGGCGCAGCAGCACGAACCGCCGGTGCACGAACTTGAGCACCTGGACCTCGTGCCACTGGGCCGGGCGCAGGGCCACGTGCCCGGCGCGGGTCGGCGGTGCCGCCACCACGACCACGCCGTCGACCAGGCGGGTGGTCCAGCCGGTGGAGAACGCCGCGGTCGCCTGCTCCGCCTCGATGGACCCGTCGAAGGCACCGGCGAGCAGGCCGTCGACGAGTTCGGCGTGGACCCGCGCCACGGCACTGGCGAACGCGTCGTCGTCGACGATCCAGGCGTCCTTCGCGTGCATGCGCCGGCGCAGCCGTTCCAGCGACCGGCCGGGACGCCGCTGCTCGGCCTCCAGCGTCGCGTCGTCGAGCGCGGCGAGTTCGAGCGCGTGCGCGAGCCACTCCCCCAGCTCGGCCGCGACGGGCGCGTGCTGGAGCACGCCGATGCGGTGGAAGTCCTGGAGGTCGTGGATGGCGTAGGCGATGTCGTCGGCGGTGTCCATCACGGACGCTTCGACGGTCTGCTGCCAGCCCTCGATCCGGCCCGCGAAGGGCGCCCGCGCCTGCGCGAAGTCGTCGAGTTCGGTGCAGTAGGCGGAAAACTTGCTCGCGCCGGTGCCGGGCGCGCCGTCCGGTTCGGTCGCGCCGCGCGGCGGGACCGGAAGCCCCGAGGGGTGCGGATCCGGGAAGTGCAGCCGCGCCCACGGGTACTTCAGCACCGCCGCGCGGACTGCTGCGGTGAGGTCGAGCCCGACCGCGGACGGGCCGCGCACGTCGGTCGTGGTGAGGATGCGGAAGGTCTGCGCGTTGCCCTCGAAGCCGTCGGCGAGGCCGAAGCGGTGCCGCGCGATCCGGTCCAGGGTCTGCTCGCCGAGGTGGCCGAACGGCGGATGCCCGAGGTCGTGGGCGAGCGCGGCGGCCTCGGCGACGTCGGGGTCGCAGCCACCGAGCTTCGCGGCCAGCCCGGCGGAGTCGCCGTCCGCGCCGATCCGCTCGGCGATCGCGCGGGCGACCTGCGCGACCTTGAGGCTGTGGGTGAGCCGGTTGTGCAGCAGGCCGGACCCGCCGGCGCTGACCACCTGCGTCACGCCGCCGAGCCGGGCGAAGAAGGGCGACGCGGCGATGCGGTCGCGGTCCACCCGGAACGCGCTGGTGGCCAGGTCGGTGAACCCGCCGGAACCGGTGGGGTCCCGTCGCGCCGCCCTGGGGTCCGTCTGATCCATGCGCCCTACCGTATCCGGCTCGCGGGCGTGTTTCCGCGCGGCCGGGTGTGCTGAAGGACGCCTTCGGTGCGTTGGGCGAGCTGAAGGACGCTTTCAGTGCGCTGGATGCACTGAAAGCGTCCTTCAGCTCCTCCCGCGCCATCCGGGTCTGAGAGGATCGGGAGGTGGCGGACGTGCTGATCGTGGGAGCCGGGCCGGCGGGCTGGGCGCTGGCCGCGGCCTGCGCCCGGCGAGGGTTGCGCACGGTGCTCGCCGCGCCGGACCCGGGCCGGCGCTGGCCCGCGACGTACGGGCTGTGGGCCGACGAAGTCGCGGACTTCCCGGAGTCCGCGATCGCGGCCGCCCCCGGCACCGCCCTCGCGTACGGCACGCGGGAGCACCGTCTCGGCCGCCGCTATCTGGTGGTGGACAACGATTCCCTCGCCGAGCGGCTGGCTGTCCCCGGCATCGGGGTGCTCGCCGGGCTGGCCGTGGCCGCGACGCACGACCGGCACGGCAGCACGGTCCGCTTCGCCGACGGCCGCGAACGCCGCGCGGGCGTGGTCGTCGACGCCTCCGGGGCGCGCCGCGCGCTCTCCGGCGCCCCGCCCCCGGGTGTCCACACGGAACAAACCGCCTACGGTCTCGTGCTCCCGGCCGACGCGGCGCGGGCGCTCGTCCCGGCGGACACCGCGGTGTTCATGGACTGGCGAGGAAACACCGGCGCGGATCAGACGTTCCTCTACTCCCTCCCGCTCGGCGACGGCACCGTGCTGGTGGAGGAGACCTCGCTGGCGCGCCGCCCCGGGCTCGGGCTCGACGTGCTCGCCGCCCGCCTGCGCGACCGGCTCGCGCGTGCCGGTGTCCCGGCAGGGGGCCGCGAGGAGCGGGTCCGCGTCCCGCTGGATCTCCCCTTCCCGAAGCCGCGGCGGGTGCTCCCGTTCGGTGTCGCCGCCGGGTTCGTCCACCCGGCCACCGGATACAGCGTCGCCACCGCGCTCGCGCTGGCCCCCCGGCTCGCCGCGACGCTCGCGGAAACGCTGCCGCACGGCCCGCTCGCCGCGAGCGCCGCCGCGTACGCGGACCTCTGGTCACCCGCCGCGCTGGCCGTGCACCGGCTCCGCGCGCACGCCCTGCGCGCGCTGCGCGGCCTCCCGCCGGAGCGGGTCCCGGAGTTCTTCGACCTCTTCTTCGCGATGCCCGTCGAAGCGCAGCGGGCGTTCACCTCGGGACGCGAGGACCTGGCGGGCCTCTCCGCCGCGATGCTGCGGCTCTTCCGCGCGGCGCCCTGGCGGATCAGGCGTCACCTGTTCGGCTGGTCGCGGGCTCAGGACTCCGGCATCGCGGTGTAGAACGCGAGGGTGTTGTCCGCCCTCGTGCGCGCGAGTTCCTTGTCCTCACCCGACGCGAGATCGGCCTCGTACCAACGCTCGCTGCTCTGCGTGACGAATTCCCGCGCCTCGGCCGAGACCTGCCACGCCATCGCCTCGGCCGGGTCCATCGCGGCGCCGCTGCCCAGGTGCAGGGCGAGACCCATGATCATCATGTCCCAGCCGACCCCGGTCGCGGCGGGACCGTACTTCTCCCAGTGCTCGTTGACCGGGGCGAGGTGATCCAGCTCGAACAGCGTCCCCTCGGGCGCCGGGCTCAGCTTCAGCTCGATCCAGCTGACCGCGCCCGCGAACTCCCAGGTGGCCGAGAAACCCTTCGGCGGGTCGCAGCGCTCGATCGTGCCGCCCGCGTTGCCCTCCAGCTGGTAGTGCCCGCCGGGACGCAGCTCGCCGGTGATCGGCAGGAACCAGCGCGGGATGCGCTCGATGTTCGTGCAGGCGTCCCAGACGTCGTCGAGCTCCGAGGCGTAGGTCTGCGCGACCGTCACGACACGCACCTCCCCGGCTTCCAGGGTGCGCGAGCCGACCTTTCGCCGGACGGCGCTGATCTGCTGACTGACGTCGATCACCGAAACTCCTCCTCGTGTCGTGAGCTGCGCAAACCACGCTAAAGGCGGAGCTTATATAAGTCAAATCTTAGCAACGAGCCGCGCTCGTGAGCATGGCGTAACTCTTCCCGTCAAGGCGTTACTCCGATATAGGGAACCCGGGTTCCCACGCGATGAACATCAGTCGACATCCGTTTCGTTTCGGCCCAGGAGGGGCCACGATCGGACCCGTGACATCGCCCAGCGCGATCCGCTTCGCCTTCCAGCCGATGTACAGCCTGCACACCGGCGGCATCGTGGCGTTCGAAGCGCTCGCCCGTCCCGGCAAAGGCACCGCCCACGAGCTGCTCGCCGAGGCCCGCCGCGAAGGCAGGCTCGCCGAGGTCGACCTCGCGCTCGCGGCCGCCGCCGTCCGCCAGGAGGCCGAGCGCCGCACCCCGCTACCGCTGCACCTCAACCTCTCCGCCCGCACCCTCGCCGCGCCGGCAGGCGCGTTCGACGAGGTCATCCGCGAACTCGGCGCCGCGGGCCGCCGCACCAGGGACGTCGTGCTCGAAATCGGGCCGCCGTTCTCCCAACTGCCCGCCGAACGCGCGCTCGCCGGTATGCAGGCCCTGTCCGATCTGGGGTTCCGGCTCGCCCTCGACGGGCTCGGCCGCGGTGACCTGCCGCTCGCCCTGCTCGCGGCGAGCCCGATCGACCTGGTCAAGCTCGACCGCACGGTGCTGCGCGGGCTCCCCGCCGACCCGGCCGCGATCGCGGTCGTCGAGGCGCTGCTGCACTACACCTCGCGGACCGGCATCCGGCTGGTCGCGACCGGTATCGAAACCGACGCGCAGCTCGACGCCGCCCGTGGCCTCGGGGTGCGGATCGCGCAGGGTCACCTGCTCGCGCCGCCCGCCCCGGCACAGGATGCCGACCCGACCACCGTCGTCCTGCCACCCGGCGACCGGATGACCCCCGGCCCGCCGCAGGCGCCGTGCGTCGGCGACTTCGTGCGCCCGGCGACCACCCTGCCGGAAACGGCCACCTGCGACGACGTCCGCGAGGTGCTCGCCGCGGCGGACGCGCCGTCCGGTGTGGTGGGTGTCGACGCGGACAACCGTCCACAGTGGTCGATCAACCGGACCCGTTTCCTGGTGGCGGTCACCGGGATGTACGGGCACGCGCTGCACGCCAAGCGCCCGGCGGCCCGGCTCGCCGACACCCCGCACATGATCGACGCGGGCGCCAGCGCGCTGGAGTTCCTGGAACTGGTCACCGACGCCGACTGGAGCCGCACCGGCGACGACGTCGTCGTGGTCGACGGCGGGGGCCACTGCCTCGGCGTCGTGCTGGTGACCGAGGTCGTGCGCGGCGTCGCCGAGGTGAAGGTCGAGGAGGCCGCCGCGCTCAGCCCGCTCACCCGGCTGCCGGGCAGCGAGGTCGTGGCGCGCGAGGTCGACCGCCGGATCGCCACCGGGGAGTCGTTCGTGGCGGCCTGGCTGGACATCGACTCGTTCAAGACGGTCAACGACACCGCGGGCTTCGCCGCCGGTGACGACCTGATCCGCGCGCTCGGCGCGACGCTGACCGACCTCGAGTCGCGGCTGCCGCGGATGCGGGTGAGCCACGTCGGCGGCGACGACTTCCTCGTGGTGTGCGACGTCGACGAGATCGGGACCGTCGCGGCGGCGCTGCTCGACCGCCGCTGGTCCGCCGACGGGCTGCCGGTCACCGTCTCGCTCGCGACGCTGGTGTGCGCCACCGGGTCCATCGGGTCCTATCGGGACACTTCGCGGCTGCTGGCCCCGCTGAAGAAGCAGGCCAAGGCCGTGCCGGGATCGAGCTGGGTGCTGAGCAGGCCGGGCTCGGACCGCGTCGACGTGCTGCGCGGGATCGGGCGCGACGTCGCGGTCAGCCGGTCGGCGTGACGAACCCGGACTCGTAGGCGCGGATCACCGCCTGCGTGCGATCGCGCGCGCCGAGCTTGGCGAGCACGTTGCCGACGTGCGTCTTCACCGTCTGGACGCCGAGGAACAGCTCACCCGCGATCTCCACATTGGACAGCCCGCCCGCCATCAGCCGCAGCACGTCCCGCTCGCGCTCGGTCAGCCCGGCCGCGGCGAGACCGTCCCGGCCGGCACCCCGGGAGTGCGTCGCGGCCAGCCGCCGGATCGCCGAGGGGAACAGCAGCGACTCCCCGGCGAGCACGGTCCGGATCGCGGACACGATCTCCTCCGGCCGGGCCCGCTTGAGCAGGAACCCGCTCGCCCCGGCGAGCAGCGCGTCGTAGACGTAGTCGTCGTTCTCGAAGGTGGTCACCACGATCACCTTCGGCGGTTTGTCCACAGTGGACATCAGGTGGGTGGTGGCCCTGATCCCGTCCACCGCGGGCATCCGCACGTCCATCAGCACCACGTCCGGGGCCAGCCGGGCGACCAGGCCCGGCACCTCGGCGCCGTCGCCCGCCTCGCCGACGACCACCAGATCCGGCTCGCTGTCGACGATGGCGCGGAGACCGGCCCTGATCAGCTGCTCGTCGTCGACCAGCAGCACCCGCCCGCTCGTCACCGTTTCCCCCAAGGCACCGTCATCACGACTTCCCACCGTCCGTGTCCCGCCCCCGCGCTCAGCTCGCCGCCGAGCACCGCCGCCCGCTCCGCCATGCCGCGCAGGCCCCGCCCGCCCCCGGTGCGGGCCGACCGCGGCGGCTCGGCGCCGAGCGGATTCGACACCGTCGCGTCCAGCCGGCCCGGCCCGATCGCGACCCGGACCGTCACCGGGACCTTACCGGCATGGCGTACCGCGTTGGTCAGGCATTCCTGGAGGATCCGGTACACCTCGCGGGAAACCACCTGCGGCACGGCCGAGAGCTCGCCCTCGACCGCGGCGTCGACCTCGGTGCCCGCGAGACGCGTCGCCGAGACCAGCGAATCGAGGTCGGCCAGTCCCGGCTGCGGCGCCTTGCCCGCCGCTTCCTCGCGCAGCAGGCCGAGCACGTGGTCGAGGTCGTCGAGCGCGGTGCGGGCCGACTCCTCGATGGCGCCCAGCGCGCGTTCGGTGAAGGCGGGATCGGTGCGCAGGGTGCGGCGCGCCGCCCCGGCCTGCACCGTGACCACCGACAGCGCGTGCCCCACCGAATCGTGCAGCTCCCTGGCCAGGCGGTTGCGTTCGGCGAGCCGGTCGGCCCGCCGCTCCAGCTCGGCGATCCGGTCCGCGGCCGACAGCCCGAGCAGCCGGGCCGCGGCCTTCGCGAGCACCGCGCCGATCGCCCACACGAAGTAGACCAGCGTCACCAGCGCGAACACGCACAACGCCGGGATCCAGGCCGACTCCCAGCCCTTCGGCACGTCGGTGCCGCCCTCGGCCGCGGGCAGCCTGCCGGTGAACGGGGCGGCGACGGTGAGCCCCACCAGCGTCGGCACCCCGAGACTGAGGAAACTGACCGTGAAGCCCGCGAACACGTGCAGCAGGAACATCACGCTGAACCGCAGCCGCCCCGGCCAGTCGCGGGGCCGGGGATGCGCGCCGGGCGCCGGATCACCGAGCAGCTCGCGGACCGCGGTGACCTCCAGTACCCGCACCGCGGGCAGCAGCGACGTCGCGAACATGACCACGAGGGTGATCGCCGACGCGATGACGAAGGCGACCTCCTCGGACGCGGTGAACGGCATCACCCCGGGGATCGCGACCGCGGCGAACAGCAGGTAGGGCACGCTGATCGCGCCGCCGAGGATCAGGTACACCCAGCGGCGGTAGGTCACCCCGCCGATCAGCGGGCGGAACACGCGCACGGGCCGATCCTTGCAGCACGGCGGCGCCGGGACCTCCCTCCCGCGCCGGAAGGCCCCGATACCGCGGAGTGAACCGGCTCGCCGGGCCCTTCCCGAACGCGCCGTTCAAGACTCTCGACGTCCTGAACGGAGCGTTCGCGACGGCGGCGGCGCGCTGAAGGACGCTTTCAGTGCGCTGGCGGTGCTGAAGGACGCCATCAGTGCACCCAACGCACCGAAGGCTCCCTTCAGCACCCCGAGAGTCCGGCTCGCCAAGAGCGCCCCAATGCCACATTCGGTGCGTCCAGCGCACCCAATGTGGCGTTCGGTGCGTCCAGCGCACCGAACGCCACATTGGGGCGTATGGCGACCGCGGGGAGAGGCGGCCGGTCGCCCGCCCCGCCCGGCGGCCGGGGCGCGACGGGAGAGGCAGGCGGGGCGGGCGGGGCGCGACGGGCCGGGGCCCAACGTGTCCCTGTCCGGGGCCGCTCCCCCGCGAGCGGGAGGGCGATCCCGCGCGGGCGGGAAAGCCGGGACACCGGGGCGTGGTCTACTCGCTTCCGCACGGCCCGGTACCGGGGCCTCGTCGTTCGGGATCCGATGGAGAACTTGCTGCTGAGCCTGCTCAGCATTCCCCTGCTCGCACTGGTGTTGTGGCCGCTCGTCGTCGCCTCGCGGCGGGTGCTCGGCGTGCGGATCGGGTTCGTGCGGGCGATCTGCGGCGCCGCGTTCGGCTGGATGGTGGCCGCCGCCGTCGCCAGGGCGTTCTCCCCGTCGATGGCCGCCAGCCCCGCCGCCGCGGCCGGGCTGCTCATCCCGCTCGCGGGCTGCGCCTTCCTCGCCACCCTGGTGTTCCTGTTCCTCGCCGAGATGGCGCTTCCCGCCGGCTCGGGGCGCGGCGTGTTCAGCATGATCCGCGCGGTCCGTACCAAGGTGTCGCGGGGCCGCCGGTATTCGCAGATCACCCGGATCGCGGTCCGGCACGGGCTCGGCCGCTACCTCGTCGGCCGCCGCGAACCCGACGTGGCGCCGGGCCGTCAGGCCGCGCTCGCCCGGTCGCTGCGCCGGGTGCTGGAGGACGGCGGGGTCACGTTCGTCAAGCTGGGGCAGTTGCTGTCCACCCGCGCCGATCTGCTCCCGCCGGTGTTCGTCGAGGAGTTGGGCAAGCTGCAGGACCAGGTCCGGCCCGCGCCGGCCGAGGCGGTGCGCGAGGTGCTGCGCGCCGAACTCGGCGGCGAGCCCGAGGACGTCTTCGCCGAGTTCGACCCGGAGCCGCTGGCCGCCGCCTCGATCGCCCAGGTGTACCGGGCGAAACTGAAGAACGGCCAGGAGGTCGTGGTCAAGGTGCAGCGCCCGGAGGTGCGGGCACAGGCCGAACGCGACGTCGACATCGTCCGCCGGGTGGCCGCCGCGCTGGACGAGCGGGCGGACTGGGCCCGCGCGCTGGGTGTCATCGACCTCGCCGACGGGTTCGCCGCGGCGCTGGCCGAGGAGCTGGACTTCCGCACCGAGGCTCGCAACATCGAGGCCGTCTCCGCGCAGTCCGGGACCGAGGTCGCGCTGCCGACCGTCCACAAGGCACTGTCCACCGAGCGGGTGCTGGTGATGCGCAGGCTGACCGGCACACCGCTCGCCGCGGCTGGGAGCACGATCCCGGCCGAGCAGCGTGTCACCCTCGCCCGGTCGATGCTGCGCTGCCTGCTGGACCAGGTGATGGTCGGCGGTGTCTTCCACGCCGACCCGCATCCCGGCAACGTGCTGCTGCTCACCGACGGACGGCTGGGCCTGCTCGACTTCGGCTCGGTGGGCAGGCTGGACGCGGGGCTGCGCGGCGGGCTGCAGAACCTGATCCTGGCGCTGGACCGCGGCGACCCCGCCGGGCTCCGCGACGGCCTGCTGGAGGTGGTCGACCGGCCGGAGGTGATCGACGAACAGCGGCTGGAACGCGCGCTGGGTGCCTTGGTGGCCAAGCACTTCGGGCCGGGACGCACCGCCGACGTCGACCTGTTCACCGGTCTTTTCCGTGTCATCGCGGACTTCCGGCTCAGCGTGCCGCCCCCGATCGCGGCGGTGTTCCGCGCACTGGCCACCGTCGAGGGCACCCTTTCCGCGCTGGCCCCCGACTTCGACGTGGTCACCGAGGCACGGTCGTTCGCGGCCGAACAGATCGGCGCCGGACTGCGCCCGGAGTCGGTGCGCCGCACGGCCGTCAACGAGGTGATGGCGCTGCTCCCGGTGCTGCGCAGGCTGCCCCGGCGGGTGGACCGCATCGGCGCCGCGCTGGAGGAAGGACGATTGTCGGTCAACGTCCGGCTGTTCTCCGACAAGCGCGACGAAGACGTCGTGACGGGCCTGGTGCACGAGGCGATGCTGGCGCTGCTCGGCGCGGCGACCGGGCTCATGGCGGTGCTGCTGTTGGCGAGTTCGGGCGGCCCGCGGATCACGCCGGACCTCTCGCTGCACCACGTGTTCGGCTACAACCTGCTGGTGATCAGCGCGCTGGTGGGGCTGCGGCTGCTGTTCGTGGTGTTCCGCCGCGCCGGGCAGCGGGCACGGCAGCGCCGCTGAGCCACCTCGCGTGACCGTACGAAAAGGCCGGATCCCGGAAATTGGTCTGCCGGAGTGAGTCCCCGCACGAATGAGGGAAGCATCTTTGCCGACCGTGGTTTCCCGATCGGCAAATGGCGACTCGGAAATGGTGAACCCAGGAAGCGAGCATATTTCATAACGGGCCCACGCGAATAATATTCGGAGTAGCACACCGGCGCGAGAACGCTTGTCATCACATCAGGGAATCGCGGATCTCCTGTGTCCGGTGGGAGCATCGGGACCCAGAGGGTTCGGCCGGGTTCGTGGCGCGCAGCACGCGCCGCGGGAGTGGATTCGCCGGGGAAACCGCCCCTGGCGCGACGGTCGCCTTCCTGTTTCCGAGACTGCCAGCGAAACATTCGAGCGTTGAGAAACGGAGCCGACGATGGCACTGACCTTGGTCTCGATCGCAGAGGAACTGGACGCCGCGAGCAAGGTCGGTGACCCCGTCGCCGACGCGCTCGTCTCCGATCTGATCGACAACGGGGAGGTCGACGGCGTCAACGCCCTGTTCCGCACCATCGGGACCCTGAACACCGTCCAGGACAAGTCGGATCTCCCCGAGCGGCTGCGTGACTTCCTGCACGAGGCGGCCGCGCCGCCACCGGACTGGAGCGAGGCCGACGTCGCGGCGGCAGAAGGGTTCTTCGCGCACCACCACGGGGTGGCCTCGATGCTGCAGGGCACCGTCGGCCTCATCGGCACCTACCTGTCCCCGACCGGGGCGTTCACGCTCCGCTCCACCGGACGGCTGGGCGGGGTACAGGGGCCGGGCCGCCGGTTGTCGCAGTCCTCGCGGCTGTTCATCGGCATGGGTGACAAGAACGCCATGCGGGACGGGACCCTGGCCTCGACGGTGACCAAGGTCCGCCTGGTACACGCGTCGGTCCGGCAACTGCACAAGAAGAGCGGCGTGTGGGACTACGCCAAATGGGGCGAGCCGGTTTCGCAGAAGTACACCACCGGCGCCGCGTGTGTCTTCAGTACCCAGATCCTCCAGGCGATGGATCACCTCGGTGTGCACGTCTCCCGGGACGACGCACGCGGATTCATGTGTGCCTGGCACTACGTCAACCACTATCTCGGCACCCCGGACAAGTGGTTGCTGCCCAAGGACGCCGACGAGGTCGAGCGGCTGTGGAACGCCGAGCGGGACAAGGAGTGGCAGCACACCGACGACGGGGTGTTCATGACCCGGCAGGCGCTCAAGTTCTACAAGGACGAAATCCTTCCGCCCGGCTTCTACGAGCCGTTCACCGCGATGGTCCGGACCGCGCTCACCGACCGGTACGCCGACCTCGCCGAGATTCCCCGGAATCTCATCAGCGCCGTCGCGAAACCGGCGGCCGCGGTCCACGGCATCTTCAGCAGCGCGCTCGGCGGCCTGGCCGGCGGCACCGCGCACAAGGCCGTCGGTGTCAACCCGTACGACGAGATCCTCGGTGTCGCGTCGAAGGCGTTCAACGGCGTCGAGCACTACGCGCTCACCCACGACCAGGACGACCAGCCGCAGATGCACGCCGAACTCGGCGACAACCGCTGACGTCGGGGGGCGAGCCGAGCGGGGCCCACGTGCCCCGCTCGGCCCCCTGGTCACGCGTCACCCGGCCGGGCGATCGGGTTCGGGGAGCCAGTGCCGCCCGGGGTCATAAGGGACATAGCCCCGCCGGACGTGCTCGATCAGCCGGGGCAGCGCCGGATGCCGGTTGTGCCGGTACCACAGCAGTGAATGCGGGAACACCGGCGTGGGGTCGACGAGCGGGATCCGCACGATGTCCGGGTGCCAGGGGACCCGGACCCCCTCACCCACGAAGCTGAGCCGGTCGTCCGAGTTCCCCACCACGTCGAGCAGGTGCTCGAAGCCGAAGTTCGGGCCGGAGACATCGATCTCGACGTCGAACTCGCGCGAGAACTCCCGGTAGTAGTCGGCCCATTCGCTGTCGCCGCCGTTGTTCGGCATCCACGCGGTCGTCCCCGCCAGCTCGGCCAGCCGGATCCGCCGCCGCCGGGCGAAACGGTGCCCGCGGCCGACGATCACCTGCATGTGGTCCAGGTGCGCGAGGGTGTGCTCGATGGCCTCGCCGAGTTCGCCGACGACCCGGGCGAAGGCGGCGTCGACCTGCCCGCCGGGGAGCGTGGTCCGGGCGCTGCGCAGCCCGTTCGAGGTGACGATGTCGATCGCGACGTCCTCGTTCGCCTCGTGGAACTTCCGGACCAGCTCGGTCGTGGACAGCCGGGTGCCGAGCACGTCGACCCGCAGCGCGCGGCGACGGTTGAGCAGTAGCCCGGTCGCCTGGTCGGCCAGACCGAGCAGCGCGCGGGCGTAGCCGAGGAACAGTTCACCGTCGACGGTCAGATCCGTTCCGGCACGTGTCCGGTGGAACAGGCTCGTGCCCAGCTCCGCCTCCAGCTTCGCGACCCGCTTCGAGATCGCCTGCTGGCTCAGCCCGAGCCGGACGGCCGCGTCGCCGAAGTGCCGGTCCTCGGCCACCGCGACGAACGCGCGGACCGCGCCGAGGTCCAGTTCCATCCCTACCTCCTCTGACAACCACTGGTTGTGTTCCCGCGCGTGTCTGTTGTTGGACACCGTTGCCCTGGCTCGGTTCCAATGCGCTGGCCGGGATGACTGTACAACCAGGAGGCGTGCCGCCCGTGGCTTCTTTCGTGCATCTGCATGTCCACACCGAGTATTCGATGCTCGATGGTGCGGCGAAGATCGCTCCGTTGTTCGCGGAGGCGGCGCGGTTGGACATGCCGGCGGTGGGGATGACCGACCACGGGAACATGTACGGCGGCGACGAGTTCTATCAGCAGGCCAAGAAGCATGGGATCACGCCGATCATCGGGATCGAGGCCTACATCGCGCCGGAGAGCCGGTTTCACAAGAAGCCGGTGTTCTGGGGGCAGGCGAACCAGCGTGGGTCGGACGAGTTCGGTGAGGGCGGTGACGTCTCGGGTGGTGGTGCGTATACGCACATGACGATGCTGGCGCGGAACGCCA